>JBAZSL010000001.1:0-131316 GCA_041662445.1 Candidatus Babeliales bacterium
GTGATGAAGCTCAAGTTTTTTTAGGCTAAAATTTCAAAAACTGTCCAGAGTATTGCAGAGTATTGCATAAGAACTGTTAATACGAAATACATCCATATATGAGTCTTTAGACTCCCATCCAAAACATTTGCAGCGCAAACCACTTTTATTGCGTTCGAACCAAAACAGTTGTTCTTGAATTTTTGGGTCATAGACACAAGGAGTTTGTAATATCAATTTTCCCGATTGTTCGGCCATGTACTCAATAACCGCTCGTTTGGTTTTGTTTTCTGATGAAACTTCTGACCAAGGAGCTTGGATAAATATAGTGTCTCCCATGCGTAATATCGCATTGGCTCTTTGCTTCCAACCATACGCGTTATGATCAATGTAATCGAACGCCAAAATCACATCGAAATGCTCACAATCGGCAAGCTTTTCCAGCTCTTGAAGCGACATCCTTTTGTTCAAAAGGACGATGTTCTGTAATTGAGCATTTGCATGACAAAGTTTCAAGAGGTGGTCAGCCTGTGGCAATGGCCCATTATTATCCTCAGTCATAACGCACGTTGAGTTATAATCATGCGCAATACGAAAGGTAAAATATCCTTGACCTGCACCAAGGTCGAGCACCGTAATGGGGCGTTTGTAGCGATCGAGTATGGGCTTAATGGCCTCGTAGCATCTTTGGCAGTTACTCAGTTCATTTTTAACTACAACATTGTTAACAACAATGTCGTGGTATTCAGGATATTGCCATGCGACACCAGATTGAAAGATACAAAGCGATAAAGATATAAGCGTAAAAAATTCCACGTGAAATCTTCTTCCCATATTCCCACCCCCCACATGGTATGGACATATAAAAATTTTATCTCGTGATTAACTATAATCACTCGTGGCTTTTAAAATAAAGATATTTTTCAATTTGGAAAGATATCGGCTCATTAATTATTCTTGAAGAGTAGCGGCTTTTGAGGCCTGTTTTTTTTGCCATTTTGTGCGACTACCACCAAAAACTTGGGACAATATTTCTCGAAACCATCAATCCTTCGTTTTTACGCAAAAGCTGCTAAAATTAAAAAACGCTTGTGCACGAGGTTGGGCGCGATAAAATGACGAATATTTGTGGTAGCCGAAAGGGCATTGATGCAGTTTCTCAAACGCAGTATCGTCTGCGGTCACATCCGAGAAGAGCACGTAGGTAAAGAAGTTGTGCTTAATGGTTGGGTGCATCGTCACCGTGATCTTGGCGGGCTTGTTTTTGTCGATCTGCGTGATCAGAGTGGGCTTATGCAGCTATTTTTTGATCCCTCTTCTATGGATGCGGCAATGGCCACGCAGGTGCGTGTATTGCGTGCCGAATGGGTAATTGCTGTTGCGGGAACGGTCAAGCATCGTGCTACGGGTGCCATCAATGACAAACTGCCAACAGGGCGCTATGAGGTACTCGTTACCAGGCTACAGGTGCTCAATAAGGCTCAGCCCCTCCCCTTTCAGCTTGAAGGCGAAGATACTGCCTCAGATGAAATGCGTCTGCGTTACCGCTATATCGATCTACGTCGCGCTGCAATGCAACACATGTTAAAGATGCGGCATGATATTATGCTGACCGCACGGCAGTATTTTGATCAACAGCGATTTTGTGAGATTGAAACGCCAACCTTGACCAAATGTACTCCCGGCGGTGCGCGTAATTTTGTTGTTCCCTGTCGTTTACAACCGGGTACTTTTTATGCGCTTACCGAGTCTCCCCAGCTCTACAAACAGTTATTGATGGCCGGTGGCGTTGAGAAATATTTTCAGATTGTTCGCTGTTTCCGTGATGAAGCATTGCGTGCCAATCGCCAACCTGAATTTACCCAACTTGATATTGAAATGTCATTTATTGATGAGACCGATATTCAAAAGGTTTGCGAAGGCCTTGTGCAGATTCTCTGGAAAAAGTTTTTGAATGTTGAGCTGACGCTTCCGCTCAAGCGCTATACCTATGACGAAGTGTTTGCGCGTTTTGGCAGCGATAAGCCTGATATGCGATTTAAGTTGGAGGTCAATGACATCTCGGCGCTCTTTAAAGGTACTGGTTTAAAATTTATTGCCTCGACGCTTGAGCAGGGTGGTCGTGTTGGCTGTTTACAGGTGAGCGACAAACGCTTTTCGCGTGCCGAACTTGATCGCTGGACCGATTATGTTACCAAAGAACTTGGTGCCAAGGGGTTGGTATGGATTCGTTGGCGCGAGGATGGTAGCATCGATTCACCATTGGCCAAACATTTACCCGCAGATTTTTTTGAAGCAGCATCGCATGCGCTTGCTGGCCTGCGTAAGACCGACACACTTTTTGTTGTTGCAGGGCCATATGAAGAGGCGTGGACAACATTGGGGCAGTTGCGTCTGACGCTGGGCAAAGAGCTTGGGCTTATTGACGTACAACAGCATGCGCTCTTTTGGGTCACCGATTTCCCTCTGTTCGAATTTGATAAAGAAAAATCATGCTGGCAAGCTCGTCATCATCAATTTACGGCACCGCAGGACGGTTGGGAGACGCTTGACATCAAAGATATCAAGGCTCGCGCCTATGACCTCGTATGTAATGGCGAAGAGCTTGGTGGTGGTTCAATCCGTATCCATTCGTCAGAGGTGCAAAATAAAATATTCGATCTGCTCGGTGTAGACAAACAGTTGGCGACAGAAAAATTTGGATTTCTTTTTGAGGCGCAGAATCTGGGTTATCCACCGGAGGGCGGTTTGGCCTTTGGCTTTGATCGCTTAGTGATGATGCTGTGTGGCACTGATGCCATTCGTAATGTTATTGCGTTTCCCAAAACGCAAAATGGCAGTTGTTTGATGATGCAGGCGCCGTCGGAGGTTGATGAGGCGTTGCTTAAAGATGTGCACCTTAAAAGTACGTATGTAAAAAAAGATTAAAAATGAAGGGCTCTTTCATGGCACATGCAGTTACCGCACAAACGTTTGATCAGGAAGTTGTAAAATCATCCGTTCCAGTTGTCGTTGACGTCTACGCAACGTGGTGCGGGCCGTGCAAAATGATGATGCCTGTTTTTGATGAGCTCTCAAAAGAGCTTGGTGAAAAATACAAATGCGTCTCGATTAATATCGATGAAGAACGCGATATTGCTATTCAATACAATGTTTCTTCAATTCCAACGTTTCTCTTTTTTAAAGCCGGAAAGTTGGTTGCCAAAGAATCTGGCTATATGAATAAAGATGCGTTACGAACGAAGATTGAAGCGCATTTGGGATAACTTTGATGCTTGTGATAAAAAGCCGGTACCCGAATTTGAAATACCCAAAATTAGGAATTTCTGTTTATTCTACTCCGCCAGAATACCCCAGGCTTTTAAACCTGGGGATGAATGGCGAGTAGAACCCTACGAAGCTTTAGCGAAGTAGGGTAGGGCTTCGAAGAATTTCGCGCGATACACCGGCTTTTAAGCCGGTGAGCGCTTCATTCGTAAAGAGGTATTCACTCGTCGTCCCCTCCTACGCCCTACGTGGCTACGAAGGACAGGCTCGCGAATGCGGGGACCCAGAAGTTTCTTGTTTTTTCTAGATCCCCGCTTCCGCGGGGATGACTCTATTCATGACGATAATCAATCTCAATAGGCTATGCTTTAGTGGCCGTTGAGAATATTCACACATAGTTTCCCTACGGAAACTATTTCTTTAAGGGCAATCGAATGCTGAGCGTTCCCTTTTCATCCACATTGAGGTAATCAGCTTCTTTGGTTGCGCCAAGTTGATCAAGGACAACGTTGTCAGGCAAATCGTACTGAATTTTTACTTTGCCATCTTCACACATAACCTTGCGTCCTTTGCCGTTCTCATACGATGAAGATGAATACACATGATGCGTGTGGACGACCATTTCTTGTTTAGATCCTTTTATTCCCTTTTCTTTCTTTTCTGTTTTTTGAACGGCTTTGGGTTGATGCTCGGCGGTAATTTCAAGCGTTTTGCTGGTGTCAGCTCCCTGCTCTTCAGTAGTGACAAATTTTATCTGAATTTCATCACGGACAAAACCGGGCAAAGTCGCTTTAATGACAATGCTCAAACCATCTTTGGCTATTTCTTCTTTGATGGTGAATCGTGGTGTTTCTTTGGTAAGATCTTGGTTTTTTGGGTGTACTTCTGACATTCTCTTTTCAAGATCTTTCATCTGTTGACTAAAAACCTTATCAAATTCATCAAAGAATTCGCTCATTTGTTTGAAGGGCGAGCGATATGCATTTTCTTCTGCCCCATCTGTTTGAAGGGCGTGTGTGCATAATGTGGTGCCGAGCATGAGTGTGAGTGCGCAGATGGAACAAATGTGTTTGTTCATCGGTATCCTCCTCAATATTTTTTTAAAAACCCTTATGAATCCTACCCAATTTTATTTTAAATAATTTTTGGCGGCTGTAAACACCCCCTATTGCAGAGCGGCTTTGATGTTTCTCAAGATATCACGTTTCTGGGCAGCAGTGTCTTTAAATGCGTTTGACAGAATCTGCGGTACATCAGTTATAAGCGCTAGTGACGCAATGAGAAGACGTCTTCCGCACACGTCTTTGTTATGAATATTTGAAACAACTGCACAGATAACTGCAATAGCCAAAAAATCAATCAGCAATCGGCCAAATCTCTGAATGCTCACGAATGCGTCATCTTGTTCTTGCAAGATCTTTTCACGCAACTTATCCATATATCCACCCTCAACGAATAAAGAGAGACATTGCTTTTTTTGTTCGGGCGTTAATGTTCTAACTTGCTTTTCAAGTGTTTGAAGCGCAGAAAGAAAGTGATCTGATGTAGCAATATATCGATCCGAAAGTATGGGAAGCGCGGCCAATGCAGCTTCTATGGGGAGGGCGTTGAGGTTGTTGCTGTCCATGCACGAAGCGCTAGATTCGTTTGATAGGTGAAGCCAGACTCCCAAACAAACACCCAGGCCAATCTTCACGCCCTCTCTTAAGAGCTCGTTAACAAGAAAACGCTTTATAAAAGAAGCGTTTTGGGCGTCGAATGCCGCGTCGAGTAGGGTGTCAAACTGCTTTGTCTGGTCATCACGTACTTTGTCAGAAGCTGGCGCTACGGTGGCCTCAACATTGTTTTCAGTTGCAGCTGGTTTACTTGCCGAAACTGATGAGAATGTTCCTACTGTTGCCATAAGTGCAAGAATAAAAATGTTTTGGCGGCTAACGTTCATAAGAATTCTCCAAGCTATTTAAAGATTCTTGCTGAAATGTTAACGATACTGGCGAAGGTAGCTTAAGTACGGCCAGTATTATATAAACAATTTTTATAATTGCACGCATTTGCTAATTGCACACAATTCGTTGATTTCATAGAGACTTCCTTGTAATTTCGACATTGGATCTCGAATTTACAAGGACAAACGTGTTTTTATGTTTACAAACCTGAATTTTTATCCATAAGGGCTAACTCAATGTCTCACTATTTTACCCACGTTACAACGGTACTTGGAAATATACTTCTCTTATCAGATGGCAGTGCCTTGACCGGACTTTTTTTCGAGAACCAAAAGAATATGCCTCCGATAGATTCTCTCAAACATCAAGAAACCCCAACGGGGCTTTTTGCATGTGTAGAACACCAACTTAATGAATACTTTTGTGGCGCACGTCAAAATTTTGATATTCCCCTCAATATAAAATCAGGAACAGCTTTTCAACAAAAGGTGTGGGCTGCTATCGCCGAAATACCCTATGGTGATGTTCTTAGTTATCGCCAGTTAGCTGAACGAAGTGGCGCGCCGAGCAGCATCCGTGCTGTTGCGCATGCTACGAGCTTAAATCCCATTTCATTGTTTATCCCTTGCCATCGTGTTATTGGTAGTAATGGAAAGCTTGTTGGATATGCAGGAGGGTTGGAGCGTAAGCGCGTTATGTTAGAAATCGAAAAAAATACAATGGGGGCATATCATGCCAATGCTGGTGAGTATCATCGCTGATCGTGGTTTCTTCTCGATAAAAAATCAGATGAAGAAGTTTCCAATATGCTTCTTTCTGTTTGCTTCTCTTGCAGGGATGAAAGTTGATTCTGCCGAATTAACTGCCAAATACGAGGTGCCTAGACAAGTTGTATTTTTAGATGGGCTTTATTCGTTCAATCTTATGAATGTAGAGACGCAGGATGGTTTATGTGGCAATGGATATATTGTTGGCCCATCATACACCTATCAACTTTACTGTTCACCAGACGCTCCTTATATACTTTCGCCTCTTGTGGTAACGCTTCATACGCTTTTCTATTCAATGGATATTGTTTATGAAATGAAAACGGGGCAAGGCGCATCACTGCCGATATTTGTTGATGTGCGTGAGATTGCAACATTAGCTTTGTATGAAAAATTTATTACCAGCACGCTACAAGCAGCCCTTTTCGACATGTTTCATTATTATCACACGACATTTGCCATGCGAAGATGTTCTATCTGTCGAAAAACCCTTTATCATAAGCAACGATTCGACTTTCGGGTATTTCTTTCTTGTGGGCATATATTCCATTTGAATTGCATAGGCAGCAAGGATCCTTACCGTAGCGAATATATACTTGCCAAGAAATGCCGCATATGCAATAGAGAAATTACCGATAGCAATCTCATTTGGAGAGAACCGCACAATTGGAAATTCACGTTCAACCACACGTTTGGCCCTACTCAAAAGTAACCACTATTCGTAGTATTTTTGCCCGCGCGTTTTCTTGATTTCCCCACGCCGTGATTTTTCGCGCAAGCGAGCTTCTTTTTTCGCTTTGGAAACACGCGTTTTCATACGAACTTTGGGAACATACAACGCGCGACAAATCTCATGCGCAAGTTGTTCAAGCGCTGCGTCCTTATTGTGCTGCTGGCTTCGTGATTCGCTATTATGCACAATAATATCACCGTCACTGGTTAACCGCGATTGCAGGTTTTGTAAAACCCTCATCTGTTGTTCGGGCGTAAGAGCAGTGGTATTTGGTACGTTCCAGCGAACGGTTATACGAGTATCTGTTCGGTTAACATGTTGGCCGCCGGGACCGCCAGCACGGCTAGTTGTTATTACAAGTTCATGAGAGGGGATGGTGATACCGTTTTTTACGTGAAGGTCATTCTTCATAACTACTCCATTAGAGGCATATTGGGGTAACTTTTTATAAGTGCGTAGGAATGTCAAAAAAGAGAGTCTCTATCCCATATTTTTTGGCAACGAGTTTTGATAATGCACGAACTCCTACTGTTTCGGTTGCATGATGCCCCGCAAAAATGATGTTAAATTTATTATCCTTGGCTACGTGATACATTTCGGTTGCATCGCCGGTGAGGTAAAGATCAACACCTGCGTCAAATGCTTCTTGCATGATTCCATAATTAGCGCCGCCGCCACTGCATACTGCTATGCGTTGAATAGTTTTTTTGCCGAAGTGCAGAACTTTACATTCAGCACCAAGCTGATTTCGCAAAATTTCGACAATTGAGTCAATCGACTTTGGCTTGCCCGACTTTCCTATAAAACTTATATCTTGGCCATGGTATTTACAGAATGGACGCTCAACTTCATATCCAAGTAGCTTAAGCAGTTGAGCATTATTGCCTACTTCTGGATGCTTATCGAGCGGCAAATGAGCAGCATATAGTGATATCCCTTCTTTCAATAAAAATTCACATTGGTCTCGTTTTGAACCAACAAGACAAGGTTTGCTATTTTGCCAAAACATCCCGTGGTGAACCACGACCATGTGGGCATTATGTTTCTTGGCCTGTTGAAATGTTTCCATGCCTGCATCAACAGCAAAAAAGACTTTGCCAATGGTATCGCTTCCTTCAACTTGTAAACCATTCCAAGCATCATCTTGGACGGTGCTTATTTGTAAATATTCATTCAGAAACGCAACAAGCGCATCTCGCTTTATTGTCCTTTTCGCCATGTGCTTAGTCCTCTCCAGTTCTAAAAAATCATCCAAAGTTAAGATAGTGCTGAACATCAAAAAAAGCCAAAATTTACTATGTGAATCATCAATTAAATTGGAATTATTGAATAGAAACATCCAAGAAATCGGACTTTTTGTCATTTTTTGATAAAACCATTTTTCTCCCGGGGGCCAGTCCTGCTATACTTTTAAGCATGAAGATACGTTATGAAAGCCTTAATCTCATTTTTGCTTTTACGCTTATGGTAAGTGGGTACCCGCTTGAGTCTCACGTTGACCAACCTAAGCCGCTTTCCGATAAACACATCATGGTTGTTTTTATCCACGGTACCATGCTGCCTATTCCTTCGTTGAGCGCATTTGGTTCATCATTACATCGCTATTTCTCCCGTGGCCGTAGGCTCAAAAAGTCATGGTATCAACTTTATCTGGATAAGCTTAAAACGTCTTCAACCTATCGTTACCAACCATCAGGCCCAGATGGGTTTAATCCGGTAACAACGCAGCAGTGCGCTAGCATCGCGGCTGCAATGTACCAAGAATTTTTTCCTGAATCATGCTCGTGCTATACCTTTGGATGGGACGGACGTCTCAGCAATCGCCATCGTAGAAAATCTGCGCATCAGCTGTATCAGTCATTTTGTACAGAAATTGATCGCCTTAAGGCAAATTGCAAAAATTTAGAAGTTATGGTTATCGGCCATAGCCATGGTGGTAATGTTGCTTTGTATCTGGCTCATGCCGAACAAAAATTTAAGAAAAAACTTCTGGTCGATAAATTGGTGCTTTTAGGAACGCCGGTACAAAGTGAAACCGAGGGATATGTTAGTGCATCTTGTTTTAAAAAAGTTTATAACTTCTTCTCCCGTGGCGATCAAATACAAAAAATTGATCGGATTTCAACGCGTGATGCGTGGTCAAAACGGAAATTTACGCCACATGAGAATCTCATCCAAGTAGAATTGCGTTGCGGTAAAAGGCAACCAGGGCATGCCGAGTTGTGGCTTTTTGGTGGAAAGGATAATTGGGTCTGTCGTAGTAACCTTTCAGTTGCACCGTTTCCCATTTTTGCTTTTTTGCCGGTTATCATTCGTGAGCTTGATGCACGTTATGCTACGCCATCGACGATTAATTTGAATATTGAACGACGCGAAAATGCGCTGAGTTTTTCTTATTCTGATACGCGCTCAACGTCGACCGCTTTACTTGATAGCGGTTTTCTCAAAAAATATAGAGACAAAATCGTCAGGATCTAAGAAACTTGTTTCTCTTTTTTTTCTTTAACCACCTTAAAAATTCGAGCCTTTGGTTTTTGGTAGCTGTTTGGAATCGTTGCCAACCCGTCGTGCGTGAGTGGATCTTTAGGTAGATTGCTAAGATACAGAGCGAGCGCGAACCATTCCTTAAGCTCGAGAATCCCGTTCATTTCACACGTTGTTTGTAAATGTGCTATGACTTTTTTTCTATCATTTTTGGGTGTGAAATTTATAACGCCACCCGACGTTTTTTTGAGATAATCACGTATAAGCAACAAATGCCATGATGTACAGACGCGATACTGCTTGTCATCATCTAGTGGTCTTAAACCCTTATCCGTTTCAACATCAATTTTGGTTACTCGATGATAACGTGGGGCTTCCGGATCATAGGTAAGTTGCATGCCGTTAATTTCCAGGTGCATTTCAGACTTGTCCTGGCTTATTGTTGTTTCTATTTCAAGAAGATTTTTAATCTCTTTTCCCGTAAGCCAAAATGTTACCAAGGGATAGCCGCTGGTTCCATCGGGCCCACTCCCCAAGGGCAATACACGCAAAACATCGGCTACGGTTATATCACCTTTGGGCAGATAGAATCGCAGGTGCCCATAAGCTTCAAGGGTTAGTTCTGGCTTTATAAAATTTACGCCCTCAACGGTTTTGAGCGCATATATAAAAGCATCCGTAACCAATTGTGCCAAACCGTTTGAGGCGTCGAGTGGTGTTGGGCAATATGCCAATATTCGATTGTGCGCATACCCGAAACGTTGCAAATAGTCGCCATCAATTTTTTTCTCGAACGAGTCTATAAGCTCTGCGACGTGCTTATCTTCGACAAATTTTGAATCGATGGGAATACGTTGGTTGCTGACTTTTGACACAGTTTTATCAGCATTGCATGTAATTTCAAGCCGACCAAGATAACGCCCATACTGACCACACGCAACAATAAACGTGGTGTCTTCTTGCTCATCAATAATGGCGTGCTTATGAGCGCTTATTATCACATCAATACCGGGAACCTGTTGGGCTAATTGTCGATCCTCGTCAAACTTGCCATCTTTGCTGAGCCCTGCATGCGACAGGCATATGATAACATCAACTTTCTTGTTCTGACGAAGATCGGTAACGATACGCTGTGCCACATCAATGTAGTTGTTGAATTTGATTGGTGCTGCGTCTGAAGCGTATGTGGCTGCTTCTACACCCAACAACCCCAAAATGCCAATTTTTAGGCCTGCTCTTTCAAGCACAACCGTTTTGACAATTGGATATGTTGTGTAGGCATGTCCGAATCCATTCAGTAATGGATTTTTATTATCGATCAGCATGTTACTGGCAACAAATTTTGGTAGTTTTTGCTTACTTTTTACTGCTGCATGCAAAGCGCTTGCAAGTCCTGCGTGCCCAAAATCAAAATCATGGTTGCCAAATGTCATAACGTCATAGCCCATGGCTCCCATGGTGATGATTTCAGAAGCATAAGCAGGGAAAATTGTTTGGAAAAGTGAACCGCCCGTAAAATCTCCCGCATCCACCACGACACAATTTTGAGCGCCGCCTGCTCCTTGTTGTTCATGCTTGATGGCGGTGGCGAGTCGTGCATAACCACCAACGATGAAAGTTGTATTATTTTCAGTGACAGGAAATGGTTTAAAGTTTGAGTGCAAATCGTGAGTATAAAGAATAACAAGATTGCGTGCATCATTGTACGCATCCAATGAGCACGCAATCGTACCTGCAAAAAAAATCCAAAAAAATATTTTTTTGACCACGTTGATCCCCCCCCAAGAAAAAATTAGAAAGATTTATCCCTTTTTCGTGCCCTTTTTGTTGAGTAACGCCATCTTATCTGATGATTTTGCTCCTGGTATCGTTGCCGGTGGCATTTCTCCGGTGATATGTAGCTCGTTAATTTGGAAGATATACCATGAATGCCCAAAGTTTGAGGCATCACGGCCGCAGATTGTTAGGCGGCGAGGGAAAAGAAAATCGTGTGTTTCACTTTTCTGATCTACCACCTTTACCTGCACCACGTCTTTTTGTGGATAGCGCTTGCTTGTGTAGTTTTCTTGAGAAACGATGAGCGATTTGATGTCAGCTAAATCTAACTCTATTGAAGAGTCGCTTGTTTCGGATAATATTCCACGAACTGATGTATCACCGTAAAAAGATATTTGTGTCAAATTAGTCTGTGTGCCCTCGTCAACAACATAACCTTTGAGTTGCTTTTGATTTTCTTCAAGATCGACAAAAACAGGTTCTTTTTCTGCGGACTCTGCTGTCTCACCCATGGGAACTGCAGCGGGCCACAAAGCACCCACAATAAAACCGGTGACTAACAATTTTTTCCTACTCTCCACGGCACTCCTCCCTACAAATACGTTAATCTGCACAACAAACTTGACTGTAGCATCTGCTTGTGCAAAAATTCAAGCCTTTCTCGCAGCATGTAAAGTTTGTTTAACAGAGGGAATAAGTATGTACGCCGGTTTTTCTCAATTGTCTCGCATCACGTTGGTTGTACTTTTGGGGTCATTTTTTTCGCTATCTTCGCAGGTCGCGCCCAGTACCGCTGCGCCTACGGCTTCACTTATTTCTCCGGCGGACAGGGCTGCGCTTGAAAAATATATCAAAGAACATAGTGGCTTTAACGAACGCGCCAAGGACAAAAATAAAAGCAATCAAAGCTCGTCGAAAAAGAAATATTGGATTGCCGGCGGCGTTACTCTGCTTGTAGCAGCAATAATTTTGATTTGGTATTTAGAGGCTGGTAAGAAACCATTAGATCCTGTTGTAGTAACGGCAGTAAATAAATTCTTGGGGCAGGGTTTACAGGCGCCACTAGTTCCAGTCTCACCGGTCAGCCCTGCCTTACAGCATTTTTTCCAACCAACGCCACCCGCCGCTGCCTCACCAAGCCCGAGCGTTGCAAGCGCACCCATGACTGACGCTGCTCGAGGATACCTGCACGCGGCGCGAGTCAGCAGATACGGGACTAATGGCTAAGCACGACGCTCGCAACTGCTCTCTCTAGCCCACAAAATATTTTGTTATGTCGGTTTTGCGCGGTACATTAACGGGAAGACCGTTAAATGTACCGATTTCCGATGAACAGGAGAAATTTTTATGCCCTTAACATCCATTATCGACTGCCATACCCACAGCACCTTTTCGCCGGATAGCGCAATGTCACTTAAAGAGGGAGTCATAGCAGCGCACGCGCATGGTCTGGGCGGGCTGACGTTTACCGATCATATCGAACTGGCACATCCTGACACCGTGACGTGGAAGACGCCGTTTGATATCAAAAGTCGCTCACAATGCATTGATGAACTTCGGCAAGAGTGTTGTGGAGCCTACAACATAAAAATTTTCAAAGGCCTTGAGCTGGGCTTTCAACCCACGATCGTTGAGCGTGCGAGCACACTGATCAAACAAAACGATTTTGATTTTGTGATGCTATCCACGCATGTTGTTGATGACATCGATCTTGGAGGCACGCCTTTTTACGAAGGTAAAACAAAAAAGCAGGCCTACAAAAAATATCTTGATACTATCTATGAATCAGTCAGCATGTTTGATGATTTTGATGTTGTAGGCCACATTGGCTACGCTTGCAGATATGCACCTTATCCCGATAAATCTTTAAGTCACGTCGATTATCAGGACGAACTTGATGCCATACTCACAAGAGTTATTTCTAAGGGCAAGGGGATTGAGGTTAACACTGCCGGCTTCCGCCACAATCTTGGCTGTCCGCATCCTGATTTTGATATCCTCAAGCGCTACAAAGAGCTTGGAGGTACCATTATTACCATTGGTTCAGATGCGCACAGCACGCCACGCATAGGTTCTCAGTTTGAGGTAGTGGTGCAACGTCTGGCTGATCTTGGGTTCGCCCACGTCACGTATTTTGAAAATCGGGTACCAGTTTTCGTGAAGATTTGAGACTTCGGCCCATTTCTTGATTTTACTCAATGCACTGAGTAAAATTACTCAATGTATTGAGTAAAAGTTGCAAAAAGGAGCATTTTGTGCAAAAAAGGCCAATTTTTAGTGAGATTTTAAAACGGATTCAGGAGCAAAGAAGATTTATCCAGGTGCTTCTTGGTCCTCGGCAAGTTGGAAAAACTACACTTATGGTACAAATTACCGAGTCCCTGGATAAGCCATTTCACTTTGTCTCTGCTGATTTGGCTACGCTTCAAGATCTCTCTTGGTTGGAACAACAGTGGGAAGTTGCACGACAAAAAGTTGTTAAGGGCAAGGGGTGTCTTCTTATCATTGATGAAATTCAAAAAATTCCCCAATGGTCGAGCCTTGTCAAATCACTTTGGGACGCAGACACACGAAATGGTGTTGACGTTTCGCTCGTGCTCCTTGGTTCTTCTCCCTGGCTTGTGCAACAAGGATTAACCGAAAGCCTTGCCGGGCGTTTTGAAATTATTCCTATAACACATTGGTCTTTTGCTGAAATGGCGACCATCTTCGGGTGGTCTTTGGAAAAATATGCATACTTTGGCGGCTACCCGGGAGCAGCATCACTTGCCGATGAAGAAAATCAATCTCGATGGAAAAATTATATCAATGATTCCCTCATCGAAACGACTATTTCACGTGATATCCTTCTCATGACCCAAATCAATAAGCCAATTTTGTTGCGCCGTCTCTTCCAGCTTGGATGTGCTTATTCGGGACAAATTCTCTCTTATTCCAAAATGCTTGGGCAACTTCAAGATAGTGGAAATACAACAACGCTGGCTCACTATGTGGAGCTTCTTGCAGGAGCTGGACTTCTTGAAGGGTTACAAAAATTTGCTGAGAATGATATACGCCAACGGGCATCAAGTCCAAAATTTATGGTATTTAATACGGCGCTCATAACGGCTCAAGCAAACAAAACCTTCAAAGAAGCTCGCGAGGATTATTCTTTTTGGGGAAGATTAATCGAATCAACAGTCGGAGCGCATCTTCTCAATAGTATTCGGGGAACGCAGATCGAGCTTTTTTATTGGCGTGAAGGTGATGAAGAAGTTGATTATGTGTTAAAAAATGGTGCTTCTATCACCGCAATTGAGGTCAAAAGTGGCGGAGAATCGTTGCGTCGATCAGGAATGGATCTGTTTGTTGAACGATTCAAGCCGCAGCGTGTTTTGCTTGTTGGAAAGCAAGGGCTCCCGGTAAGCGATTTCCTTAAGGCGCCGATCACCAATTTTGTGTGAGTTACCTAAGCCCCTTTTGGTAAAACCATTGCAGGGGCATTATTTTTCTTCTCAAAATCCTAAAAAAAATGCGTTATATGCGTTGTTGGCTTGTTTTTTGCAATAGACGCAGCCTGTGATATTCTTACACCCCTGTTATTGAAACACGGTGACGTGAGCATGTGAAATAGGGTACCTGTATATGATGCACTATAAAAATAAAATCAAAGCAATCTTTATATTTTTTCTGAGTGTTAGCAGTTCTATCCATGCCTATACGCGCGAAGATCTTGAGACCTGGCGTACGCAAAGCGCTTATGCCTCAATCGCCATAGATGCAGCGGAAGCAGCTACAATATTAGGCATCGCCGACGGCGCTGCTAATGATGTTCTTAGGTGTACATTACGCTACCCTATGGCCACTAACAGTTGCCGAATAAATCATGTGTTGAGCGCAGCACTTGAAAAAGATCCTTCATGGCTTTGCCTTAGTCTTTTTGCTATTGTTGCAACACGTTTTAATTCACGGTATCCATCTCAGGAAAGAACATTAAAAGAGGTTCTAAAGCCGCTTCTGTCACAAGTTATCACTACTATTTTATGTGCTGTAACCGCAAAAAAGCTTCCCGGGAAAAAATACACGATGATTAGACGTTTGTTGCGTGTGTTAATAGCAACGACAACGCGTACAACAGCGAATGTTGTTGCGGAAAAATTAGTACCCTCCACATACGACCGCGGTCACTGGTCCAAGAATCCTATGTATATTCTGTGTAGTTATCTCATGGATGCAATCGTCACTGAAACGCTTGGCGCCATAGTTGCCCAGGGCATTCAAGAGGATAAAAAGCAGTTAGCGTAATTGTGTTGTAAGTTGCGGTTTGCTGAATTTGAAGAGCATTACGTAATGTAATCGAGATAATTTTCCGACGTTATTACGGTAAATGGTGATTCTGGATACATTTCTTTCCATGCCGGAGGAACACTTACCTTTTTGGTAGGAGACCATTTTGTTTCGAATGCGGTTAAAGTGTTTTCGATTTCTTCGATAAAATCTATTTCCTGTCCCTGATAGGTGCGCCAAAAATAACGTCTGCCGTAAAAATTTTTATATGTTTGGCTCTTGAGCCGTTCAATGAATACAAAATTCTCCCACAATTGGCCAATATCATTTCGCGTGTCGAGCGCATTAAAATGAGCGATAACTGCATTGCGAATACCAAGATCAAGGAAATAATATTTACGCTTGCCCGTAACTTCACTCCTTAAATTGGAACTAAATCCGCACAGAGAACAAATGACAAAAGACTTTTCAAGAAGATCGAGATATCTTCCCACCGTCTTTACGTCAATGCGAAGTTGCGTGGCAAGTTCATTGAGAGAAACTAATTGGCCAACTTGAAACGCCAGCAATTTAACCAAATTAAGAAGAACATCAGATTTTTTAATGTTTTCAAGCGCAAGAATATCTTTAAGAAGATATGAATCAACAAGTTCAGTGAGAATGCCAATTTTTTCTTGTCGTGTAGGTGCCATAAGAACCCTGGGATAACTACCAAAAATCAAAAAGTCTTCGAGCTTTTCTTGTAACTCAGAACGGTTGTAGCACGAAAGAAGTTCTACCTGGGCAACTGGATAAAGCGTCAGCGTTTCTTTTCTTCCGGTTAAAGGTTCGCCAACCGATTGAGCAAGATCAAAAGACGAAGATCCGGTGGCAATAATGTGCACATTGGGAACCTGATCAACAAGAATTTTGAGCGCTTTGCCTATATGAGGTATTTCCTGCGCCTCATCTATTGCAATTAATTCATATCCCTCTGCATACCCCAGAATTTTGTCAAAATCTTGAGACCCCAAAAGCATTTGTAAACGAATGTTATCGCCAGAATCTATTCGATATTTGAGGGTTGTTGTGCTCAAAAAATTGTTGAGAAGGGTAGTTTTGCCAGCCTGGCGGGGGCCAAAGATAATGAGAGCTTTGTTTGGTTTAAGATATTTTTCTATATCATAAAAACGCTTTATCATGAAAATCCCCATTTTTATTATAATATCAGGAATATAGCTCCCAATAATCCTATAAAAACACGGAACAGTTGTCCATGTTTTTATAAAACATGGGGCTATGGGAAATCTGTAACTTTTGTGTATACTGTTTAGGTAACTTTTTAAAGCTATTTTTCAAGGATTTTGATATGTCGAAATTAATAAGGATTGGCGATGAAACCATTGTTAAGCTTGAGGCTTTAAGCAAGCTTACAGGATTGTCTAAACAAAAACTTCTTGATAAAGCCATTGTAGCTTTCTCTTATGAGCAAATTTTGAAAAAAGCCAACGAACAATATGCGGCTCTTCGAAAAGATCCACGCGCATGGAAAGAGATGCAAGCGGAACGCGAAGACTGGGATGTAACTCTGGCTGATGGAATAAAAGATGATTAATCCAAATAATCTCATTCGTGGGTCTGTTTGGCTTGTTGATTTGGATCCAACAGTGGGCCATGAGCAGGCAAAGAAACGACCTTGTCTGGTCATTAGCTCAGATACCTACAATCATGGTCGCGCCGGACTTGCAATTATTTTGCCCATCACATCGAAGCAACGTGAGCTCTATTGGCATGTTACAATAAACCCATCAGAAGGCGGCCTTGAAAAAGTATCATATGTGATTTGTGACCAAATGCGATGTGTTTCTTTAGAGCGATTTGCGCCAAAGTGCTTCGGGTTTATAGGTGATTATACTATGCAACAAATTGAAGAACGTTTAAAAATTCTTTTATATTTCTTACCTGAAAAATGATGCTGGCAAGATTTGGCTATTGCCCCAAAAGTTTTAAATCCAGCAACTCAGCAAGCCCAACCTCTTCTTGCACTCCCGTCTGCAAATTCTTCACCGTATAAACGCCTTTGGCGATTTCATTTTCGCCAATAAATACAGCATAGGGAATGCCCAGTTTGTCGGCGTAACCTAAGCGTTTCTTCATCTTGCCTTGAACAAACGAAACTTCAGTTGGAATACCGTTCTTCCTGAGCTCTGTTGCAAGGGCCAAGCTTGGGGCCATATCATCCATCATGGCAAGAACAAGGACACGTGTTGGCGTAGCCGCACCAGTTGTAACAACGCCACGTTTAGAAAGCTGGTCAAAAAGGCGCGTAAGGCCTATCGAAATACCAACGCCCGGTAGTTTGCGATCGATATAGTGGCTTGCCAAATCATCAAAACGACCGCCAGAACATACCGAACCAATATCGGGATAATCATCAAGACGTGTTTCGTATACCGTGCCGGTGTAATAATCCAATCCACGTGCAATGGTCAAGTCCGCAGCAACATTAGAAGCGGGAACACCAAACTCCTTAACTAGTCGCATTACCGAGTCGAGCTCGTCGACGCCCTTGATAAACTGAGCATCGGTTATTCCCATATTCTTGAGTGCTGCCAAGGGGTCGCCGTGTTCCTTGGATACCTTGGTAAACGTTATAATGCGTTCAATGGTTTGTGTTTCAAGACCAAGCGTGCGTAGTTCTTGTGCAACAGCATCCGTGCCAATTTTTTCAAGGCGATCAAGAGTCTGCAGAATAGGTGTCGATTTATCAGAAACACCTAAACTGGCAAAAAGCCCATTGAGAATTTTTCGGTTATTAATGCGAATGGTAAATCGTTCAAAGCCAAAGGTGCGAAAGATCATGTAAATAATGCTTGGGATTTCAGCATCGCATTGTATATCAAGTTCACCATCGCCGATAATATCAATATCGCACTGATAGAACTCACGAAAACGCCCGGCCTGAGGACGCTCGCCGCGATAAACTTTTCCCATAGCATAACGCCTAAAGGGAAATGTGAGATGTCCATAATGTTCTGCTACATACCGTGCAAGTGGTACCGTAAGATCAAAGCGCATTGCTAAATCGGTATCACCTTTTTTGAATTGATATATTTGCTTTTCAGTCTCGCCGCCCACTTTTGCCAATAACACCTCAGCACGTTCAAGTACAGGTGTATCGAGGGGAACAAATCCAAATAATTCATAGGTGCGCCGGATGGTATCAAACATTTTGTTGAATGCCAGCTGTTCGGCAGGCAGCAATTCCATAAAGCCTGATAATGGCGTGGTAATTATTTTTTCAGGTTGAGACATGGATGGCTCACTTTGGTAAGAGCATTAAACATACTTTCTATCGCGCAATTCCTTAGGAAGATACTCTTGATCGCTACTGTCTTCAAGTGGTGTGTATTTATATCCCTTGCCATAGCCCAATTTTTCCATAAGTTTGGTCGGTGCGTTACGGATATGGAGTGGCACCGGTAAATTACCGTAGGCCTCGATATCCTTTTTGGCACGACCATAGGCTAGGTAGGCGCTAATACTCTTTTTGGCTCGAGCAAGATAAATCACGAGTTGCGCAAGATGCACAGAACACTCTGGCATGCCAAGTTTGTGGCAAGCATCAAAGGTGGCATTAGCAAGAACAAGCGCAAAATTATCGGCAAGGCCAACATCTTCAGAAGCAAATCGTACTAAGCGGCGGGCAACATAAATAGGATCTTCTCCTCCTTCAAGCATGCGTGCAAGCCAATACAATGCAGCATTGGCATCGCCGCCACGCATCGATTTATGAAGCGCCGAAATAATGTTGTAGTGCTCTTCGCCACTCTTGTCGTAATAGATGTGCGATTTTTGCAAAATTTTTTTAACAAGATCTGCTGTAACCACCGTCGATTGCTCAGCGGCAGCTTCAAGCGTATTCAGCGCCATACGCGCATCACCATTGGCAATTTTTGCCAGATGCTCAATAACATCGTTGTCCATTTGGATACCGCAAGCTCCCAATCCACGTTCACGGTCAGTTAATGCACGACGTAGAATTTTTTCAATATCAGCAAACTCAAGCTTATTTAAAACAAATACTCTGCTCCGCGAAATGAGCGCCGATATTACTTCAAAGCTTGGATTTTCGGTCGTTGCCCCTATTAACGTCACCGTGCCATGTTCCACATGTGGTAACAGTGCATCTTGTTGCGCCTTGTTCCAGCGATGAATCTCGTCGATAAATAAAATGGTACGCTTGGCGAATAATCTATTTTGATCGGCTTTTTCGATAACATCACGCAAGTCCTGCTTACCGCTTGCAACACCACTCAATGTAACAAAATCAGCTTTGGTTTCGTGGGCAATAATTGAAGCCAATGTTGTTTTTCCAGTGCCAGGAGGCCCCCATAAAATCATTGACGGAATAGCATCGCGTTGAATTGCTTTGCGTAAAAAACTTTCTGAACCGATAACTTGTTCCTGCCCAAAAAAATCTTCAAGTTTTATAGGTCGCAGTCTATCGGCGAGTGGAATATGTGCATCCATGACTTTTACTTTTTCTCACGTGACGGCAGAACATTATCATTTTGCAGCTCAAGCTGCTCCCACGTTTTTGTATGCAGGGCTAAGTCGCGCTCAATTTTTTGCAATCGGGCAAGTGCGTCCTCGTACTCTTTGGTGCCGAATGCAACTTCTTCAAAAACACGAATAGTTTCGACCTTGTGCTTCTCAAGTGTTTCAATTTTTTTGATGACTTTTTGTAGTTGCCTATACGTAGAATCATTGTATTTACGCGCCATCTGATGTTGTTTGCCTGCCGTTGTGGCAACAGGGTGCGAGACTGCTGTAGATGATGACTCCGTGCCCATATGTTTTTTGTGATATAAGTATTCATCATAATTGCCGGCATACGTGAACGCTCGTTGTGATGTTAATTCTACAATGTCAGTCGCCAATCCATTCAAAAAAGAGCGATCGTGCGAGACAAATAAAATCGTTCCATCAAACTGCAGCAAGGCCCTCAATAAAATATTTTTTGATGCGATATCAAGGTGGTTGGTGGGCTCATCAAGAACTAAGAAGTTGGCATTTTGAAGTAAGATCTTCACCATGGCAACACGGTTTTTTTCGCCACCGCTCAAGACCGATATTTTTTTATAGACATCATCACCGCTGAATAAAAAAGCACCCAAAAGGCCTCGTGCACGCATGCGCTCTTCGGTAGATGGGCATGCGTTTTCAACCTCTTCAAGAACGGTATTGGTTGGTGTCAGCGTTTTGTTTTGCTCTTGTTCAAAAAATGCAGCCGTCACATTGTGCCCGAGGGATATCGTGCCGTGCGTTGGCGTATACTTGCCCATAAGAACATTGAGCAATGTTGTTTTGCCCATACCATTGGGAGCGACAAGGCCAACCTTGCGACCGCGAAATATCTGAAACGTGGCATGCTCAAAAATTGTGTTAATGCCAAATGCGTAACCTACGTGAGCACAATCGAGAACTATTTTGCCTGGTCGCTGTGTTGGAGGCAATGAGAAACGTATGTCCTGTTGCTCGTGTTCCAATTCGATACGTTCTATCTTGTCCAGAGCCTTGATCATGCTTTGGACCATGCTTGCACGTGAGGCAGTTGCACGGAATCGATCAATAGTTTCTTGCTGCTTTTTTATGTATTTTTGTTGTTCAATATATTTTTTTTCGAGCAAATTTCTGTTGGCTTCTTTTTGTTCAATATAGGTTTGGTAAGAACCGGTATAAACCGTCAGTTTTCCCATCGATATTTCAGCGATATGGTCACATACAACATCGAGAAAATATTCATCGTGAGAAACTAAAATAAAGCCAAACCGGGCATTGGATAAAAAATCAATAAACCAATCTTTGGCGTACAAATCAAGGTGGTTGGTTGGCTCGTCAAAAAGGTAAAAATCGGCGTCCTGTAAAAGTAATTTTGCAAGTACCAATCTCATTTTCCATCCGACGCTTAACGTATCAACCGCATCCTGGAGCTTTTCTTGTTTGAACCCAAGGCCGATGAGCATCTTTTCGGCACGAGAACGCTTATAGTCATATCCTACTTCAAAGAGGTGACAGTGCAGTGCTGAATAACTATCTAATTCCTGTTCGCTCAGACTATTGTTTGCTTTTTTCTGCTCAAGCGCATCAAGCTGTTCAATCAATTGCTCAAAACCCTCGCAGGCACACAGTGCCTCATTAACAATGGTTTTGTGTGACACCAAAACAACATCTTGAGCCATGTAGGCACAACGGAAATCTTTGGGCATGGCAACCGAGCCACTATCAAGTCCTTGCTGCCCGGCAATAGCCTTGAGCAGTGTCGATTTACCTGAACCATTTCTACCAACCAAGCCAATCTTTTGTTCGGGCTGAACAAAATAGGAAATGTGGTCAAAAATGGCACGTTGTCCAAACGAGAGGCAGAGGTCTTTAAGTTGAATCATGTGATAGCTTACTTTTCGCGGTTATGAGGTGCATCAGTTATGCTTAGAATTTTAAGCTTTTTTGCGATTTTGTTCAATTTGGCTACATTAATCGGTCAATGAATCGAAAAATTATATGCAAAATTACATAACGACCGAATGGTAACTACTGTGATTAAACTCAAACACATTCTTGTATTCAGCATACTGAGCTTTTGTCTTTCTGACGCACAAGCTATGGTGCCCGATTTTGTTAAGCATATGTTTGCCAATGGTGAACAGAGTGAAGTGGCCAAAAAGATCATTGAGCAATTGATTATCGAAAAAGATGCGGCTGTGGTACACGAACGTCGGCAGGCACGTGCTATTGACATCATGGTGCTTACCCTGATTGCATGGAGCATCGAAGAGTATGTAATCAACCACGGTGACAGCCGTAATGATGATTGGGAAAATACATGGAAGACCACTGCTCCTGCAAAGAGTGCTGTTTTGGGCGGAGCTAGCTGGTTAATTGGGGAACTTTTTGAAGCCATCTCTGAAAAAGCCTGCAAAAAGATTTCCGGGAAAACTCTACGCGAAGTAATGGGCTCATCGGAAATTCTTGGCATTAAGATTGACCGTAAGCGGCTGACACGGCGTATGGTAAGCCTTGCCGCACTTATTGCTGCTCTTTATATCATGAGCCAAAATTATTCGATATGAGTCTTAGAAAATAAAAAAACGCTACTCTAGTTTAAGAAAGCCAATTCAGAAGACGTTTTCCCACCTTAACCAGAAAAGCGGCCTCTCTGACCTCTACGGGCCCTAAGTTGCTTAGATCCAAACGATCTTGAAATTCGGCGCGTTCTTCGGCTGTCAGATCCGAAGAACCATAGTATCTGTCCCCACAAACAACGACCCCTACGCGATCATAAAACATAATATGTCGTCCATAGATGAGATCTTCAGAGATGACGGCTTTGACTGCCAGGGGTTTTTCATCAGGGTCAAGAAACGTTTTTTTAATATAGCTCACATCGGACTCAAGGCTCTCATATGAAAATTCTCCATGTGCCAATAACTTCCAATTCTTGTCATGGAGTGTAACGAACACGGTTCCATCAGAATCATATCTGTTATGCGGATATAATGCCGCCTCCGAACATTCATGGGATGGCAAGGAGCTGCTCTCGCGACATCCCCTCTTGCAATAGGGGTAGCCATGAATTTTATAATAAACTGCTCCAAAAACTACCCCACTATGTGCGTTGATGATTTGAACTTCTGCTGCCTCACCGTTCTCTTCCTGCTGCATAGCAACCATAAAAGATGGAATGCTCATAATAGAAATTGCAAAAAAAAGCTTTGATTTCGTCATGACAGCTCCTCGTTTTTTTGTACCACGTAAAAGAGGGACGAACTTATTAAGTCCGTCCCTCTTTTCATATACAGAATTTTGGAGAATTAATTAACGATTGTTTCTGCGCGTCTATTTGGTGCCAGTTCTCTGATGAGTGATGAACGATCACGTGCATCGGACCATACTAATGGACGTTCTTGGCCGTACCCGATGGTCTTGATGTCGTTTTCTGCAATCCCCGCATTTACCATCTTCTCTTTGATGGCTTGGGCGCGGCGTTGTGAAAGTGCCAAGTTATAAGCGGCAGATCCTAACTGGTCGCAATGGCCTTCGATAACAACTTTTTTGCCCTGTTCGGTAGCTTGGTGTGCAAGCTGGACGTTTTCATCGATGATTGTTCGTTGGTCGGCCCTGATTTTATCTTTGTTGAATTCAAAGTGGACCGCTTTGAAGGCGTAGGCTGCCGTATCATCACTCTCATCATTGACGAGGTCATCCTCTGCGACTGCCGCAACTCCATTGTCGACTTCGGCTTCTGCAACCTTTGGCGCGCTATTGCTCTTGTCGCTTCCTTCATCGTCAACAAATGCAAAATCTGAAACATTTTCGTCTAGAAGATTTTCAGTTTCTTCTTTAAGTGGCGTATTTGCGCTGACTAATTTCTTTGATGCTTTGGTCTCTGCTGATGGTGCCTGTTCTTTTTTCTTGCCACAACCGGCGGCGAAAAGTACTGCAACCACACAAAGTAACCCAAATTTATTCATCTTTTCCATGTTTTCTCCTCGTTTTCACACCAGGTACCATACCAACATATTCGATTTACCCGAGCTATTGCTCACTATTTCCTTGTTTTACTACCTATTGTGAGGAAGTTTTATTATACTAAGAACGATGTTCACCTACATCTTACTAGATTTTTTCCAAAAATCCACATCGAAGATGGCTGTGACATTGTAAAGGACTTACCATTCAGCAGATGAGGAACATACGGTGAAAAAAATTTTAATCAACAAGGATACATGGCAAACGCGGGTCGCCGTCCTCAACAACGACCGTCTACAAGACATTTATTTTGATACGCATAATAAAGAAGATCTTGATCGGTGTTTTTTCAAAGGACGTGTGTCGCGTGTATTGCCAGGAATCCAAACCGCTTTCGTGGATATCGGTCAACAGAAAGCCGGATTTCTTCATATTTCAGAAATTGATCGCGCGCTTGCCTCTGAAAAAATTTCAGATTATCTCCAAATCGATGACATTCGTGATGAGATGAGCGAGCGTGAAATCAAAAGTTCGCTCGATGTTGGCAAGATTTTTAATGAAGGCGATGAAATTTTGGTGCAGGTCATCAAAGAGCCTATTCATGAAAAAGGCGCGAAACTTACTACGTGCTTTACCTTGCCGGGTAAATTTTTGGTGCTGATGCCGAATATTCCTCATTTGGGTGTTTCCAAAAAAATAGAATCGCGTGAAGAGCGCGCTCGTTTGCGTGAGCTTTTGCAAGAAAATCTTCCCAAGGGCATGGGAGCTATTTTGCGTACCAATGCTGAAGAGCGCCCCTCAAAGGATATCCAAAAAGATCTCGCGTTTCTTATTTCAACGTGGGCTTCGATACAAAAGAAGTTCAAAAAAGCTAAAGCATGCGAAAAAGTTCATGAAGACTTGCCGGTCTCGCTACGTGCCGTCCGCGACCATCTTGATGAGGATGTCGAGGTTGTCATCAGTGACGACCAGGACGAGCTTAAGGCTGTTCATAAACTCGTGAAAAGTTTTACACCAGAACTCAGCAGCAAACTGCGTTTTTACAGTGGGCCGCCACCGCTTTTTGAGCGCTTCAGTATTGACGAGCAAATTGAAAAAGCTTTGCAGAAAAAAGTTCAGCTCAAATCTGGTGGCTCGCTGATTATCGAAACCACCGAGGCCATGACGGTCATCGATGTCAATACGGGCAAATTCACCAGCGGCGGTTCGATGGAAGATACCATTCTCAAAACAAATCTTGAGGCGGCGGATGAAATTGTGACTCAGCTGCGTTTGCGCAACATCGGGGGTCTCATTGTTATCGACTTTATCGACATGGCCAATGCCACCAACCGCACCAGACTTTCGCGTGTTTTAGAAAAAACATTACGCGAAAAGGATAAATATCAGTCGGTTGCGCTTAAGGTATCCGAATTTGGACTTGTGCAGATGACCCGTAAACGATCGGGGAAAACGCTTTTACAACAGCTCACCAACGTGTGTCCATCATGCAGTGGTTGTGGCTTTGTAAAATCGATTCCAAGTATCAGTTTTCAAGTGCTGCGTAACTTTAAGACAGAGGCGCAACGTAAAAACTTGACAGGATCGGTAATTCTAGCAGTATCTAACAAGGTCTTTGAATACCTGATTCATCATGAATACCAGTCGATTTTGCAACTTGAACGACAATTGGAATGTAAGGCTATTCTTGAATGCAATGAAAACTACGAAGATACGCAGTTCACGATCAATAAGATGTAAATTCGCGCGCCTGTCCGCCGAAGCTATTGAAAGCGAAGGCGGAAACCATGAACGGATCCGAGGCTCATTATGAAAAACCCAAACTATCAACCTACTATTGGTATTGAGGTACATGTACAACTCAAAACCAATTCAAAAATTTTCTGTTCCTGCCCTAACAAATTTGGCGATCAGCCCAACAGCAATATCTGTCCTATTTGCGCAGGGCATCCAGGCGTTCTGCCCGCGCTTAATAAACGGGCCGTTGACGCTGCCATTATGATGGGGCTTGCTTCAAACTGTACTATTACACGTACCAGTGATTTTGCGCGTAAACATTACATGTATCCCGATCTGCCTAAAAATTATCAGATCACGCAGTCAGATAAACCCTTTTGTACCGATGGTTTTGTTGAGGTAACTGACGAGCAGGGTAATGACAAAAAGATACGGCTTGTGCGCATCCATCTTGAAGAGGATGCCGGCAAAAACATTCATGGATCTGGTGGTACGAGCTGGGTTGACCTTAACCGTGCAGGAACGCCGCTGATCGAAATAGTCTCACATCCTGACATAAACAGTGCACATGAAGCACGTGTGTATCTCAACAGACTCCACACGACGGTGCGTTATCTGGGTATCAGTGACGCAAATATGGAAGAAGGCTCATTCCGTGCTGACGTTAATATTTCGGTACGACCAACGGGACAAAAAGAACTCGGCACAAAAATCGAACTCAAAAACATTAATTCGTTCAAATTTATTGTCCACGCTATTGAGTATGAGATTGAGCGGCAGATTGGCATGCTTGAATCCGGTCAAAAGCTTAGACAGGAAACACGCGTCTGGGATAACAAGCAGCAAAAGACATTCTTTATGCGTTCAAAAGAAGAATCCCAAGATTATCGCTATTTTACTGAACCTGATTTACCTGTCGTTATGATTGACGATGCGTGGATTGAACGTATCAGCAAGACATTGCCCGAACTTCCGCATGCAAAATTTAAGCGTTTTACCACGCAATACAAACTGTCTGTACAAGATAGTGAGGTCTTAACGCAGGAAGTAGCTCTTGCTGATTTCTTTGAAGCAGCAGCACACAACAGCAGTAATCCAAAAGCAATTTGCAATTGGATCATGCGTGATCTTTTGGCGTATCTCAAAGAACATAAGCTTGAGATCTCACAGACAAAACTTACGCCACAAAGTTTGGCTGAGCTTGTTGGTGCCATTGATCAAGGGACTATCAACAGCAAAGTCGCACAAGAAATTTTTGCCGACATGATCAAAGCAGGAGCATCAGTCGCTGATATCATTAAAGAAAAAAATCTTGGCCAAATTGGATCATCAGAAGAGCTTGACGCTATCGTGCGCAAAATTGTCGAGGCCAACCCTGATGTCGTTGCCCGCTATCGCGCAGGAGACACACGGCTTTTTCAGTTCTTTGTCGGGCAGGCAATGAAAGAAACGCGCGGCAAGGGAAATCCGGGAATGATTCAGGAGCTGCTCAAGAAGTATGTGCAGTAGATGGGCGCTTCAGGTCAAATCCACTGAGCCATCCACAAAATACATCTAATTCTGAGTCAAGAAACATAGTAGCTATTTCTTTGTAAGCCTCGGGCTGCCATGTGTGGTTTCTGCCGTGAAGGTTATGCGTAAAAACCGCTACCTTGTCCGATGTTGTCGATTCCCATAAGGTATTGAATTCTTGGGCATTACAATAACAATCATCCAACGACTGAAAGAACAAAATGGGACATTGTATATATGGTAAAAAATGAGCCATTGGCCGTGCTGTTTTCACATCAATCCACATCCCCCACTCAACCAATTTTTGTACACAATCCTGGAAGCATTCTTGAGAAGTTAAACACGCCATGGGAGATCGTGGATTTTTGACTTCACACAAAAGTGATGGGTTTTTAATAATAGTTTTGATAACACGTTGCAAGGAGGGCCAACTTCCGTCAAAGATAACTTTTTCGAAAAGTTCGGGTTCCAAACATAATGCTCTGGCAAAAACATACGATGAGAAACATTGTCCCAACCCATAAACATGCTTATATGCTTTTATCTTCTTACCTTCATTAACAAGTGCGATAACATCTTTTTCTTCAACCGTACCCAGACCAGAAACATTGATATCAACATTAAATCCGTACCACGATGCAATTCCTTTCCACTTCCACGGTAGCAGTGATGAAGGCCCAAGTTCGTGATCTGAACCAATGCCACGATAGTCGAAAAGCATAATATCATATGCCGGAAAGATTTTTGCGAATGGCAACATACGTTCACGCGGAACGGGAAATCCAGTTCCAATCACCAACAACGTTTCACTATTTCTATCTAAAAAGGTACATTGTACATCCGAATTGAGAACAACTTTTTTGCCACCAAGAGCACCAAGTAGCATGCCGGCTTTTGTTGAATTTCTGATGAAAGCCCTGTCAAAACAGACGCCGTTTAATTGTGGATTCCGTTCTCGTGCCCACTCATCAAAGGCATCAATCAGAACAGTGTCAAAAGATATGTTTTGGCAAGCAGCTCTAACAATAAGTTCTTTGGGTGCCTGTTGTACCATTGTGCCATAGGATAAACTGGTGCAACACATACATAGCACGATTGAGAATATGAATCTTTTCATGAATATCTACGAGACCACCGGCGCTTGATCGTCTTTGCTTTCAAATACCAGTACTTGAAGCACGCGGCGAGGATTGGCCTGCTGCACCTGAAAGCAGTAGCCTTCATAATCCACACGTTCGCCTTTTTTAGGAATATGCTGTAGCCGTTCTGCTAAAAAGCCACCCAGCGTAACAGATGTTTCAGCAATAATTTTGATATTCAAAAGATCTTCAATTTTTTCAAGACCAACGCCTGCATCGACAAGCCATCCGCCTTTTTCAAGCGGTACAATTTCGGCATTTGCCTTTTCATGTTCATCAGCAATTTCACCCACAATTTCTTCAATGACGTCTTCAAGCGTTGCAAGACCTGCTACGCTGCCATACTCGTCGATGACGATTGCCAAGTGAACATGCTTGCGTAAAAAATTGCTCAAAAGCTGGTTGATCTTTTGCGTTTCAGGAACAAAGAGCACTGGACGTACGAGCTCTTTAAGCTTTTTATTTTGCGAATGATACATCAGATCAAAAATATCTTTTTGGTGAATGATGCCAATGATATTATCATCATTTTCCTCATACACCGGAATGCGTGAATAGCGCGATTTAAAAAATGCCTCGTTTGCCTGCGCAATGGTTGCACTGGCATCCAAAAGAATCATGTCAGTTTTAGGAATCATGATCTCACGCACAAGTGTTTGACCAAGACCAAAAACATTCTGCAACATTTCGGTCTTTTCGGCCTCCATGAGACCTTTTTCATCGCTATAGTCAATCAAAAATTCAATCTCTTTTTCCGATACCACATCCTGTTTTTCAAGAACATGTTGGCTTCCGATGGTGGTAAAAAAATAATTGGCTATGTGGAGCAGAATGGTCACAAAAGGATAAAGGATGTAAAAAAGAGCATTGATGAGCCACAAAAAAGATCCAAATAATTTTTCATGATGAGTTTTGGCAATACTTTTAGGAATAATTTCGCCAAAAATAAGAATCATCACCGTGGCAACTGCTACACCAACGGCAAGTCCTAACGTCCCAAAAAAGTGTTCCATGATATTTGAAATAAGCACCGAGGAGAGTACATGGGCAAAATTATTGGCAATCAAAATGGTAATCAAGATCCGTTGTGGGTTCTTTTCCCATGATGTAAATAGGCGTTGATATTTTGCCACGGTCAATTCAAGCTCTTTGAGCTTAAATAATCGCAAAGCTGAAAACGCTGTTTCCAAAAATGCAAACAACGCGGCAAACGATAGCGCCAACAGAAATAGAATTAATTGCATCATTATGGTCATGGTCTAAATCCCCTTATCAAGGGTCGCTCGCAACTGTTTCTTATCAACTTTTCCTGTTGCATTGACTGGTAAGTCATCACAACACACAAACGTACGTGGAATTTTATAGGCGGCGAGATTTCGCACACATAATGCACGTAGATCTTTTTCTAATTTTTCATCACGCACTTTAGCTGCAACAAATGCTACCGGAATCTGTCCTGTAAGTGGATCGCTATTACCAATAACAGCAGCTCTGAAAACAGACGGATGCATGAGCAAAACGTTTTCAACTTCTGCTGGATAAATATTAAATCCCTTATGAATAATGACATCTTTGGTACGACCATGAATGGCAAGCCTTCCCGATGTGTCGATTGATGCGAGATCTCCGGTATTCAGCCAACCATCAACAAGAACCTGCTGCGTCAAATGCGGTGCTTGATAATAACCAAGCATAACGTTGTCACCTTTAAGCCACAGTGTTCCTATGGTATCTGGCTCACATACAGTGCCAGCATCATCGCGAATTTCGCACGACAGCCCTACCACCGGAAGCCCGACAACAATGGTCGAAGAGTTATAATTTTCATGATTGACTGCTACCACCGGGGCAGCCTCAGAGAGGCCATAGCCAGGGCTAATTTTGCGTCCATAGACAATCGAAAAGAGCGAGCTAATTTTTGCCGGCAACATGTCAGCGCCTGAAATAAACATCTTAACTGAATCAAGCGGTGCTTTTTTCATGAGACACAACAGACCATAAAGGGCTGGCATGCCAAAAAAGAGCGTCGGCTTTTTACGCAATCCATCAAGAATTAATGACCGCTCGATGCGTGTAACAATAATAACGGTTGCGCCTACCATCATCGGCAACCATAGGCAGGTATTTTGTGCAAAAACGTGAAACAATGGAAGTACACAAAAAAATCGCTCATGAGTAGCCATGCCCAAAAGCGTAAAACGTGTGTAGTCTTGCAACGCATTAGTCATAACATTACGGGATGAAAGCATAACACCTTTAGGTGTCCCCGTTGTGCCTGATGTGTAGAGTAAAGCGCACAGTTCATCAAGATCAAGCTCGCATATTTCAAAATGACGCGCGACATCATCTATACACTCCGGCACCGGCGTCTGCCAGTCAAAAATTTCATTACTCAAAATCATCGGCATTGTTGCTACCGCTTCTGCAGAAAGTGCATCGCATGATTTCTTGTGCGTTGGCGAAACAATTAATACCGATGGCGCCGCATCATTAATGATGTATGCCAATTCTTTGGGATGCAAAAACGTATTGAGTGGTACCACAACGGCTCCGCACTGCCAAATAGCAAAATAGGCAACAAAAAATTCGGGTGAATTTTCATACAGCAGTGCAACTTTATCACGCGGTTTAACACCATGGCGTTTTAACGTTTCACCAAGACATAATGTTCGGTAAAAAAGTTCACGATAGGTAACCGTGCGGTCCGATGCTTCTAGTGCTACATTATCGTGAAAAAGTTCGTACGCGCGTTTCAGAAGCATGCCGGCATACATGAGTTTGCCGTTGTCCGAAAATATCTCTTTGTACGTTTGAAAAATGCGTGATTCGTTTAGCATATGCTCAATCGTTTGCCTCAATTACTTCAATTACACTCACCGGACACGTTTGCGCCGCCTCACGTATCAAAGCGGCGTTCTTGTCAAGGTGCGCGGACGGTTTGGCATGGCTTGTGCCGCGAAGTTCAAAGACGTCGGGGCAAATCACCGTGCATGCCCCGCACGAGACGCATCCTGGCATGATATTGACCTGAGAAATCTTCTTTGTCATGGTTGTATCACATCTACAAACTATTTTTTCTTTTTTGCTTCTTTGACGGAAATTTCTTCAAGTGCTGCAAAGATATCAGCACCTTCATCATTGCTACCGCAACAACCGCGTGAGCAACCTTTACATGACGATTCTTCATCATCATGGCAGTCGCCGCCGCAGCATTCACCATCTTCTTCGTCTTCTTCAGTCTCTTCTTCGCCCAAAATTGACTCGAGGTACAGTGCAACATCCTTAGCACTATCCTCACTCACTGCTTCGCGGATATCGTTAACCAACGTGACCAAATTTTGTCGGGAGACCTTTGATTCATCTTCGACTTCTTTTTTGAATGCAGCAGTCTCTTTAATATCGGCACTGTCATCAACCATTTGGCTAACAAGCTCTTGTATCTTTTTTTTGTCTTTTATGTTTCCGATTTCACGCAAAGCGCTTAATTGCTCGGTTAAAAACTCGATATCAGATTGGGTATCTTCTTGAACACGTTCGATTTGTTCTGAAACAAGTGTATGAACTTTTTTAAGAGCCTCAACCTCTTCAGGCTGCCCCTTAACTTTAACTAATTTTTTCTGTACAGCCTCAAGCAGGCCGCCAAAGATTTCAAGGCAGTCTTTTTGAGCCTCTTTTTGTTTGCCAAGAAGAAAATCTGTTTGCTCAATGAGTGTTTCTAGACTTACCACGGCATACCTTCCTTAATTTCGTAAATTTTTTTTGAATTACGTAAAAACAGAGTTTTTAGCTTATCACAATCTGTTTGTTTTTAATAATGTGCACCGGTACTACCCCTAAAGTCTTGCCTTTGCCCTGTTTATCTCTATAGCATTACTTCAGTTTGTAAAAAAATGTTCGGTTTTTTGAAGGAAGAAGGAGCTTTTATGCAAAAACGTTCATTAGCCCGCCGGCGGATTTTGCTTCTCAGCTTTACCCTTCTAGGGTGCTTATCTGTCATATATCCCCACATACGCGTGCCTGCAAAATGGACCATTGTAGCCTACGTCCAAGCCGATAACGATCTTTCACCTTTTGCTGTTTATAACATTAACAATATGCAGCTTGCGCCCTTGGGGGAGGGCATTAACATGCTTGTACAATGGGATCAACCTGACAATAATAAAACGTGGCGTTACCGCATTGTTAAAGGAGGTCGCATCGAAGATGCATCACTTTCGGCAGAAATGGGCATTAATCCGGTCAATGAACTGGTAGACATGATGCGTTGGGCAAAAGCAAAATACGACGCAGAAAAGTTTGCCGTTATTTTATGGAACCATGGAAGTGGTGTTATTGATCCACGTTACAAAAAAATCGATCGGTTCTATGCCATTGGCATGTCCCAGCTTCCATTCAAGCGTATGGTGCCCTGGCTTGAAATTCCTGGTCTTGAAATTCAATCGCCACGTGGAATTCTTTTTGATTACTCGCAAAATACTTATGCAACTAATCAGGATCTTACTAAAGCATTTTCGCGCATACGCACTGAGGTGCTTGGCAAAAATGTTGCCATTGTTGGCATGGATGCATGTCTTATGGCCATGATTGAAGTAGGCCTACAAATAAGCAATTATGCGGACATTTTAGTTGGGTCGCAAGAAACCGAACCAGGACAAGGTTGGGCGTATTCAGGGTTTCTCAATGCACTCTGTGCCAATCCAAAAGCAACTTCTGCTCAACTTGCATCATTTATCGTCAGTGCCTATGGTGCCTTTTATCAAAAGAATCGCACTCCAGATTTTACCCAATCGGCAATCGACCTTCACAAGCTCGAACCATTGAAAAAAAATATTATATCACTCATAGCATCCATTGCTGCTTGTAAAAAAGCAGATGCCAAAAACACTAAATCCATGATTGTTGCAGCGCGTAAGTCGTCATTATCATTTGAAGTTAGCGATTATATCGATCTTTATACGTTTTATGCTGGTCTTTCACGCCAGGCGAAAGCATTGCGTACAAGCCAAGCAAAACTATCTAGGCCAAACACGTTATATATTAAAGCTTTGGACCGTTTTATTAAGGTCGTCGACAGTGGTGCTGTTCTCATTTTAGATGCTGTTGTTGCCAATATTGCAGGACCAAGTAAATCAAAGGCAAAAGGCATTTCGATTTACTATCCGCTTGGCGCAGTACATCGTTCCTATCCGTTAACACTTTTTGCCAAGAGCACATCGTGGGTAGCGTTTATCAAAGAGTATCGTTAGGAATTACTAATTTCTCCTTCTAACCAAAGGGTGGGCTCTACAGGGCCCACCCCCGATCCGTCGAATTTCGACGCAACGAGACGGAGTCTTGTTTTTTCACCATGCATCGTTAATATTGGGCTTAAATTTTAGCTTCATAATAAAGGATCTGTCATGTTAGGAACCAAGCAGGATGAAAAAATTTTAGTTATTCCGCGTGCCATTTTTTTTGCTCAAGGAATGTTTCAAGGGTTTCTCCCTACCAAAGACTTTGAGCAATATCAGAATATGGTTATGCAGCACCAATTATTTTTATGGCGATCATCTGTTGAAAATGATCCATCACACAAGCAAATTATTCCGTATCTCATTTTTGAATATGACAACACTTTTTTTGTCATGCAACGTAAAAATACGGCAAGTGAGACTCGCCTAAGAAATAAATACTCTTTGGGCATAGGAGGGCATATTCGGCAAGAAGACCTTGTAGAATCTTCACTCATTTCGTGGGCGCATCGTGAATTTCAAGAAGAAGTTTCGTATACAGGCGCATTAACTGTGCAACCTATCGGATTAATTAATGACGATAGTGATGCTGTTGGACAGGTACATATTGGATTCGTTTTCTTGATTCATGGCGATAACCCTAATATTGCCATCAAAAGTGAACATAAAGATGGTAAGCTGCTGACGCTCGATCAGATACAAACGCTTTATCCTGATTTGGAACAATGGAGCCAGTTAGTCTGTGATTATTTAACCACCCGGGAAGTGAGGAGTTCGTATGAAACCGCAAACATCTAAGGAATTGTTACATTTTCTTGCCCACCAAGCACTTAATATTCGCATCGATTCGTTACGTATGACTACGCAAGCGGGATCAGGCCATCCAACATCGTGTCTTTCAGCAGCCGATATTGCGGCAACTCTTTTTTTCCATACTCTTCGTTACGATTACACAAAGCCATCCTATGCCAACAATGATCGTTTTATTCTTTCTAAGGGACATGCAATACCTGTTGTGTATGCTGCTCTTCATCAGCTTGGCGTTATCAGCGAGCAACAGATGCTGAGTTTCCGCTCTATAGATTCAGAGCTTGAAGGTCATCCAACACCACGTTGTGTATACAACCAAGCCGCAACAGGGTCTCTTGGCCAAGGTCTTTCGATTGGACTAGGCATGGCGCTTAATGCCCGCTATGAAAAGCTCTCTTATCGCACCTACGTCATGTTGGGTGATGGTGAGATGGCCGAAGGTTCAGTATGGGAGGCTGCAGAACTTGCTGCGTATGAAAAGGTCGACAATCTTATTGCTATAGCAGATTGCAATACGCTAGGGCAGTCAGGCGCGTCGCTCCATCCAGCACATGCTGAACGTTTCGCCAAAAAATTTGAAGCATTTGGTTGGCATGCGATTGTTATTGATGGGCATGATCTTGAAGAAATTATTGCGGCGCTAACCACTGCTCAGTCCACCACCGGCAAGCCGACGGCAATTATTGCGAAAACGTTTAAAGGTTATGGGCTGGAATCAATTGAGAATAAAGGTGGCTATCACGGTAAACCGTTTACCAAAGAAGAATTGCCTGAACAAATTAAAGCGCTTACAACGCGCTTTAGTGTCGCCGCGAATTTTAAACCAACGGGTCAATTCACGCCACTACAACCAGTGGCTCTAGCCACTGCCCTTCGTAGCCACGAGCATAGCGAGGGCGTAGTAGGGTCTGCCCCAGCAATGTCTCTAATACTCACCAAAGATCCGCATGCAGCGCTTTTTGCGCGCGATAAAAAAATCTCAACGCGTAAAGCTTTTGGCTATGCGCTTGAAACATTGGGAAACAATACTGCTGTATTTGCGCTGGATGCCGATGTCAAAAATTCTACCTACACCGAATTTTTTGGTGCCGCACATCCTGACCGTTTTGTTGAATGTTTTATTGCTGAACAAAACATGGTTGGTGTTGCAACGGGACTTGCGTTACGCGGTAAAATTCCGTTTGCTGCAACATTTGCCTGTTTTTTTACCCGCGCTTATGACCAAATTCGCATGGCTGGCATCGGACGCGTAGCCTTACGTTTATGTGGTTCTCACACCGGAGTTTCAATTGGTCAAGATGGTCCTTCACAAATGGGTCTTGAAGATCTTGCAATGATGCGTGCCATTCCACAATCGATTGTACTATGGCCAAGCGATGGCGTTTCGACGTACAAATTGGTTGAGCAAATGGCACAGTATAATGATGGCGTTTCATACATGAAAACAACACGTGCAGATACACCAATGCTCTACGACGCATCAGAAGAATTCCCCATCGGTGGTTGCAAAGTGCTCAAATCTTCAGCACAGGATCAGGCGTGTATTGTTGCTGCCGGCATCACCTTGCATGAAGCACTTAAAGCTTATGAGCTGCTTAAAAAGCAAAACATAACTGTTGCGGTCATCGATCTTTATAGCATTAAGCCGCTTGATCGAGATACGTTGATAAGAGTTGGCACCAATGCGGGCAAAACAATTATCACCGTCGAAGATCATTATGCCGAAGGTGGTCTTGGCGAGGCAGTTGCGAGCGCTCTGTGCAACAGTGGCATCATGGTACATTCACGTGCAGTTACTCAATTGCCACGATCAGGATCACCAGAAGCCTTGATGAAGCTTGAAGGTATTGATGCTGAAAGTATCGTTGAGGTAGTCAAAAATTCAATCAAGTAATCAAAAATGCCCCGGGGTTGAGAAATCTTGGGGCCTTCTTCTTTTGCTTGTAAAGATTGTTTGTTAATAGAAAGACTCTATGAGGTTTCCCAAGTCATACTTATGTTTGGTGATGATGGGTGCTAGCGCTGCGCATGCTTATGTGCCAACGATCTGGATTAATGGTACGCCAAACAATATTTATACACCCCTTTGCCGTGCCTCTATATGTCACGAAAAAGGTAAACGCTCCCCGTTGAACGTTAATGCACAAATGGATTTTTTTGCGCTTGCGCAGTGGAGTAATTTCGCATATGGGCAATGCCAAGCATGTGGCGTTTCCTTGCAAGGTGATATGCACATGAATCGGTTGCTTAATGGGATATATTGCCAGATCTATGCCTCTGCGCTTATGAACCATGCACGAAGCTATGATTACTTAGCGCAAAGGGTCTTCTACAATACGTTGGCAAGTCTTACCGACACTCATTTTTTGTTAGGGTTGAACGCTGTACATAAAAATAGATTTCGTTGTTCGGGATATGTATTTGGCATTATTCCTGCAACAAGGCATTCATTATTTAATTCGAGCAAGATAATAAGTTGGGTGGGTTTAGATGATCATTTTGCGTGGGGGGTTGGAATAGATCTGTTTGTTCGTGTGTGGGGAAAAAAGCTTCATCATGTTGATTGGCTTGCTGATACCGACGTAACATTTCTAACAAGTCGTAAGGGCTTGGCCTGGACTAAAAGCAATGGAATCTATCAGCCGTGCCACATAGAAATTTGTTCCAGTCAACTTTATAAAATTCGCTCAGCCCTTGCATATCAATGTAACTATTTTATAAGTGATATAGGCATTCAGCTTTTCTGTGCGCCGGATTTAAAATATACATCCATCGATAATCTCTCAAAAAAAACGTTGGAGCAATCTACGCTTTGGGCTTCTTTATTTTGTGATGTTGGCACGACGATACAACTTTGTGATGTACCATCATATGCTGCTCTTGGTGTGCAAGGAACAGGCCGTGATCATGGATATGATTCCTTTAATGCCAATTTTAAGTTTGGGATAAATTTCTAAGTTGAAGGCAATAGGTAATGAATATTCATTCTTTTGTAGCCCGCTGTGTGTTTATGGTAGTTATTTCAAATTTTGTTTTTGGTGCTGCGCATCACGCTCTGACAGGCGAAATGCAGACACAAGTGTTACCATCAAGCAAATTTACGCTCATCACAACGCTTTATAATGAAAAACATGAAAAAAGATATTTAGAATTTATAACGTGCCTTGAAAAAAACTTAAAAAATTCATCCATAGATACTATTCATGTTGCGTATGATACTGCTAAAGATGATGCGAGCGGTAGCGTGATACTTAATTATCTTAAATCTAAAAATATCAAAATTTCTTACATATCGGAGCGTGCATCATTTGGAGATTTGTTTGAAATTGCAAACAAAGAGTATCCCAACAGCAAGATAGTCGTCAGTAACGCCGACATATTTTTTAATGAAACGTTAGCATTGCTCGAACCATATGATTTACGTAATAAATTTTTGGCACTAACCCGCTGGAATGTGCGCGGTGATGGAACACTAGTTGAATTTTTTGCTCGCGGAAACTCCCAAGATACGTGGATATTTCAACTACCACTTCCCACGTTTGAAAATGATTCAATAAAAATGGGCATTTTAGATTGTGATCTTGCTATTGCCTATCAAGCACAGAAGAGCGGACTTATATTATTTAATCCATCACTTTCAATTCAATGTTGCCATCTACACCTCTCAGAAATGAGAAATTATGCGCGCAGCTTCCCCTACAATGATTTAGGCAAAATTAAGTTCATCCCCAAATGCACCGTTATGGAAATAAATGAGCAGCAGCGGGAGTTATATCTGAAAAATTTAAGACTGAGCTTTGGGCGCAGAAAGCCAATTATATTGCCCAATGCTTATGTTTAATCGTCCGCTTGGCAAAGTTGTTTAATTTGTCATTAAATAAAATTACATAGAGGTATCGCGTATGCTTCTTGGCGTAAGAAACAGCGTTAAAATTCTTTTGATGAACGAGAAAAAAGAAATTCTTTTAATGTGTGCCGATGATCCTACCACAACATCGATGGAGGGGAAATATCACGGAAGATTTTGGTTTCCCATCGGGGGTAAAATTGAGCTGGGAGAATCGATTCAAGAAGCCGCGTTGCGAGAGCTTTATGAAGAGACCGGAATTACTCAAGATAAAATTGAACTCGGACCCATCGTCTGGTTTGGAGAATTTGATTTAATATTGGCCGGAAGAGCACAACGCCTTAACGAAAAATTTATTGTTGCTACAACCAAACAAACAAATATTTCTCTTGATAATCTGACTGATGAAGAACGAGCAGTGGTCAAAAACATTGCGTGGTTTTCTCTCGATACCATAAAAAAAAGTACCGAAGTTATTTTCCCTATTCTCTTGCCACAGTATCTGCCCGATATTCTGGCCGGAAGGTATCCAGCACAACCTATTGAGATTGATCTTGCAAGGCAGCCAGCGTGAATGATTGTCTTTTGCTGCAAGTATCGGCATTAAAGCGAAACATCGGGTTATGTAAAAAGTTGACATTTTGCCAGTTTTTTGTAGATTCTACGTGTCTTGAAATATCTTTTGCGGGAATAGCTCAGTGGTAGAGCATTGCCTTGCCAAGGCAAGGGTCGCGGGTTCGAATCCCGTTTCCCGCTCCAGCCTTCGCCCTACGTGGCTACGGCTGGCAGGCCAGTTTTCGAAAAAGTCTGTTCTTCTATAGCCTTGTGCGAAAGCGGGCTGGATGCCTTCAAAGTCAAATACTTTTTCACTCAGGTGAGTATTGCGTAAGCCTTATGGGCATTCAATTGCGCCCGATGGTGATTTCTGTTAAGTTGATCTTAGGGATATAAAAAAAGCCCGGGAAAACCTCAAAATTCGGTATTTTTGACCTTTAAGAGGCCTCCAATGTGTGTAGAACGTTTTTACCATTGTTCTTTCCTTTTTTTTAGATTGAAAGGTTTGCGCTGATGAAATCAATGCTTCACGAGGCTGCAACGGTTGCAAAGGCTGTCGAGAAGGCGTGGACGGATTCTGGAAGGCCATCTGAGTTTACGATTAAAATTCATGAAATGGGTGAAAGAAATTTTTTAGGCTTTAACAAGCGTCCCGCTATAGTTTCCATCATCTATGATCCTCGTAGCCAGGCGACTCCATCCGGTGAAAAAAGGGCTGTTCAAGCTCCTCTGCGACCTGATAGACAGCAATCGCAGGGTATGCGTGAAAGACCTGACCAGCGACGACGACAGATGTATGATAAGCGTTCTCCGCTTGTGACACGTCCTCTCCAAGAGCCTCAGGCTGATGTCTGGGTTCCTGAACTTACTACCGATGTAGAGCAATGGTTTAAAGAGATAATTGGGTTGCTTGAAATTCAAATTCCTTATACGACGAAAATCGACCGCCGAGCATTTTATCTTCTCTTCGATCGGGGTGTTTTTTCTTCGCCGGATGAGGACCGACAATTTTTTGCAGGTCTGTCTCATCTTCTTGTTCAATTTCTCAAAAAAAAGCACAAGAAAAAGCTTCGAGGCTATCATCTTGTGATATCAGCAAAAGATTATGCAGCTGCACCAGGCACGCCTCCACCGGCTTCTCACTGATGACGAACAAACAATTGTTGCGTTGTGTACGCCGCGCGGCAGTGGTGCGTTAGCGCTCATTCGCCTAAGTGGCATTGATGCTTTAATTGTTGCTGATGGTATTGCTCGCCTGTCTTCCGGTGTTGTAATTGAAGAGGTGGCATCGCACACCATCCATCACGGATTTGTTATTGATCGTTCTGAGCCGAATCCCTCTGTCATCGACGAAGTCCTTTTCTTAGTGATGCATGGACCCAAGACGTTTACTGGGCAGCATACGGTAGAAATTTCGTGCCACAACAATCCTTTTGTTATTGATCGTATTATCACGGTTGCTCTCCAAGCAGGGGCGCATAGTGCGCGTCCTGGCGAATTTAGTAAGCGCGCTTTCTTGAATAACAAGATTGATCTTGTGCAAGCCGAGGCGATTAATGAACTTATTAACGCGCCCACAGAAATGGCTGTCAAACAATCAATGGCTACTGTTCGAGGATCGCTTTCACAGCACGTGCATGAGATTGAACGGCTTCTTTGTGACCTGATGAGTTATGTGGAAGCATCGTTTGAATTTTTAGAAGAAGAGCAGCAGGATCTTGCGCTTACCACCAACATCATTGAGCGGCTTGTTCATGTCCGCACAAAGATAGCCGATCTCAGGTTGCAATTTACTTCACAAAAATTGGTCAAAGAGGGCGTCCGCATTGTTCTTGCAGGATCGGTAAATGCCGGCAAATCAACGTTATTCAACACACTTCTTAATCAAGAGCGAGCCATTGTTGCCGATCACGCTGGCACGACGCGTGACAGCATAGAATCTGGATTGTATTATAAGGGTTATTTTTGGTCATTGGTTGATACTGCAGGGCTCCGTGAGACATCAGATCTTATTGAACAGAAAAGCATAGAGCGCTCGTTGCATGAGGCTGCATCTGCCGACGTCATTGTGCTTGTAATTGATGTTACACGTACGCATACCGATTGCGAAGTCGCCTATTATCGCAATCTATGTGCCTTGTACGCGAACAAAATCATTGTGGCGATGAATAAAATTGATGTGATACAGAATTCTTTACGCACTGACCTGCTTACCGACTTTGCCCTTGAGCGCGTGTTTGTTTCTGCTCAAGAGCGCAAGGGAATTGATGCTCTGACCACCGCCATTGAGAAAAAAGTTGCCGTGCTTTTTGCCACGGTGAGCTCTCCGTTTCTTCTTAATCAACGACAATTTAATTTATTAACTGAAATAGAGCGTGGACTAGAATTTATTGCAAATAGTGATTCAGCTACGATAGACTATGAAGTAGTAGCGTATCAGCTCAAACACCTTCTTGAAAAAATTTCAGAATTGACAGGTAGAAATGTTGCTGAGCGCGTGCTTGATACCATTTTCGACAATTTTTGTGTAGGAAAATAACGTGCAAAAAAAATAGGGCGAGGGGGTGGTAATGAACCTGACTCAAAAAAGGCAGCACATATTTGGTTGGTGGTTATCCGGGTTTCTCGGGTTCTTTTGTTGTTGCAGCCAGGTAGTGGCTGGGGGGACGCAAACGCCATCGCAATTTTCTCACACAATATGCAAATTTTTTAGTGATAATGAACTCGGTCAGCTTGAATCTCAGGTTAAAAGTTCAGATGTTATATGGGAAAAAGTAGGGGTGTCACCATTTAGCGAACTTATTGTGAGTTGGAATTCATTACGACCATCACATGGTACCATGCTCGTGTGGGTGAGTGTACGGCATGCTGGGCAATGGTCGCGTTGGCATCGTTTGGCAGAGTGGAAACAAAATGGTCAGCGAACGTTTGTAAACAAATTAAATAGATATGTTCACACCAAACACTGTCGGGTCGAATTGCAACAGGGCGCCGAGGCTGATGGTTTCAGGGTGAGATTTACGTTTGAAGATATGCACGATGTCAAAAAATTAAAAGCAGCTTTCGCGTGTCTTTCTCGACTCGACAATTTTTGTCTCATTCGTCCGCGGATAGATGACTTGCCATCTGTTGCTGTGCGCGGTGTCCCGCGTCAGTCACAAATGTTAATAGATCATCCCCGTTGTTGTGATCTTTGTTCACCAACCAGCACAAGTATGATCGTTGCCTATTTATGTCAAAAAATAGCGGGTAATGTTGTTCCATCAATGCATGATTATGCGCGTGATTTTGCTGAGAAAGTTCATGATGATGGTATTGATATTTACGGTAATTGGATTCTTAATGTTGCACAAGCATTTGATGCGACAGGGGGAACGGCATTTTTTAGGGTTGAACGCTTGAATAGTTTTTACGATCTCCATCGTTACCTTGTCCAGAAAATGCCGGTCGCGGTGAGCGTGCGTCGCCTTCCCGGAGGCGCAACCCCCTACGCCAATGGTCATATTATGGTAGTGGTGGGGTGGAATCGTCAGAAATCGTGTGTGCTGTGCCAGGACCCTGCTTTTGGAAGCAATAAGGCAGTGCTCAAAGCGTACCCATTATTGCGCTTTCTCCGGGCCTGGGGACGATCATGCAACTTGGCGTACGTACCTATGATGCGACCCGACTAAGATCATTTCGTGATATACTAAAAATTACTACATTCATACTCATTGACCATGAGCGGGGAGCAACTTTTTATGGATCAGAATAAATTTACGTCAGCGTTCACTGAACTTGTTGAAAATGCTTATAGAAGTGCCGTTGAACAGTCTCATGCAACGCTCCAACCATTACATCTTGTGGCGGCAAGTCTTGCATATGAATATACGATGTCATGCTTTAATGCGCTTGGTGTTGATACCAGTCAACTCTCGCGGCACGTTGAGCATGAAATACGTAACGTTTCCACGGTTTCGGGCGCGCAAATTACAGTAGACGCAACATTACATACTTTTTTTGCTGAATGCGCCAAAGAGGCACAAGCACTTGGTGATCAATTTATAAGTCTTGATGCATTTCTTCTTGCGTTGGCAAAGACACAGACATTGCCGTATACGGTGACAGAATTTTTGAAAAAATCTTTTCCTTATGCTGCGGTTCATTCATGGATACAACAGATACGAAAGGGTGAAACGGTGAAAGATCAGAATGCCGAGTCAACCTACCAGGTTCTTGATAAGTATTGCCAAGATCTTACCAAACGTGCGCGCGAGGGTAAACTTGATCCCGTTATTGGTCGCCATGATGAAATTCGTCGTGTCATCCAAATACTTTCTCGAAGGACAAAAAACAATCCGGTACTTGTCGGTGATCCTGGTGTCGGTAAAACAGCAATAGTTGAAGGCATCGCGCAGCGTATCATCAATAATGATGTTCCAGAGAGCCTTCATAATCGTCGCATTCTGGCGCTCGACCTGGGAGCTCTTGTTGCCGGCACCAAATATCGTGGTGACTTTGAAGAGCGGCTTAAGGCAATTCTTGGTGCTGTCGAAAAGGAATCTGAGGGAGTTATTCTGTTTATCGATGAGCTTCATATGCTGGTTGGCGCGGGAGCTGTTGGTGGTGGCATGGATGCTTCTAATTTGCTCAAACCGGCTCTTGCTCGTGGCGTGTTGCATTGTATCGGCGCGACAACGGCGGTTGAATATAAAAAATATATTGAAAAAGATGCTGCGCTTGAACGTCGTTTTCAGAAGGTGTTGATTGAGGAACCTTCGATAACCGATTCCATTTCAATTTTGCGTGGACTCAAAGACCGTTATGAGCTTCATCATGGTATTCATATTAAAGACCAAGCATTGATAAAAGCAGTGCAACTTTCGGCTCGCTTAATTCCTGATCGTTTTTTACCTGATAAAGCAATTGATTTAGTTGATGAAGCAGCGTCGATGGTTAAAATGGCAATCGATTCAAAGCCAGAACAAATTGATCAGCTCGATCGTAATATTCGGCAACTTGAAATTGAAAAGGTTGCCTTGAGCAAAGAAAAGGATGAGGCCTCGCGATTACGCCTTAAGGATCTTGAACGTGAACTGAGTGATCTTAAAGAGCAACATCGTATTCAGCTTGATCAATGGAAGGCAGAGCGCAAACCGCTTGAGGAAATGCAAAAATTACAAGGGCAGCTTGATGATGCAAAAATTTTGTATGCGCAAGCAGAGCGCGACGGCGATTTTGCCAAAGCATCAAAAATCAAATATGGAACCATTGCGGAATTAGAAAAGAAAGTAGGAGCAGAGCAGCAGAAATTAAAAAAAATTACGACGCATTTGATCAAAGAAGAAGTTGATGAAGATGATATTGCTGCTGTGCTTGCGCGTTGGATCAAAATTCCTGTCGAAAAGTTAAAGGCTGATGAAACACAAAAGCTCATTGAAATGGAGTCATATCTTCATCAACGAGTGATCGGACAAGATGAAGCAATTACCAAAATTGCTAACACGATTCGCGTTCATCGTGCAGGTATTGGCAACCCCAACAAACCGATAGGCTCATTCCTCTTTCTTGGTCCAACGGGCGTGGGAAAAACAGAAGTTGCAAAGACGTTGGCGGAGTATCTTTTTAACGACGAACGTAAGATGATTCGCATTGATATGTCCGAATACATGGAAAAACATGCTGTTGCACGTCTCATTGGAGCCCCTCCTGGTTATGTTGGCTATGAGGAAGGCGGGCAATTGACGGAGGCCGTGCGACAACATCCCTATAGCGTTGTTCTTTTTGATGAAATTGAAAAAGCGCATCCTGATGTTTTTAATATTTTCTTACAAATCCTTGATGAGGGGCATTTGACGGATGCTCAGGGGCGAACGGTTTCATTTAAAAATTGTATCTTGATCATGACGTCCAATATCGGTTCAGATCTCATTTTGGCGGCAGGTGAAGTTACCTCAAAAGTTAAACAGGATGTAGATAAATTATTGCTCACGTATTTCCGCCCAGAGTTCTTGAACCGTGTCGACCAAACAGTCTTTTTCAATTCATTGACCAAAGATGATATGACCAGGATTGTTCGTTTGAACCTTGAAGAGCTTGTTGCGCGCATGCATGAAAAAGGTATTGAATTAAAAATTACCGATCCTGCAATTACTCAATTAGCATCAATTGGCTATGTAAAAGAATTTGGGGCACGGCCGCTTAAGCGCATCATTCAAAATGAGGTGGTGAGTCCACTGGCTATTGAAATGCTCAAACAGCCTGATCGCACAACATTTACGCTTGAGGTTTCAAAAGATGGCGTGCATATTGCATAAACTCATGCGGCTCGGTCGGCAAAAAAGAGATTGATCTCATACGTAGCAGCTTTGGCATCACGTGATCCTTGTACTGCATTCTGCCAAATGTTAATGCCAAATTGTTTTCGCAATGTTCCATCTTTGGCTTGCATTGGATCAGTTTCACCAACCATGTCGCGCCAATCGGGAATAGCATTAAGCTTTTCAAGGATCATGACAACGATGGGGCCGCTTGTCATGTGATCTATAAGTTGATGGAAAAAATTTTCTTTACGGTAAGTGGTGTACAATTTTTCTGCCTGTTCAGCTTCAAGTTTTATCTTGCGCATATCAAGAATGGTAAAACCCGCTTGCTCAATGCGATCGATAATTTTCCCGGTGAGGTGTGCGTTGACGGCGTCGGGCTTGATGATGGCGAGTGTTCGTTCCACCGCATTACTTCGCAGGGCAACTCTTAGTTTGCGGTAGGCAACATAGAGTGTCAGGGTGAAGAGAATAGCACCGAAAAAAAACAGCAGAAAATGTGAACGCTTCATAATTATTTACCGAACCATGAAAAGGGGTTTAACTTAGAAATGGGGTTGATGTTGGCAACTTTTTTTTCAACGACTTTGCTTACCTCCTGGGTGATGCGATCTTTAATATACTCGCGTCCGCCAAACCATTCATACCATGTATAAGCTGAACCAATGGTAATAGTTACGCCAAAAATAAATCCAAGTAAGAGACACGACCAACAAGAGTGATTCACGCGGGGACCTTTCTTATAAATTAAAAAGTGATCCGCGAACGGATCACTTTTTAATTGCTTCTGGTAGAAAGTTCAAACTACCATTTTTTAAGCATTTTACCAAGTACGCGCATTTTCATACGGCGTGTGGTTTTCTTTTTGGCTACCTTTTTGGGCTTTTTAGCCTTTTTGACCGCTTTTTTTTTGGTAGCTTTTTTTGCGGTTTTTTTCTTTGCTGCCTTCTTCTTCTTTGCCATGTTCTTGGCCTCCTTCGTAAGGGATTCTCCTTTTTCGTACGCTACGCCGTACTTCTCTGTTCTTCCTATTTCTATTCTCGATGCAAAATCTGGATTGCAAAACCGTTGAGCAATTTTATTCACGTGATCTACTTTAATTATAGACAGGATTTCACCCTGTTTGTCAAATAAATTTAATGGCAAGCCAAGCTTTTTGAGAAACAAAAATGTTTGAGCCATGCTTCCGTTGTTCTCGAAAAGTTCCATTGAAGAGGCAAGAAGTAGGTTTTTTGCCATCGTCAATTCTTCTTCCGAGACACCATTTTTTTGTACCAATTTAAGTGTCTGAAATATCTGTTCTTGTGCAAGATGGTTTTTTTCTGGTGCAACGATGGTCTTGATAAAGGCCATGCCCGGTTGCTGTCGTGAACCGTACGTGAGTGAGCCGCCTATGGTGTAAAAAAGCCCACTTTTTTCACGTAATTGGAAGAGCCGGGCTGACGGTGACGTCTGCGGTCCGCCGGTAACAACGATATCCAATAGTGAAAGTGCATTGAAGCTTGGGTCGCTTCTTGAGATAGATGGTGCAACAAAGCCGATGACCATCTGTTCTCGTTCGAGAGGAATGGCTACGGTGGTTGGCTTGTACGGCGCCAACTCCGGATAGGAAAGAGGAGCTACTTCTGGCCCGAGCCAGGGCTCAAGATGACGTGAGAGGGTTGTAGGGACCGAATGAGCGGTTAAGTCACCAACGATAATCATTACCGCTTCGTGTGGCGAGTAGTATCGCTTACACCATGCTTTCAGATCGTTGATAGTCAATGAAGCAATGCTTTTTTTTGAGCCGAGTGGATTGTTGCGGTAGGGGTGGCCCTGATAGACAAGTTCACGTGCAATTTGGTCAATAAAATCAACCGGCGAATCCCAGAATTCGTCTATTTCGCTCATAATTTGGTTGCGAACTTTTTCAACCGATTTCTTATCAAAAGTAGGGTGCATAAGCAATTCTGCGAGTGTTGATAGTGAGGCCTCAAAATCTTCGCGGAGGCATTTAAATGAGATGCCGTCACCGCCAGCTGCAAGCGAAATCCCCTTTTGTTCAAGCATTTGGGCAAAGGCTGCAGCGTTTAATTTTTTGGTACGGTCGCTTATGACACGAAGCATGAACCCTAAAATGCCGGCGTTGTGTTCAGACTCATAAAGATAATTTGCTTTAAGACTCAACATGCAGGTGATTTGCGGGACAAGGTCGCTGTGGTGATAAATAACCTCGAGGCCATTGGGAAGTTTAAATGTTTTTGGTATGGGAAAAACGAAGGGGCTGGTTGTTGTTTTTGCTATTTTTTTTGCCCATCGCGGGCCTTCAATCGGAGTTGTTCGTTCATGATTTTTCAGAAAGTTTTTTTCTTTTTCTGCTGTCGCTGTATAAAACGAGATCAAGCGTGCCGTATCCTTTGGCGTTGACGGCAGGAGATAGCCCTTATGTTGTTGCGTGGGCATGAAGTGGTTGGCAAAAAAGATCTGCAATTCAGTCTTAGTGGCCTGGTTGACTGACGTAAGATACGTATCAATAAACTTTTCGCTGCCTGTTGCAAGATATGAATTTCCGATGACAAATGCTTGGCGCTCAGTGTTCTCAAGTAGTGAAGTAAAATCAATATGAGTTCTCTTCTTCGCGGCGGCAAATTCCCAATCATGTATTGGGCGACTGGCTAATGTGGCCAGTTCCTCCTGGATACACTTTTCAATGGTGCGTGGAGAGATTTTGGGTGATGGCCACACATTAATAAAAAATAATCCATGTTCAAAAAAGTCGTAGGCAACGCAATCGACATCAATGGCTATTTGTTCTTTATTCACAAGTCGCTGATACAGCCGCGAGCTCTTCCCAAAGGCGATGACGAAATTTGCGATATCGAGCAAATGATTTTGTTGTTGGCTGAGCCCGGGAATATGGTAGGCGAAGCAGAACCATGGGTTATTGGTTGGGCGGTAAAGTGTGGTTGTTGTTGTGATGAGGTCTTCTTGGTAATCATGCCGTTGCCGCATATAGCCTTGGGGTGACTTTATATGACCAAACCAATTTTGAGCGGCCGCAAAAGCTTCATTGGGATCGACATCTCCGGTGATAACAAGAACGGCATTTGCGGGATGATAATGCTTACGGTAAAAAGCATAGAGGCTGTCACGATTAAGGTTGCACAGGTCAAATATTGAACCAATAATGGGATGCCGATAAGGGTGATCGGGGAATGCTGCGGTGGTGACGCGTTCGACCAATGAGCCCTGGTAACTTTCATTATACAGGTGAAGCTCCTCAATGACAGCTTTAAGCTCGGACGCAAGCATCTGTGGCGCAAAGGTTGCATGTTGCATGCATTCTGCCAGAAGCTCCAGTGCCATGTGCCACGTATGTTGTGGGAGTCGAAATGTGTAGCATGTATAATCTTGAGACGTAAAAGCATTTGCTTCGCCAACAAGCTTTTGGCAGATAAGATTGATATCAGACTCAGAAAGATTTTTGGTGCCCTTAAAAAGCATATGCTCGATCAGATGAGCCATGCCACGTTCGTGAGCGTTTTCATCTTTAGAGCCGACGTTGTACCAGAGGTGTGCCTCAACGCGTGGTATGTTGTGGACCGGCCTTACCAACACGGTTAACCCATTGTCGAGGATTTTTTTGTACACCTGAAATTGCGGCGATGGTGGCATAATCAAAAGACCTTTACAAAAAAAATGATTTTCGCTGTTAGTTAGCTATAATTCCCATTCTGAATAAAGTGAATAAGGTTTGAATATAGCACAATTTTGTTGTACATCGAAAAACAGTGTAAACGGTATTTTCAATGCGGATTACCAAAGCTATCACGCTTCGGCTCAAAAAAAGTAGAGTTTTAAATTTTTTTGCGCGAAACGCAGCCTACCTGCTATTGCGGTTTCTTTTTATGACGTATCGCTTGGATGTTCTTCACGCAGAGCAACAAGCTAAAATTTTGCCCTGGTGTGATGGCGTGTGTTATTTTTGGCACCAACATATTATTGCTGGTATGTTCTTTTTTTTCAGAAGTAACTTGCGTGGAGCCTGTGTGGTAAGTCCCAGCTCAGATGGGAGGTTTGCCGGATTTTTATGTCGCAAACTTGGTTTTAAAGTATTCTATGGCTCATCACATAAGGCATCAGTGTCCGTAGTACGCCGAGGATTAAGGGAGCTCCATGGGACCGGCCGTTTGTGTTTGGTGGGTGATGGGTCAAGAGGGCCCGCTTTAAAATTGCAACCTGGCGTGCGCTACCTGGCAAAAAAGTCTGGTAAGCCACTTGTCTTTATCGAGTGCAAGGCAAAATCGGCAATAACGTGTACCAAAAGTTGGGATCAATTTAAGATTCCGCTGCCGTTTAGTAAAATTTCGGTAATTGTGCATGAACCAGTATATGTGGGGCACAGTCATGTATGTCCAGGTGATGCTCATCAACGGCTTTGACAGGTCGCTTCTTTATCGTGTTCCGCCCGAGCTTGTAGCAACGGTATGTCTTGGTTCGGTGGTTGTTGTACCGGTGCAGCGGCGCAAGGAGTCTGGTGTTGTCGTTGAAGTACTCCATGATCGTCCTGCATCAGCTGATTTTGTGATTAGGGATGTGTTTGCAGGTGAAAAGTTCCCCCATGATGAACTGTTTTATCAATTTGCCCGTCGGATTGCTTCTTTCTACTGTTTGCATCCCTTACACGTATTTCAACGAGTACGGCATTTTTTAAAGGAACGGCACGCCAAAATTGAAATTTCACTTGATGCTCGTGACCAACAAACATCGGCGGTTACGCTGACCGATGAACAACAAGTTATTGTTGATTATGTTGCCCCGTTTATTGAGCAACCAGCGTATATCCCAACGCTTGTTCATGGGGTCACCGGGTCGGGTAAGACTGAGGTGTATAAGCAATTGATCCAGCGTACTATTGCTGCAGGAAAGACCGTTTTGCTTTTGCTTCCCGAAGTTAGTCTTGCGGTGCAATTTGAGCATCTTCTGCGACGGCATCTTCCTTCGGTGAATATTTATGGATTTCATTCTGCGAGTAAAGAAACCGAAAAACGAGTGGTTTGGGAAAAATTGGTGTCTGGTGATCCCTTACTCATAGTTGGTGTTCATTTACCAGTACTTTTGCCCTGCTCACGTCTTGGGTTAATTATCATTGATGAAGAGCACGAACAAGGTTTTTGCGAAAAGCGTTATCCAAAGCTTAACAGTAAAGAACTTGCGTTGTGGCGAGCGTCTCACTACCACATCCCGATTGTTCTTGGATCGGCAACACCATCTCTAAATTCGCTCTATAATGTTGAGCGTCATGGATGGAAAAAATTTTCAATTACCAAGCGTTTTGCAGGAACATTTCCAACAATTACTAAAGTAATTCTTACACAACAGCCACGAGGCCGCAGAATATTTTGGATAAGTCGAGAGCTTGAGCATGCTGTAAGAGCATGCTTGGATCGCAAAGAACAGGTGATTATATTTCTCAATCGGCGTGGGTACAGCTTTTTTGTGCAGTGTAAAGTATGTGGATTTATTTTTCGTTGCAAAAATTGTTCAGTGAGCTTGACGTTGCACCGCATAAAAGAGGACGAATACCATACAGGTCAGTTGCGATGTCACTATTGCGACTATCGCGGCAGTATTCCCGATCTTTGTCCAGAATGCAGAGCCCCGGCGAACTCATTTATTAAAAAAGGCATAGGGACGCAACAGGTCGTGCAGCTGTTTCAAGACCTCTTTCCTCAAGCGCGTATCCGCCGCGCCGATTTAGACTCAACAAAACAACAGCGAGAATGGCAACAAACGGTCGAGCTTTTTAGTGCCGGTCACATAGACATACTTATAGGAACTCAAACTATTACCAAAGGCTATCACTTTCCACGAGTAACGTTGGTGGGTGTTTTGTGGGCGGATCAAAATTTACATTTTCCCGTTTTTAATGCGCGCGAAACAACTCTGCAGCAGCTTATTCAGGTGGCTGGGCGTGCGGGGCGGCAATGTTCTGGCGGTAGAGTTATTCTTCAGGCCATGCATGATCATGCAATTTTTGATTTTATTGATGAAGTGAAGTACTGCGATTTTTGTGCCGATGAATTGGCGGTACGTAAAGAGGCATCATATCCGCCATGTACACGCTTGGCATGTGTTGAGGTTAAGCACCGTGATGTTACACAAGTGGAAGATGATGCTTTATATGTGGCAACTAAATTAAGAGAAATTAATCAAAGCGCGCACCTCAACGTGACCATTTTAGGGCCCACAAGTCCGGCAGTGTCGCGTGTTCAAAATTATGAGATGCGACATATTTTTATCAAGGCATCCAGCTTCCAGCCTTTACACGTGCTTATTGCGCAGCTTGGAAATGAACGACTTAAAAGTGGCGTTTTTGCAGTATTAAGTCAGTAGCCACATATCGGGTGTTGCCTTAATTTTTGCGCAAACGCTTAACAGAAATAATTGATGAGGGCGAGGGCTGCAAAGCCGATGAAAAGAAGCGTAAGAATAAGTCCAAAACTTGGGAAAAAGATTTCTTTGATAGCCGGCGCACTTTGTGGGTTGCGTGATAGGCTAAAAAATGCAGTTACACCGAGTATGCTTATGGCAACAATGGCTGTCATAACCATGCCAGCAGCAAGTGAAAGTAGTGTTTCGGACATGTTTTTCTCCCTATGAGTTTTTTAGTTTGGGCCTATTCCCAAATTCAGTTGTTGAGTGTAACAATGGTGTTTGAATGCGCAATACCGATTTTAAATCTAACGGAGTAATCCACGTCCTTCGGGCGTGGTAAGAAACAAATGCTATGCAAGTAACGACCCATTGCCGAAACTTAAGTTGAGTTGCTTCCCCGCAACATAACTTAAGGATAAAGCAATGAGTCGATTTCGTAGGCTATCACATAGCATTTGGTATTGTCACTATCATATTGTTTGGGTACCAAAATATAGGTTCAGAATCTTGAGAGGCGAAATAAAAATCGAAATAGAAGAAATCATTAGAATGTATTCGGCGAAGCTTGGATGTGAGGTTGACAAGCTCAGCATACAAGAAGATCACGTACATCTACTGGTCATGGTTTCGCCAAAAGTTTCGCTTTCGGAATACATTGGGACAATCAAGGGTAGAAGCGCCATAAGATTATTTTCGAGGTTTCCATGGCTGAGGCAGAAACCATATTGGGGAAATCATTTTTGGGCAAGAGGGTACTGTCTGGATACGGTTGGTTTAGACGTGGAAAAGATACGCAAATATGTGATGTATCAAGAAAAAATAGAGAAGCAGTTGGAAATTAGGGGCTGATCATTAAACGGGGAAGCAACTTTAGAAACCGGAAGACCCCTTCTAGGGGTTACAAAAGCCACCACCTGTGGTGGTGGATAATTTTTTACTTTCAGCTCAAAACGTTTATGAAAGCTCAGAGAAGAACTCGCTATTCTGTATTTTATCAAGAGCAAATTTTACGTAGGAACTTGTGTTGCTGGGTAAGCTCCTGAGCGAGATCCAGCGTAAATCGTCATGCTTATGGGGTTCCATAATATGTGGTTCGTTGAGCCACGTCTCTGCTTGCACAAATACCCCAATGCGTTCTTCTCGGTCATATTTTCTATGCATGACATGAACGACTTTTAAATGTTCTAATTGAAGATCGATTCCTGCCTCTTCACGAGCTTCGCGAATAACAGCCTCAGAAAAAGACTCACCTGCTTCAACATGTCCTGCGACTAGAGTGTATAGACCATCTTCAAAACCAGTGTTGAAACGCCTAATAAACAAGCCGTCTTCATTGCGTTTCAGGAGCAAATATACCTCAGGTGTAATCTTGTGCCGTATTTTATGTGTCATAGTAATGAAAAATTCCTTCTATAAAAAAAAGATAAACCAAAATCAGGTGATCGTATATGAACGCGCTAATCTTGTCAAAAGAGATGCTGCTATGGCCATAAAAGACGAAAAACAATATTCAGTTTGAATAAAAACGGTGACTGGTGGCGTTTGCTGGGTGCGTTTTATTAGCGTAATATAATGCAAATGGTGGTTATATAGCTGAAGCAACGTTGGGGGGAACCATGAAGCTTCAAAAAAGTATTTTTTTGTGGGTAATAAGCATCGTGCTTTGTACTGGTTGTGCGCGTTATGAAGCGCAGCCACTTGCCAAAGCTGGTCTAGCTACGCATGAAAAAAAGCCTACTTCTTATAGATGTGCCTATCATGTTTTTACCAAAGATGATTGTAAGCGATATCTTGGTCGCAATGTTGTGGCAAAAGGGTATCAGCCCATTCTCATAACATTTACCAATAACACCAAGCGCTATTTCAGAGTCTTGCGTGAAAATATAAGCATGCCTACCATTCCAGCATCGCAGGTGGTTCGCCGTGTGCATACGTCAACAGTTGGACGTTCGTTGGGGTATGGTATTGCGGGCCTTATTGTTTGGCCGCTTCTGATCCCGGCAATTGTTGATGGCATTCGATCGTCCCAGGCGAATTATAAGCTGGATAGAGATTTTGCAAGCAAAGAGTTGGCTGACCAGGTGGTCGGTCCGTTTGTCACGCTTGATGGTCTTATTTTTGTTCCAAAAGAAAAATTCTCCTGGAATTTTACGATAAAGATTATTGATGCAGAAACCGAAGAAGTTCTGACGCTAAAAAGTCATCCTGCATCTGGTGAGCTTTCTGAATGAATAACGTAGCAAAAAAAATTGCGGCTTTTATTGTTACTGTTGTAAGTGTAATGCACTTTTCCTTTCATGATCTTAGCGCTCAAGGGTGGTGGAAAAAAGTAGCGAGTTGCATTGTTCGCAATCCGTTTAATAAAAACTTTTTATTGCATAATCCGCTCAAACCTCTGACCAAGATTGTTCAAGGTCCCAACGTATTTGTACCCATTGATCCTATTGATTTTAAAGAAGGTATTTATCAGGACAACTTTTATGCAGTACAAACGGGGGCATTATATCGTTCTCGGATGCTTCCTGCAGATACTCTTGCTGCCTATGTCAAACAATATGGCATAAAAACCATTATCAATTTGTGCGGTAAGGACCCAGGTCAGACGTGGTGGCGTAATGAAAAAGCCGTTGCAGATCGACATAATGTTGTGTTGTTGGATATTCCAACAAGCGCAGATACGTTAACAAGTAAAGAAAATATTAAGTCGATTCTTGATGCATTTGATCATGCTCCACGCCCCCTATTGGTTCATTGTTTCCTTGGGATTGATCGCACCGGCGAAGTTGCTGCATTGTGGAAATTAGATCAGCAAGGTGCAGGTAAGACAGAGGCGCTTAAAGAACTGTCAGTTTGGCATCGGCATAACAAAAAACAATATCCGGCAAAAAGTTTTCTGATAAAAATCTGGCGTGGTCGTGAGTGGTTCTATAACGAATACGATCCACAAAATTATCCGCAGTTTTGCAGTAAAAATGGTACTAAGCGTGATTAACGTTGGGGCGGCGTTATATGAGCAGATTCGGTAAGAAATTCATAATTTCAGTTCTTGTTTTGGAGAGCTTGCTGTCGTTTGATGGGCATTGGCTATGTGCCAAAGAGTGGTGGAAAAAAGTAGCGAGTTGTGTTGTTCGCAATCCGTTTAATAAAAACTTTTTATTGCATAATCCGCTCAAGCCCCTGACCAAGATTGTTCAAGGTCCCAATGTATTTGTGCCCATTGATCCTCTTGATTTTAAAGAGGGTATTTACCAGGACAATTTTTATGTAGTACAAGAGGGGGCTTTATATCGTTCTGGCCAGCTCTCTGGTGATGCTCTTGATTCTTACATCAAGCTGTATGGCATAAAAACCATTATCAATCTACGAGGCAAACATTCCGATCAGCAGTGGTGGGTTGATGAAAAAGCTTCGGCAGATCGCAATAATGTTGTGTTGCTTGATATTCCAACGAGTGCTTGTACGTTGACGAGCAAAAAACACATCGGAGCGATTCTTGATGCGTTTGACCATGCCCCACGGCCACTATTAGTGCACTGCCGTGCTGGCGTTGACCGCACGGGCGAAGTTGCGGCTCTGTGGGCGATGGACCAGCAGGCAAAAAGTACAGCCGATGCCCTCGATGAATTGTCGTTTTGGCACCGTCATAGCGAACTACTGTATCCGGCAAAAGATTTTTTGATCAAAATCTGGCGTGGTCGTGAGTGGTTCTATAACGAATACGATCCAAATAATTATCCGCAGTTCAAGTCCTGATCTTCTCGAATGCTTGCTGCATCAGTATCCTCAAAAACTCGTGTTTAATGTTCTATTCAGTTAAAACACACCCATATTGATGTTTTGTTGATAAAGCGCTATCGGTGATATACTTTACTCTCTCAGTTGCTTCAACAAATATGAGATGACGTGGAGAAGCTCGATGCACATAGTCACTGAAAAAATATCGCTGAGTGACGTGAAAACAATGTCGACAAAAATGTTCGGCAATTGGATGAAGGCTGTTGTTGATATTGAAAAAGAAATTATGGTAGTTGACGCTGATCTTCACGCCGATGAGGAAGCGCTGCTTCTTGAAGGTGGGTCAGAACAACAGCCTTTGTGGGGTATAAATATTCACCCTGAAAAAATAGGCTCCGAAGATTTTATTATTTTGGCTATGCCGCAGCATTACAGCGAGGGCGGTAGGCACAAGTATATTAAACACGGCGAACAAACACATTACGAGGGTTGGGTGTATGACGTATAAAATCAAAATCGCAACGACATTCACGTTTCTGGTTGGCTTCTATTGTTCTGCATACGCATATACGCGAGAAGATATCGCAAATATGCGCTCTGCAAGCGCTTTTGTATCGATGCTAATAGATGCCAGTGTTGCAGGTGCTGAGATCTCTGATCAAAGTCATATCGACACAAGTTTCCTTGTGCAGTTAGAAAAACAGGGTGTATTGCAAAACCTTCGTGCGTGTCCACGAACCATCAACGCGGTGCTAAGCGCGGCGCTTGAAAAAGATGAGTCAGTATTGTGTTTGCAGTTATTGACCATTGCGGCACGGGCATGTAAAAAGCGGTTGATTGATTCTGATGATGAGCACGAACAAAAAGTATTGAAAGAAGTCCTCAGGCCCTTGGTTCCTAAAATCATCAACACCATTTTATTTGCTGCTATCAAGCAATTACTATCTGGTTCAGAAAGTGCAACAATCAGACGCGTTTTGCGTATCTTGATAGCCACGGCAACGCGGACGGCATCGCTTGTTATGTTAGATAGGCTGATTCCATCGTCGTATGGCGGATCGGTTGGTTTTGGTGGCGGGCAATTTACAGTCAAATTAGAAAGACCAAAAACCTGGTCATCCAATGAAATCATTTTTGAAGCGTGTATCAATTTTCTAAAGGCAACGGTCATCGAAGTGCTTGGTGGCGTTGTTGCTGCAGGAATTCAAGAGACAAAAAAATAGAAATTGCGCGTGTTGCGCACCATCGCTATCACCGGCAGCTGAAGCACCACGTTGGCAAACACCAGACGCGTAAGCATCGCATCAAATTCTTGCTCCTGCGAATCGCTCTGTGCCATGATCCGACATAGTGAAAATCAAATTGATCAAGATTTTTATGATGGGGATAATCATGGTGTCACGTATTATTTTTACCAGATTTATAACGGGTTTGTTCGTATGCACAATCGGTGTTGGTACGCTTGTGGGCATGAAGAAAGAAGAAACGTTCCCTCTCATTGCAGCAGTTGAGCAAGGAGATATGGCCGCCGTCCAAGCATTAATTAGTGGTGACGCTGATATTAATAAGCAAGGCCCTGGTGGAATGACGCCGCTCATGGTAGCACTGATGAGTGGTAATTTTGGAATATTTAACCTCTTGGTTGAAACAGGTAAAATCGATTTTGGGAAGAGAGATGAAAACGGTAACACCGTACTTGATCTTGCCATCAATAATCCCGACGTAACAAAACAATTTAGAGATCTGATCGCCACTGCAACCATAAATTGCAAGTATAGAAATTTGATTATTTTACTCGATAACGGAGGTGAGCTGGCCGGTACATCAAATGCGGTACTTGGCGATCTAATTTCCGCGCTTAAAGACCAACATGCATTTGTCATTATTACCGCCGAGCTATGGGATTATTTTTTGCGGGCAAAATATGTTACCGACGCAGGTGGTTTCATCGACGCACAACGACTTGTAAAAAAACAACAAGAGCATTTGGATGGTTTGGAAATGTATAAAATTTGTCTTCATCCAAAACCACATATTCCGCCCGAAGACCAAAAAGCAGATTTTTATATTTTCAGCCCAACAACATACACAGAAATGTTACAAAAATATTCGACGCTTCCCCGTATCAAAGAAGAGCTCCTGCAAAGTGGATATGTTCAGAAAGCTAAAGCTGCTGCTCTTATCAATGATCTTTCATATCTTGGCATAAACTTACCGCTAAAAGCCTATAAAGTACTCAAGCCATTCGATGAATGTGGTGAGCTGGGCAAAATTCTTAATAAATACCCGCAATTGCCATTCGAATTGAGGACCACTATTGATGGCTTGAAAAATAGGCATGCCGCTCAGGAAGGTATAGCTGCTCTTGAGTTCACACTAAAAAAACAAGAAGAAGATGTTAACCGTTACGCAGCAAACCGCGATCAAACACTGGGGCCAGATTTTTTGTTGTGTTTGCGGCGACTTCTTGTTTTCAAGGAGGCCCAAAAAGAGCTTGATCAATTGGTTGCTGGTGCGGTGAAATTACCTCACTACAATGTTTACCTACATGGGCACGGACATCTCTCAGAATTGCCGCCAGAAACAGACGCACTGATGTACCAAGCGCAACAGTTAGGATTTTGGCCCACAGGAGGCCTTGAAGTTGTACCAGAAAAAACATTTCATAAATTCAGAATGTGGCAAAAAACAATTAGCTCTCAACTTCTCCGCAAAGAGGCAATCGCCGCGCTTCCGAGCAATATTTTTGGTGAGATGCTGGAATGGTTTAATGGGGTTACTAATTTTCTCTTTGTTGCCACCTGCCATGCGGCATCGGCGCATCTTGTTTTGCCCTTTGTATTTATGTCGTCGCCGCACTTGCTCTCTTATACTATTGCGGTTAAATCTCTTGTTGATGCCTCTAGTTATGTAAACGTACCGACAGTTCCAAGCGCTGATATTGGAAGTGTGAGCAACCTTGATTATGCACAATTTTTTGAAGGGGTAAGCGATTTTGCTTACTTCATAAAGATTCAAGAAAAATTCATTTTGTCTTCAGCGAAACCGAACAGTCCACCTGAGCCGAGAAACTATTTTGCCCGTCTTCTTAATTACGTTGGAAGTTTTTTGGACAGGCAGGGCAGAATAACCAAAGATCCTTCCGGTAGGGAAAGGGCTGAAAACACGCCTTGGATAAAATTGCCGGGTACAAATGATTGGCAAGTTGTTTCGCACATGGATGACCAGATAGTGGTTATTACTGAAACCATGATGAAGGTAATAGAGCAAGACAATTCTTTTGCCCAAGAAGTCAATCCAGAAACAGGGCAAAAAAGATTAGCCGCTATTTTTCAAAAAAGGCTTAACAAGGAAGAAGAAGAAAAAGAAATCCAAAAGAGACCAATGCCGAGCAAAAAACCTGCAGGATGGTCTCATGCACGATGGACTGTATGGCGAAAAAGATGGGGCGAATGGGCAGAGACTGAAAAGTTTGGGTCATTGATGTTAGCGATTGTTGTAGGAAAACAACGCCTTGTGTTTGTTCCCGTTAGCCGTGTTCGTGTTCCGGTTCTTTTTTTGCCAGTACGTGACACCAAAACAATAGTTCCTCTGGCTGGTCCTGAAAGTTTTTTCGAAGGGACTGTCGTATCTTTTGAACAAATAATAACTCGAGATTTCTTTATCTATTTTCTCAACACTGTTGTGAAGTCTATAAATCCTTTAGTAGAAACCCCCAATAAGACGCTTATTTTGATTAACGATCTTGAATGCTGTAATGACATTTTCATTGGCCGCGATCAAAAAATACATTTGCGGAACTGCATTGTTGTTTTTGGTCCATCCGATATGAAAGCCTGTGACGTTTATTTTACCTTTGATAACCAGCAGTTTGGTGTTAAACGAAGCGGGAAAGATAAACCCTTCACTGCCGGAGATGTTAAGGAGATTCCCCAGATTGCAACGATGCTTGCTGATGCAATAACGGATCATAATCCCGGATTAATCGGTGCGCTTGTTAAGACTAATCCATATATGCGAGATCCGTCTGGTAAGACTGCACTTATGGTGGCGGCAGAACACGGCTGTATTTCTGCGGTGAGGGATCTTGTAAAAAATCATGCAGATCTCATTAATCAACGAACCGATAGTGAAGGCTGGACGGCTCTTATGTCGGCAGTGCTTCATGAGCATGCTCTGATTGTTCAAATGCTTCTTGACGTTGGAGCCGATGCAACATTGTACACAAATGGAGGGGTATCAGCATTGGATCTGGCACATACCCCAGAAATCAGTCGTCTCATCGAGAATGCAGTCAAAAAACAGGAAGCTGTTTGGTCTCCAGGTTTCAAAAGATTCCAGAGACAAGCCCAAAAGAAAGCGTTAAAGATGGAGCAACAAAGTGTTGCCCGCAATGTATGGAAACAAGCGCAAGCTGGCGCGAAGTTCGATATAGAGAGCATTATTAAGGCGCAACTTATGGGCTTTGATATGTTGATACAAAGGCTTGTCCAAGAACGGGCTACAGAGAAGAAGCCTGCGGCACCCTTTTAACGCAATAACGGTGATGGAGATGATCATGGTATCGCGTACTATTTTTACCAAAATCGTAACGAGCATACTCATTTGTTGCTTTGTTGTCGGAACACTTGAAGGGATGAAAAAAGGAAAAAAAGATAAATTGTTTGACGCGATTTTGTTGAAAAATTCTGCTGCTGTTTCTGAACTAATTACGCGGGGTGTTGATGTTAATGTACGAGACAGAAATGGTTGGACCCCGCTCATGTTGGCCACATGGCGTGATGCGGGTGACATTGTTGAAAAGTTGCTTGCTGCAGGCGCTGATGTAGAAATGCAAAGTCCATTGGAAATAACAGCTCAGGAGTATGTAAAGAGCGAAAAAGTCGGTCAGTTAATCAAGAATGCGCTGGATAAAAAATATGCACGACTCGATAAGGAGTATGCCCCAAGACGCTGCCTTTATAGAAATTTGATTATTATTATCCACGATGGGAGTGAGTTGGCAAAAGACGCAGGCTCAGGGATCATGCTCGGAGATTTTATTTCCGCACTCGAGGAAGCGTGCGCATTTATTCTCATACCCTCTGCAATGTGGGATTATTTTTTGCATGCCACCGTTAAAGGGACAAAAATCGCAGCAAAAGAGCTTTTCAATCCAGAACAATGGGATGTGTATAAAATTTGTCTCAATCCAGCTAAAAACATTACCCCCAAAGAACAGCAGGCAAATTTTTATATTTTCTGTCCCAAAAAATATACGGAACAGTTACAGTCAAATTCAACAATTCAAAGTATCAAGCAAGCCATCCAAATAATCCCAGGTCCAATAGATCCGAAAATTGCGCCTGACATTGAAGCCATCAACGCACTTTCTGATCTTGGGATAAATGTATCGGAACAATATAAGGTTTCAGACCCTTTTAGGGAATGTGGTGGGCTGGGCAAGATTCTTAAGCCATATGAGCAGGAGAAAAAAGCTCTCGAAGAAGAGCAAAAAAGAATGGGGGAGAGCCAAGATCTTACCAAGAGGTTAACTATAGTTGAATTGGAACAGAAAATAGCGATTATTGAGTATGCTATAAAAAATCTAGACAAAACTTTTGGGGTGAACCTCTTACGGTGTTTAGAGCAAATCCTCTCGTTAAGGACTGCAAAGGCGGCTCTTTCAAACCTTGAAAGTTATTTTGAAAACAACGAAAAAGTTCATGCTGCGCTTGGTGATGCAGAACTAATTTTGCCTCAATACAACGTGTATATCGATGGGCATGGTGAAGAAACCAAACCGCCAGCCCAGGTTGATTTTCTGATAAACCGCTTGGAAAATTTGCTGGATCGCGCCAAAGCATTGGGCTACTGGCCATCAAATTGGAAGATTCAACTTTCATCCACCGAAATTGCGCATTTAACAGAAGCAACAGATGTGGAAAAGCATAAAGAGCTCACAGCAAAAGAGAAAGAAGCTGTTTTCGGAAAACGAGAAAAAACTCGACCTGTTGAGCAAAAATTCAAAAAAGAGAGTGAACATTTCAATGCGGAACAGGAAGTGATAGGAGCAATATCTGATTTGGGGAAGGTTGCAGCGCTCCCCATTAATGTATTCAGCAAAGTTCTTGAACTTTTCAATGGGGTCGCCAATTTGCTGTTTTTTTCAACATGCCATGGTGGAGGGGCACATCTTGTCCTGCCCTTTGTATTTATGTCTGCGCCTCAATCTCTTTCCTATACACTTGTCAACGGGGCTCTTCTTGATGTACCTGTGACAGGATTATTACCAAATATATCTGAATTAAAGCACGAAGATGGCGCCCAAATTGGAGCAGCGAAATATTCTGTTGTCACAAAGATTAAGTTCAGAAAATTTTTTGATGGCATAAGCGATTTTGCCACTTTCGTAAGAAATGAAGAGAAAAAAATCGAAAAAACAGGACCTAAAAACTATTTTGCTCGTCTCCTCAATTACGGTGGAACTTTTTTGGGGCCACAAGGCGAAATAAAACGACCGGAAAATATGCCCTGGATAAAATTGCCAGGACCAACTGATTGGCACGTTGTATCTTACATGGATGATCAAGCGTTAGTTATTACTGATGTGATGGTACGGGCAAAAGAGCTAGAAAAAAAAATTGTTGAAAAGAAGCCATTAAAACCTGCATCAAGCATATTAACAGAAGGCGCCAAAGCACGTCTCATGGAATTACCATCCGAAATATCTGCATTAGAACACAAAATTGCATTAGAACCGCAAGAAGAAATAAAAAAGAAGCTCGTATTGGAGTTTCAAGAAAAGCAACGTCAATTAGAAAAACTTAGTGACTTATTGGGCATATCCAAAGAAGAAGTGTTAACGGTCGAACACGAAAAAATGACGCCTAGGCAATTAGCTGCTTGGCGAAAGAAGTGGGGTGTATGGGAAAAGAAGAGAAAACAACTTGAGCCATCTTCCGATGCTATCATCGATGCATCACAAAAAAAGTATATTTTTGCCGCAACCAACGATATTCGATTAACAATCAAATTCGGGCACACCCAAAGCACCAAGGCGATAATTCCCACAGCAATGCCCGAGCGCTTTTTCGATGCCAATGTCATATATTTTGAGGGCATGGAATCTGATGATCCATTCGCCACATTTTTTAATCTGGTTTTGAATCCGAAGGAACCATTGGTTGCAACACCCCCAAAAACAATTTTCTTCATTAAGAATCTTACATGTAAAAATGATTTTCCCAGCAAAGTATCATCTTTGCCAGCCGATGCGCGTATTACGTTAGATAATTGTATGGTTGTCTTCGATGCTTCCCTATTGTCCGATTATGCTTTTTATTTTTCGTACAAGGGCAAACATTTTTGTCTTAAACGAGAAGATGATTCTTTTAAAATTGAAGAGTTCTCTTTGGATAAGGCGCTTAGGCGGGCGGTCGTGTATGGAAGAACAAATATAGTTAAGCTTTTAATTAAGGCTGGCGCCAACATTAATGCAAAAGATATTGGTTATACGGCCCTTGGATATGCCGCAACTTTGGGGCGTATCCATATCGTAGCATTCCTGCTCAATGCTGGTGCCAATAAGGAATTAGATGTAGCATTGAGAATCGCACATACCCCAGAAATCCGTCGTCTTATCGAGAATGCACTCGAAAAACAAAAGCCTGCACTACTCATGAGCTCACCAGGTTTCAAAAAAGCTCAGAAGAAAGCATTGCAGATGGAGCAACAAAGCGTTGCCCGCAATGTATGGAAACAAGCGCAAGCTGGCGCTAAGTTCGATATAGAAAGCATCATTAAAGCGCAGCTCATGGGCTTTGATACGTTGATACAAAGATTGCGGGAAAGCCCTGAAGAGAAGAAGCCGGCGGCGCCATTTTAGCGCAATAACGGCTGAAGCATCATGCTGGCAACTACGAGTGCGGCAGTACTGGAAGCATAAGCTTCGCGTCAAAGTGTTGCCTTCGTGATTCCGCTTATGCCATGATCTGACATACGTGTTAAAAGTTCAATCTTGTGAGGAAAGAAAGTTATGAAGTTCACGACTCTTACCAGAATTATATCTGTTATCCTTACATGTTTCATCGTTATTGGTGCTCTTGTTGCGATGAAGAAAGAAGAAGCGCCACAAACAAAAGAAGAGCGATTGATAGAAGCAGCCAAACGTGGGGATCGAACAAAAATTGATGCTCTTCTTTTTGCTAAAGAAGTTGCAGATAGGCCCAATATTAACGCCATAGATGCAGAAGGCATGACCGCTTTTTTGTGGGTGGCACGTAATGGGAAAAATGTTCTGATGGATCTCTTAGAAGGTGCTCATGGAACACTTAAAACCAACATGCGTGGCAAAGATGGAGCAACAGCTCTTATCCTTGCATCAGAAAATGGGCATGCTTCTTTAATCGAAACACTCATCACTAGTTTTGACCAAGACATTAACGCAAGAGACAACAACGATAACACGGCGCTTATGAAAGCGGCTATGAATGGGCACCTTTCTGTTGTAAGTATTTTAATCGATAAGGACGCTAACCCCAATCTGAAAAATTCTGATGGACTGACTGCGTTGATGGCAGCAGCCAAGAATGGTCAAGAAAAAGTCGTTCAATACTTGGTTGATTCTGGGCTCGTCAACATCGATGAACAAGGTGCAGAAGGCCGAACCGCACTTATGTTGGCAGCTATGAATAAATACCCTGCAGTAGTCGCTATTCTTCTTAAAGCTGGTGCGCTCTGGGAACTGTGTGACAAAACAGGATTAACGGTGCTTGATATAGCCAAAAATGATCTAGAAATGGGCAAACTTATCCAAGCGGCGATTGAAGCAAGAAAACAACGGCAAGAACAAGCCATGGATAGCCTGCGCCGCTACAGAAATCTGATTATGATCATGGAATATGGTGGTGAAATTTTAGATAATAATAACGCAGCAATTCTTGATCTCATCGCTGCACTTCAACAACCATGTGCTTTTATTCTTATTCCAGCGCCACTATGGGACCATTTTATGCGAGCAGAGATTGAGGTCGAAGAGTCTACAAAGAAGATCAACGCCAAAGCGTTTTTCGATCAAACGCAATGGGATATGTACAAAATTTGCCTGAGCCCCGCTGAAGCGCAAAAAGCAGATTTTTATCTCTTGGTTCCCAAAGAATATGCCAAACAGTTAAAGAAATATTCAACGATATCGATACTCAAAGATAAACTTTCAGAGCTCGCTGATATGCCACCAGATGAAGGGGTGCTTAATGAACTCAACGAGCTTGGAATAAATTTGATCACAACATCTAAAATCGATCCTTATGCGGAATGCGGCGAGCTTGGAAAGGTTCTTGATACCTATAATAAACCGGAGCAAGAAAAGGAACGCAGGAAGCATATAATAGATATTGTTTTCGTAGAGGAGTTCTCTCACAGCAAAGCACTGGCATGCTTGACAGAGCTTATGGCACTCAAAAAGGCTCACCGCTATTTTCTCAAACTTAAAAAAAAATTTGAAAAAGACGTAGATAAACTAGCAATTATTGATGCAGCATTATCATTCTTGCCTTGTTATAATGTTTATCTCGTAGGGCATGGAGCTTCTGCGCGTACACCATCTATAATTGAAACTCAATTAAACTCCTTATTGCAACGAGCTCGAGAATTCGGCTTTTGGCCAGGAGTTGGAACCCTAACATTACCATCAACTTCTCCAGCAATTCAGAAGTTTAAAGCAGATCGAGAAGGTATATCAGAAAAATTTGTTGATTTTATCGCAGGTCTTACTCCCCGTGTCTTTGGAGGCGTTCTTGAATTGCTTAATGGGGTTACAAATTTCTTTACAGTTTCAACGTGTCATGGTGCTGGTATACATCTGGCATTACCATTTGTCTTCATGAATGCGCCACAAGAACTTTCTTATACTTTGGCCATCGAAGCTCTTCTTCACGCGCCTGTAACAACTTCATCAACTTTCAGAACACGTCAAATTAAATCACCCCTTGCAGGTTCATTAACCGGTTCAATCACCCAGGATGCCGTAACATATTATTATATGGTTAGCCTTGCGTTCAAAAAATTCTTTGACGGCATCAGCAACTTCCCCACCTTTATAAAAAATGAAGAACAACGTATTAGTGCGGCAAAACGTAAAACGCCCACTATCAAGAACAATTACTTTGCTCGACTTCTCAACTATGTTGGGAATTTTTTAGATAATGAGGGACGCATACGAGATATTAACCATGTTCCGTGGGTTAAGTTGCCTGGCAATACTAACTGGCAAGTGGTATCGTTTCTTGATGATAATGCGTTTTTTATTACCGATATAATGATACGAGCAAAAAGGCTGGAAGAGGCACCTCTTGCAGAGGGGCAAAGACCGCTTGGAGAAATTCTTGAGCAAAGAAAAGCACCCCAACGAGGTTGGGAGTGTACTGTTTGCGGAACCAGCAATGTCGCAGGTGATGCAGCGTGCACAAAATGTCTGTCACCAAAACCAACGGCAAAAAAACAATCGCCGATAATCTCAGTACCCCATAACAAAAATCTCATTTTTGTCGCTACAGATGTTGTTCCGCTTACGCTATCTTTTGAAAAAGGAGGTTGGTTGTTTGATGAACCAGAACCAAAATCCATCATCCCGCTCGGAAAGCCATTATCTCTTGGCCTTAATGTAACTTTTTTTAGCTCAATCATCACACAATATGACCTTAATACGTTGTATAAAAAAATATTAAAACCAGTCACTGATTCAGGTGATCCATTATTTAGAATGCCTGAGAACACGCTATTTTTTATTAATGAGCTTAAATGCCAAAATGGAACTTTCGACAAACAATCTGATCCTAAGGCCCAAATTACGCTCAAAAATTGTATGGTTATTTTTAACGTACCAAGTCTGGCAGATCATGATGTCTACTTTATGGATGGCAACACTTGTTACGGGATAAAACAGGGTGCATCAAAAAACAGTACCGATCTTGATTTTGAGAGTGAAAAGGATATTGAGGCGGTTGATCTCGACAAAAAACTTATTGCCGCCTTCACGCAGGGACGCATGGATTTAGTTAAAATTCTTATTAAGGCAGGAGCCAATGCTGCCGTACTCAGAGCTAAAGAAGAACCAGCGCTTAAGGTATTGCCGGTGTCAACTAGATCACGAGCAAAATCATTGTCATCGATAACATCGCCACCACTCTCAGCGCAGTAACGGCTGAAGCACCATGCTGGCAACCACGAGTGCGGCAAAGAGAGCAAGTGCGCCAAGTACTATTGCCAACCAGCCAACTCTCCCCTTGGTCCAATAGTAGGCAGTAGCTATAAGGGCAACGATCAGATAAATAGCGAGCGCTGCACCATCGCCGATAATACCCTGGGCAAAATAGCCGCACATCGCCAAAATGATAAAACCAAACGCTTTTTTGATCTGATCCATCCACTCACCAGCACGTGGTAAAAGTGTGAGCGAACTTGAGAAGGTGCCGACAATGAGGAGCAAAACGCCGAGACCTAAGGCAAAACTGAAGAGCATTAAAAAACCAATAAGCGGTGGTTGCTTGGCGGCAACTCCTAATAAAAGCCCGAGCGCTGGCGTTAAGCAGGGCGAGGTGACGGTGCCTGAAACAATGCCAAGAATAAAGCAATTAAATAATGAGCGTTGTTGCGCGCCTCCATCTTTTATCAACGCAAAACTGGGGATATAAAGTTCATAAAAACCAAACATTGAAAATGCAAGATACATAAAAAACGCGATAACCAGCAGTACAAACCATGGCTGTGCAAACCAAGATCCAAATATAATGCCGGTCATTGCAGAAACGTATCCCAGTGTGGCATAGATCAAAGCTATTCCGCATACGTAGGCAAGCGATGAAAAAAAGCTATACCACCATGAACGAGGACCTTGCGATTGTAAGATTCCGGCAGTGATAGGAATCATTGGATAGATGCAAGGCGTAAAACTCACTAAGACGCCTGCAAGGAAAGAAAGTGCTACGATGTACCATGTCGACTGGTTGCCGGTAAGTGATTGTGAAAGCAAGACGTTAACATCCATATGGTCTCCTTAATGGTAATGAGTAAAACATTCTCCAATGTACGTGACTTATTTTTTTCTTGGCAAGTTTTGATTTTCTTTGTGCGATAAGCTAGGGTGCTGATAGTGTCCATCGGTTTTTTGAGAGGGGAATGCATGAATACTAAAATGTTTGGTACATTGGCAGCGCTTCTCGTAATCATCGGTTTCTTGGGAGCAAAAAAAATGTCGACAAAGAATCATACCATACAATTAACCAGCTCATCATTTACCCATCAATCACGCCTCCCTATTGACCACACGTGTGAGGGCAAAGATATCTCGCCGCACCTCAGCTGGAGTAATGTTCCGGCAGGAGTTAAAAGCTTTGCCTTGATCTGTGACGATCCTGATGCACCCGCAAAAACATGGTTGCATTGGACAATTTTTAACATCCCCTCCACGGTTACCACGCTTGCCCAAGGAGTTGCAACCACACCAAAGCTAGCCAATGGAGCGTGCCAGGGAATTACCGATTTTGGCAGCGTTGGTTTTGGTGGTGCATGTCCGCCTAAGGGGCATGGAACCCATCATTATATTTTCACTTTGTATGCTTTGGACACACTTCTTAACCTTGAACCGGGCATTTCGCGTGCTGTTCTTGAAAATGCTATGAAAGGTCATATCCTAGCTACTGGTCAACTTATAGGAACGTATTCTCGTGAGTAACAGATAGGCTATGTTTAATTTTATTAAAAACAAATTCAAAAAAATTTACACAACGGTCACGAGTCAGATATCGTCACTGTTTTCCGGCAATAAATTTGATGAGAATTTTCTCAAAGAACTCTCGGCCGTACTTATTAAAGCTGATACCGGTGTTCACATTACCGAAGAGATTGTTAAAACTCTTTCTACCGGCATGCGCGCGGCGTCTATCACCACGCTTGAACAGGCACGCGAAGCGCTGGGAAAAGAACTTGTCGCGCTTCTCCAGACACCACAAACACCGGAGTCAACTCCACGCATTACTCTTATTGTGGGTGTTAACGGAAGCGGCAAAACAACGTTTGTTGCAAAGTATGCCAACCTTATGAAAAAGAATGGCAAACGCGTGCTGGTTATTGCGGGCGATACATTTCGCGCTGCTGCTACTGAACAGTTGTGTGTATGGGCATCATCGATTGGTGTAACTGTTCATGTCGGCAAAGACGGACAAGATCCGGCGGCTGTTGTCTATGATGGATGCAAAAAGTTTGTTGATGAATCGTATGACTGCTTAATTATTGATACTGCAGGACGGCTTCAAACCAAAACAAACCTCATGCGTGAACTTGAAAAAATTAAACGCACGATCAATAAACAACTTCCCGGGGCATCAATTGCAACATGGCTGACGATTGATGCAATGCTGGGACAAAACAGTCTCGCTCAGGCTGATCTTTTCCATCAAGCAACGCCGCTTGATGGCATTGTTCTTACTAAACTTGATGGCACCGGCAAAGGTGGCATCGTGTTTGCGATCACTCAAAAACTTAAAATCCCCATTGTGTATGTAACCTATGGAGAACGTATTGACGATGTTGGATTGTTTGAAGCACAGGAGTATGTGAACGGTTTATTGCGTGATTAAGGAGAGGAAAATGATGAAAACAAAAATCTTATTTTGTTATATAGGTTTCATTGCATATGTAAGCGTGCCACTTGATGCCCGCCATCTGTTGCCCTCAATCGATCGCATCCGTAAAAAAGTTGAAAATACCGTTACTACTCAATCAGACAACTTCAAAGACATACTCGCCAAAGCTGGAATCACCAATAATGTTGTCAGTGGACACCACATACTGCGTGGCGAGCAAATATCTGCGGTCAAAGAACTCAGCCTTACTGACGTCGAGAAAGCTCTTAATGATCTTTACTGGAGTAGTCAAAAAGAATTTGTTGATGCATTGACGCAGCAAATGAAACAATCTGAAGTCCAGGCAATGATACTGTTGAAACAAAAAATAAAAGAGAAATATAGTACGGAAAAAACACCCATTATTGTCTATGCTCAAACTTTGGCCAATGAAGAGAAGCAGCTGGATGATCTTTTTCAGGCGTGGCTACGCCTTTCAAATACGAGCAACATGGTCACGAAAGATAAAAAACAACATGTCAAAAAGCTTAAAGAGCTGTACGAGCGGCATACACAGCTTAAGCAGACGCTTGAAAGTTTGATCAAAACAACCAATGCACTTATCTCATAACATAATCAACACGCACATGACACGCTCATTACATCAATTCATTGAAAATATCGCAACACGACTGGCCACGTGTTGCGTGCATGAACGCGAGGCCACGCAAGAAGCTTGGCTTATTCTTGAAAAAGTTATGGATACGACACGAACCAATTTGCTTTCCATGGCATCCATTGCATTGACACCTGCACAACAGAAGCGCCTTGATTTTCTAGTTGAACAGCGTGTGGTGCATCATCAGCCCTTGGCGTATCTTCTTGGTTCTGTTCCTTTTTGTGATCTTGATATTCTTGTTGAGCCGCCCATCCTCATTCCTCGTCCCGAAACTGAAGAATGGGTAACATGGCTCATTGAACAACTTAAATGTGTGCAGCCTGAACGTTTTACAATTCTTGATCTGTGTACGGGCAGTGGCTGTATAGCTCTTGCACTGGCACACGCATTCCCTCTCGCCACGGTAATTGGCGTTGATAATAATCCACATGCACTTGCGCTTGCGAACAAGAATAAAAAGCATCTCAACATCGCGAATGCCACTTTTATGTGCGGTGATCTTTTTGCAGCACTTCCTCATGATTTTACCTGTGATCTCATTGTGGCAAATCCGCCTTACATTACTGAAAATGAGTATCATCAGTTACAACCAGAAGTTGCTCAGTGGGAAGATAAGAATGCACTTGTTGCCAGCAACCATGGGTTGGACTTTTATCAACGCATTGCACAGAACGCAGGCAGATATCTTACGGCACATTCTCTGTTTGTATCACGCGATCTTCCTCGTATTTCTCTTGAAGTTGGCCTGTCGCCTGAAAGCGTCGTTGCCATCTGTCGTGATGCAGGATTTAATCGATGTGAACTGCATTGTGACATGCAAGGTAGTCCTCGCTGGGCAGTGGTACGCATTTGACAAGCAAAACCACTTTTTGTATGGTTGATGAACATTCCGGCAGTAGAATCTGAGAAAAAGTGATTAATAGAAAAAGTTCCAGAGAAAAACCACTTTTTCAGCTGCTTTTACGTTTTTCTTCACTTATTCTTTTCACGCAGTGTAAGTTGGCGCTAGTTGTTTTGACATAATTTCGCGAAATTATTTTTGTAGATAAGTAGAATTTACAGAGGATGTATCTTTATGAAAATGATACCATGTACAAAAATGTACTTACCCTTGGCTGTTGCAATGGCACTTTTAGGAACAAGTTTATCGCTGACCGCTGGTGATACTAATGAACAAACACCAGAAGAGCAGAGATTAATTACGGCCGCACAAAGACATATTGAGCAAGCCTGGAAAAAGAATCAGGACCAGGGCGATATTCAACGTGTTTCGTGTACCTTCACGTCTGATGAGGTATGTGTGAAAACAGACTTTTCTGACTACCGCAAAAAACGTGATCGTTACACCAAGCCTAATAAAATAGCTCTATCTTCGCCGATTACTGAAATCACCTTTAACCCTGCTTCGAATAAGCAGTCACTTTTTGTGGTAACAAAGAAAAATTCTACACGTCGTTTGCAGGAAAAGCATGTACCAATTCCTGCAGGATCTTTTCTCTCAACTATTTAAAAACATAGTTATTTTAACGAGAGGGTGGAGAATGCAAGCGCATATTTGTACTGTTTGTGGTTTTGTATATGACCTTCAAAGTGCAGATCGCGATGTCGAAGGCAATCTCATTCAATTTGATACTCTTGACCCTGATTGGCAATGTCCTGTGTGTGGTGTGCGGCTTGATCTTTTTAAGCCCATCGAATCAGAAAATCTCCCCGATGTACCCGTAACTGAAGACAAGAAGAGGATCTAATTTCATGGAAACCAGCAACGAAAAACCATCAAAAGGCGCAAGTTTTTCAACCATTATCAAAAACATTTTTTTCGTTCTTCTCATTCTGCAATTCGCACCGATTATTTTTACTGGCGTCAAATCGACACTCGAAGATATGTTTACGCCAAAAGCCCACATTGGTTATCTGAATATCAATGGCTTTATTGGCGATTCGACCCACTATATTAAATGTATCGATGAATTCTCTAAAAATCCGGATATTAAAGCGTTGCTGCTTCGTATCAACTCGCCAGGTGGTTATTCTGGTTCAAGCCAAGTGGTATTCAATGAGCTTAAAAAATTTAAAAAAGATAAACCGATTATCGCTTTCATAGAAAATACCGGAGCTTCGGGCGCTTATTATATCGCCATGGCAGCTAATAGCATTATTGCCAGTCCTATATCACTCGTTGGTAGCATCGGTGTTTTTATGGAACTGCCAAACGTTAAAGAGCTTCTAACTTCATGGAAGATCAATTATCGTTACGTACAATCAGGTGCCTATAAAACTACGGGAAGCATGGTTAAGGATGTCAAACCAGAAGAGTTGGCATACCTTCAAGAACTTTCAGATGACCAGTATCGTCAATTTGTAAAAGATGTTGCTGAAAGCCGTAAGCTAGATGCCAAAACTCATAAGCTGTGGGCTGATGGCAAAGCATTTACGGGTAACCAGGCGCTCAAACTCAAGCTCGTTGATAAACTCGGATCATTCTCAGATGCGCTTGATGAAGTAAAACGCATTGGCAATGTCAAAGAAGAAATTAAGCTTATTCAGCCCAAAAAGCCTTCTGGCTTTATGCGATTATTTGGCGGGGATGATGAGATGGGACAAGATTCCATGTCATTGTCATTTGCCGAAAAAACGGCATGCTTTTTGAGCAACGTGTGGAATAAGTTTAGTTCACTTCAAGCAAGCCAAATGCCGCAGACTCATTAATTAGCCACGCTATTCTTGACAACACCCTGATGTGTGTAGGCACACTGATTGAAGTTTGCCACAAGCATGAGGGCTGTTATGAAACTAAAATTTATTGGTACACGTGCCTGCCTAAAATCGCGAACCGTGCAACACTTGAGGGTTTAAGATGCGCGTTGGTGTCTGCTCTATCATGGTGATCGGCATAGTAAGTTTAAGTGGAGTAATTATGGCGACTTCAAACAAGAAACTTGCTTCATATCAGAAAACTCGAGATTTTACGGCGACCACTGAACCCAAGGGTGGCACGCATGTGCGTCAGGGCAAGCAGCCTATTTTTGTGATTCATAAACACGCAGCCAGCCATTTACATTACGATTTTCGTATCGATGTTGATGGAGTACTCGTCTCCTGGGCGGTGCCCAAAGGAATTCCGCGCAATCCTGCCGTCAAACGTCTTGCAATTCAGACCGAAGATCATCCTTATGAATATGCATCTTTTGAAGGAGTTATTCCTGAAGGTAACTACGGCGCTGGGACAGTGATGGTGTGGGACAAGGGTACGTATCGCAATATTAAAGAAAAAGACGGTGCGTTGGTTCCTATGGATCGTTGCGTCAAACAAGGGCGCATTGAAATAGAGATGCGCGGCAAAAAGCTTAAAGGTGCCTATGCACTTATCCGTACCAAGTTACGTGAAGGACAAAAAAAGCAACACTGGCTGTTGATCAAAATGAATGATGCCTATGCACGGCATGATGATGCTGGGTTTGCGCAGGATGATATCTCTGCCACAACTGGTCGTACGATGGCTCAAATTGCACATAAAAATTCTGCTGTTGAAGATGATCCAGCGTATAAAGTTGGCCGTCGCACGTTGCAGGTATCAAATCTTGATAAAGTACTTTTCCCACATGATGGCATTACTAAGGGTGAGTTGATTGACTACTACAAAGATATTGCGCCCTATATGCTTCCGTATATGAAAAATAGAGCTGTTACGATGCATCGCTTTCCTGATGGCATACGGCATGAAGGATTTTATCAAAAAGATATTGGTGATTATTTTCCTGATTGGATTAAGCGTGCAGTAATTCCTAAGGAGGGTGGCAAGAATACCTACGTTGTTTGCAATGATGCAGCGACGTTGGTGTATTTGGCCAACCAGGCGTGCATTACGCCGCATATTTGGCTCAGTCGCATCGATAAACTCGATTATCCGGATCGCATGATTTTTGATCTTGATCCAGGAAAAAATAATGATTTTGCGGTAGTGCGCGAAGCAGCGTTATCACTGCGATCGTTGCTTGAAGAATGTGGCCTGCAATCTTTTGTCATGACCACGGGGGCACATGGGGTACACATTGTGGTGCCGATTGATCGAAAAACTCCTTTTGACGATGTACGGGCTTGTGCACGAAGCATAGCTGAAAAGCTTGTTGTGCAGGATCCCAAAAAATTTACGCTCGAAGCGCGCGTGGCAAAACGGCATGGACGTTTATACGTTGATGTGACACGTAATGCTTATGCGCAGACCGGAGTTTGCCCCTATGCTGTGCGTGCGCATCAAGGAGCATCGGTTGCGACGCCGTTATCGTGGGATGAGCTTGAGCGCGGAACAATCGTTGCGGATACCTACACGATCAAAAATATTTTTGCGCGACTCAAACGCGTGGGAGATCCGTGGGAAAAGATGCGGAGTTGCAAGCAGTCACTGAAAAAATTGTGTTGAGATTTAGTGCTTGCCCATTGATTTGTATTTTTCTGTTGTTGGGTAGAAGTCCGGGTGCTCTTTTCGCCATTTTGTTTCAGCTTCAATAAGCAACGAAATTATTTCGTCATTCTCTTTTTGCGTGGCGATATCGCGCGCTGTTTGGCCATCTATTTCAGCGAATGGGTTTGCTCCGGCATCAAGAAGTAACGCTACAATAGTTTTCTCACTCCGCCTGACGGCGTCTATTAATGGGGTAAACATTAGCATGTCGCCCCACATGGGCGCAACATTGGCATCCGCTCCAGCATCAATAAGAAGTTTGGCGGCTTCGCGTTTAGAGTCCACATAGGCATCATAATGAAAGTTATAGTCATCATTGTCTAGGTCATTCCAAGGTACTTCAAGAGCGTAAAGTAAGGCTGTTCGGTTTTTGTTATCCTTCAAATTTGGGTCGGCTGGTTGTTGTGCAACGTCGCAGGCAAGTTCGCACACTTCAAGAGGAGCATCAACCCATTGCTCTGCAACTGTGTCGTACCATACAACACTAGGATTAAGAAGAAGCCTCATGATTTCAAACATGCTGGAGCCTGCAGCAACCATCAAAGTGGTTCTTCCATATTTGTCTTGTGCGTCGATGTTTGCTCCATCGAGAAGAAGACGCTTGATGAGATTAAGATCGCAGAAATTAAGATAACCTCTTTCTATTACTTCAATAAGCTCAAGGTCTGCTTTATGGCGAGCCTGCAGTTGAGTATCATTCTCTTGCGCAGCAGCTTCTTGTTCCATTCCCTGCAATTGATAATTGACGAGAAAGAGACTGCTCCACAAGGCACAACGTAAAAAATAAAAGCTGATTTTTTTTAATGCGTTCATTAAAACAACTCCATCGTTAAATTCTTGGGCGTCGATTTTTGATTGTCCGCAGCTTCATCTGTCGATTTGGTGCATGCATGTATATCTACGTGTTGTTGGCGATAGTGTTCAAATCCAAGATCGACAATTTTATCAATGAATTCCATAGGTCGTATGCCCACTTCTGCTGCTTGGTGAAAAATGCAGGTTGCGGGGGTGAGTCCTGGAAGCGTGTTGAATTCTAATATCACAACGCGCTCGATTCCTGTTGGACTGTGCTGAGCATCTTGATAAAAGCAATCGATGCGGCTGTAACCAACACACCCAATGGTAACATACGCATTGCGCACTGTTTTTTGTACAAGTTCAAGTACCGCAGCAGGTAATGGTGCTGGTGTTTGGTTTTCTCCTGCGCCTGGCAAAAATTTCTCTTCGATGGATAAAATTCCACCTTGAGCAACGGCCATACTGGGTGGCAATGCTGTTGGATTTTCATTGCCGATGACGCCACACGTAAGTTCGACACCATTAATGAGTTCTTCAAGAAGAGCGGTCGTTTTGTTGCTCGTAAAAAAGGCATCCAAGGCCGAGCTCAATTCTTGCAGCGTAGTTACTTTGCTGACCATTACACTGCAGCCATCATCATGCGGTTTGACAATGAGCGGGAGCATGAGTGTCTGTGCTTGTAATGCTTTTTCAAGATGTGTATGACGAAGGGGCGCGTCAAGCTCGAGCCATTCAGCTTTTGTAATAAGCAGGCTTGCCGGTACGGCAAAACCTTTGGAGCGTAAAAAATTATTGGTCTTAAATTTGTCCATGCACAATGCGCTTGCAAGAACGCCGGGGCCGTTGTACGGCATATCAAGCATTTCCAGTGCACCTTGTACCGCCCCATTTTCGCCTTTGCCGCCATGAAGCCCAATAAACACAAAGTCGCATACTGATGGTAAATTCGACCATTGTACTTGTATGTCCGGTGTTACCAATTCTGCAATGGCACGTGTTGCATTTTTGATGAGCAGTTTTTGAGGTAGATGGAAGAGCTCCATGTTGTCATTAACAAAAAGAGGTAGGACTTCATATTTATGGGGAGAGAGCTTATAACAGATGTTTCTTCCCGACTCCAATGAGATTTCACGCTCATTAGAATCTCCACCCAGAAGAACGGCGACACGAATTTTTTTAATCGAGGTAGAAGCGTCCATGTTCGACCTTTTGTGTTGCGCAACGGTATACATGCCATAGGCATGCAATTCGTTTTCAATAAGGAAATTGATCAAGTCAGTATGGCTCATGCCGACTTCTGCTGCCTGATGAAACAGGAATGTTGAGGGAGACATACCGGTAAGTGTATTGGGATCAATAATGACAACGCGTCCATCGGGTGTTAAAAAACCATCGATGCGTGAAATTGTTGAAAAGTGCAAAAGGCGTGTTACCTCAAGGCAGGTTTGTGCGATGCGTTGCTGATCGCTATCTGAGCAACGCGCAGGGGTAATCTTGAGCGCCTTGCCGGGCATATATTTTTGTTCGTAATCAAAAATATGGGTAGATGTATCGGTAACGACTTCGGTGATTGGGAATGTAAACCATTCGCGTTGTATGGTGCCATCATGATTGTTGATGCGTTCCAGTGAGACGCAGACAAATTCCATGCCGCCAAGTTTTTCTTCAACAATAACATCTTGGCTCCGGCGCTGATCAACCGTGCTTGCTGCCCGAATAGCCGGAACGAGTTCTTCTGCGGTGAAAATAACTGCTATTCCAAGGCTTGAGCCTTCGTGCGATGGCTTGATAACGACGGGCAAGGTGACATGCGCCTGAATCAGCTGTTCTAGAATTTGTGCCTGTGTAAGCGCGCTTATCTCATGCGCAGTAAGGGTGATGCCGCGTGGAACATCAATGCCACGTGCTGCGAGTACCGATTTTTGCATTGCCTTGTCCATGCCCAACGCGCTGCCAAGGACTTTGCTGCCCAGATAGGGTATTTTGAGTACTTCAAGCATTCCTTGAATCGTGCCATCTTCTCCGTAGCGACCGTGGACGGCAAGATAGACAAAATCGACAATATTTCTGAGATCATCCCACGTAACTAAGCGAGCCTCTTTATCCAGACGATGAAAAAAATCGGCAATTTTGCCACGATGGAGAAAGTGTGGTGGCAGGATATAAAGTTTCCCGTGCTCTGTTTGAAAGATGGGAATAATGATGTAGCGTTGCGTATCAAGGTGATCACAGATAGTTCGGCCAGAGTTGAGAGAGACTTCGCGTTCTATCGAACGCCCGCCCATAAAAACGCCAATACGAAGTTTAGTGTCTATCACGAGTAGTGTCCTTTACGAACGAATATGTGCATACAATTTTTCTAGAGCAGCAAGAGGATCTTGAGTATCAAAAATAGCAGATGCAACGGCAATCTGATCAACTTCATGTTGTATAAGGGTGTTGATATTATTTTCGTTAATTCCCCCGTCCATACAAATCGCGAGTGGTCTTTGGTGTTGTTGTCGAAATGCCACAAGAGGCTTAATTTTTTTAAGTATTTCTGTAATAAATTTTTGCCCGGAAAAGCCAGGTTCAACTGACATAAGAAGTACCGTATCTACAAAGGGAAGCGTGTTTAAAATTGTTTCGACCGCGGTGTGGGGATTAATGACTATTCCTGCTTTGAATCCCTTGTAGTGGATTGCTTGAATAAATTCGTGTTGTTGGTTCTCATGCGGTAGCGTTTCCTGATGGAAAAATAGAGTGTCTTGTGGCATGTTTCCAGGTTTGTAACTTAATGCAGGGGCTTGAAGATGCAAGGGTATTGTCTTGTCTTGCTGTAAAAAACCGGCACCTTTGGGATTTGTTTCAAGGCGGTCTAGCCAATGTGTTGGTTCATCAACCATAAGATGTATCTGAAGCGGAAGCATTGTTGCTTTTCTGATTGCGTTAACGAATTGAGCGCCCCACGTAAGATTGGGGACAAAGTGGTCGTCCATGATGTCAATATGATAGCCGTGGCAAACGGTATCTAGTTCTGAAATAGTTTGTCGGAGGTTAAGAAGATCTGAAGAAATAAGTGATGGATAAATTTCCATATCAGTTCCCCCGCGAACGTGTAAGGGTGCTATTGAGTAACAACGACACCCATTTTTACCGCAGTTTCAAAGCCCTGTAAAGAATGCTCCGTAAAATGCTCGATTGGCTGAATCGTGTTGGATTTAAAGAGGAGAACCACCGTTGACCCGCCGAACGCAAAATAACCGCATTCGTCACCTTTGCGATACAGCTGTCCTGCCTGATGGGTATGCACTATAGACCCCACCATGAGCGCCCCTACGCAGAGCATCGCAACTGATCCCCACTGTTGAGTTTCTATCATGACCAGGTGGCGTTCGTTGTGAAAAAATGGAGCTGCCCCAGCCAAAATTGCCATTGGGTTAACCGATGCGAATGCTCCATGAATAACTTTGGTTTGGCCAGGAATACCATCTACCGGAAAATGAATACGATGATAATCGTAAGGAGCAAGGCGGAAAACCATCATGGTGCCACCGATAAACTGTGATGCCAATTGGGGGCTGTCGAGGAATTTCTCTAAATTAAACTGTTGCTGCTTAATATAAAAGATGCTGTCGGATGCTATGTTTTGAATAGTATAAAGCTTGCCATCGACGGGGGATATAACGCGATTGGGACTGCTATCAATGGTGCGGGCCCACGGCTTGAGTTTGCGGATGAAAAAATCATTAAATGAGGTATAGCCGCCCGCAGGGACTACGTAGTTACCCATGATGAGATGATATTTTTTAATAAATGGTTGAATGTGCCTTCTGCTGAGTCGGCTCTTCAGGTAATAAGCAACAATTTTTGCTGCCCAGCGCGTACAAAAAAGTTTTTGTAGGATATGCCCTGTGCGGCTGTGATACAAGAAATAGAGCGACTTCCAGGAGTGGTTTGTTTCCTGTACAAGATGCGATCCATCATAGTACATGATAGGTTGTGACGGTGTTGGAATATGATGCGACATACAAACATCCTTGACTGATACCACGATTTTCAGGGGCAAAAAGTTTACCACTAATGTGGGCCAAAGTAACTATTCTTGTAGAGATGGGTCAAGGCGGTAGATGAGATGCTTTTTAATGCATTCGGTAATATGTGGGATATTTTTTACAAGATAAGAAGCAAGAAAGTCGAAAAGTTCATCAAAAAATTTGCTTTTTCTGATAGGTGATGCGATGAGTGTGCGCGTAAATGCTTCGCGTTCTTGTGGTTGGAGTACCATAAGTTGCGTAAGAAGTGGCGATGTTTTTGCGATGTCGGCCCGTTGTTCTTGATCAATTTCTTCAAAAAGTACCGTACTCAAGGTGGCCAAGGTGGCTGAGGCATGATCAAGTTCTGGAGCCTTTGTTGTATGAGGTTCGGTTAATTGTGCAACGGTGACAAGTACTGTACCGATAACATTCAGAACGCCTTGTTGCTTTATTTGCGGGTCGTTGGCGGTCAAAATATCACTAACCTGGCTGCATGATTGGGCAAGCCCCTGAAGTATGATGGCAAGTGAGGCATTTTTTTTACGAGTCAATTGTTCGACGTCGTTATTTGTTGCTATAGCTGGAGCAACGATTAAACAAAAAATGGCAATTGTTGCATATGGTAGCTTGCGCATATCAGAACTCCTCTCTCCTCAAAAGGCCTCACCGCGTTATTTTTTTAGAGCAATTTTGAACCATGCGATATATCTTCTCGAATTTTGGTCAATATCTGCAAGTAATTTGTTAAGAGGAGCCAGCCTGGCGATGGTTGAAGCTTCATTACACCTACCTCAATCGCTGCTGCGTAGGAATCGGCTGCGAAAATTCAATATGATCATCAACCATGGGTTGATCGTGTACCAAAAACATCATCGAGGTAAGTGTCAATCCGGCATGATGAAGTGTTTTGAAAAGGCCTTCGATGATGTACCATTTTTTAATGATTGACTGCTCAGGAATAAGAAAACTACGATCAAATGATAAATAGGCTTCACTCCCTGGGGAAGACAGAGCAATTGACTCAATCGCGCAGTTTTGGGGAATGAGTTGTTCGTCGGACAACGTGGTAAGCCATTGTTTAACAAGTTGCTGCAACGTTTGTGTCGGATTTTGTTCATCACACACAATAGAAGCTTCTTCGTGGCGCCAGGAGCCCTTTTTCCAATAGAAGATTTTAACAGCTTTTTTACTCGTCAAGTTTTGTTGAATCTGCTGGCTTGCTACTGATGGTGTGTAGGTAAATTGTACAATGAGCCAGTTTCGCTGGATGAGAAAAAATATAATTCCCGCAAGGCCGCATATACATAACAGGATAATAAAAAATTGTGGTTTCACAGGCTATGCTCACTTAGATTCATGGCCTTAAGATCGGCTTTGCCGCTCGTGCTTTTACGATATGAATCTTCATCCATATGTAATGTAGAAAATTCCAAAACCTCTGCTGACGTAAGTGCGGTAATGCGGTGCCACATGTGAGGAAGAATGTGCATGGTGTCGCCTGTATTCATCATGCGGCGCTCGACAAGTCCGTTATATTCTGTATCAAGTACCACGGTGCCAGACTGAATATAAAATGTTTCATCTTTAACTTTGTGATGGTGCATTGAGCATTGGTAGCCACCTTTAAAAACCAACTTTTTCCCGCAATAGGCTGAAGTGTTGGCGATCCATTCTTCATGGCCCCACTCCTTGTCAACAAGTTTGACGAGCTGTGAAGGCTTTACCGTATAACCGTTTTTAGTAAGAGAGGTAGACATGTAAGATCCTTAGCTTAAAGTTCAGAATGAGTAAAATCGTCAATTAAAATATGATCTTTGAGATGCGTTTTGAGATATAAAAGTACGCCTTCCAACGACGACTTAAGCTTTGATGAGTAGCGTGCAGGACGTTCGCGCGTGTCCTGAACCACGTGACGCAGACTGCGCCATCTGTATTCCGGAGGCAATGATGCGTCGATGGTATCATCGGTGCAAATGAACGCAATCATAACCAGTTCGCGACCAAAAATTTCGTAGAGCTTTCCGCGCAGTCCGAGCATGGTCAAGCAACGTTGAGCGGCATCATATACGGTGATCGATTGGTCACCGTGAACGAAACAAGGCGTTCCCCACACAGGTGAAGAAGAAAAATCTCCTTGTTGTTGCTGCAGAAGTATTTCGCCATTATCTCTGATAATAAACATACTCACCGTTACGTCTTGAATAGCACCCTTCATGGTACCTCCACCCCTAGCAATGCCGCCGCGCTTCCTTTTCAATAACCAAGTCACCTCTATTTTTACGGGAACAATAACATGGCGTCAAATGATTATTGCTGGGTATGTTGAATGCCCTTGAGAGCATCATTAAGGTCTGGGTAAACATGGTTGTTTTTTTGAAGCTCCAGGAATTGATTACTTTCGCGCAATAGATGTTCAATAACAGGATTTGGACTTACCACAAAAACGTTTTTGCCCTTATCGAGGAGCATCTGGGTAATTTCACCAAAGGCATCAACCCCATCAAGATCTATAAAATAAACATCGCGGAGTTTGAGGACAATATTAGTATAGCCTGCCGAAATGTTTTCGAGTTGTGCAAGGTGGGATTGTGCATTGATATACGCAAGTTGGCCTTTGATGGCATAAACAAGGGTATTCCCGTTGCTTGATTGTTGTTTTTGGTCAGCAGGTGTTTCTTCTTCGCGTCCTTTGATAATAATTTCATGATAACCGGTGGATAAGCGTTGCATCATGAGCAACATTGCAATGACAGCACCGAGTAAAATACCGATAATGGCGTCTTCGTAAACAGTGAAAAACGCTACGATAAGTGAAATAGCAATGTTTTTTTTATCGATGCGATACATATACCAAAAGTGTTCGGTTTCAAGCATGCCGGTTGCTATGTAAACCAGAATGGCGGCAATGACGGCTAAGGGAAGATATTGAAATGTTTGTAAAAAACAAAGTGATGCAAGCGCGATAAAGAGGCTGCTAATTCCAGCAGCCATTTTATGTGTGCCACCACTTCTGATATTAAGAGAGGTTCGCGCCAGAGCTGCTGTTGCAGGAAGCCCGCCGGCAAATCCAGATGCAATGTTGGCTAAGCTCAGCCCGAGCATTTCTTTGCGCCTATTGTGTTTTGTTTTAGTGGCGCCATCGGCAATTCGCGCAGAAATCATGGTTTCAAGAATGGAAATTGCTGCAACTGAGAGCGCTGGAAGAAGGTATGCAAAGTTAAAATGCAGCGAGGGAAGTTGAAAAAGTGATGCACTGAGTGAATGGTACTTGGTTCCTAGCGTTGGCAATGTCCATGGCAAAATACCGTGAGAACAGAAATAACCAATCAAAATGCCAATGGGAGTTACAACTATTGCGCCGGGTATACGGGGAAGAAATAGGGAAAAGGCGATTAAGCAGGCATACATGCAACCAAAAAGTACAAATGATGGTAGGTGCATAAGTTTGAGATTACATAGTGATTCATACACATTTGCCAGAAGCGTTTCGTGTTTAGGGAGTGGTGGAAGCCCAAAAATTGCTTCTACCTGCGTTAATATAACAATAACCGATACGCCCAAAATAAAACCATGCAGGGCGCTTCCTGGTACAAAAATAAGATATTTTTCAAATTTGAATATATAGGCAATAAAAATAAAAATGCCGGCGACCAGTGCGATCATTGGTAGGCAGCTGCTGCCATATTTGCTTGTGTAGACAATTAATACGCCCGCAAGAGCTCCTGTTGGTCCAATAATGTTGTAATTACTGCCGCCAAAAATCGAGGCTATAAGCCCTGCCCAGATGGCAGTAATAATGCCGACAACAGGGGCTGTCTGTGTCGCTACTGCAAGCGAAACTGCGAGCGGAATTGAAACAAGTCCAACGGTAACTCCCGCTTTCCAATTGGTGCGGATAAGATCAATGTAGTTGTTTTTCATCGAAAATTCCCCCGGAGATCCCAATTTTTAATGTAATTAACATTTCTAAAATACCCAAAAAGTGCATAACACGTCGAGATATTTGTCTCTTTGTGATAAAAAGAAGCCTATTATTCAAGCTAATTCGACGGATTTACAAGGATACTCATAGATTGAGTTTTTTTCAAATTGGTTGGCTGGGCTTCATTATCTGCTCGGCATAGGAGCTGGTTCTCCGCGTGAACACGAATTGATGCTCTGATGAATTTAGTTATGTCTGTCAGCCTGGTGATGCTTCACTTTGTACCTGTACACTCATCATGTGCTCGATATCATGCGGACTTTTTGGTAATTCGTAACTGAGGCATACAACGCCATCATCAGCCATGATGTAATTATCCTCAATGCGAATGCCGATATTTTCAGCGGGAATATACACTCCTGGCTCAAGCGTAAAAATTTCACCCGGTTGCAATGGTTGCTGTAAATCGCCCACATCATGTACATCAAGACCAAGGTAATGGCCAAGCCCGTGACAGAAATATTGAGCAAGCCCTTGGCGTTCTAAAAAGGTGACGGCAAGGTGGTGGAGTGACTTTTCTGGATAGCGCGCATTGTTTAAGAACATGCCAGGTTTGGCGAGTGACTCAATATACAGTTGGGCATCAAGAACTTTTTGATAAATTTCACGTTGGCGGGGTGAAAATTTTTTCCCCACGGGATAGGTGCGTGTAAGATCGGCGCTATACATGCCATATTCAGCGCCAATATCAATTACCACTAAGTCCCCATCATTAAGTTGTCGTGTTTTATCAGTGTAATGAATGACCGTGGTGTTTTTACCGCTCGCAATAATTGAGGGGAATGCTGGCGTTGCAGCAGCAACTTGCGTGAAGACACATTCGACGGCTGCCAATATTTCGTATTCATACGAGCCTGCTTCGATGAGTGTTGCCGCAGTTTTGTGTGCCATTGCGGTGATCTGTACCGCCTTATAAATCAGATCGGTTTCATAATCGTCTTTAATGCGACGCATTTCGTAGATCATTGAGGAACAATCGATGGTTCTTTGCCCGAGTTCAGGAAGTGCGGTTACAAAGTGATTGTAAAGATCAATATGCCATAAATTACTGCCATGGTGTTGATCGCGAAGCGTAGCGACGTGTGTCGTTTCATGCGTCTGAAGTGCATTGGTAAGGTCGTTAAGAAGATGGACGTATTTTTCTCGTGTGAAAACTGGACTATAAGAATAACCTGTTGTTTTTTCACCCAAAAAGCGAATCTCATCAACGCCAACCTTGGCTGCGTCATTGAGACTTTCTATGGCTGTTGGTGTCCATGTAGAACGTTGAACTTCAAATTGAGGGGTATACAAGATTTCTTTGCCATCAGGGAATATGCAAAGAATGACGGCAGGTTCTGTAATTCCCGTGAGATAATAAAATGAACTTTCTTGGCGAAAAATATGTCGGTCAGTTTCAAAATCTGCCATCAACATAATGATATGCTGTTGGTCGTGATGATGTTCCCGGAGTATTTCAACAACCTGCTTGCGACGTTGTTTGAAGATGACAAAATTTGTTGGTGGTGTAAATACCATATCCTACCTTTCCTTTTTTTATCACGTAGTGCTTCCGGTTGCCGGTATCCGCTTAAACTTTTTCGCAAAAGATCCAAGCGACTCAAGCCGGAACGCAAAAACAATAGCGCGCTCATCTCGTCCGATGCCATATTCTTTGTATTTTTTTTCTTCATAGCCAATATACATTCCCCAGCAGTGTCCATCATAGTCCAAACGTACTCGATGGATAAGTGGAGCTATGCCGTCTAACCGGAAAAGGGATGATTTTTGGGTAGCATAGAACTGTCCATCATAAGAAAGTGTTGTCTGGCGACCGAGTGGAATCGAAATGTTGGCAGTAACGAAATGTGGAATGCGCGAAAGTAATTCGTGTGAGCATTGTAAGCTTCGGTGCTGGAAGAGGTAGCCAAATCCAAAATTAATTTTACTCACCGCAAATCCAATATTCAGATCGGACTGCAACATAGTTGGATCTTTCCACTCATAGTCTTGCCCAAGACTCAAGCTGGCGTGTGGATGTGAAAATGTAATGTCGTAGCGAAAAGGCAAAAGGTGTTGCGCCTTGACGCCGCGCCGTAGGGGGAAAATATCAGAACGCTGGTAAAAATCGTAGCCCTGTGAAAAATCGAGCCCAAGATGGATATCGTCGATGTCCCACGAATTTTTAAAGACGCAGGAAATTTGGTTTTTTGGATAGGCACGATCCCAGTGATCCACATAATACCAGTTGTTTTGGTAAAACTTTGGTAGCAACTCCCATGTAATTAGTGGTTGGATTGAATACACGTAATCTTGATTTGGTGTATAAACAATGCCCTCTGGCAACGCCCATTCTGCACCGTATTCAAAAAATAGACGGTAGGCGCCATGACTGAATATGCGATGTTCAAGAACGTTTCCTGATGCATGGTGGTCAAACGCTGTTGAGCTAACAAGTTGGAATGTTGGTGCAATATAAGCGCTGAGGGTGTTGTGTGCAGCGTGTACCGCCTCACTGAGGTGTCCGCGATAAAAAAGCCGTATTAAATTGGTTTTAGTAAGCGGAACTGATTCTCTCTGTCGCTCAAGTATTGAATTAACGTACCATAGTTCATATTCGCGTTGACGCGAAAAGAGATGATCAACAAAAAAATCATGTCGATAATAAAAAATATCACCGAGTTTGCTAAATACGGTGTTCCACTCAACATGAGGAACTTGTGTTTCATCGGTGTGATCTTCTGTTCCTTTGACTACAAACGCATTGGTTTGTTGTTGTGTGAACTCGCTATAGCATTTTCGGCTTGTCTTGAATATATCCAAATCGACATTGATCAGATGGAGTGGTGCGTGAAGCCGTGTGATGAATGAATTATTATAGGTATCATCAACATCGTTGGTGCTATTAAAAAAAAGGTAGCCAATTTTTTTGTCGGTACCAAAGTCAGCCCGCAAAAGTGTGTTGATATCGTAAATACTGTTGGTTCGATGAAAATGCCTAAAATCCTTGCCGTTGATCCAGTAGCGACGTTCAGTTGCTTTAACTATTTCTGAATGTTTTTGTGAATATCTGTCCCTTTCAATGGCATATTGACCGTTAAAAGTGGTGTAACATTCTGGTGAACGTGCCCATCTAAATTCATCTGAAAATACCGTGCCCTTGCGATCGCGCCAATCAATACCCAGCGTAGTGTCGCAATGTGGCGAAAAATATTTGTAATATTCCTGTTTTATCCCGATCCCATAATCATAATCAAATGCGAAATGGGGAATGAGAAATCCTGACTTCGATCTCCCTTGGATTGGAAGCGCAAAATGAGGGAGACCAAATATTGGGCAGCCCCCAGCCTTAAAGACAATGCCCGAGGCGCGAACAAAGTAGCTTCCATGAATAACGGCCTTATCTGCTTGTATGCACCAATGTGGTACATCAGCGTCACAGGCTGTGTAGGTCATATCCTCAAGTTTCCATCGAGTTTCATCGATCTTTTCAGCGATGCGGGCAGAAAAATGTCCTTCATCAACGTGAAGGCGGAGATTTTTTGCACGGCCAGTTTTTTTGAGAGCATTGAGTTCAAATTGTTCGGCAAGGATAAGAAAATTTTCATCTTCAATAACCACGGTGCGATCGGGGTTGCTTTCAGCTAATAAGGTCTGAGTTTTTTTATCTATGGTAATGCGATCGGCCCACATATGAAGATTGCGGTCGATAAGTGCCTCGACGTCTCCTTCAAAAACAATGAGACCCTCGTCATTAATAGTTTGCCGAATGCTTTTGATTTGAAGAATTCCGCATGAACGAGCAAGGTCACCAAAAACTGCGTGTAAATGTGCACAAGGCAATAAGCTCCAGAGTGTTATAAGGAGCAGTTGGATAGGGCGTTTCAAAATGGTTGTCTACCTAATAATGCTTTGCCGATTGTTACGCGATCCATGTACTCAAGCGTTGAACCAGTTGGCACGCCGCTTGCAAGTTTTGAAAGATGGACAGATTTTTTGTCGAGTTTCGACCAGATGTAGCTAGCTGTTGCTTCACCCTCTGGAGTTGGATTGGTTGCAAAGATGACTTCCTTGACGGTTGAATCAAGACGTTTGAGGAATGCTGGGATAGTCAGTTGATTTGGTCCAATACCCTCAAGAGGACAAAGAGCCCCTCCAAGTACATGATAAACTCCGTTATATTCGCCTGCATTTTCTATGGCAAAAAGATCGTACCATGTCTCAACGACACAAATAATGCTGTGATTCCGTCGTTGGTTCGTGCAAATAGTGCAGAGATCACCGTCTTCGGCCCAGTTGCAGCAGCGCAAGCACGGGTGTAGCTTTTTTTTTGCTTCAAGAATAGTGGCACACAAATGTTCGACTGCCGCACTATCGCTGGTGAGAAAATGAATAGCAACTTTGTACACGTTTTTTGACGCAAGATAAGGAACGCGTTGCAACTGTCGAATGAGCTGTTGAAACGCTGGTAATTGCCAAAACATTGTCGTTGCCTACGAGAAGAAATACTTTCTTACGTAATCTTCACCAATGGACAGAACGTTGTTAATGAGCCAGTACAGAACAAGGCCTGCAGGGAAGCCTGCAAAAACTACCGTCATGAGAAGTGCCATGAAGATCATGATAACACGTTGCTTTTCATCTGCCGGTGGGGTGACTTTTTGCTGCCAAAGCATTGAAAGTCCCATGAGTATTGGTGTCACGTAGTAAGGATCCTTGGCAGATAGGTCGGTAATCCAACCAATGAAAGGAGCTTGGTAGAGATCGAGATAATTGTTAAGAACTCGATAGAGAGCAAACAAAATTGGCGCCTGGATGAGGAGCGGTAGGCATCCGATAAGCCCTCCCGCTTGTGAGATTTGATGGTCCTGGCAAAATTTTGTTATCTCTTCATTTTGCATTTTGAGGTCATGACGATATTTGGCGCGTATTTTATTAATTGAAGGCAGATAGTGTTGATAGGCTTCGGTCTTCTTACGCGAATAAATTGAGAGTGGCGTAAAGGGAAGCTTAAGAAGAATAGTCATAAGAATAATTGCCCACCCGAAGTTGCCAATAAAGCCATTGATGTAAGAAAGTAGTTTGAGCAACAACTTGCATAACCATGAAAGCCATCCGAAGGACAAAAGCTCTTCAAGTCGGCTATCGACATGGTCCAAATGATCAGAAAGCTTTGGTCCCATATAAAATGAGAGCTTCCAAGAACTTTGCTGAGAAATCAGTTCAGGGCCCTCAAGAATTGAAGAGAGATCGTGAGCGTCGAATTGTTTGACATAAGCACGTTGTACAAAGTGAGCGGGATCGCCGATAAGTGTGTGAACAAAGTAGCGATCTTGTGCACCAAAAATTGGTTTTGGCTGTTGCCATGACCATGCCAGATCTTTTGCTTGGGCTGGGTCTGTTGTATCAAGTGTTTGTTTTTCATCATTCCAGGCGCACAGCGTTATTTTATCATCGGTGATCTCTCCTACGAGTGGAGCCGAGAAAAAGAGACGCGGTTTAAGGGCAGGAATTGAGGTTCCTTTTGGTTCGAAACGAAGATCGAGGTCTACTTGGTAACTGTCATTGTGGAAAATATACGTTTTAACGATGCCCCAGCTTTCATTTTCGGTTCTAAAGGTGACATGCGTTGAGTTTTTCTCTTTATGAGAGTCAACCAATGTGTAGAGGTAAGGGGTCTTGGTATCGAGGGCCAGGAGAAAACAGCCTTTTTTGCGCTGATTGGCATCAAAGGCGCCCTTATTAAAAATGGTTCTGAGGGGTGAGCCACTTTTGCCGGGATGCCCTTTGAAGTCGAGTGTAGTGAGAATTGCTCCGTAGGTCGATAATGTTGCTGTGCAATAGTCGGTATCTATCGTAACTACCTGTTCAGGAGTTGACAGCTTTTGCTCGGCGAATTCTACGGTAAGATTGAGGGGTTTAAAAAGCTCCTGGGCTGTGGGAACCTTAAACGCTTGACCCTGCGGCGCAGGCTGTGCTTGTTGCCCAACGGCCACAGGCCCGCCTGTTGCTTGAGGTGGTACTTTTTTTGCAACGTAATAATTGAAGATCCATACGGTTGCCAGGGAGAGTCCGAGGGCAACGAGTAGCTTTTTATCCATGATTTACCTTCGTTTGTTTAAAAAACACTTATAAAGGCGTTTGAAAGCGCCATTGTAACAGAGAACCATCGATCTTTCCAGTATGATGACAAGGGTCATTATGGCTTCCGGCTGCTGGTTTGCAAAAAAAAACTAGAATGATAGCCTGTTATAGATATCAAACGTGAGCATTTCTCCTAACATTGTAGGCGTACATTATGGTAATAAACATGAGTAATGTCTTCAAAAAAAACGTTACTATTGCCGCAAGCATGGCTTTTCTTGCCCTGGTACTTGGTTGTGCCAAAGAGCAGAAAAAAGAAACGATGTCATTTGATGAGCTTGCCGCACGTGCTGAAAGTGCTGCTAAAACAAAGAAGCGCGATGATGCCATTGTGTTTTTGGATGAGGCCCTCAGTCGTTTTGGTGATCATGCAAAAATCCATAATGTTAAGATCGGCCTTGCCGATGTACAATTCGACAATAAAAATTATCCAGTAGCACAAGAGCTTTACGAGCATTTCAATCAGTTTTATCCTGCTGATCCACGTGCTGAATATGCAAAATATAAATCGATTTTATCGATGTATCGGCAGACCCTTGATGTTCACTGTGATCAAACCGAGACGGAAGAAACGGTAAAACTTTGTCGCGAATATTTGCAAAATGCTGCCTACAAGAAGTTTCACAAAGAGATTACCGATGTCCAAACGCTTTGTGAGAACAAGCTCTTTAATAAGGAAATCTACGTTTTTAATTTTTATTGTAGACGGGGCAAGTACGATGCCGCGCATCATCGGCTCAAGACGCTCAAGAGCAAGTTTGCAGGTTCTTTATCTGTTCATGAAGACCAGCTTTTGTATCTTGAGTGCAAATTGGCGCAAAAAGAGAAAAATAAGAAGCTGATACGCCAAAATCTTGATGAGCTTATCAAGAAATATCCAACGTCAGAGTTCACCCTTATGGCACAGGGTCTTACGGCCAAGCGGCCATTTATTTTCTAATCATGCAAAAAACTGCAATTTTGGGTGCCCAGGGCGAAGCCCTTGTCGCTTCCTGGCTTGAACGCCAGGGTTTTACTATCATAGCCCGTAATTATCAAACCCGTTGCGGCGAAGTTGATATCATCGCCGCTCGTGATGAAGTAGTTGCTTTTGTTGAAGTCAAAACGCGGCAACATGAGTATTTTCCCATTTCTCAGGCAGTGACCTGGCCCAAACAACAGCGGATTATTAAGGCCGCACAATATTTCATTATTTCCAAGCAGCTTCGTGATAAAGTTTTTCGATTTGATGTAGCAACCGTGATTTTTCAGCCAGAAAAGCATCAAATTGAATATATCGAGAATGCATTTCAGCGGCGTTTCTAAGCCAAATATGCGGTATAACTTTTAAGAAAGTGCTGCTTTGAAAAAAGGCGGCGCTTTCTTCTTTTTTGTATAGTTGAATAACTGGACGAGGGGCAAAAAAGTAGTTATTTTAGCCAGCACTCAATTTGTAATAAGTACTTATATCTGTGGAGGCTCCTGTGCAAACATTAATGAAATCGTTAACACTTTTTATTGCGTTGTGCAGCAGCGTTGCTATGCAAAGTGATCTGGCATATGGGATGAGTGAAGAATCTGTGCCTGAAGAATCAATACCTGCAGAAGGCGGTCTTGTACGCGTACGGTTGCCAGAATGTGCACATCGTCGTATAGAAGAATTATGGTGGTGGGCGGTTAAAAATAATCATCCAGCTATGGTTAGAGCTCTTCTTGAGTGTGGCGTGGATCCTGATATTCAAGATTCTGATGGTTTTGCAGCATTGATAGAGGCTGTGGCATTGGGCCATGCTGAGATAGTAAGACTTTTGATAGATGCGCATGCAGATCTTAATGTTAAGGGTAATCTTGGTTTCACGGCATTGATGGCGGCTGTGGCGAGCGTCAATATCGAAATGGCAAGGCTTCTGATAGAAGCGCATGCAAATCTTAATATTCAAGATCATAATGAAGGTTTGACAGCATTAATGTGGGCTGCGTTGCTTGGCCATACTGAGATAGTAAGACTTTTGATAAAAGTGCACGCAGATCTTAATATTAAAAATAATAACGGGATGACTGCATTGTCGCTTGCTGTTGAGGAAGGGCGTGCTGAAGTAGCCAAGCTTCTTATTGCTGCGGGTGCTCATCAAAATATAAGTCCAGACAATGTTCCAATGTTAATTGCTGCTGCTGATAAGGGGAATGTTGAAGCAATAAGGATCCTTATTGCTTCAAAAGCACATCTTGATGCGGTGAGCGATGAAGGTGATACCGCATTGATAAGAGCCGCGCGTGGTGGAAATGCTGAAATAGCCCGGCTTCTTGCTCATGGCATGAGGGAAGCTCATGACGTCCATGTTGAGTGGTTATGTGAAGAATGGAAAGGTAGCCCGCTAGAAATTTGTCATGAGGTGGTAGCACCCATGGCTGACCCGCTTAATGCGCAGGCTGCCGATGGTAGTAGCGGATTGATAGTGGCTGCGTGTAGAGGTAGTGTCGAGATCGTAAGGTATCTGATAGCAGCGCATGCAGATCTTAATATTCAAGATCATAATGAAGGTTTGACAGCATTAATGTGCGCGGTGTGTAATGGTTGTACCGAGATGGTAAGGCTTTTGATAGAAGCGCGTGCGGATCTTAATATCAAAGGTCATAATGGAAAAACAGCATTAATGTGTGCTGCGACGGGCGACAATATCGAAATAGTAAGGCTTCTGATAGAAGTTCGTGCGGATCTTAATATCCAAGATAATGATGGCAGGACAGCATTGATGTTTGCTGTATCTAAAGGCAATGTCGGGATAGCAAGGCTTCTGATAGAGGCGCGTGCAGATCTTAATATCAAAGACAATGGTGGCAGAACGGCATTGATAGAGGCTGTGATGTGTTGTGTCCCTGCATGCGTAAGAAGGCTCGTGAACGCGGGAGCATCGAAGGAACTAGTTGATAATTATGGCCATGATGTTTATTGGCACCTTGAATATTCTGCGGCGCCACAAGCCCGGAAAGAGGCCGCTCGAGCGGCACTTAATCCACTCCCAGTTCCACGTCATCCAAAAAATTTCTGTGACTTTTGCAAAAAGTATTCTGGCGGACAATACGTGTTGTGTGAGCCATGCGGGCACTATTTCCACGAAGGATGTGTGCAACAACATGTCTTTGCTGAGAGTCATTACGAATGTCCAACATGCCATGCACCTATATTTTTTGCAGAGAAGCCACTTTATGTACCTATGTCAGATGTAGAAGAGAAAAAACAATAAGCGAAATAAAACATAAAAAATTCAAACGACGATAAAGCAGGCGACGTAGAAACGTCGCCTGCAGCCTTTCAACTTTCAAAATGCTCAAAGATTTCTTGCAGCAATTGGCATTGTTTTCTATTCGAAATAAATGTTTGATAACGGCTCGAGCGTTCTGCTATAGTAAATAAAACAGTATTCAGTTTGAATATTATCTGCGTCGACGATTATGAACAGCTACCATCGGGGAGGGTGATGTGAAGATCAGGCAGATATTTTTTTTGCTTATGCTGAGTAGTGTATGTAGTACTCACGATAGCGTGTTATATGCTATGGATCCTGATGATCATCATGTTTCAGATAAATCTGGGAAAATATTTTTTTCTTCCTTACTGTTTTCAACATCTGTACAAGCGCTGCTTGAGGCCAAGGGTAATTCCAGCGCCGGCAATATGCTTGATGCGACAACATTGATATTGACCATTTCTTGCGGAGATATTGATGACCTTATGCAGCTTATTATGGCGCGTGCTGATCTTAACGCGCAAGATGAAAATTTTGGATTGACTGCCTTGATAGCGGCGACCGAACTGTGCAGTATTGAAAAGTGTCAGTGTCTCATTGCTGCTCGTGCTCGACTTGATATTCAAGATGTGCGTGGTGATACCGCATTGATAGTAGCTGCTGTTTTGGGTGATAAAAAAATGGTAAAAAATCTTATTGAGGCCCGGGCAGATCTTAATATTCATAATAAAAAGGGCAGAACCGCGCTTTTTTATGCGCTGGATAGTGGACGAGGGGATCTTGCAAAATTGCTCCTTGATGCAAAGGCAGATCCGCAGATGCATGATGAAACCGGACTAACTACATTGATGGTATCTATGTTTGAGTGCAATATTCATACCGTTAGACATATTATTGATGCCATTCACTATTATGATGCAGCACGAGATGCCTTTCTCTTTAAAGTCTGGCCTTCAGCTCCTCTTGAGATTTGCCATTTGATAGGCACGTTTGATAGTTTCCTTGATGTACAAGACAGTTCTGGACGAACAGCGATTATGTTGGCAAGAAAGTTACATCGCACTGATGTCATACAACTTCTTGTTGCTGCTGGTGCTGATACGTCTTCTCAAAAGGGCGATGACATCACAACAATTGAATCAAGAAAATTATGAAGAATTTATTGTTTTTATGTGTGGCCTTTAGCGTGTTACATGAATCATTTATGACTGCTTTTATTAATGCTCAAGATAAGCATGGTACGACAGCTCTTATTTGTGCCGCTCAATCTGGTATTTTACATCATGTTGAAAGTCTCATTGATGCTCATGCTCATCTCGATATTCAAAATGAAAATGGTACGACAGCTCTTATGAAAGCATCTATGTATGGGCATACAGAGATAGCAATGCGTCTTATCTCCTCTCGTGCAAAACTTGATGTTCAAGATTGGTGTGGCAATACAGCCCTGATAAAAGCGGCTGCTTGTGGGAATAGTGATATAGTCAGGCTCCTTATTGAGTTTAAAGCAGATCTCACGCTGCAAAATGATAGTGGCGAGACAGCTTTGATAGCGGCTGCTATGTTTGGACAGACTGAGTCCGTAAAACTTCTTATTCCAGCGATGAAAGCAGAGTATGAACCAAGGTTTTACATTGACAGGCGTAACGTAGATGTGGACCTTGTTCGACAGGCAATGATAGATGATCTTATCCATCCCCTTGATATGCAGAATACCATGGGACGGACGGCATTAATGGAGGCGGCTCTCTATGGGCATGCAGAGATTGTGCGCTTTCTTATAGACGCTGGAGCTGACCCATGTGTACAGGATAACGATGGGGAAACAGCTCATTTTTTAGTTATGCATGGTTGCCTTACCACTACGGCAGAAATTCTTGCAGCTCTTGAGAATAGACAGAATCTATGTGGGGAAAAGAAACATAAGAACAAAAGACATACGAGTAGCGATCATGTGCGAAAAAAGAGAAAAACGCGCTCATAAGATTCACTAAATTGCATAGCGCTTATTATTATGCACACGGTCGTGGACAATCATGCGCTGTGCAATGATTTTAGAGCCTGTACGAATATTATCTGCACGCTAAAATGCCCTTAGGAACGTATGATTGGGCTACACAGCCTAATATCTCCGTTCGTCCTGAGTGCGCCGCTTTGCGGCGTGTATCGAAGGATGAACTCAACTAAAAAACTTTTTTGGTGTTCATGGTTCGATACATTTTGCTCGTACTTTGTACTCGCAAAACACTCACCACGAACGGGGTTTAAGCATTCTATTAATTTCCGTACAGGCTCTTAAACAGCGGCAATGCAATTTCTGAAGCCCACATGTTTTTATATATTATTTGGGCAAACGAATGTTTATAATAGCTTTCGAAGAAAAATCGTAGACGTTTTGCAGAAGGAAATCATATGAAGAAAGTTATCTCTCCGTTATTTCTCTCGCTTGTGGTGTGCGGCGGATGTGTAATGACCATCAGCTCAGTTTATGGTATGAACACTGCTGCCGAAGAGGCGAAAGCTTCAGGAAGCTTTCGCCAGGCTATGGCGGGAAATTGGTGGAACAATGATAAAGTTCAAGCCCTTCTTTTTTATGGTGCAAATCCGAATATTAAAGATGCTGATGGCGACACCGCTTTGATATGTGCCGCTTGTTGGGGAGACACTGACATCGTACAACGTCTTATTGCAGCTAAAGCCGATCCCAATATGGTAGGCAGCATGGGCCGTACGGCTCTCATAGCGGCGGCTGACTTCCGGCATGCTGATGTGGCCCAACAGCTTATTGATGCTGGAGCCCATCTCAACGCCCAAACCTTGCTTGGATGCACAGCATTAAGAATGGCTGCGCATAGAGGATGTGACGATGTCGTAAGGGTTCTGAGTGCTGCCATGAAAAATAAATACGAAGAATATGGCAGAGCACGCCTTAGTCTCCTCGATTTTCCCGCTGACCAGGGGGCAACCGCTCTTATGCTTGCTGTTCATAATGGGCATATCGAAAGTGTGCGAATTCTTGTCGAAGCTGGCGCTGATATCAATTGTCAGGATTTTATGGGTAGGACCGCTCTTATGATTGCTGTTACTTGGGGGTATGCAGCAATTATACAAATTCTCCTGATGGCGCATGCCGATCTAGAACTGAAAGATTACAAGGGCCGTACAGCTCGCGACTTGGTCGAAATTTGTGGTCTCCCCCCAGAACTAAAAATTGAAGTTCTGGCAGCATTCAACGAACAACTTTCTGCGTCGCCCTTAGCAAGAGAAGAAAAACAGCAAAATAAAACCTGCTAAATTGTGTAGCGCTTAGTATTATGCACACGGTCGTGGACAATCATGCGCTGTGCAATAACCTTAAATAGTGGCAATGCAATTTCTGAAGCCCATACCGTCTTAGTTTCTTGTGGTTCACGAATGAAGGTCACCACTACGCGATGATAGTTATTTTTTTCAACAATGCCGGCAAATGTGTAATTGTGACGAGATGCTGAATAGCGACCATCTTTAATGCACCGCACTGTTCCCGTTTTACCCATGATACGAAATCCTGGTATTTGGCATCGTTCGCAGACGCGTTCGAGCATGCGTTGAAGTTCTTTCAATGCGCCATCGCTGTAAAGTTTTTTTGGTGTTGATTGTTGCGGCGTTGTCAGTAGTGTTGGTTGAATATCTTTCCCGCCGTTGGCGACAATGCAAAATGCTTTTCCCAGTTGCAGGAGGGTAGCCATAAGCTCATAGCCGAAGGACATAACGACGAGTGACGGTTTGCTCCAACGATCCGGAGGGTTAACAAATCCACTACGTTCTCCGGGAAATTGAATGTTCGTTTTGCTTCCAAAACCAAGACGGCGTAAATGATCATATAATTTAGGACCAAGCCGTTGGGCAACTTTAGCAATACCAACGTTGCTGGAATATTTAATGACATCGCAAAAGGGGAGGGTGTTGTTGTTTTCTTCTAATTTTTTCAAAAGGCTGATTGTTGGATTTTCAACCCTTACGCCATTGACGTAGCCAAATCGACCTTCACAATCGATAAGTTCATCGTAACTTACGGCCTTTTCTTCAAGCGCGGCCAATGCGCAGAATGCCTTCATGACCGATCCGAGTTCGTAGCATTCAGACACACAGCTGTTTTTCATCATTTCAAGAGAGGGGACACTCTTTTGGTTGGGATCAAATGTGGGATAATTGGTCATTGCCATGATGCTGCCGGTATGAGGATCAAGAATAATAACTGATCCTCCTTGGGCGTGAAGATCATCAACAGCACGTTTAAGCTCATAATACGCAATTGATTGAAGTGTTGCATCTACCGTGAGCGCAAGTGGCAGTCCGCGCTGACCACGTTTTTGTATCGCTTTATCAAAATAAAAAATTCCCGACCGGGCGTCCCTTTCAAATCGTACTTTTGCTGGTTGCCCACCAAGTTGATTACTAAAAGCCAATTCGATGCCGGCGGTTCCTTTATTGTCTATGTCCGTAAATCCAATAAGTTGTGAGGTTGCGGCTAAAGGATAAAATCGCTGGTATTCGTTAATAAAATGCACATCTTTGAGTCCGCGTTGTTCAAGCTGTGCGTATTTTTGTGGTGGCAGTTTGCGATCGAGCCACAAGAATTGTTTGTCCGGATTCTGCTTAAGCCGTTCATAGACTTCTGGATAATTTTTTTTCAAAAATCGCATGGTTTTGGCTTCTTCAACGAGTTGCTGGGGAATAAGGAATGCCGAAGGTATCTCGCGGTTGAAGGCAAGCGGAACTTTGCCGCTCGCGTCATAGATTGTGGCACGACGAGGGGTGAGCGTTATTTCAAGCTCGTGCTGCTGACGCGCTAGAATTTCAAAAAATGCTTCTTGGCGAATTTGGATGAGAAAGAGACGTATGGCTATGATAGTGAAAAGAAAAAAGAAACATATCATGATAATAAAGACACGTATTTTATAGTCACGTGCAAGCATGATTTCCCCCCGTTAGACTTACGACATTGTCCATAATGTGGAGAGCTACTAGTGTTTGAGACGTTGATGTGGTTCCAATAAAATCAACTTTTGCGGGCTCAGTGCCAAGGAGCACAATGCGATCAACCGCGTGGGGCGTCATGTTAAGTTTCATCTGGGCTTGTGACATGACCATTTCTGGCGCATGGAGTTGACTAATAGTTGCGAGGAGTTCGTTACGCTCCTTTGCCAGATTTAAACGTTGTTTTTCTAGGCGTTGAAGCTCGTAGCTGAGACCTATGATGAGGTTGTGTTGGTAGATTTTGATGAATGCCAACACAATGCAGCACGCGACGATAAGGTGAGAGGGGTGAAGATGTTTATGCAGCATTTTCAGTTCCTTAGCTAAAACGTTGAGCTACTCCTAAACTAGCTGTACATCGTAATAGTTTCTAGATATGATTGCTTTTGGTGCGTTTTTATTTGAGCCTATGCGTAAACACGAAAGGAACTTTATGAAAAAGTTGTTGCTTATTGTACTTTTGGGGTGTGGTCTGCCACTTATGGCTGGTTGCAAATGGTTTGGCTGTTCTTGCAACTGTGGATGTCATTCTCCAGCCGAAGTTCCTGGGAAACCAGATTCTTCAGTCATTGCTATAACCTCAGCTGCCGATTTTGATGCCCGTGTGCTTCAAGAAAAAAAACCGGTGGTTGTTGATTTTAGCGCGACGTGGTGTGGTGCCTGTAAGACCATGAAACCTATTTTTGACGTGGTTGCCGGCGAGCTTAAAGATATCGTTTTCGCGAAAGTCGACGTTGATGCTGTCTCTGATCTTGCTTCAAAATATGGAATTTCAGGTATTCCTGCATTTATCTTTATCAAAGACGGCAAAATTGTAGGCAGCCCTGTTGTTGGGGCAATGGATAAAGAGACGTTTAAGAAGACTATTGAGAACAAGTTTAAAAGCTAATCGCTTTTATCATGAACATAGCACTTTACAATACTCTTTCCCGCCGTAAAGAAACTCTGGCCCTGGCGCCTAACCAGCCCGTCAAGATGTATGTATGTGGTGTGACGCCCTACGATTATGCTCATATTGGCCACGGTCGTGTTTACGTCAACGCAGATCTTCTTGTGCGGCTGCTACGCTTTACGGGGCATGAAGTTATTTATGTCCGCAACATTACCGATATTGATGACAAGCTTCTTGCCAAGGCTGCGCAGCAAGGTAATGCCAAGGATTACCGTTCGGTTGCCGAGCATTTCACTACATTGTTTCAAAATGAGATGAAGCAGTTGGGATGTTTGGCACCAACCCATGAGCCGCGTGTTACCGAATGCATCCCCGGAATCATTGCCTTTGTTCTTGGACTGATCGATAAGGGCCATGCCTATGTCCTTGATGGCGATGTTTATTTTGATGTAGCCTCTTTCCCCTCATACGGAGCGTTATCCAAGCGTAATCTTGATGATATGCTTGCCGGCGCTCGGGTTGATGTGAATGAGAAAAAACGTCACCCCGCAGACTTCGCGCTCTGGAAAGGCAATAAAGAGAATTTGTTTTGGCAGTCACCATGGGGGTATGGTCGCCCTGGTTGGCACATTGAGTGTTCAGTAATGGCGAATAAATATTTGGGGACGACAATTGATATTCATGGTGGCGGCATGGATCTGATTTTCCCGCACCATGAGAATGAATTGGCCCAGTCTGCCGCACTGCACGATGCACCGCTTGCGCATACGTGGTTACACAATGCCTTTGTGAATATTAATAAAGAAAAGATGTCCAAGTCATTGGGCAATATAATTTCATTACATACGCTTTTTGAAAAATATGATCCCATGGTTGTGCGCTTTTATTACCTGCAGCACCATTATCGTACGCCGATCGATTTTTCAGATGATGATATGACTGCAGCTCAAACAGCCTATAAACGTCTTGTTGCCGCGTTTGAATCAGTAAGCGCACCTGCTGATAGCAAAGCGGTACCGTCGGAACTGCTGGAAGCCTTGTGCGATGATCTTAATACGCCAAAATTCTTTGGTATGGTATTTGAACGTCTTGCTGTATGTAAAAATGATATTTCTTTAGCGCAAGCGTTAACGTCAATGCTGATAAATATTTTGGGCCTTACACTTGAACCTCTTCGGGAGGCCGTTGTTGCCATGACGCCAGAGATTGAAAAGCTTGTGCGCGACCGAGAACAAGCACGCAGTGAAAAAAATTGGGCGCTTGCCGATAAGATTCGTGATGAGCTTGCGGCATGTGGATATAAAGTGCAGGACAAAAAAACGAAGTAGTTGCAGATGAAAAAGGGAGTAGGAGCCGTAGCACTTTGTGCTACGTTGTTTGTACTTGCCAATGTACGTGCGACTTGCGTAGAAGCGTTTTTCTCCCCCAATGATAAACCAACCGGAAAATTACTTGAACTTATCATCAGTGCTCGACGATCGATTTTTGTTGCAGTCTATTTTTTAACTGATCAAACTATTGCCGAAGCATTAGTTGCAGCACATAAACGTCGCATTGATATCAAAATAGTGATTGATCCCATAACGGCCCAAAGTCGTTGTGGAAAAGCAGATTTTCTTGCTTGTCATGGTATAGAGATCTACGTCTTTCGCCCAGGCTCAAAAGCGGGCGGCGGCGACAATAAATGGGCGGGTCAGCCGCTCATGCATGATAAATATGCTGTTTTTGATAACGATTATGTGTGGACCGGCTCATTCAATTGGACGGTGACTGCGTGCATGTCAAATTGCGAGAATGTAGTACTTATCAAGGATCACGTCTTGTGCGCTCGCTACAAACAAAATTTTGAAACACTTCTGACGCGATGCGTGCGTTACGATTCGGCAGAGTGGCATAAACAGCAGGCGCAGCGCAACAATGTTGAAGCTGAACCAGGAGAACGAGCCGTAGTTGCTCAGCCCGTTCCTGCTGCGGCGGCCTAGACAGCTGGGGGGACTCTTTAATAGATCTCTGTCAAAACCTGTTTAACATAGCTATCTTGGACGCGGTTTTTGTCATCCCGGGCAAGGACCCACTGCTGTCCGGAAAAAAATTTAAACACATAATTCAACGCATTTTTTTTTGCAAAAATAAGACATTTTACAAATATTGCGAGATAAGAAAAGCAGATCTTCAATCGGACGATAAACAACCATTTTTATCCAGGCAAGGAGATCCTTCATTCGAATGAACTCGAGCTTAAAAGTTTTTGCCAATTCCCTCAAAAGAATGTATGTAATAATTGCTGTATAAATTTGTATTTTGATCGCATTTTCATTGGTTCCTAAAAAACGTTTGATCTTTAAATTTTGCTTAAGCCACTTGAAAAATATTTCAATTTCCCATCGCATTTTATAATAAGCAGCTATTTCTTCTGGCGGAATTGTAAGTAAATTTGTGATAAAAGTGTATGTCTTCCGGTGAATAGAATCGAAATAAGTAACAAGTCTCAAGGGAATATCGGCAAGAAGATTGATCTTTCCTCCGCGAGGATTCTTATTTTGAAGCAGAATGAGTTGATCACTCAAAATGCCATCAGATGTGTCTTTAGTGCGAGTGTTTTCTTGAATCACCTTGTACTTGGTGTTTTTCTTAGTCCTGGTAACAAAATAAGCGCCAGACAGATGTATTTTATGCCACCAGTTAAAATCAAAATACCCCTTATCAAAAATGTTTATTGTCCCGGCGGTAGGTTCCCATGATTTTGCTACAGTAATGTCATTAACATTGGGTGGGGTAATTATCATTTGATTAATTCTTAGCTGTTGCGGTGCTAGCTGAATATGGACCTTTAATCCCTTAATATGTCTGGTTGATCGTGCCAGTACCCATTCAGATCCTCGCCCAGAAATTATAATTGGCGTTGAGTCAAAAAGTCTTAATGCATCATTCACATCGTTCTGTTGCTTATCAACTAAAGTTTTGCAAAGAGCCTCAAAGAACGCGCTCGATCTAAAAGTATTTGCATCGGAGAACGTAGACCGTTTAACTTCGGTATAATTTTTGTTTTGCATAGTATTAAACTGAATTGCCAATTCCCTTATGCTTTTGCAATTCATTAATTGAGCAAACACCATAACGGCTAAATGATCTTTTGTCGTAAAGGTCTTGTACCACTTATCCGATTTGTTATCTGCAATTTTCTCTACGATCACTTTCTCGCTCATCAATGTCATAATTTTATCAAACATGGTAATCTTGTTCATGCGAATTCCCTTCTCCTTTTTTAATGCTTTACTACCTTGGGTTAGTTTAACCCAGAGAAGGGTTTTCGCTTCTTAAAAATTCCCCGGACAACAGTGGGTCCTTGCCCGGAATGACAAAGTTGCTGGGATGTGACAAAGCTTTCGCGTTCTAAAATCTTTCTTACAGAACGTCACGCACAAATAGGTTTCGAAAGAGGTCTATTTTCCAGGGTTACTTTGGGTTTCCAGTATACGTTACACCATTAAAATAGGGCCGAAAAAGCCTCAAAATCATAATAATAATTTCTATTTTGAATGATATTGTACTTTTCGCATGCAATGGCTTACAATTTGCGTACGTGTAAATTAACAATTTGATGGGGGAAATTTGTATGATTACTTCTTATTCTCGTTTTTATCGCATAATTTCGATCATAGTGATGCTCACTGGCTTTCATGTATTATGTCGCGGGGCTCTTCGTCCGCAAGCACCAACGCCAGATGTCAATCAACCAATAATGGCGATACCCATAGATCCGGCACGTGCGTTATCGGTGCCTGTAGTGGCAACTGTAATAGCTCCAACTGGAACGATGTTGGCGGATGATGGGAAAACTGATTCACCAGAGCAACCGATCGCTGATATTAACTGGCTTACATATATTTTTACCACTGCATGTGCAGCCCCTAACGCTGAACGCACAGGAGTTAACGCACATCTTATTGCACCGCCACCCCAAAATGTACACAGCGCTTTGTCTTGCTTTTCGCATCGCATGAAAAGAGATTTAATAAACACTCATATAGTGCACACTGAAGCGGAGTGTGACGAGCTTCCCTATGCCCAAAAATTGTTGGTTAATCCAGGCGCCCAGGCGTGTTTTGTCGGTGATATTCACGGCAGCATTGGTGCATTGGTTCGTCTTATGTGGATATGGCGGAATATTGGTCTGCTTGATGCAAATTTTAAAGTTCCTGAAAATAAATATTTTATCTTTTTGGGCGATTATGCCGACTATGGCCGCTATGGGCAATTAGTACTTTATACGCTTCTCAACCTCAAATTACATAACTGGAAAAATGTATTTCTGTTACGCGGTAACCATGAGAGTAGTATCTCTCTAAAATATGGTTTTTATGATGAACTGGAGCACATCTATGGTAAAGACGTAACGTTCAACATGTGGGATGAATGGAACGCATGTTTCTTCAACTTGTTACCCTTTGTTCTTTACCTTGGTATTAATTGGCATCAATCGTTTATTCAGTGTTGTCACGGTGGTATTGAACCTGGGTTCAATCCAAAATCATTTCTCTGTAGTCCTGATATGTATCACGATCTCAGTGGTCATTTTTCGGATTATGAATTTGATGACGGCATAATGAATGCTGTAGAGCCTGATCAATCGCGACAAGAAGCGTTAAGGAAACATTTATTTGATGAGTTGGTACAACGGGGGGTATTTACAACCTTTGGTGAGTCATACGACGTTCATTATAAATATGCAAAAACAACAAACTCGGGATTTTTATGGAGTGACATGATCACTAACGCAGCGTTTGATAGTAATCGTGTGCGTGGATTGGGTTTTGTTGCAAGTGAAGAGATAGTGGACAGGATCAGTGGTGCCTGCAACATATGTGCGTATATGCGTGCACATCAGCATCATGCAGGTGTACGAATTGGTGACATATCGCCCAACGATGATGCAACTAATGGTGCTGCTCGTTGGTACAACGTTATTGGCGTGATGCCTATTCCTCAAGGGGTGCATTCTCAACAATGTGGCATACCCGTAGCAAACAGCGTTTCTTTTAATGGAACACTTACGCTTTCAGTTCCTGATGCCCAAGCGGCTCTTGATACAGCACGTACAACTAATACTCCCGTTGCGTGGCAGGCATTCAAAAATGCGCTTCCATCATTTCCATTAGAACATGACGATTATTTCCCGATTATTACCTTTACGACCGCATCAGAAGCTGGTTCTATTAACAATCAATGGGATAGTTTTGGGCTTTGTACGATTGCACCTGTAGTCAGAAATTCACACATTGCTATCTATGAGGCATGTGCCGCCATGGCTCCCGCTCCCGCCATTGCGCAAGTGGTACAACAGCAACAGCCGCAGGTAAATCCGCGTAAACGCAAAGAGCCGTGTGTATAATTTTGAGGTGTTTCTTGGGGTATGCGTGCATTTTGCTTGAGCCGTGTGGGGTTGAGGATCAAGGTTTCGTGATTACTCTTTTTCTGATGGAGTAAGTGCTTTCCTGATTTCTGCATCCAACTCAGCTCTATTTCCTTTTCCTGTGGTCACAATTCTAATTGCCAGATCAAGTTGGGCGGTTAGCCAGGATTGTATTCCCTTATCTGTTATTTTTGAATTGGCTATTTCTTCGCGCAAGCCTTTGATTATTTTGGGGTCTTGAAGTTGTTTAGATGTAATAGCGCTTGCGATTGAATCACGAATTTCTTCTCGCAGAACATCGTCCGGATTGACCATTAATGCTTTTTGGAGGATGGATTCGAGCTTGTCGAAAAGTTGCCCACCGCTTTGTATTGGAGCGGCTAACTGCTTCTCCTCCTCATCCGATTCTATTGGTAGATCTCCTGTTGATTGTAACGCTTGGACGCGCTGTGCTAGGTCGAATTGATCGCGAAGATACTTTTGTGTTTCCTTGTTCTGGACATTGTTAATTGATTGATTTATGGAGTCTTCTGTTTGGCCCGAGAGATCAGAAAAAATGAGAAATTTTGCGATATCGTTCAGAATTGTCTGTTGAGTTGGTGCGATGTCTGACGATGGTTGAGCTTGTGCGGTTTCCTTTTTTGATTTAGAGGATTCTAGCACTCGCTTAAGTTGCAATGTTTCTGCGGTTGCCTTTTTTGCCTGCGCTTCTTTCTCTACGCGATATTTGTGTGGATAAATTGGTCGCATTTGGATAAGTGCTGAATTCAATAGCTGGTTGGCTTTTTCGATTTGCTCTTTTGGTGGCTTCATGCGTAAAATCTGGTTTTTCTGGTTACCCATGTGAGCAAATAGATGTTCTATGAGCGTGAGCTTCGCTTCAATTTCAGGAACAGTCTTTAAACTAAGAGCTTCTGTGCTTAATTTTGTGACATTTTCTTGTTCTTTTTCCATTTCGGTGAGCAATTTTGCGACCGAGATTGTTGGCACTGATTTTTGTGCTGGGGATGGTTGTCTCTTGCTTTTTCGCGTAGGTGCTTCTGGCGCTCTGGATGAAGGCGGTGTTGAAATCTCTGACGCAGGGGGATAGTGTTCGAATTCTTTGGTAAGTGTATCGGCTAACTTAGTATTTACTCCAGCCACAGCAACCCAAACTTCATGTCTGTGTTGCTCATCAAACGACAAGACTTTTTGAATAAAATCTTTTGTGGCCGCGTCCTTCGCTTCTCGCGGAAGTAATTGTATGTTCTCTGCAATTCTTTTAGCTGGGCTTGTGTATGAACCACTTAGTGGCCCCATAGAGGCAATTTCTTCTCCATAGTTAATAGTAAGTTGCGAAGTTCTGCCCGTGCTTGTTGGTATTGATTTAATCACTGGTTGTTTCGTGAGTGGTGTTAGCTGCCCCGATAATTTCCCCAAAAAAGCACTCTCTGCGCTTTCATCTGGTAGTTTAGAGAGAATGTTGTGAATATTTTTTCTTATCAGATCTTCTTCTTCTCTTATCTGAGCTTCATCTCGTGCGCGTGCAATTTCTCCTTTTTTTTGTGCATTTATTTTCTGTTTTTTAATCGATTCAATTTTTCGAGCAACTTTATTGATTTGTTCGTTAACATCGAGTTTGAAATCCGCAACTTGCAAGCGATTTCTGCAGGTAGCAACAAGTTGTGAAAAGAGTGGTTCTAATTTTTTGTGTCTCAATATTCTTGGCGTAAGCCCAACCATTACATCATCTAGCGCTTGCAATTTTTCCTGGCGCGATAAAAGATCTCTTTTTCGGCGTTCAAAATCATAAGAAGAAGTCGCGTCTTGAGCATCAAAAAACTGCTGCTCAGTTGTTATAATCTTGAGCTGCCTTTCTAGCCGTTGCAATATGTCTCGCAATGCTTGCATCCCTGGGTCTTCCGCTGCTATTTTCACCTTCGAGCCTCCTGGCCCCTGGCTGCCACTACCACTGCTACTGCCGCTACTACTTGGATCATCTTTTGGCACTGGTGGCTGGTCTCCCGCTCCCTGCCCGCCTTTTTCTTCTTCCTTCTTTTCTTCTTTTTCCCCGGTTTTTCCCGCATCTTTTCCCCCTTTTTCAGTATCAGCGGCTGGGGTTACTACTGTTGGCGGCGTGCCCACTCCCTGTGATTGCGGGGCGGATTCGGGCTCATTTTTTTGTAACAATGCAGATAATAATTCTGCTGGCGCTGTTTTGGCATATTGAGGAAATGGCGATGGCGGCAGTTGCTCTGTTTGCGCGGGCGTTAGTTTAGCCTCAAGCGCATCAGAAGCGTTGGCGCCGCGTTTCATAAGATTATCAAACCGTTGTTGATAGTCATCTTTAGTTGCTTTAGGATCGTCTGGCAAAGCATTTATGGCGTTACGTGCTGTTTCTATAAGCGGCCCAGCCTGTTCCATTAATTCGCTTATATTGTCCAACTTTACTTGGGATGGATTATCCAAAAACTGCTGTACAGCATCCTCAATCGTTGCCACCTGCGCCGCGAGCGCCCCAAGCGCATCATTCGCATCGTTGTACATCTTAAGGAAACGTGCGACGTCCGCGTCATACTTTTCTCGTGCCTTTGTCTCTGCCGCAACGCGATCTCGGTATGCCTTGAGTCGTCGTTCGGTTTCTGCTTTTCCCATTTGTACTGAAGCTGGCGTAGCGATCTCGTGCCAGCAACCGGCAAGCATGAGGATGCCGACCAACCATCTAGCGGTACACGTCGTGAACGATGTTTTCATGAAACTCTCCTTTTTTTACCGGCGCGATTATTACCACGACCATACAAAAAAATAGAGGGCGATTGCAAGGGTTGATTGCAGCGTATAATGTCAAATCCGGAATTCAATTCCGTGTTTGACATTGACGATACGGGAAAAGCTGCCTATTCTGATGAAATTAGGGTTAACGTAAAGGGATTTTTTATGATTTTTCGCGATATAACGCCTCATTTGCGCGAAGCAGCACGTCAATTTTCGGCGGTGGCAATTGTTGGCCCCCGACAGTCAGGGAAAACGACATTAGCTCAAACCGTTTTCCCTTCGCATACCTACGTAAGTCTTGAGGATTTTGATAAACGTGAACAGGCCATAGCTGATCCGCGGAGGTTTTTGCATGATTTTTCTAGTGATCATGGGATTATTATTGATGAAATTCAGCATGCACCAAAACTCCTTTCTTACATGCAGACTATTATTGATCGCGAAAAAAAGAAGGGGTTTTTTATCGTTACTGGGTCGCAGAATTTTCTGGTAAATGAGGCGATAACACAAACGCTCGCAGGAAGGATTGCCTTTTTAACCCTTTTCCCTCTCTCAATTAATGAACTGAGGACTGGATCTTTGTTGCCGAAAAGAATCGAAGAAATAGTTTTTCGTGGAATGTATCCGCGTCTCTATAGTGAAGACGTTGCGCCCGTCAAACTCTATGAAAATTATATTCATGGTTACGTAGAACGTGATGTACGGCAGATTAAAAACGTTCTCGATCTCAATCTTTTTCAAAAATTTCTTCAACTCTGTGCTGGGCGTATCGGTCAGATTCTTAACTTGTCATCCCTCGGCAATGATTGTGGCATTGATCAGAAAACGGCACGAGCATGGATATCGTTACTCGAAGCAAGTTATGTTATTTTTCTCTTGCATCCATATTACAAAAATTATGGCAAACGTCTTATTAAGCAACCAAAAATTTATTTTGTTGATACCGGTATAGCCTGCTCATTGCTCAATATCAAAAGTTCGCAAGAATTATCAGAGCATTATTTGCGAGGGGGATTATTTGAGTCCTTTATGATCTCTGATATTTTCAAGCAACATTACAATATAGATCAGAAGCCGGCCTTATCTTTTTGGCGCGATCATCAAGGCAATGAAGTAGATTGTGTTATTGAACAAGCATTGCGTGTCGCCTTGGTGGAGATTAAATCCGGTCAAACGGTTAACACAGATTTTTTCAAGCAATTTGTCTACTTCAACACCATAAAAGAGTTTCCACCTTCCAAAAAATTTATCATCTACGCCGGATCTGATGACCAGTCATGGCCGGAGGCACTGGTAGTTGCATGGCAGCATGCCGGTGGCCTGGTGACCGCTTTTAACCAAACCAAATGAGGCGATGATGGAAGAGCGAAATAGGATAGGGCTTCGAAGAATTTCGCGCGATACACCGGCTTTTACCTGTCCGTCGAAGCTCGTAGAGCGAAGTCAGAAGCCGATGTGCGCTTCATCATCTGGTACGGGTTTTTTTGGATCCCGGGTCCTTGCCCGGGATGACGAAAAAGTGCGTGCGTGACGACAAAAAGTGCGTTCAGGATGGCTATAGGCAAAATATTCTAAACGGCCACTACAACATAGCGTCATACCCGCGAAAGCGGGTATCCAGAGATAGCTCTGGGGGCTAGGTCCCCGCCTGCGCAAGCCTGTCCGTAGGCCTGTCCGCCATAGCCAGTCTCGGCGTCGGTGGAAGCCACGTAGGGCGTAGGAGGGCCTGTCCTTCGGCCTGTCCTCCGAAGCCACCTGGGCGTAGGGGGAAGCCACGAACATCGTGAGGGCGTAGGAGGGATGACGAAAAAGTGCGTCTGGGCCTGTCCTCCGTAGCTAGCTTCAGCGTAGGAGGAATGACAAAAGCCGCGTCCACGATAGCTAGGTTAAACAGGCTTCGGAAGAGGCCTAATGCAGTGGTCTTGGTCTTATGGGGGGAAGAAAAACGGGTTTAAGGGTTTAATTGTCTTTTTCTCATCATCATTGTAAATTGGAAGTGTAAGTTCCAAAATGCAAGGATGATATCATGAAAAGAGCTCTTTTTCTTGAAAAGATCGACTTCCAGTTCGAAATCCATTCCCTGTGCGGCCTCCTCGGCCCCCGCCAGGTTGGCAAAACAACACTCGCGCATCAATTTGCTGAAAAGATACCCAATGCCTACTTTCTTGACCTTGAAAATCCAGCCGACCTTGCGCGTCTTGAAAATCCCATGCTTGCTCTTTCTGCGTTACAAAGTGATCTCATTATTATTGATGAAATTCAACGCCGGCCAGACCTTTTCCCCGTTCTCCGCGTTTTAGTGGATGAGAAGCCACGAAAATTTTTGATCTTAGGAAGCGCTTCGCGTGATTTGCTGCAACAGTCATCTGAAACCTTAGCTGGGCGCATTGGATATGTTGAACTTACTCCGTTCTCACTTACCGAAGTTGATGATCGACAAAAACTGTGGCTTCGTGGTGGCTTCCCGCGTTCATACCTTGCAACGTCAGAGCGCGCAAGTTATGCCTGGAGGCAGTCGTATATTTCAACGTTTATGGAGCGTGATATTCCTAATCTTGGATTTAATATTCCCGCTGCACTGATGAAGCGTTTATGGGTTATGCTCGCGCACAATCATGGCAATATTTTGAACATGAGTGAAATCGGCGCTGCTCTTGGGGTTTCACATCATACGGTGCGCACGTATGTAGATATTTTGGAGGGAACATTTATGGTGCGGCTCCTGCTGCCATGGTTTGAAAATATAGGTAAACGTCAAGTAAAAAGCCCTAAAATATACCTTCGTGATAGTGGGATTCTACACACGTTATTGGGCATTCACGATAACAACGAGCTTCAAGAATATTATCGGCTTGGTGCTGCATGGGAGGGATTTGCGCTCGAAGAAATTATTAAGAAATACCAAGCGCAGCCGGAGGAGTGTTTTTTCTGGTCAACAATGAGTGGGGCAGAGCTTGATCTTTTGATCGTACAAGATGGCAAGCGACTTGGGTTTGAAATAAAATATACCGATGCTCCCAAACTTACTAAATCAATGATGAGTGCGCTTCAGGATCTAAAACTTGATCATCTTTATGTTATTCATCCTCAACATCAAACCTTCCCGCTTGCTGCTAACGTAACTGCACAAGGGTTGTAAAAAGAGAAAAGTGCTGAAAAATGTCGCTATCGAGCGCATATTTTGCCAAAAAATGCACGTGCCGGGTGCAGATTTCATGTCCCAAGACGCCCTTACCCTTTCGCGGCCACTGTAGCTGGAGCAGCAGCGGGGGCTTGTGCTGAAGCCGCCTTCTTCTCTTTTATGCCGATATGCCCGCCCAATTTTATTATTTTTTCGCAAAAAGACTGTGTTTTCGTGTCAGTCGAAAGCTCTTTTATCATCGTTAGGCCGTCTACGTGTTTCTCTGCGAGCAGTCTAATCATTGTATCATCCTTATCTTCGTCATCGTCTTTTATGGCGCGGATAGCTTGTGCCAATTCGGAAACGATTTGAGAGGAAGCTTGTGGCTCTTTTTGTGTTCCATCTATGATGACATCCTGACCGGTAAATTTTATCTTTATGCAAAAATCATGTAAGTACGGATACTTTTCTGCGTCGTGTAACCTATAACTTATCGCAGATAGGATGCTTGCGCCTTGCTGTATGAGCATCTGAATTGTTCCAAGAGAAAAGTCGCTTGCTATACATTGTGCCAAAGCCAGGTTTTTAGTGAGCTCAGCAAGAGGATAGCCTAAAAATGCTGCGGTAAGCTTGGGTTTGTTGTGGGCTATCGCAGAGGAGATTGCCGATACTCCGTTGGAAGCTTGAGAGATGTTTCCTTTTCCATCTTTTTCAAGAAGCATATCAATGCACCGAGCAACTCTAGTAGGATCGAGCTTATCTACTGCTTTTTTAAAATCCTCAACGCTCTCAACATCCTTTTCAGCATTCCCATCCCCCGCTATCATACGAATCTTTTTTGCGAGTTCGAAATCTTCATCAGCTTGCTTTATGGCGGCCTCCACCGATTTTTTCTCTTCTGCCGTCACCGACTTGAGGGCTGCGGCATTTCTCGTTGTAGCAGGCGCCCAGAATGGTGAATCGGCAGGCACCTTGGCCTCATGCACCTTAATTACCCAATCGTCATGGTTGTCCTCGGTGGTATCCAAAATGATAAATGAATCATAGGGTTCATCTAAGCCTTCAGATTCGCTTGCTGTTGAAAGGGTGAAGACAGGGCAGAATACATCTTTAAGTTTTGCATCAGCAAATTTGAATGCTAGCAATTGCGTCGTTGCGTCTAGCGTAGCTTTGCCTTGTAAGCAATCGCGCCAGTTCGTTTCGCCGCCTATTTTAAGGCCAAATCTATCGTGCTGATGGCCTCTAATCCAGCCGAGTATTCCTAATGCATTTGCTACTTTGCCGGCAATATGTGAACCAGTTTTGATGCCAGCGGGAAATTTGACAGTTACGCTAAATTCATCAATTGAGGTCGGAGTTGGGTTGTATTTTGTATCTGTAGTTCCATCATTAAACTCTGACCATATGCAGCCATTATTGAGAGAAGCAACAAGGGGCCCTTGTTGGCTAATCAAAGCGCTACGCATGTGGGTTTGGTACGCTTCAAATATTTTATTATGTTGCCCACCATCTGGCCAAATTTCCCGAAAATTACTAATAGGTTTAAGAGCATCGTTGGCGTTTTTGTAGTTTAGTGTGCCGAATATATTCTCTTTACTATTTTCCGCACTCTTTAAAAATTCCTGCTGCGGCCACGCCGGATCAACACCACCGTGGCAGCATTGCAGGAATTTGCTAGGGGTGCCTGGTATTTCGAAAAATACAACGAGAGTGAGCTTGCTAAAAAAATTCTTGTTAATAAAGTTCCACACAGATGCGTAATTACTTCCATAGATAGTCTCGAGCTCTTCAATGTTGTTGTAGCCCGTGCCAGTCTGTTCCGCAATTGCCGGATCTTCATGATTTCCACGTGTCAAAAAAATTCTTCCTGGATTAGCGGCAATAAGAAGAAGAAGTGTGTAGATCACGCCCATTTTGTGTTTGCCGCGGCTCATGTAATCGCCCGTAAAGACCATGTAGTTTTGGGGCTTGTTTTGTCCCTCTTTGATTTTAAAGTTTGCATCAAGAAAGCCAATGCCCCGAAGCTTCTGCAAGTTGCGGATCAACGCACCAAGGCTTCCGTGAATATCGCCCATGCAACAGATTTGTGCACCTTTTTGTACGTGTATTTTGAGTGCATCGTTACCAAAAGTTGTGGGACTTTTTTGTTGGGCAGCGTCGAGTGCGGCAAAAAGTTGGACGATGCTGGGATCAATAGGGGTTGTTTTATCTACTGTTGCTTGAGCGAGTGCGCGTGCTCGTCCAGGATTATTCGCCCAATCGGCAAGTGATTCATTTTTAACCAAATCATATTGTTTATTGAGGCGGCGCGCTACATTGGCAATGCGAAATGCTGGAATTATTTCGAATTGATCCCCTCCGAGTTGGGCAGTAAAGTATGTTATTATCGATTGTATATCCGCGCCCTTTTCGATAAGAAACGTAATACACTCATCTTGTTGGTCGTTGTTATGATCTCGGCCAGCTGCTTGTTTAAGTATTTCATTTTTGTCTTCCGGGGTTACGGCAGAATCACAGCTTTTGAAAACAAGCTTAATAAATTCAAAATTTACGTTTGCAGCAGCACTTTCTAGTGCAGAAATATTTTTTTCCTTATCTTTTATTTTCAAATACCGTAGAACCTCACTCGGCGGCAATTCACTTGGTTTTTTCCCAAGCACTTCTGTAAACACTGCCTCAAATCCATTAGCGTTTCCGGATCTTGCTATTTTGCGGAGCCATGCACGTATGGTTTCATCTCGCTGAGCCTCAAAAATATTTTTAATAAAATCCGGAGTTGCGGTTTTTGGTGTTTGGCGTTCCGCCTGAGCAACTATTTTTTGTGTGGCGAATAGAATCGTTTTTTGGGCCGGTGAAGAGGGCTGTTTCGGTTGCTGCGCGTGCAGTAGGTGGATGTTGGTGATGGTGAGGGTTGTGGCGATGAGGGGTAAGAGACGACGGTTAATTAGTTTCACGGCGCTCCTTTTTCTTATAACAGTTTACTTTTTCTGTTGAATTCTTTTTCGAATTTCTTCTACCGTCAAAATTGTTTCATCTCCAAAAGTACGCGCGCGTTTTTGTGATGCATCGACAAACTCCTGTATATATCCCTCTCTTTCTTCTGGCTTAAGAGCTGGCTTAAGAGCTTGAAGAAGGTCAACAATATCTTGTTGCATACTGCCAAGATATTGTTCGTCTGGATACTCCTGAAGCTTAGCCTGCAAAGTACGCAAGTTATGTGCATGGATTAACTGGCGATTTTCGATTTCTCTAAGATATCCACATGCTCTTTCAAGCTTATCAAGTCCAATTGTTGCTTGATTTTTTTTAACATATGCAAACGGATTTTGAGAGCCACAGCCTAGTATTTTTCGCAATTCTTCAACAACCCCAGGAGTCTGTCTATATTTTTTTTCTGCCTCTATCAGCTCAGAGAGGTAAGAGTCTCTACTTATTTGTGCAAGTTCCTCTGGGCTTGGCTGTTCGCTTGGCTCGTCTGTTGCTGGCAATGGATTTCCGCAATGATCGCAGGTCTCTCTGTCGGGCGCATTCAAATAGCTACACACATTGCATTTCACTGTAGCTTGCTGCGGCTGTAGCACCTGCGGCGCTTGCCTGCCCGCCGGCCTGTCCGCCATCCTGTCCGCCATAGCTTTAGCGACGGTGGAAGCTTTAGCGGAGGCGGGTTGCTGTTGTTGAGGCGCAGGAGGTAGCGGCCTTGCGGCTTCTGCTTGCTTTGCTATTTTTTGCCGCTTTATGGCTGCATATGGTTCCCAGAATGGAGCGCTTGTTACGGCCTTTTCATACACGTGAACCATGAAATCTTTCACCGTCGTCCTGCCTACCTGTGTGTCAAAAATATGTGTGTCTAAGATGATAAACGAATCGTAGGGTTCAGGGATAAGACTCGGATCAGCGTCGCTCCAAAGGTCTGGGGCCTCGCTTGCAGTTGAAAGTGTAAAGACAGGGCATGGGGCTTCGTTGACCCTTGCGTCAGAGAATCTGAATTGCGCTGCATAAGGATACCCTTCCCTAAGAATCTTACTATAGTACATAGGCTGAATATTACTCATGCGCCAATGCGTCTCGCCGCCTATTTTAAGACCAAATTTTTCATGCTGGTGTCCTCTGATCCATCCTCGGATGCCCAAGGCGTTGGCAACTTGTTGGGCAATTGCAGCGCCTGTGCGTATACCGGCATTGTATTTAGCGGGTCGGCTAAATCCTTGGCCATCGTCAAACTCAGCCCATGGATAACCATTATCAGAAGGCTTGCTCAGAACAGTGTGAGCAAGATCAGCTTTGCATTGATTCCAAGCTGCGCCTAAATCATCAATATTGGCAATTGCCGGATTTGCTTGCGTGTAATTCAATGTTTGAAAGAGATTTTGTGCAAAATCTGCGTCTTCACGCCAAGGCTGCCCTTCGGCCGTCACTGTCTGGCCTAAAAACTTTTGCTGTTGCCACACAGGGTCAACACCACCGTGGCAGCATTGCAACCAGCCAAAGTGGTCGATACCAAGAAAGAGAACGTACGGAAGTTTTTCAAAAAAATGATCTATAAGTCGCTGCCATACGAGTTCGCCATTTTTAGCGCCATAAAGAGACTCGATTTCAGTCTTGTTGCCATATGAGTGTCGCTCAGATAGCCATGGAATTTCGTGATTTCCACGAAGTAAAAAAACTTGTCCGGGATTGGTAGCCGCCAGCAGAAGTAAGGTATACACCACAGCAATTTTATTTTTGCCACGGCTCATGTAATCGCCCGTGAAGACCATGAGATCGTTTTGTTTTTTAATCTTGAAACTTGGATCCAAAAATCCGATATCACGCAGCTTAATTAAATTGCGATAGAGGGCGCCGAAACTACCATGAATATCACCCATGCAACAAATACACGCATTTGGCTGCACAGCTATTTTAAGCGCATCAACGCCATAATATTTCTTGCCGTTATAGTTGCTCAGCACATCAAGGACGCCAGGGATACTTGGTGGATTGAAGCCTTCTGTCGCGCCTTGTGGCACCTTTTCCTGACTGCCAAGAGCTTTTGTGAAATCGTCTAAGGTTAGACCGAAGGCAAAGGTTTCAGGGAATGGTGCCCGTTGTACGAGGCTGAAAATAGAGTCCATCCATTTCTTAAGAGGTTGCAGTTCAGCGAATAGACTTTTCCGCGCTGGTTGTGCCGCTTGCACTGCTAGCTGTGGCGCTTGCATCTCAGGTGCGGGCGCAGGTCGTATGAAAGCTTGGGTTAGCCCCCAAAGAAAACTAGCCTTGGATTGTTTGCCTGCGGCCACAAACAGGTTACAAACTTTAGTTGCACCATCAAGTACACCATTCCCCAGTACTTCAAGCAGATAATTAACCACAAAAATTTGATTGGTATTATCTGCTTGATCTGCGAGCACGGCATTATATAAAACATGTCTTACTTCTTCCAAATACTCATTTTTGTTTTTCGGCATCCAGGACCACGGCATTAAAGACCTAAGGACATCGAGCCTACCTTGAAATGCAATCAGTGCTCGTACCGAATATCCATTATATTCATCTTGAACCAACGTTGTTGTATCGTAACTCAGTCGCAATGAAAGACGATGTGCGATTGTATCATCAGAAATCGTCACTTTATGCGATAGTTCTAAGTCTGACTTTATTGCATTCCAAAATTCACTCGGATCAATCGGATTAAAAGGCTTCAGCGCCCATTCCCTGAGCTTTCGCGCAATTACAAGATCTTGATTTTGTTGTTGCAATACTGCTGGCTGTAGTACTGGCGGTGATTTTGCCGCAGGAGCTACTGGCGAAGCAGCAACGGCTGGTGGTGTTGGGGGGGCTACTGGACCTGGGGCAGGTGGTGGGGCAGCGGCCTCCTTTTTTTGATACAACTGAGCTTCTGGAAGTTTCGTTTGAGATAACAAGCTTTCAAGTATACCGCGCGTAGCCGTATCTTGCTCCGACGCAATTGTTTGCCATAGATCTTCAAAAGTTGGAGCATCATCACGGCCCTCTTCGAAGCGTTTAATTTTTTTTCCAAATGCCGTAACTTTTTCATTCTTTTCTTTCTCTTTTTTTTGTGCATCTTCTTGAGCCGCTGTAGCAAATTCTTGCCAATCAGGCGCGTCGCTTTCCGCTGGTGATGGGGCCAGCGACGACGACAAGCTGGAGGCTGGGGCGGAGGCGGGGGCTGCTGTTTGAGTTGGACCTTCAAGTTGCTTTAGACACGCCGCAACAAGCGAAGCCGGTCCCTCCATATTTTTTCCCCGCAGGTACTCTATCGCGTTGCCAGCAATCGATGAGCGTTTTGGGGGATCAAGAGTCAGAAGAATAGAGTTAATTGCTCGCTCATTGTCTGTTTTTCTTACCGCTGCCCATGCAATCATAAACGTATTTTGTTGATCAGTTAGGTCTGGCACAAGTGTAGGAAGAAGTTGAAGACTTTTTAGTCCTGCATATTCATACAGACAATGGGGCGTTTTAGAACCACCCGTCGCATAGCGCAGGAGAAGACGCCGGGTGACTTCTTCTTTAGTAAGACCTGCTATTGCTTTCGTAAAAGCAGCAACGTTGTCATCTACTATAATCTTATAAAGTTGTTTTGCTATTTCCTGATCTGCTTCCGCGGCCTGCTTTGTTTCCTCCACGCGCACTGGCTTCGCTTCTTCTGGCGACGGTGCTAGTGAAGAAGCCAGACGGGAAGTTTGTTGTGATGGAGTGGGAGCGGGGGCGACCGGTTCTTCTTCCTCGCCGCCGCTTGGCTCTTCGCCTTTTTCTTCTTCGGACTCTTCTTCGCCGCTAGACTCGGACGGTTCTTCTTTTTTTACTTCTTTCTTCTCTTCTCTTTTTACGCCTTTTTTCTCTTCTGCGGCTGGCTGTTTTTTGAGGATGGCTATGTCAATTGGAACACCGAATTCTCGTTGGGTATGCGTAAGCCCTGTCGGAGTAGTCGCCGGCGTTGCTATCTCTTTGCAATAATCTGTCGCAGGCTTATCTTTCTCTACCTGTTGATCAATCCAATACCAGGTTGTTTTTCCATTGATAATCTTTTTTATTACAGCTTCAAAATGTCCTCCGCCAGTTCTTATACCTGTAAGAAGAGGATTGTTTGGCTCGACTACTGGAGGATTGCTCCAATCAGTGAGATCTGGATCGATGTTAAGATCGATGGTGGTAACGTATTTTTGGAGCTGTGGATGTTGTTTAATAAATCCTGTCAAACCATCAAGCGTTTTTTCTCTTGGAGCCTTAACAGACCACCTGAGAATAATTGTTGCAAGTGCACTTCGCATAGCAGGATCTTGTTCAAAAAAAAGTTGTCCAATCTTTCGTTCAATTCGATCCTTACTGATTGAAAGCGCCGTTGCATTTTCTGGGTCAAGTGCTGAGAGAATAAGTTGAAGATTGGCAATGGGACCACATGCATTTCCTGTTCTATTGAAAAAGGGCGAAGGGTTTCCTATAGGTCTTGGTGTGTGACAGTTCAGACAAATATTCGCTCCTACAGGAGTCTTCTTATGACACTGCGTGCAAACCCATTCTGTAAAAAGTTGAGATGCTTGTTTTTCTAAAGGTGTTTCATCTACTCCTTTTTTAAGCCGATAACATAAATCACATTGCTCGGGGTCATTTAATGAACCATTTGTATTGCCACAGTATGTGCAAAGCCAACGCTTGCCGTTGGAGGCTCGCTCAATCTCTTGCGCAAAATGCGCTTTTTGCTGTTGATCGAGGGAAGGGAAAAGCTTGGCTATAGAATCATTAAAATCGGATACTGTTATTCCGCCTTGCGCCGATGGTATATCCAATTTTTTTATATTTTCTATTGCTTCTTGAGCGCCTTTTGGCAATGCAACACGAGGAGGTTTCTCCTCTTCCACTCGTCGCGGTTGAGGAGGAACGCGAGGCGCCACTCGTTGCGCTGCCGGCTGAGGTACAGGAGCAGGTGTGGCCGCCACCGCCGCCGCGGGCTTTGGGGCGGGAGGGGTTACTGGGGGTACTGGGAGTACGGGCTGCTGGATCACCGGTTGCTGTTCTTCTTCTTCTTCTTCTTCAGATCCTTCTTCTACGACGTCCAACTTCTCAAGTTGTGGTATTGGTTTGAGTCGCAGGACTTCTGCTGGTTGTTGTGGCGACAGCACGTTTACCTTTATTGGCAACAAACCAGGGTTATGTATCGCATATAGTTGAAGTAATCTTAGCAGCGTTTTGAGCGTAGGTTCTTGACGTTGTTGAAGAGATTTAATAAATGGCTCCACTAAACTTTTGTTTTCTGCAAATGTGGTTACAAGCCCATTTAAAACAACGCTAAGATATTTTTCGGGTAATCGATCAATGTAATCAAGCAGCGCAGTAATATTTCGATCGCGCGGCTCGAGAGAGACTGTTGCCTTAATTAACCTATTGACAGTGTCAAGAATGTCAGGATCCACGTATGCTTTTACGGCTTTTTGGCTGACGCCGCCGCCGATTTTTTCCACCTTGTCTGTATCACTTTGCGGCTTGTGGAGATCTGTTAGTTTTTTTATAAAAATCTTTTTGAGGTACGTGATTTCTTTGGGTGTAAGATCACCTTCCTGACTGGCGTAGTGAGTTAAATCTTTGAGCGCTTTGACTGTATCGCCGCCGTTTATCAGCCTGGCAACCAACGCTACCGGTGCTTGTTCCCGTAGATTTGTTACTTTGGCCACGATCTCTTTTTCATCTTCAGGCGATAGCACCACAGGTTGCGTCGTGGCCTGAGCAATCGCTGCTTGCACATCTGAGTATAATTTTGCGGTTACCTTACCGATTTGACTATTGAGCAGAAGCTCATCGTGGATGGTATTGGCGTCGTATATACCATTTTTTGCATCAATTGCTACCTGTTTTTGTGCCGCCTTCAATGCAATCTTAAAATCTCTTGATGCAATAGTATCTTTGATGCACCTCTCGCGTATATCAGCAGCTGTTACGCCACCACCAGCCCGCATCGCCTGCGCGGAGGGGAGGTAGAGGGAGGAGATGAGGGTTATTATGAGTGCTGCCCAACAATGGGTGGAGGGGGTAGGGGGCTTCATTACGGGCCTTTCTTTTTCTTCTACTGTGCTTATTTCTTTCTCGACGTTTGAACATTCGCTACCTGATCAGCGAAATATTTCCGCAGAGCAGTTGCGTCTTTTTCATTGTCCGTTAGCTTGTCTGTAATAATTGTAGTTGCGGCGAACTGCGCGATAAACTCTTTAAATGCCTCGGTTCTTTTTGCGGCATCTTTGATTTTTGCAATCTCATCGACAACTTTTGTAGGGTGAGGCGGGTAAGGTTCCAATGTAAAACCACCCAAAAACGTCATACATCTTTCTTTCATAACATCTAAATCATTTAGTATCTCTCTGTCTGTTCTCTCAGTTGTCTGCGGCTGAGCAGGCACTGTTTCTGTTGCTAATCGCTCAAGTTGTCTTGCCCAATAATCAATACCACGAATTTCGTCATATGTGAGACCTGGAATCTCAAGCATTACACCAAAACTTGGGGTTGCCTTAAATTTATGATGAAGTGCGGTTCGTTCTTCTTGTGAACAGTGTTTTGTAAGCAGAGTTTCGAACTCGTTTAAAATGGTGGCATATGGGGCAGCACTTTTAAGATCCGGAAACTGTGCGCCGATTCTCCTAATATTTGCTATAAATTCTTCGGTGCCTTCAGGAAACGAACGTGGTTCTGATTCGCGTGGCGTTGTCTGCTCGACAGAGCTTTGTGGAGTAGTTGTGGTAGGCGCTGAAACTTTCGGTTGCGCCGCCGGTACTGCGGCCTGGGCTGGTACTGGAGTTGGTGTTGGTGAGGGACGTGATGCTGGTACGGGAGTGGGAGTTGGCGCGGGAACCGCTGGTACTGCGGGGGCAGAAGCCTGCGCAACAGCAGTCGCCAATCCAGTTTCTAGAGTTCTGATATTATATTGTTGAGAATCTACAGGTCTCGTAGCTTCTAGCGCCTTCAATAATTTCAATCTTGTCTTAGCATCTTTGATTTGTGCGATAGCTTTCACAATGTCTTGAGGTCGCGGTCCATGAGAGGCGGCTCTACTCAAAAACATTCTGCAGTCATTAATCATGGTTCTTATTTGCGCTTCAAGTTGTTGCTCAGCTGATAGTGCTACTTGTTTTTGCGATGGAGGCAGTGATGGCCTGGCGGCAGGTTGCGGCGCTTGGCGCACCGGTCGCGACTGCTGTTCCCCCGCCATTTCTTTTGCCGCAGATCGTATACAAGCTGCGGCGCCACTATTTCCAGCGAGGGTGAGCTCTTGGGTCACGAACTCAGAATCGGCACCCTCTTGGAGGAGATAGGTAATAAATGTTTTCTGAGCTGTGACTTTAGTCTCGTCTTTCGGCCCCTGTTCAGCGGCAGTACGTAATGCGAATTCTAGCGGGCCAGATCCACCTTGAGGTTTTGCTGGCAAATTTGATTCAATTTTTTTGAATTCGTTAAGATTAAATTCAATTGCTATGGCGGCGAGTTTTTGTCGCAAAGGTTGTTCACCTTCTCTTGAAGTACCGCATACTGCACAAACTTGTGCATCCGGCTCATTCTCAAATGTGCAGACTTTGCACGTCCATTTGGCAGCTTGCTGTTGAGGCGCAGGAGTTTCTTCTTCTTTTTCTTCTTCTTCTTCTTCTTCTTCTTCGACTTCTTTTTCTTCTTCGATTCCCCAATTACGTACGCGGCCCAATTCTTCAGCTATTGTACCGACAGCGCTGCCTGTGTTTTTAGGTTTCTGTAGATATGTTGCGAAGCCCTCTTTGACCCGATTAATTAGGTCTAGCGATTTAATTTTTATTAGGCACTTAATTAAGTTGACGGCGAAGATGGAATACTGAGTTACCTGTGAGTAATCAGCAATGTCCTGAATTAGCGTATTGATACTTTCTGCAGACGTTTCTGTGGTTAATGCTAAAATCCCCAACGCAATCTTACTATACAAAAGTATCTGCTGACCCTGTTCGGAGCTTGTAATTGTTTTTAGAGTCTCATATCGATTTAAAAAATCTTTTCCAAGCGCTGGCACGGCGCTCAGCTTTGCGGCTAAAATTTTAGATATTTCTAACCTCTCTGGTTCGGTATAAGAAACGAAGTCTGCGTTGTGAGTAAATAGCGGTATGAAAAAATCAGGTATCTTGGATTTATCCGTTAAGGCTGTAACTTTCTCATTGATTGTATCAACAGAATCATGCGCAGAGGGAGCCAATGCTACAGGAGGCGCAGGGCGTGGGGTTGGTGTTGGACGTGGAATAATGACTGGAGCGGGGAGTGGTTGAGGAGGCTGTAGCCGCTGCGAAATTTCTTGGATGAAACGCCTGATTTTTTCTTTATGCTGATCGCTCACATTAATAAGTGTAGCTACTTGATCATGTAATATCTCTTGCGTAGCAACGGTGTAATCTTTTCTTGGGGTAAGAAGCTCTGAAATTATTTGTTTTTGCAACTCTTTTTTTGTTGGATCAGTTTCGGCAGCAGCGTTTGTAAAGAATGTTGCTAAATCATTTAAATCAAGATATTGGCGCACTGCTTGTAGAAACTGAAGATTTAAGTTTCGTCCCGCGCTCATTATCGCGGAGACGTTTCCTTGACCACCTTGGAGCCTCAGACAGTTTAAAAAAGCAAGTTTCGTTTCCGCTACTGCTTTCTTTATGGCGTCAAATTCTTGCTCGTTCCAGTTTCTTGCTATGTGACGGAGACGAACTCGTATTATTTCCGGTATTACGCCTTGTTTCCACAAGTCTATTTCGGTTATTGGATGCCGTACTATTTCAGCAGGATTGACCCTGGCAACTCGGGCAATTGTTACCTGATGAGTTTGTACACACCGTTTAAATATTCCCCCACTTAGCACCTCGGCATATGCGTTTTGTGCTGGGGTTGGTTGCCCCATCGCCTGCATCTGCGGTACGCACAACCACGAACACGTAAAAAGCGTTATCAGATTCATCATCACTGCGCTATAAACCTTCATTACGTCCCTTTACTTTTTCAAGGTGTGAAACACAACATTACCAGCAAGCATAGGCGTTGGGTCGCTGCCGGTGCAAAGGTTTTGTAAAAACGTTGGTGATGTGATGAGGAGAAAGAGGGTTTTTTAAAACTCCATGGTCAAAAATCAGGGATACTTCAGCTTCTCCATGGTCGAAATTCAGGGTAACGCAGTCCTCCTACGCCCTACGTGGCTTCCACCGACGCCGAGACTGGCTTCCGTCTACGTCTGCATGACTACGACGGACAGGATGGCGGACAGGACGGAGGACCGGTTAATCGTTAAAAAGTTGGAAAAAATAGCCAAAATCATGTTTTTGGCTTAATATACCCCCATGTTAGAGCCATAAGTTGGTCAAAAGTACCGGGTATAAAGGAGCACAAATGAAGCGTTTGATTGATTTTCATCTTGAACGGTGGAAAACAGATAAATATCGGAAGCCTTTATTATTACGAGGTGCTCGTCAAGTTGGGAAAACTTATTCAGTGCGTGAATTGGGAAAAAGCTTTCCCAACTTTATTGAGTTGAACTTTGAAAATCAGCCTCAATTGGCAGCACTTTTTCAGGAAGATTTGAATCCGAAGCGCATCATCAGAGATCTTGAAGCTACCCTTGTTGATCAGGCTATTATCCCCGGTAAAACATTGCTTTTTTTTGATGAAATTCAGATTGCGCCGCAAGCGATTACGGCACTGCGCTATTTCTATGAAGAAATGCCTGAGCTTCATGTTATTGCAGCCGGATCTTTGCTTAATTTTGCGATTGAATTGGTTGGCGTTCCTGTCGGACGGGTTTCATTTCTTAACATGTACCCACTTTCATTTATTGAGTTTTTGCAGGCATGTGGGCATGCTTTTTTGATCAAAGAAATTATTGAGCATCAGGGCTTTGAGCCAATAAGTGATGTTATTCACGAAAAATTATTGAGTCTATTAAGCCACTATCTTGCAATTGGCGGTATGCCGCAGGTTGTTGATGCGTGGCGGACGGAAAATGATCCACGGTTGGTGGCAACGTTTCATCAGGGACTTATCAGCAGTTACCGACAGGATTTTTATAAGTATGCAAAAAATCTGAATATTAAATATTTGGATGCTTTATTGAGTTCTCTGCCCTATCAGCTCGGAAGAAAATTTAAATATAGTGCGATTGAAGGTGAATTTAAGACACGAGAATTATCGCCTGGACTTAATCTCTTGTGTACTGCTGATATTGTACACAAAATTTTGTATTCAGCGGCGCAAGGAATTCCACTCGGGGCTCAAATTGATCCGAATGATTTTAAGGCATTATGCCTTGACGTTGGTTTGAGTCAGGCAATTTTAGGCCTCACCTTGGGCGAGTGGTTGGTCAATAAGGAGAAAGCGTTTATTAATAAGGGAGAAATAGTTGAAGCTTTTGTGGGGCAAGAGTTATTGGCTTATACCGATCCTGTGTATGATGCACAACTTTATTATTGGCATCGTCACAAAGTTGGCGGAGAGGCGGAAATTGATTATGTGCTTCAGATTGATGAAAATGTTGTTCCAATAGAAGTCAAAAGTGGTGCTGGATCTACGCTTAAAAGTATGCATGTTTTTCTTGAGCAGCATCCGCACTCGCCTTACGGGGTACGTTTTTCGACGCAAAATTATTCATTGTATGAAAAAGTACATTCATACCCGCTCTATGCAGTCGCGGCACTTTTTGTGCATGACGTTGAGCGACGGAAGGCGTTTGAATATTTATTTTCAAAATAAACGGGTCTACCCGCCTTCGCTCGAATCTAGCTTCGGCGCGGCAGGCGTCGGACAAGCCCTCCTACGCCCTCGCCATGCTCATGGCTACAAAGGACAAGCCCCCCGAAGTTGGTTAACCTCGAAGGGCTTGAAATTAGGATAGGCTGAGTTAATTTAGTTATTTGGCTGCCGCTAGTTTCTTCTCTTCTGCGGCAAGCAGTTGCGTCGCCTCGTCGCGTACCTGGATGACGATCTCCATTATTTTCCACAGATCAACTGGTTTTTCCTGAGCTGCTATTGCAATGTTGTCTATGGCCGTGTTTATCTTGTCATCGGGTTTATTGTTCTTGAGACCTTCAACCCTGGTTGCCGGAGGTGTCCCTACCTTGTTCTCGTGGAATTCTGGTGTGAGCAGGAGGTTTTCGGCGTACACGATGAGGTCAGGGACCGCAAACCTTATCGCCTCTTGTGGGGCTTTGCTACTTTCTGGTTGAAGGTTGTCGACGGCCGTAAGGGCATCTTTTTGCCAACCTACCTCTGGGGCTGCGTCAGCAGGGATTGGTTTTCCAGCGGCGGCGTTGATGGCAGCAGTTACGGCTGGGTCGGCCATGTTGTCAGGGGCAAACAATTTTTTCAGCGCTGCTCTGGCGTCACCTTTTTCTTGTGGTGTTGCTTCTTTTTCTACAGATACTGGGGCTGCGGCTGGGGCTACTTTGGCGGCGGCTTGTTGGGCGGCAGCGGCACCGCGGGCGGCGGCACGTTGGGCTCTTACTAACGCTAAAGCTTTTGCAGCAGCAGCATCTTGTGCCTGTTTTAGGATTCCTTCGAACGCTTGTATGTACGCAGGAAGATCATCAATCTTCTTGGGGTCTCTCTTCTCTGCGCGTGCTTGCGTTCTTTCGGTTCTTACTAACGCTAAAGCTTTTGCAGCAGCAGCATCTTGTGCCTGTTTTAGGATTCCTTCGAACGCTTTTATGTACGCAGGATCTTTTTGCACGTCATATGCTACTGGGAGTTTCGGTAAGCAAATTTTGTAAAGGCTACAGCAAGCGAGTAGGTGTACGAATAGAAACATTCCGATTGTGTGTTTGTTGACCCTCATACAATCCCTTTCTTATTAACGACAAACAGGACGACACGAACAAACAACTATAGATAACTGTATATCGATTTTACAAGTTTTGTAAAAAAATAGTGGGCACTGTAATGGTGCCCACTATTTTTTTAGGTATTTGCTAAAAGCGAATTGTTATCGCTTTAGCCCTTGCTTTATTTTGGCCTTAGCATCAAATACAGTTTGCATATCTGCTGCATCATCCTCACTTGCATTGATTGAAGTTTTAAGATAAGTCATAGCAGCTTCTTGATCGGGGACAGGAACCTCGTTGACAATCTTGGTGATTATTTGGCCTGCGGCAGTAACTTTATCCGCTGCTTTCTTTAGACCGTCTGCCTGTGTATCAATTTCAGTCCTCACCGCTTGTAACTCCGGACTCGCTGCTGCTGCTGCTGCCACTGCGGGTACTGCTGGTGCTGGCTGAATCAGTACAGGCTGTGGTGCGGGTGCTTGCGATACCACGGTTGGTACTACCTGTGGTTGCGGTACGTGCTGCTGGATCTCGGCGAGTATCCCTTCTTTGGCGGCTCGTGCAATTTTCAATGCCTCAGGAAAGTATGTTTGCAACTCAGGTGAGACCTGTTGCTGGGCTACGCCTTCATCCATTTGTTCGGTGACAATTTTCATTACTAGGGCGTTAACAGCTTCTGGTGTGTTTGCTATAACGAGTGCTTGCGATTGTGGCTCCTGAAGTTGGACTGCCACTGCCGGAGCTGGATTAACTACAACAGCATGAGGAGTTACTGGCTTGGCGTTCGCCGCGGCTTCTTGCTCGTGCTGCAGATCCTGTTGTTCTTTGTCTAGACGTTCTTGTTGCTGCTTGCGCTGTTCTTCTTTAAGAGCTGCCTCTTTCTGTGTGTTCTCTCTTGCTAAGCGTTCTTGCTCTTGCTGTCTACACAGTTCTTCTTGTTCTTGTTTCTCGCGCTCTATCTTTTCTTCTCGTTCTTGTTTCTCGGCATCCAGGAGCGTTTGTTTTTCTCGCTCTTTTTGGGCTGCTTCTTCTTGTTGCTGACGCTCTAGCTCTTCTTGTTGACGAGCTTGTGCGTCTGCTTCAATCTTGCGAGCGTTTTCTTGTTCTTGGCGTTCTTGCTCTTGCTGTCTACGTAGCTCTTCTTTTTGCGCTGCTTCTTGGTCCGCCGTCCTGTCCGCCGTAGCCTCGGCGGAGGTGGATGGATCATCTTGCGCCTGTTCTTGATCTTGTGGCTCTAGTTGTATTGGATCATCTTGTGGCTGTTCTGCTGGAGAATCGTCTTTGCGTTCTTCTGGCTGAACTGCGCGGTCTGCGTTTTCATTCTCGCAAAGACAGATCACGCATAATGGCGTGTTTTGGGAATGGTTTTTGTAGGAGCACTGCGGACAAATCCATGGCGTTGGGCGTGTCCAGCCTTGTTCTGAAAGACCTTGGTCCTCGAGCGCAGTTTTATAATATTGAGCTCTTATCAGCGCAGGCTCCCATGGTGCAGCGGGATTTTGTAAGCTATTAAGTTGTGCAGCAAAACGTCGGGTATTTTCTAGGTCATGCAGAGCAGCCTGCCACGCGAGTACTTTTTCTACTGCGTTCTCTGCCGTTATAGCCGCAGGATCTGGTTGTGGTGGGAGGTTCTGGCCTCTATCACCTTGAAGTTCTGGTTGTTGTGGAACAGGCGGCTGCTGTTGTGGTGCTACTGGTGCTGAATGAATACTTCTTTTTACGACTCCAATAGCCTTATATAGACCGACCATGAGTGGTGTGCCGATTGCCAATGCGGACAACCCAAGAAGATATTGTGCTCCCGATCTGATGTTGTTAAGGCGGGTTAACTCTGCTTCACAGGCTGAAGCCTCATCTTCTTTGTGGTTACGCCAACAACCAACGGAATTATTTACCCCTTCGCGGTCGTCAAAAATATCTCCCCATGATGCCCCGCTTATCCATGGCGTTGCTGCGAGGGCTAAGCCAAGAGCGGCAGTTATACCTGAGTAGATTATGATTTTTTTTCTATTGCACGGAGACGCATTTGCGGCAGCGGGTGCTGCGGCAGGTTGAGCGGCGGTGACATCTGCTTGAGGAGCGACTGATGCGCAGGCTACCAAGCATGTGATAAGCACAAGTTTCTTCATGATTGTTCTTTCGCAAAAAGCATAAATGAATAAGTGAAATTAATGTGGCTTTTTGTTAAGCCCTGTCCCCCCACGGGACGTACTTGTACCACATTACTTGGTTCTGGGGTGTTCTGCAACCGCATAGTGGCTTGGAGACGCAAATAATGAATAAATGCGATTATTGTGAAATGGTCGTTTCACGGTGAAAATATTTGCAGTGTGAAAATATTGTGAGATTGGTAAGAAAAGAAGAAGGGCGCCGCTGCGGCGCCCTTCTTCTTTTAGGTATTTGCTAAAAGCGAATTGTTATCGCGTTAGCCCTTGCTTTATTTTGGCCTTAGCATTAAATACAGTTTGCATATCTGTTGCATCATCCTCACTTGCATTGATTGAAGTTTTAAGATAAGTCATAGCAGCTTCTTGATCGGGGACAGGAACCTCGTTGACAATCTTGGTGATTATTTGGTCTGCGGCAGTAACTTTATCCGCTGCTTTCTTTAGACCGTCTGCCTGTGTATCAATTTCAGTCCTCACCGCTTGTAACGCCGGACTCGCTGCCGCTGCCGCCACTGCTGGTACCGCTGGTGCTGCTGCTGCTTTCTTGCGCTCTTCTTCTAGCTTGCGTGCGGCTTCTGCTTCTTTGGCCTTCGCGGCTGCTTCAGCTTTTTCTCTGGCTGCTTTTTCTTCTGCTACTTTTGCCAAACGATCTTCTTTATCTTTGGCTGCTTTGGCGTCTTCTTCAGCTTTGCGTTGTTCTGCTACTTTTGCCTGGCGATCTTCTTCAGCTTCGGTGGTTCTTTTTGTCCACAAGTTTGCAAATGTCTTGAGGATGTTGCCGACTTTTCCGCCTATGAAATTGTTAAGTTCGGGAGAGCCTGGGGTAAGTTTTTTGTCTTTAGCTTCTTTTGCGTCGGCTGCTGCAGCTTCCGTAAATGCTTTGCTTGCAATAAACTCAGAAGCCGCCATCGCCGAACACGTGCTGTAAAATCCGCCGAAGGCGAGCAGCGATAGAAATAAAAAAAGTCTGGTTGCGGTGTGTCTCGTGAAATCCATATAACTCCCTTTCCTCTACGTTACGAACTGAACGGTACGTCGATCATCATAGACAACTGCGCAGCGGCTTGACAAGGGTTGTAAAAAAAGAAGAAGGGGCGGCGCTGCGGCGCGCCCCTTCGTGAATAATTGCAAAATAAAGCTGTTGCCATTGTAGTGTTTTCAGTTATTTATCTTGCTGCTTCTTTTTTTTCTTCGGCCGCTGCTTCGGCTGCGCCTTGTTTTATAGCTGTGGCAAGTCCATTTGCAACGATCCATGCCGCGTTAATATATGCGGTTTGGGTTGGGACTTTAGCTCTAAGCTTTCCTAGATAAGTCGTCTGTTGTTGTTGGTCGTCTAGCGTGCTTATCATGGCTAATATTGCATTAATAGAATCAAGGTCTGGCCTTACGTCGTCAATAGCTTTTTCTTCTAATTGTTTTTTCAGTGCCGAATACTTTTTGTTAAACGCTTCTTTTTGCGTAACAAGCCGTGGAGTGTCTGCGGGGACATCATCTTTAATGGCTTGCGCAACGGCTTTGTCAAATGCTGCTTTGCTTGCCGCAAGAGCTATCAAATCTTTGGGTTGATCATCCTTGCGTTGAATCGCAGTAACAAGTGGGATAATGTTTTTATTGATTATGGCATCCACCTCTTTTTCCAGATCTTTTGCTAGCTCTTCTGCCTTAGCTTCAGGCTTTGGTGGGCGTAGTCGCATTCCTGTTGATACGCTTGGTTGCTTTGGTGCGGCTGCTGCTACTACTGCGGGAGCGGGAGCGGGTGCCTCTTGAGCTCTTGGCGCTCCGAAGGCGGCCCCTGCTGCGCCCATCGCTTCCCCAAGAGCTTTCTCTTTGTCAGCAAGTTCTGTTTTTAGCGTAGCAATTGTTGCTTGAAGCTCTTTAAGCTTAGCTACTTGTGTAGTGTCTTTGGAATCTGCGACGGCTGTTTCGGCTAGTGCGAGGTGGCCGCCTTGAACTGATACATTATTAACTTGTAGCCCATCCAAGAGCCGACGAGCCTCGGCGAGGTCTGGGTCGATTCTTTTCTTGCCAAAACCGAATGCAAAAGTTTCCTTTTGCCCCCTAACCGCGATCGTGAGGGCATCGACTTGTTTTTCAAGTTGATCGAGGATGGTTTGGGCGGTTGCCACCTTTGCCGCTGCTGCTGCGTCCGCTAATTTCTTCGTTTTTTCTTTTGCGACGTTAGTTTCTCTTTCTTGTGTAGCTTTTTCTTCAGCTTCTTTTTTCTCAGCTGCTTTTTTTTCTTTAGCCGCTGCGACCATCTTTGCGTTTTCTAACTTCGCCGTGACTTCTGTCAGATTCTTATTCAAGTTCTTAAATCGCTCGATTTGTGTTGTTTTGCCAGAAGCAGCATCAGCTTCGTTCGCAGCTTTTTCGGCTGTCTCAAGCGGCGTAAGCGTTAGTGCAGTTGCGAGTTTAGCCAAAGCATCCGTGCTTTCTTGTAAAGTGAGCTTCTGGACCTCATAACCAAGCGCATGCTTAGCGGCCTTAATAGCTTCTTCTAAATCATCAAGGCGTCTTTTAGCCACAGCGGCCAGTCTTGTTATCTCTTTTTTGTCTACCGGTTGTTTTTCTTCTTCTGCTTGTTCTTCTTTTTCTTTACCTAGTAGTGGTTGGAGCTCACCCGAGCCGCCGATATCAGCTACTGGTGGTTCTGAGACCGATGACGATGGCTGTCGTACGACTGGTACTATTGGCTGTACTGCTGCTGCTGCTGCTGCCCTTGCTTCTTTTTCCCTCTTTTCTTTTTCTTGTTGTTGTCGTTGCTGCAGTTGTGCAGCCGCTTCGCGTATCTCTCGTTCAAGAGCTCGGGCAACTATAAGTGCTTGGTCGAAGTAGTTTCTCCAAGAATCGTGCCCTGCCAAAAGAGTCGTTCTGTTACGCGTCACCTGCGCTTCTCGTTCGTCTTCAGCCATGTCAATAATTGCGAGTACTGATCTATTAATCTTTTTGATCTGTTCGTCACTTATTATTTCTGCTTCTGGCGCCGCTACCCCTGGAGCTGGTGGTTGTGGTCGTACAGATGGGCGACGTTGTGGCTTTGGTTGTTTCCCTTGTTGGCCGCCGATCACTCCCGCTTTTTGTACTACCACAGGAGGTCTGCTTGCCCTCGCACCCTGTTCTTCTTCTGCTTTTTCGAACATCGGCGCAACGCCTCCGAGCCCTTCATCTTCAAGCTGCTGTTCAGCCGCTTGCCGTGCGGCGCGTGCTGCCGCAGATCCTGCGGGGACTTGCTCGTCTTTTGTACGTTCGCGATAAAGCCGCATTTTTTCAGCTGTTTCTTTTTTTGACAGTTTGACTCCTGCGGGTGAGCAGGTATCGAACCAACAAAAGCAGGCGCATAGAAAACCTGCAAGAGCGATAAGGCTTGTGAGCCTACGTATCTTCATCACATTCCCTTTCCTAACGTTACTCTCACCACTACTTCATTGACTACTGCTACGACACTTTTGGAATGGTAGCATATCGCCATCATCCGAGTAAAGAATTCTTTCAACCATTTCAATCACCTGATGCACTGTATTAAGATGGCAATTAGTGGGTGGTCCCAGCGGCGTAATGATCATATAAGGGGAGCGTGCGATGAGGGTGTCAAAATTTTTTTTCTTTGTACTCGGATGGGCGATGTGTAGTACCCACGGTGTTCATGCCATGCAGCTCCCGCCACCGCCACTCGATACCGTGAGTGTTGATAGCAGTATGATTGAAGTGGTTGTAGATCCAAGTGAAACAGGCGTAAGTGATGTTGACCTTTCTGCCCCATGTGCCTTGTGCCAAGCGGTACGAAAATTTGATCGTGTGTCCATCGTCCGTCTTACCGCTCGAAAAAATCTTCATATTGATACCGTATGTACCACCTGTCACATGTCGCCACTCTCATGGGCTATGGACAAGGCGCCCGCAGAATTTGTGGTGTATATTGTTCAGCTCCAGTTTAAAATGCTCACGCCGGGCAATCGCGATGTGCTCTTTGGTACCACGCTTGATACGGCGTTGCGACAAGGTCGAGCGGATGTAACATTTGGTCTGCTGCGATTGGTCAAAAATCAGGATAAAAAAATATTTTTTATGTCTAAGGCACTTCTTACGGCGGCTGAGATTGGGTTTACCACCGTGATCAAAGATATTTTGTATCCCCTTGAATGGGATGGGGCATTTGTTGATGCGGTTGATGCCGATGGCAATACCTCGCTCATGGTTGCAGCCGCTCATGGCCGTTGGCAGTGTGTTGATGTTTTATTGCTGAGTGGGGCGGATGTTAATCACCAAAATAAACAGGGTGATACGGCGCTCATAATGGCGGTTTCTGGTTATCATGTCGACTCCATATTATTACTGCTCAAATCTAATGCGCATCCGTTGATACGTAATCGTGCTGGTCGTACGGCAATTAGTTTGGCGCGGGATCTGGGCTTTTATGACAAATTTGCCGAGAGCTTTGCCACGGTGCTTAATAAGATATCGTTTCCTGATCGTCCTGTTGCAACGGTGCCAGAGGGTTCCATACGGGATATGGATAACAAGGTTACTACAACTGGTGGAGGACCTGCCCACCAGACGAAGCTATAGGTTCTGGGTCCACGCATTCGCGAGCCTGTCCTTCGTAGCCACGTAGGGCGTAGGAGGGCCTGTCCTTCGTAGCCACGTAGGGCGTAGGAGGGCCTGTCCTTCGTAGCCACGTAGGGCGTAGGAGGGCCTGTCCGTAGGCCTGTCCGCCATCCTGTCCGTCGTAGTCATGCAGACGTAGACGGAAGCCACCCCTGGGCGAAGGGGGAAGCTAGCTTCAGCGTAAGAGGAAGCTAGTCTCAGCGAAGACGGATGGAATCGGCTGTTTACACACCTTGTTGCGCCGGTTTGAGAAAAAACATTAGGCCTCTGTCAAAACCTGTTTGACCTAGCTATTTTGGACGCGGTTTTTGTTATCCCTCCTACGCCCTCACGATGTTCGTGGCTTCCACCTACGCCAAGGCTACGGAGGACAGGCCCAGACGCACGTTTTTGTCATCCCGGGCAAGGACCCACTGCTGTCCGGAAAAAAATTTAAACACATAACTCAACGCATTTTTTTTTGCAAAAATAAGACATTTTACAAATATTGCGAGATAAGAAAAGCAGATCTTCAATCGGACGATAAACAACCATTTTTATCCAGGCAAGGAGATCCTTCATTCGAATGAACTCGAGCCTAAAAGTTTTTGCAAATTCCCTCAAAAGAATGTATGTAATAATTGCTGTATAAATTTGTATTTTGATCGCATTTTCATTGG
>JBAZSL010000002.1:0-129969 GCA_041662445.1 Candidatus Babeliales bacterium
TTATCCTTAAGTCTTGTTGCGGGGAAGCAACTCAACTTAAGTTTGAGCAGTGGGTCGTTACTTGCATAGCATTTGTTTCTTACCACGCCCGAAGGACGTGGCTTATTGGGTTAGAGTCAACGGAACCTAAGAATTTTTATTCTTGCCTGAGCTTGAGCGAATGGATTGGCGTACGCGGAGCACGCTGTAGGGTTTTGATAGGGTGTTTTTGAACATTTTTTTACTTTCAATCATTAATGGTAATCACGGGATTATATCTGATATGTATCGCATATCAAATTTTTTAAATTCTATATCCCGTGAATCATAAACGCATACACCACAGGCGCTTTAGCCTCCGCCTTGATGCGTTTTTGTTTCGTCAGATTGGCAAGTGAAAACGTGAACAGCTTCTGCTGCGTCGAGAGCTTTTTTACCCATGCATTAATTTCATGGGGCGTGGTGGTAGTGCCGGCCAACGAGATTGGGGGCGAATTTTTTCCTATGGTTACATGCACAAGGTGCGCCGTTGCGGGAATGGTGTTGGCAATAGCGGTGTAGAGTTCTTCATAATTGGTGTTGTGTGTGGTGAGGGTGGCGAGCGCGGCGATCTTTTTTTTGAGAGTGGCGTTTTCTTGTTCGATGGCATGGGATGATGCCACGGTGCGCTTGAGGCCATCAAGAGAGTTTGTGAGGTTGGCAATAGTTGACGTTGTCGTTGCACGCGCACGAGAAAGTTGTGCATTGCGTGACGAGATTGCAAGCGATACTGTACAAAGGCACAATCCGCCGAGAACAAGCCAGCGATATGTCTGGTGGTAGCGAGGTGGAAGCAATGCATCAAGTAAGTTTGGCCCATCGGCGACGGCGCTGATGCGTGTAATGGTGCAGGCACATTTACTTAAGCACAGCGCAAGAGAAAGCAGTGCATAGCTGTCACCTTCTTCCAAAAATGGTGCGTGGATGGCGACGTTGGGATGTCTGAGGTTGCATGCGGTGATGAGCGCATCAACGTGGTGGGCAATGGCGGCAAGATTGACGACGTGGTGATTAACAATATCGGTCGACGCAAGCTGAATGGCGTTGAGATGCGGCGACTCATTGCCGTTGGACTTTTCGTTCGCTATTACTACTATTTCTTGTGGCGTTATACGCAGATGCAATAGTTGAGATCGTTGCGTTTTCATGATATCAACCTAAAATTTTATGGTTTGCAAAAGATTGTGAGGCACCTTCGTGATACGTTTTTTGATGTCATCATGCGTCAGAAGCCCTGCCTTTGCTCCCAAGCTGCACAAGACCGATGCACTATTAATAATGCCGCTTCGTAAAGCAGTTGGAACATCTTCTCCATGCAAAAGGCTTGCAACAAAACATGACCCAAAGGCATCACCAGCACCAACAGTATTAGTTACCTCGATCTTCATGCTTGGATGGAAATACATCGTGTGATTGGTAACAACATAAACTCCGTTGGCACCATTGGTAACCACAACCGTGTGTGGTCCCATTGTTAAAACTTCTTGGAAAAATTTTGGCATGCTGAAATAGGCATCTTCGCAGTAGAGCGACATATTCATCAAGTATGGTTCAGCGCTTGGTGCATTGAGGGCGCAGGGGTTTTGTGAAGCAGAACCTTCAAACATCTTCTTATAGGTCTCATCTGTTTCCACAAGAGCGAGCATAAATGTACGCGCTTCGCTGCTATTAAGAATAAGAATATCGATGTCTTGGAGCGATTTTTTGAGCGTTAATGTTCCGGTAGCAAGTTGGCTTGTGCCAGGGTTGATGGCAACTGGAATTTTATGTTGTTTGGCAAATGAGACGATATCGGGCAGAAGTTTTGCGGCATCATTACTTAATGATGTTATATACAATTGATTGGTTTTTTTTATTTCATCGAAGGGAAGTTTATCAAGTTCAAGATAACTATTGGCGCCACGATAGGCCAAAACGGTGCGATCGCCACGTATGGCATTAATAATGCATGATAAGCCGGTGCGATACGTATCTGTTTGATAAATGAATGCAGTGTTTACGCGCTCGCGTTGTAAGTCATTGATGACAAGTTGCCCTGCGGCATCGTTGCCAATAACGCAAAAGCAACTGGTATCAAAGCCAAGACGGCTGAATGAGGTAGCAGAGTTGGTAGCTCCGCCCCCGGTAAAATAATCTAAGTCTTCTATTTCTACTTTTTCACCCGATTCAAAGAGCATGTAGTTGTGGGTGAAATTTTTTTTGGTAATCGACATTACATCAGCGCCGGCATGGTGCAAAAAAATATCCTGCGTTGCGCCGCCTATGGTGAGAACTTTCATGGTGAGCCCCCTCTTTGTGAAATCAGATTTTCATCGTTGTATTGCTTTACTATAGCTGTTTTAGACGATTGAAGGCAAGATTGTCGATGTGATACTGTGTTCCAAAAAAAACTGACCATGGTAGGCTGCCTTAGAACACAGTTAGACCAGTGGGTGTTCTGATATACGGAGAGAGTATGATGTGGGCATGTCGAGGAAGAATCGTTAAAAGCGTAGGCGCGTTTGCGATTTTTGTGGTGATGATCTTAAGCGTAACGGCCCTTGTTCTAAGTATGCGATCTCCTGGGGGAATTGGATATCTTGCCGAGGCGGCTCACTTTGTTCTTCGAATTTTTGTTGTTAAGCCAGCGTCGTCAGCTATTCCCCGCGGGAAGAAGTTGATGACGATGACGCGCTTGGTAGTTGCACCTCTTATTGAAAAAGATGTTTCTGCAACGCGCCCTCAGCGAGTTATCGATTTTCAGGTGTATTTTCTTAATCATTTTTCTTCACGGATTTTGTTCTCAGAGATTTTTGTCGACGAATGTTATTACTTTACATCATCGAATCCAAAGCCATTTATTATCGATGGCGGTGGGAATATTGGGATGGCTTCGCTCTATTTTAAGGCACTCTATCCTGATGCCCAGATACTGATCTTTGAACCGGGTCGACACTGCTTTGATGTGTTGCGAAGAAACATGGAGGCAAACAATATTACGCAGGTGCAGCTTATTAATAAGGCGCTCAGCAATAAGAATGGAGAAACTGCGCTTTTTGGCGGTGATGGCGCCATGGGTGCATCGCTTTTTGCGCAGGGCGGTGATGGCGGCGCACAAGGGCTTTCGTGTACGGTTGCATGTGCAAAACTGTCTGACTATGTGACTCGACCTGTTGATCTTCTGAAGCTGGATGTAGAAGGTTCTGAGCATATGGTGCTTGATGACCTTGTTGCTTCGGGCAAGTTGCGGCTGATCAGGCAAATGGTGCTTGAGTACCATCATCATGGTGGCGGTAAACGCGAAGATTTATTGGGGAATTTTTTGGCGACGCTTGAGCGGCATAACTTTGGCTACCAGATAAAATTGTGTAATCGTGGGAATGATCTTTGTGACGCACAAAATTTAATTATTCATGCCTATAACAAAGCTTTGTTGGCGTAAAATTGTTTGAGGCAAAGGGGAATGTATATGTGCCCTTGTTGGTGTTCAAAAGTTATCAAGAGAATTTTTTATGGCGTTATCCTCGGTTTTGGCCTCACGATAGGCGGGGTGGTACTGCTCAGTATGCGAGCCGGACTTGGGGCGGGATACATCTTTGACAGCAAGAAGCAGCTGATGAAAGTACTGCTGCTGCGGCGTTTTGGGCCTAAGAGCATAGCGACCTCAACGCTTATTGGTACGTATCTGAAACTAACGACTAAAGCTCTTTTTACGCAGCAGGACGCGATCCATTGTGAACATATCCTTGGTTACAACGTCCATTTTTACGATTATGTAGACTTTCGGTACCTGTTTGCCGAGGTTTTTGGTAACGAAGAGTACTATTTTACGGCCAAGACCAAGAACCCTTTTATTATTGATTGTGGTGCGAATATTGGTATGGCGACGTTGTATTTCAAAATGCTCTATCCTGATGCCCAAATTCTTGCTTTTGAACCATCGCGGTTGTGCTTTGATGTGCTTCAAAAAAATATAACAACAAATAACCTTTCAACTGTTACTGCAATCAACAAAGCACTTTCAAACTATAAAGGGAAAGCTACGTTGCTTGATGCTTCATGCGGTAAGGGGAATTTGTGTGCAACGATGCTTTTTGATAAAGCCGAACAGAGGGCATCATATCTTATGCCGATCGAGTGCGACCTCCTTTCTACCTATATAACCAAGCCGGTCGATTTGCTGAAACTAGACATAGAGGGGGGTGAACGAGCCGTTTTTGAGGACTTGGACCGCAATGGTAAGTTCCCACTTATTAAGGAGATGGTTCTTGAATACCACCACCACATCCCTGCGGAAAGAGAAATTGATGCTCTTGGGACGTTTTTGGCAACCCTGGAGCGCTATAATTTTGGCTATCAAATCATGGGGTGTGCAACTCAGATGGGGTACCAATATGAGCTCCTGGGCGGGCAAGCGCTTATTATCCATGCCTACCAAAAAATAAATAAGTAATTTTGTTAAAAATTTTCTTTGCATAATCACTTTTTACACATATACTATGACCCGTTGAAATTAAGAAATTGCTCGAAGCCTTCTTCAGCCACAAAGAGTGATAAAAAACTTAAAAAAAGTTGAAGAAAAAACTTGCAATTCGAAAAGGAAAGCCTTAAACTACTTTCGCTTTCAAAGTTAAAGTAAAAAGTGAAGAAAAGGTCGGGTAAGTAGGGAAAAATTCATTATCTTTGACATATACGTTACGAACCAAAGGTAATAAAAGTTACCTGAGGGTGATGGCTCTTTAAAATTCTGATATTGAGAGTTTGATCCTGGCTCAGAATAAACGCTGGCGGCGTGCCTAACACATGCAAGTCGAACGAGAAAAGCCGCAAGGCTAAGTACAGTGGCGCACGGGTGAGTAACACGTAGGAATCTACCCCTTTGTGAAGGATACCTTGGAGAAATCCAGGCTAATACTGCATAAGCCCAGAAATGGGGAAAGGTGGCCTCAAGCTACCGCGGAGGGATGAGCCTGCGTCCTATTAGTTAGTTGGTAGGGTAATGGCCTACCAAGACAGAGATGGGTAACCGGCCTGAGAGGGTGTTCGGTCACACTGGAACTGAAACACGGTCCAGACTCCTACGGGAGGCAGCAGTGGGGAATCTTGCACAATGAGCGAAAGCTTGATGCAGCGACGCCGCGTGGAGGATGACGGTCTTCGGATTGTAAACTCCTGTTAAGTGGGAAGAAAGACTAGCATCTAATACATGCTGGGGATGACGGTACCACTAGAGAAAGCACCGGCAAACTTCGTGCCAGCAGCCGCGGTAATACGAAGGGTGCTAGCGTTATTCGGAATGACTGGGCGTAAAGAGCGTGAAGGCGGTTTTTTAAGTCATCTGTTAAAGGGCTCGGCTTAACCGAGTACATGCGGGTGAAACTGGAAAGCTTGAGTGCGGGAGAGAAAGGTAGAATTCTCGGAGTAGCGGTAAAATGCGTAGATCTCGAGAGGAATACCGGTTGCGAAGGCGGCCTTTTGGCCCGCCACTGACGCTTAAGCGCGAAAGCGTGGGGAGCAAACAGGATTAGATACCCTGGTAGTCCACGCTGTAAACGATGATCACTAGATGTGGGCTTTGCTTAGCAAGGTCTGTGTCGAAGCTAACGCGTTAAGTGATCCGCCTGAGTAGTACGGTCGCAAGATTAAAACTCAAAGGAATTGACGGGGGTCCGCACAAGCGGTGGAACATGTGGTTTAATTCGACACTACGCGAGGAACCTTACCTGGGTTTGACATGTAACTGCTACTGATGGAAACATTGGGTTTCGTAGCAATACGAACGGTTACACAGGTGCTGCATGGCTGTCGTCAGCTCGTGTCGTGAGACGTCGGGTTAAGTCCTTGAACGAGCGCAACCCTTGCCGTTAGTTGCTCGTCGAAAGACAGCACTCTAGCGGGACTGCCTCGGAAACGAGGAGGAAGGTGGGGATGACGTCAAGTCCTCATGGCCCTTATACCCAGGGCTACACACGTGTTACAATGGCGAGGTACAGAGGGAAGCTAAGTCGCGAGATGGAGCTAACCCCCAAAACTCGTCTAAGTTCAGATTGTAGTCTGCAACCCGACTACATGAAGTTGAAATCGCTAGTAATCGCGTATCAGAACGACGCGGTGAATACGTTCTCGGACCTTGTACACACCGCCCGTCACACCATGAGAGCCGTCGGCACCCGAAATTATTTTAGCTAACTGAGCAATCAGGGGCGGATAATGAAGGTGAAGAGGGTGATTGGGGTGAAGTCGTAACAAGGTAGCTGTACGAGAACGTGCGGCTGGATCACCTCCTTTCGAGGGAGTAAAACCTGTTCACTTCATTTCGATGTTGTGAACAACTTTAATTAGGTGTATACAAGAGTTCACCCTCAGGTTTTTTTTAACAATGGTTCGTATAAAACGTGTATGAAATAAAAAATTTCTGATCTTTGAAATGTGTGTAAATGTCCAAGAGTAATTGAGTTTTGAATTAAGCGGCAATGAGAGATTTGTAGATAATTGAAAAGGGCATTTGGTGGATGCCACTGGCATCAGGAGTCGATGAAGGAAGCGGGAGGCTGCTTAAAGCTTCGGGGAGCTGCCAACCAAGCGTTGATCCGAAGGTTTCCGAATGGGGCAACCCGCCTGGACAAACTCCAGGCATTCCTGTTTGAATTTATAAAACAGGGAAGGCAACGGCGTGAACTGAAACATCTAAGTAGCGCTAGGAAAAGAAAACGAAGTGATTTCCTGAGTAGTGGTGAGCGAAACGGAAAGAGCCCAAACTTGTACTGTGTAAGAGACCACTCGTTGCAGTACAGGAGTAGCGGGGATAGATATCTGACAGGTGGTTCTGTCGGGTTGTGTATCTGGTTAAACTGAACATCCTGGAATGGATGACCGTAGAAAGTGACAGTCTTGTAGGTGACTAATCAGACATATGCAATAATTTATTTCCCAAGTACCACAGAGCACGTGAAATTTTGTGGGAATCTGCCCAGACCATTGGGTAAGGCTAAATACTTCCTGATGACCGATAGTGAACGAGTACCGCGAGGGAAAGGTGAAAAGAACCCCGGGAGGGGAGTGAAATAGAATCTGAAACCAAATGTCTACAATCGGTGGAAGCACGGTATAAGTATGTGCGACCACGTACCTTTTGCATAATGAGCCAACGAGTTGCTCCTACGTTGCGAGGTTAAGCTTTGAAAGAGCGGAGCCGTAGCGAAAGCGAGTCTGAAAATGGCGTTTAGTAGCGTGGGGCAGACCCGAAACCTAGTGATCTATCCATGGGCAAGGTGAAATCTGGGTAAAACCAGATGGAGGCCTGAACTCGTGAGGGTTGAAAACTTCTGAGATGACCTGTGGATAGGGGTGAAAGGCCAATCAAACTGGGAGATAGCTGGTTCTCTTCGAAATATATTTAAGTATAGCCTCGTTGAATTTCATAGGGCGGTAAAGCACAGTTTAGGCTAGGGGGCGTGAGCCTACCAAACCTTTTCTAACTCTGAATTCCCTATGTTTTGAAGACGGGAGTCGGACTGTGGGGGCTAAGCTCCATAGTCGAGAGGGGAAGAGCCCAGATCATCAGCTAAGGTCCCCAAGTGTTCGTTAAGTGGGAAAAGAGGTGAAGATACACAGACAGCCAGGATGTTGGCTTAGAAGCAGCCATCATTTAAAGAAAGCGTAATAGCTCACTGGTCGAGTGTTTTTGCACTGAAGTATGAACGGGGCTAAAACGAACCACCGAAGCTATGGATTTCATACGTAAGTATGAAGTGGTAGAAGAGCGTTCTCTGGCGTTAAGTCTGACTGTGAAGACAGATGTCGAGCCAGAGAAGTGAGTATGTTGGTATAAGTAACGAAAAAACAGGTGAAATTCCTGTTCGCCGTAAGCCCAAGGATTCCGAGAGAAAGGTTCATCCGCTCAGGGTTAGTCGATGCCTAAGCCGAGGCCAATTGGAGTAGGCGATGGAAAGCAGGTTAAATATTCCTGCACCACTTTTAGCGTTCGAGTGAAGGGGTAACGCAGTAAGCTAAGTGCACAAGGTGTATGGATGCCTTGTTAAGTTCGTAGGCGGGATTCGCTGGTAAATCCGCGAAGCCAACGCCGAGAGATGATAAGCACGTCAATCGAAGATGAGAGGCGTGTTGTGCTGATGCTCCACTGACCAGAAAAACCTCTAGCAAGCAAAAAAGTGATCGTACCGGAAACCGACACAGGTGGGCGAGTAGAGTATACTAAGGCGTTGAGATAACTCTCATTCAGGAACTCGGCAAAATAGCCCCGTAACTTCGGGAGAAGGGGTGCCGTCGTTGTTAGCTTACTGTTCGTAGGCAAAGCAATTGGCGGTTACAACAAAGAGGCTCAGGCGACTGTTTAACAAAAACACAGGGCCATGCGAACTCGTAAGAGGAAGTATATGGTCTGACGCCTGCCCAGTGCCGGAAGGTCAACAGGAGGTGTCATCCGAAAGGAGAAGCACCGATTCGAAGCCCCGGTAAACGGCGGCCGTAACTATAACGGTCCTAAGGTAGCGAAGTCCCTTGTCGGGTAAGTTCCGACCCGCATGAATGGCGTAACGACTTGAGCGCTGTCTTGATGAGAGACTCAGTGAATTTGTAGTGCTTGTGAAAATGCAAGCTACCCGCAGAAGGACGGAAAGACCCTGTGCACCTTTACTGCAACTTGGCATTGATTTCTGGATTACCATGTGTAGCATAGGCGGGAGACTTTGAAGTCTCGGCGTTAGCTGGGATGGAGTCATCGGTGAAATACCGCCCTTGTTGATTTGGAAATCTAACTCTTTTCCGTAATCCGGAAGGAGGACAGTGTCTGGTGGGCAGTTTGACTGGGGTGGTCGCCTCCTAAAGTGTAACGGAGGCGTTCAAAGGTTCCCTCATGGCGAATAGAAATCGTCATTGCGAGTGTAAAAGCAAAAGGGAGCTTGACTGCGAGACAAACAAGTCGAGCAGGTGCGAAAGCAGGATTTAGTGATCCAGTGGTTCTGAATGGAAGGGCCATTGCTAAACGGATAAAAGGTACGCCGGGGATAACAGGCTGATCTCCTCCAAGAGTCCATATCGACGAGGAGGTTTGGCACCTCGATGTCGGCTCATCGCATCCTGGGGCTGGAGAAGGTCCCAAGGGTTTGGCTGTTCGCCAATTAAAGCGGTACGCGAGCTGGGTTCAGAACGTCGTAAGACAGTTCGGTCCTTATCCTCTGTGGGCGTAGGGTATTTGAAGGGAGCTGTTCCTAGTACGAGAGGACCGGAATGGACAAACCGCCCGTGTTCCAGTTGTTCACCAAGAGCAAAGCTGGGTAGCGGGGTTTGGACGGGATAACCGCTGAAAGCATCTAAGTGGGAAGCCCTCCTTGAGATAAGATACCCCGTGCTGTGGGAAACCACAGTGCATAAGACCCCTTGAAGACTACAAGGTCGATAGGCCGGGTGTGGAAGTATTGTAAGATATTAAGCTAACCGGTACTAATAGGTCGAATGTTTTATCTACGCTATAATAATCAAATAACAAATGAGCTGAAGACTTTCATTGCAGGCAATTCAAAAAATTATTCTCTTGTACGCATTTACAATAAAATTCTGCCGGTGGCGTCGTAAGATTTCACCGGCAGAATTTAACACAAAAAAAGATCATATGAAATGTATAGAAAATTTCTGGTGGCCATAGTCGTGGGGAAACACCCGTTCCCATTCCGAATACGGCAGTTAAGCTCACGACGCCGACGGTACTTGGCTGGAGACGGCCCGGAAGAATAGGTACTGCCAGATTATAAAAAGCCTTACGATATAAAAGTCGTGAGGCTTTTTTTTTGTGCGGCTTTTCCTGTCGCCTCTGTGGTAAGCTTAAATGTTGAAAGCTAAGGATATTTTATAGGTCTTAAAAAAAGGAGATCTTTTAAGGCTCGTGAAGGGGAAGAAAGAGAGGGGTGTTATGGATGCAAATATGATGAAAATCATACAAAAAATAACATTGCTGTGTTCAGCTTGCTTCACAATTTCAGTGCTGAGTGCATCGTTACCAGACATTGAGCCGCAAGATGCCGAAGATTCAACAACCATCAGAATTGGTAAAAAAGTACAAAATTTCAAGTTGATTTTGCAGCGTGAAGCGTGTGTTCGTGCGCTTTCTGATGATCTTGATCAGGTCGTTTCATTAATTCGAAATATAATAGGCAGGCTAATAATACAAGAAGGCCTTTCGCAGGATCTCCAGGCTGATCTGCTGCTCGATATCGAAAAATTAGAAACCGATGATCTTGAGCATTTTTGCAGGTATCTCGCGTTGTTTAATCTGCGCGAGGTTGAAATGCCTGATGTTCAAACGTTACAAGAAAAATTTGGTGATATTATACCATCAGATTCTGACGAATTGTTGAGCAATGTTATAGCACAACTCGCCCAATGGTTAGGTTCGAAAAAGATACGTATGGCAGCACTGATGCTAGCCGTTGAGTATGTTCTTGCATTGGTTACGTGGTTGGAGCAGCGTAAGCATGACGTAGAATTATCGGTTGAGAAGCGGCGTATAAAATTAATTTTAACTGCAATCTTTAAAGGTGATGAATCCACAACTGCAGAAACGTTTGATGCTGTTATAAAAGTTTTAAATTGGAAGATCGTGCAAAAAAATCCTGATATTGCTGATGAAAAATCTACGGAGGTTGTTCATAAAGGCATGCGCAAACCAATTTGCCGGATATGCGAAATTTCGTCATGTAGTATCATGTAGGCACTTTGGTAGGAGAGGACAATTTAATGAGTCTTATGAATGTCAAAATTATTCACAACGCATTTTATGCGAGCATAGTTTTTTTTGCGCTACCATCGCTCAATGCCATGCTCATAGAGCCTATTTCGTTTGTGTCTTCGCAGGGAGCAGCGCAATGCATACATGCAAGCGGGCTGGGAGATCGTCTTGATGCCTCTATCTGTGACCGCCTTTATGCCTACTCAAAACTTCTCAATCCACAGATTGTTAAACTTCCTGATGTTAAAACATTGCAAGCACGTTTTAAGATATTTGTGTCGCCGGAAAAAGATAAGCTAGAATATACAGCTGCAAACAAACTGGCTCAATTTTTGGATGCCAAGGACATGAAGTTTTCTCGTGTGATGGTTGCAGTTGAAATGACGGTTGATGCGATTATTAATGAGGTAATTGCTCAAAATTCATATAGCGCGGATGATATAGACGGGGAGGGGCTCACAACACAATACATAATGTTGTTTTTAGCGACAATTTTTGCAGGTGATGATTCCAAGGCTCAAAGTGCTTTGGAGTCGTACATGCAGATATCCGGGATATCGAGCGAGGCAAAATAGTGAGATTTTGTGTTACCAGCGATTATAATAACGGAGGCTGCTTGTTATTTTATTATTTGTCCTCATGTGTAAGGGTTTGTGCAATGAAGGTGAAGAAGTTATGTGTGCTTGCTGTTGTTATGGGCGTTACAATGTCACCGCTTTCGGCGATGCGCAAGGTCGTGGTTCTCGATAACTGCCCGTACCAAAAGCTCATTGGCAGGCTTGCTGATGTCGCAGGGACGGTGCAAGAGGTTTTTCGTATTGATGATATTTGGAAGACCCCAAAAGCACTAAAAATTCCGCCAATTAGCATATACATGGCAACAACGCAGTACAATCCACTTTATGGAACAGTTTATTATGTGAGTATTGATGGGCTTGGATACTGTCTTCACCATTCATGGCTCAAAAAAGTAGATGATGAAGACGTCAAAGAATGAAATTTTTGTAGGGGTTGAAAAAGGAGCTTTGGCAATGAAAACGATCAAACTTTTGGTTCTTAGTATGGTGGCAATGTGTGCCATGTCGATGTTGTCTGCAACGTACTATGCTCGTGTTACTGGCGGTTATGAGCATCTTGTGGACAAAGTTTTTATTATTGAAGGAACGGTTAAGGAAGTTCTTGGTATAGATGAAAAGGGCCTATGGTCTCCATTGAGTTCAGTACTTGATCCAACTATCAAATTGTATCTGGATCAGAATCCGCCGTTCCAAGGGCGTGTTTTCTGTGGGCATGATGGAGATATTTGTTACTGCTTTCATGAATCGTGGTTAAAAATTATGGACCCAGATGAAGCACAATGCGAATTGGAGCAGCAAGAGGAAGTGATAATTTGGGTTAGCCCCAATGGAACTTTGTTTAGTTCGAATCAAAAAACTTATAATGAATCTGATTCTGATCGCGAGTCCATAACTTCTACGTTGGTCGAGAGTTAATATGGGGCCTGAACCCGAATAGGAGAAAAAAGAACAATGTTTAATTGTTTTGCGCGTTGTGTTGGAGTAGGTGTTGCATTATTGGTAGTTGGTGGATGTGGAAAACAGGCATCGGAGCATCGCGAAGAGCGTTTGTTGGCCATTGCGGATGCTACTTATCAAAAAATGGCGTCAAAATATTCCGATGAGATAGCCTTGTTGGATGGTGATTGTGAACCTGACAAGATTAAATCGAAGATAGAAGATATCATTCTGCGCAAGCCGTACAAAAAACAGACGGCGCTTTCGGTTTTTTGGTACGGCGAAGATCCACGTTCTCCTGAAAAGATTCCATTTCATACATATGTGAACGAACTTGCATCAGACCTCAAGATGCTCAAGTCAGCGCGTAAAGGGCTTGGTTGCGTACGTATACAAAATGTGACGGTGGGGGATTCTGCGGATCATATTCAGGCGCTGGAAGATTGCCTTGATGATGTTAAAGCCTACGCTACATCGCACCGTGAATTTAGAGACGAAGAACGTTATTTGCGTTTGGTTCCGCGGTAAATTCTGCGTCTGTGGCGCTCTTATGCAATAACAAAAAAATCGATAGAAAAAATATTTTCTATGCGTGAGGGGAGCTGACATTGAGGGCATAGGTAACATTGACCTGCATCCTCGTCTTCAGCCCTCTCTTCTTTTTCTTCTGAGCTTGATGGATCTCCATCGACTGCCCCGTATTTTTCCTCTTCAGTGTCATCTTTTTCTTCTGCGACTTTCTTTTTGCACACGGATGGATCGATGATGGTGAGACATTGTGGTAAGCAGTTGAGGTGAACTATGTGCTTGCATGTTCCAAGATACGCATGCGCATCGCATTCAGTAAATCCATCAGTAGTAATTTTGAAAATTGATTCCTGACATTTGGCGCATAATAACTGGTTGACCTCGTCGAATTTTCCTTGAGCCATGAGCAGCATGTCGAACATACAACCGAGTGACTTTTTGAGTACTCTAATTATCGGGTTGCATGGCTTACGTAATCGAAGGTAGAGAGCATCTTTAATGGAATAGTGAGCAGATCTCACGGGAAGTTTGACGTGTTTTATTCTATTTGGATGATGAAGACTGTAGCACAAGAGCTCCGGTTCGTTTATCGCTGAGATAAATACCTCGCCATTTGGTTCGCTGCGTAGTGTTAGTGTTACAATTCCCCCATGGAGCATCCAACCTGTTTTAGGTATGTCGTCGGTGCAATCAACAGTCAATGCGTAGACCAGCTGCGTGAATTCTTGGCGGGGAAGGTGATGCTCTTTAATAACACGTTCGAAGGTGTAGGTCTCTTTGCCTATTACAAATGTTTTTTTGGTTAAATACTTTATTCCAGCCAAGTTGAGAGGAGAAACGTCGAATCGTTGGTCTTTTTTCATCGCTTCAAGAGAAAATATTTGCGAAATTTCTGCAAATAACAAAAAATACACGAAAAATGCTTTCATGTTCCTCGCGCCCCCGTTTAAAAATCCTCGGTAAGATTGTGTTTTCTTCGAACCCCTCACCTATAAAATATAGCAGAACTCAATGCGTGGATGACATTTTGGAAAAAAGAAGCTCGTTGAGGCTTTCAACGCCATACGTATCTTTTTGGGTGCTCAAGATAAATCGGCACAAAGCTGCTGCATAGACACGTAAACTTTTGTTATGTCAGTAACGCTCTGTTCATACGAATGGGGCTTTTTTATTGCTTTTGTTGATGATATGCTGTTCTACTCTTTGTCATAAAGTAGAAAATTTTATTCTTATAACAAAAAGGAGCTTGTACTATGAAAAAGATGCCTGTGTGCTTTGCCGTTTTGCTCTTCATTTCGCACTGGGGTTCTCTTGGCGCAATGAAATCTAGCTCCGGCGAATGTGGATCAGCGGCTTGTTTCAAGGATATTGTCAAAAGAGCCCAGTGGCATTTTAATGATCCTAAATGGCTAGCATCAAATCCAGTCTTCGAGGATCATCACGATAGAATTTGTGAGTTCTTGATGCAGAGAGAGTTTTCCTCAAGAGAATTTTTAGATTTTCTCGAAGACGCATTTGATTATTATCTTCTCTTGAATAAGCAATGGGAACGTTCGCATGATTTGATTGCCTGCCGTGTTTGCGCCGATGTTTTCAAATTCTTTCAAGGCTTTGGAGATTATCCATTTGTTATTTCTGATAAAACAGAGTTTTCGCAAGAACCACAGCTTCCATCATTAGAAGTAGAAGAACGCCTTGGTACTCCTCCACAAAATCAACATGGCCTAGAAGCAGACTTTTGGTATATTTTTGCATTTCGGTTGAAAGAAACAATGACCGAGGAAGAATTAGAAAAAGCGTACACCGTTGCGTATGTCCAAGACGATTTGTTGAGTATTTTAGATGGATTAAAAAGGATTGATAGTTTTGGGTGTCGTGAGGAAGCTATTTTTGGAAGAGTAGCTGCACAAATCATTTTTTTGATGCAAAAGTTGGATGTGATAGCGAATCTTAGGCAGACCAAGAAATTGTCATGGAAGACGGCAACGTTTTTTGACCTATTCCAGACAAAGGTTGTGAAACTTTGTACGCATCGAAAAAATAACAAATGATTGAGTTGCGGATGTGGTATATGACAAAATTGACCATAGGGCTTTGTTTATTCTTTATTGCTACAAGTACCTGTGTGTGGGCGATGGGGGCTGACATGTCCCAGCGGGGACCGCGAGAAAAGTATTTTCAAGAGAACGTTATAGATCCATCGAGCCCCTTGCTTCTGTGTTTCGTGGTGAACGATGTCAAAGCGATCTTTGAAATACTGAGACAATGCGATCAGAGCACTGCCAAGGGAACTGTTCACGGTGTAAGTAAGAAATTTTTAGCCCTTCAGCAATGGAGCAAGAGTATGATTGCTTGCATTGATGGTGTTATTGGTAGTCGGTTTAGCTCAGAAGACTTACGCATAAATGCTGGCCTGGTACGCGCTCGAATGGTTGCATTTGCGCTGCTATTACATGAAGAATTTGTGGCGGTACAAAAATGTTGGCGGCAGATATTGGGCGAAAAAAATAGTACCGATACTTCGTTTCCCTCTGACGGGGCTCCTTGTATGGAGCGTGACTGTCTTTTTGGGCTGCCATTTGTTGTTGGGGATGTTATTTTTCAATGCCAGAAGGAGAAAAGGGTAATGACATGAACAAAAGAGTGCTTTTTTTTCTGATGATTGGTTGCCTTGGGTGCCATTCTGCTGCCCCAATGGTGCCAGCTAATTCTTTATACGATCAATTTAAAAAAATTTTTGCATATTCTGAGGCGTATCCAGAAAAAAAGTTTTTAGTTGCGTCGTGTTGCCTGCAGTTGGCTGAAATTTGTGATTTATTACGAACGATTGATGCTGGCGAGCCTTTATCAATCGTCGAAGCGGCTGCATTGCAAGGGCTGCTCGACCAAATGATAGATGTAAGCAGAATATTTGATGATGTAGAGATAGCACTTTTGACGTTTAGAATCACGTTGGTAATTCCTATAAAACGGCAGCGGTGTGTGAATATTACACAGTTCTATGATCCTAATTTTCGGCAAACAGAGGATTGTGACCGCTGCGGTTCGCCAGACTTGGGTACATAAATCTTTTTTAGGGAAGGGTGGTGCGTGAAGTCATTTATACAAATTACGGTTTTGTTTCTTGCGGTACTGTGTTCAAATGGGTACGGAGCTTTGCCTTTACCGGAGGAGCCTTCGTCGGATCTGAGTTTTAAATTTCGCAACATCTTCTATCATAAACGTAGTAAAAATAGTCTTATTGCTCCATTCGAGAAAGACATTAGGATGCATCTTATTGGTGCCTGCTATGTGCGTGATAGCGAAAATCGTAGGGACAATTTTCGTTGTCTTATTAAGCAATTAAAGAATGTTGCTGATGAATCTTTTGACTGGCGTTTTGTGGTTATAATGTTAAAAATTATTGGGGATGAACTTGAAAATATTGCGCTAAGAAAAGACAGCCATGGGAAAATTGCCAACCATAAACTGCTACAACTACAAGAGTTTAAAAAAAAGCTTTTAGCACAGGCTCCTCAAGATTTGGATATTCCGAGCTTTGAAGCTTCGGTGCCGCATGGACCACTTATTTTTACGCCGCGGGGGTTTGTCTTGACCGTTGAAGAATATGATTATGACGATTTAGATGTAGATGAATGGACGCAGATTGAGAAAGAAACCGCAGCGAAATGATTGGTGTACTATTTGTTGCCACACTGGGCGTGGCAGTTACATGTTTTGCGCTTACCCCACATCGACTGCGATGGGTTAGATATATGCTCGCGACATTAATTGCAATACCACTTTTTTTGGGGACTATATTTTTTACCTCAATCCCCAACACGCCACAAATCTTTGGTACATCGATACGACGAGTTACAACTAACGAAAAGGTTGTTGCATTGACCTACGATGATGGCCCTCGATTGCCAACGACCGAGGGCCTTCTTGATGTTCTTAAACGGCATAATGCTTCAGCTACTTTTTTTCTTATTGGCGAACGCGCTGAAAAAAATCCTGAGCTTGTAAAAAAAATCTATAGCGCTGGCCATGAGCTTGGTAATCATACGTATTCGCATGATTTGTTGATATTTAAATCTTCAAAATTTGTGCGGAATCAAATTCAAAAGACAGATAATGTGATTCGTGCTTGTGGCTACGATAAAGAAATTCATTTTCGTAGTCCTCATGGCATGAAATTATTTACAGATTCATGGGCGTTAAAAAAAATGAAACGCAAAAACGTTCTGTTTGACGTTGTCGCATGGGATTGGATGTCTCCAGGCGTACAAAAGATTGTTGATAATGTAATGAAAGATGTTAAACCAGGTTCGATTATTCTGATGCATGACGGCTGTGGAAGTGAAAATGATATTGTTGCAGCAAGTGACGTCATTATCACCAAGCTCAAAGAGCAAGGTTATCAGTTTCTGACCATTTCTGAGTTGTTGAAAAAAAATAAGCAGAATGCATAAAAAAGTCGATTAGCTAGGTAATAAAGAAGGAGCTTTCTGATGAAGATGACACGTACATTTACCGCATGCGCAATATTTGCCGGTTTGAACTTCAACCTCATGGCAATGCAGTGCGATATGGCGGAAGCAAAAGCCAATGAAACAAGTGGGGCTGCGGTTAAAATTGCTCAGGATCTCTGGAGCAATTTGGTGAAGATAGCAACGCAACAAGAAATTGATTTAGATAATGGAATAGCTACCGACGCATGGTTTTCGCTGGTTGAAGAAGCGGCATCCGCTTATGACGCCGCTCTGTTTAAAGAAATCAGGATTCATGTTCTGAATAAGTATTTAGCATTGGCCGCGCGCTTGATTAATTCCAAAGGATACTTACCAGATGCAGATAAAAAGGTGATTTGCGGGTTGGAAAAAATGATGAAAGGCATTAAGCCGGAATTTTATCGATTTGTTGGTGAAACGCATGGTGCGGTAGCCGAAGCCAACGCGAAGGCACTTTTTGATAGTTGGGCGGGTCCTACGTTGTATCTTTACTCATTTATTCCAAACGTTCTTATGGAGATAGACTGTAAAAATAGATTTCCGGTGGTTTTTGCTTGTATGCAACGATACATAGTATTACTAAGAGATTTTATTCTGCCCACCGTCAGAACGCCTCATGAGGAGCAGACGATGAATGGCACTTTTATTAATGAAATTATTACGCGTGATCTTGTTACGAAAGATTTTGAATTTTTTAAAGGTACCCTCGAATTTGCCTATGGGGAAGGCGGTCCCAAGCCCCGTGGAAAAATAGAGATCGACAACCTCAACGTGCTCGAGGACCTCGTATAAAATGAAAAATTGCATGAAAATGATGCGCCGTTTTTTCAAAGTTGTGACGATAATGCTCGCAGGCATCTTTGTGTTTTCACATTTTGATCTTACTGCTGCGATGTGCACTGAAATAACTGAGCTAACGGATGATGAAATCGATAGTGATATTCCGGCCGAGAAATTAGCAGAAATCCTTTGGCAACGATTTGTAGATAAGGCGATGAAGCTTGATAAGCCGAAGAATTGGTTTGTAGACCAATTATGGTACGAGACCTACCAACCAATCCTCTATGTTGATCAGGATGATTTGCCGATGCGCTACGCTATTTCGCGCGATGCACCTGCTGGTCGTTTCAAAATTTTCCCACAAAAAGAGACGGCAAAAAATTGTTTTGTTGGAATGTATCTAAATTTTCTTCAGCGTACTGCCGATAGTTTGGCGCCAGAAGATCTGAACTTGTGTCAAAAAATTACCATAGGGATGGAGGGCGTAGAGAACGATTTTTGTGATTTTATACAAAAGCAAGGTGGCGAAACAGTAGCCACCAATGTAAAAAGTTTTTTGAAGAGCAGCTATGGACATGTTTTTTTGCAGGCTTTTTTCATTCCATGCATTCTTTTGGATGCCGATTATGAAAATAAATTTCCTCAAATCGCATCATGGTTAAGAAGCTACCTTATTTTATGGAGAGATGTTTTAATGCCCAAACAGCTTGCTATATTGAGTGCAGAGAACATAGGCTTTGTGGGTGTAAATAATCTCGCGGGATTTATTTTCAACCAGATTATTGGTGAAAAAGTTACCGAACTGTTTCCTTTTTTTGAAGGAAGAATTGAATTTTTTGAGACAGTTGGGGACATTGGTCAAGCAGCGGATTCAGAGTTGTCGAACACTTACGAGTGCTTTAAATGCCAATTCAATGATGATTGTTTGAGTTGTTTGTCGCAATGACTGGTAGCTTAAAACACCGTCGTTGTGGTTAGGATGCCGCCATTGGAAAAATTAAGTTTTCTTGGGTAGTCAGTTCATAAAGAAGGAGCCCTTTCATGAAGATGATACGCGTATTTACCATGCTCGTGATGCTCGCCAGTTTGAATACATGTCCTATCTGCAACCCAATGGGAATGCAGTGCGATGTGGCGGATGCAAAAGCTGCTGAGCCGAACCGTGATGCGGTTAAGATATCACAGGATCTCTGGGGCAAATTGGTGGAGATAGTACAAGTACAACGTCAAAGCGCTCTCAGCCAAGGGGAAGGTAAGGCCAATGTAGAGGCCGCCGAAGACTGGTTTTCGCTGGTTGAAGAAGTGGCATCTGCTTATGATGCCGTTCTGTTTAAAGAAGTCAGGATTCATGTTCTGAATACCTATTTAACCTTGGCTGCCCGTTTAATTAATTCCAGAGGAGAATTACCAGACGAAGAGAAACTGGTGATTCTCGGGTTAAGGGCGATGATGTCACCTATTAAACCGAAGTTTTATCGATTTGTTGGTAAAAAGCATGGTGAGAAGGCTAAAGCAATGGTGGAGCCCCTTTTCGGGGATTGGGCAGAGCCTACGTTGTATCTTTTTTCCTTTATCCCCAACGTTCTTATGGAGATGCATTATAGAAGCAGATTCCCTGTGATTTTTGATTGCGTGCAACGATACAATGTATTATCGCCTCATGAACAGCAGACAATGAAGTGCTCTGTTCGTAATGAGATGCTTACGCGTGATCTTGTTACGAAAGATTTTGAGTTTTTTAAAGATATTATCAAGTTTTCGGATGAGGACATTAAAGATGGTGATTCAGCGTCCAGTGAAGCAATGGTGACTGATGATGCCAAAGTACTCGAGAATCCTGTATAAAATTAGCAGCTGTTTTTTTAGAACACCGTTGTTGGGGCGATTCAATATGAAGAAAACTATTTTTTTGATGATCTTTTGTTCTCTGGGAATCACCAACAATAGCGCTGCGATGCTATCAAGGATTGGCGCGCTAGCGTGCAAATTGTGCTGTTGTTGCCACGGTTGCTACCACCGTCAAATTGATGATGTGCCACTTGCGGCGGCGGTTAAAACAGGGGATATGGCGACTGATCAAGAGGAAGAAGCTACGCCATTGCATTATGCAGCTCTACGCGGGAATAGCGTGCTCGTGAGATCATTGATTGATGGATGTGTTGAGGTAAATGTTAAAGACCATGGCGGCCTGACCGCGTTGCATTATGCGGCAATGATGGGAAATACCGATGTGGTAAAAGTTCTCATTGTGGCAGGTGCAGATGTTAATGCGCAGGATGCGAGGGGTATGACCCCGCTTGCGTGGGCTCTGATGGGAGCTCTTGGAAAAATTGGATTGGTGGAAACTGGTTGTAGATCTGCGGGCTTCGCAAGGGAAATGCGGACGGGGCTCTCTCTCGGCCACTGTCAAAGTGTGCAGTGTCTTCTTGAAGCTGGTGTGGACTCAAACAGTCTTGTTTTCTTTCCTTGCCTTGACGCAAGAGTGCCGGTGTTATACCTGGCAGCAGCAGGTGGCTGTGTTGAAATAGTTCGTCTTCTTTTAGAGTTCAAGGCAAATACCTTGGTGCAATTTAATGGAAGAACGGCGATTGATTGCGCAAAAACTGAAGAGATAAGAAATTTATTAGGCGGCGGCTCCATAAGCAATTGATCGTGTAAAAGCTATCATTGGAGTACTGCCAATACTGCTAAAATCGTAATTGTAGGGATTCGTTATGAAGAAAATTATATTCTTGGTGATCTTTTGTTCTCTGGGAATCACCAACAATAGTGCAGCGATGTGCCCATGGTTCGGCGAGCTTGCCTGCAAGTTGTGTTGTTGTTGCTGTTCTGCTCAACCTGAACAATATCAACTTCTTTCAGCGATTAAAACTGGGAATATGTCGGCGGTAAAAGAACTTTTTTCAAAAGAAAGCGACCTAGTTGCAGAGCTTTGGCCGGACTGCCCACTAGAGCTTCGTAAAATTATTGGAGAATATTGCTCAGACATAGATGCTGCGCTCATTGATAAACATGGTGGAGCTACACTATTGCATGCGGCAGCAGCACAAGGAGACAGCTCTATGGTGCAATTACTGATTGATAGAGGCTATGACCTGGGTTGCAAAGACAGTGAGGGACATACACCATTACATGTCGCAATAATGATGGGAAATGCTGACGCAGTCGAAGCTCTCATTAGGGCTGGAGCAGCTGTTAATGAGCCGAATGCGGAAGGTGATACTCCTCTTGCGTATGCTGTGTTTTATGGCTGCCATGTAGCGCTAGGAGGCAATACGCATGAAGATTTGGCAAAAAAAAAAGGAATAGAGCGATCTCGTATTGTTCCCAACTATGTTCAATGTGTTCGGCTTCTTCTTGAGGCAGGTGCAAATCCAAACTGTGTAATTATAATGAAATGCATTCACGAAGCGCCAATCTTACACGTTGCAGTTGCTTGTGGCAAGGCTGATATGGTTCGTCTGCTTTTAGAGTTCAAAGCGGATCCCATGGTGCAAGTTAATGGTCCCATGGTGCAAGTTAATGGAAGAATAGCGATTGATTTTGCAGAAACTGAAGAGATAAGAAATTTATTAGGCGGCGGCTCCATAAGCAATTGATCGTGTAAAAGCTATTGCCCAAGTGCTGCCAGAACCATGGCTCGTACCGCTTGTACTTGCCGAGGCCATTCTTCCTCCAAATCAGAAAAAACATGTTCGGCTTCATAATAAACGTCATGGCCTTGATCATTCTTTATCTCAGGGTTTGCACCATTTTCCAATAAAAGACGTACAACCTGAGCTTGGCCGTTGCGAGAGGCAAGGATAAGCGGAGTGTCGCCATCATTATTTTGTAGATCAAGCGGATTGTCATAGCTTATGACAAGATTGCAGATTTCAAGAGGAGCTGCTCTCCATGCGGTGCTCAAAAGTGCCAATCTTTGCCTCCACATGGCTGGAATGAGTAATTTTGCTGTTTCATATTGGTTCGAATCATTGTAACTGACGAGTGAATCAGAGCTACAATGGCCAGGGTGGATTGCACTCTCTGGTCGATAGATGGTGGGATTCTTGGTTACAACATGTAATGGGGTATCGCCAGAGTTAGTTTGAATAGTTGGATCAGTGCCAGCGAGAAGAAGCTTTACTTTAGGAATAAGGTCAGACCTCATGTATCTACTATTTGAACATGCTGCAATACAATGAAGTGCCGTAGTACCATCGTCAAGTTGAAGATTGGGCTGTGCTCCGTTTTCAAGAAGAAGTTGCACAATAGTAGATTCCGTTTTTGAATGTGCGGTGGCGAGCATTAGAGGCGTTGGCCCATTATAAGACGTTAGCCCATTATAATCTAAGAAACCAGAAAATGTGTAATCGCCATGGCTAGGTTTATTAACGTCGGCTCCAGCTGCAATACAGGCTTGTACACCTTTAACATCATTATGAAAGATGACATTAAAAAGGGCATCGCCCTTGGTTACCCACAATGCAAACCTTACGAGTTGGTGTACAACAAAACCGTTTTTTTTATTAGCAGGAGCGCTATCAGGAGCCCCCATGGCGGAAGCGCGTTGGAGAGAAAACCCACTGCAAAATGTTAGTGAGAAGAGAATCGTTTTTGTGAATTTCTTCATGTTGATCAAAACACCGTCGTTGTAGCTATAATGCCACTTCTTTCATATGCAATTGAACGCGCTTTTGCTTTGAGCAACGCCTCTGCCAGTGTCTCTTTTTTTGAAACGATGCCATCGTCCTGTTCTTTGAACTCCAAGAAGAAGACCGCTTTGTGTTCAAGGTCATGTTCAACTTGGTGGTAGAATTTTACGGGAAGCGCGGCTCCGGTTAGATCCAAAAAGAAGCAGAAGCGGTGTGTGAGCGTCCACAATAAGTCATCCAAATCATCCATATGGTTAATGATGCCATGGTTGCCTAACAGCTGAAGTTTGTTGGCGATTCCGATAAATGATTTCCAGCTATTTTCATTTGATTTTGGATCCCAAATAGCCTTGGAAATAATGGTATCAAACAGTCGAAATATGATTTGTCGTAGTCGTTCACGTGTTTCATTATGGGCAGCCTGTTTCTGCGCGCCATCGATTTGTTGCTTACAATAGGTTGCAAGTTCTTGAGCAAGTGTGGATAAAAATGAATCAGGCGTGGCTTGAAACTCTTTGATATGATCGGTGAGCTTGGTAAGTAACGTGTTTTCAATATTCTTTTTAATGAAGGTTAAGTCGCTTGTTACTTGCGTAGTCTGTTCGGCGGTGAAATGTCGCTCAATGCTTGTAGGAATGGACTCAATGAGGTGAGCAATGACATGGTCGTCAACGAGCTCAGCGGCTTTGAATTTATTATAAAAAAGACGCATGCCAACATAAACGGTGGTTGTATCCAAGGTCATTTCATTGCTGAGATCAAGAAAATTTTTGATGTGTGCGGCATCCTGCGAGAGGGCAAGTGCATAGTCTTTTCGGTTGTAAACCTCTTTAATATACTTTAAGAAGGATTTTTGAAAGACTTCATTTTTTGATTCCTCGGAGGCATGGTGTTTTTGCAGGTCCCGAGAAATGCTATCGTGACTATAGAAAAGGTCCTTAAGTGATTGCGATGCGAATTGAGCCGGCGTGCTTTCTCCCAGCACCTCATCAAGATCGACGATCTCTTTAAGGTTTTGGTCATTCTGGGGATTTTGTGCGTTACCTTTACACATTGAGTGAAGCATGAATACACTAACCAAACAGATGAGATAACGAGTAAATGGGAGGCGAGTTATCATGAGTGCGCCCTTTCGAAAAAGGAGAATGTCAGAAACCTCTTTATTGAATATGAAAAATATAGTACCTGTGTCAAGTAAGTAAGAGACTTGTTGTATATTGTGATAAATTTATACAAATTTTGCTACCACCCAGTATACCTCATCTGGAGGAAGCTACACTATGCCATTATATCAGTATGATTCATTTAACAGGCGCGGTGATCGCGTTCGCGGAACCATTGAAGCAGTATCGCCCCAGGTTGCCAAAGAAACACTGCAAGGGCAAGGGCTGTTGCCAACACAAATTGTTGAAATTGCGGGTGAAAAATCACGTTCATGGGTTGCGGGCCTGTTTGAAAAAAAAGTTGATCAAAAAACGGTAATTCTTTTTACGCGTCAATTGGGCGTTCTTCTTAAATCTGCTGTTCCTTTGCTTCAGGCGCTTGAGTTACTTGCTGAGCAGTTCGACGGACGATTTAGACGGGTGCTGATCAGCATAAAGGATGGGATTAAATCTGGTGAACCATTTGCCAAAGAACTGTCTCGCTATCCCAAAATTTTCTCCAATGTCTACGTGCAGCTGGTACGCGCCGGTGAAGCAACCGGTAAGTTGGACATTATTCTGTCACGGCTCACCAATTATCTTGAGCGTGCTGAGGAGACAAAAAAAGCCGTGCGCAAAGCAATGACATACCCCATTCTTATGCTCTCGTTTTCAATATTGGTAGTTGTTGGCCTGCTTGTTGGGCTTGTTCCTCGTTTACAAAGTTTATTTGAGCAAACCGGTCAAGCCCTGCCCGGTCCTACCAAGTTATTGCTGGCGATGTCTAATTTTGTGCAAAGCAACATGACATTGTTATCGGTGATATTGGTCGGTGCCCTTATTTTTTTCCTGTATGTGCGAACCAAGCCAAAAGGGAAGTATCGCATCGATGAACTTTTATTGCGTTTGCCTATTACGTCATATTTTTCACGAACTAAAGCAATTGTTCAGTTTTCAAAAACATTGGGTATGTTGCTTGAAAGTGGCGTTAATTTGTCGGATGCGCTTGATATTGTGTGTAATATTGTAGATAACAAAGTTTTGACGCAACAATTGCAACAAGCGCGGACAAAGATTATTAAAGAAGGTAAAATTGCAAAATATTTGAAGGAGACCAACATTTTCCCTACTATAGCAAGCTACATGATTAATACCGGTGAACAGTCGGGCAAGCTTGCCGAAATGTTGCTTACGGTGGGAAATGATTATGACGTCGAACTTCAAGAGAGAACCGAAGGGTTAACGGCAGCGATCTCACCGGTAATGACCATTGTGATGGCGGTGGTTATTGGTTTTATTATGATTTCTATTTTTTTGCCAATTATGGGCATGGCGGATTTGTCTAAAATCTAAAGGTTATAACAATTCTGAAAGGACATTAATGCAAATGCGTGTTAAAGAGGCGTTTACTCTTTTAGAAATGATGGTGGTTTTGGCTTTAATTGGCGTAATTATGGCCTTTGCCTTACCTCGAGTCACCAAGTATTTACGGGATACAGGAAAAGCCGAGATCAAATTTAAAATAGAACGAATTAAAGAAGCCTTAATTGATTATCGGATGACCTTTGATGCGTATCCAACAACTCGAGAGGGATTGCGGGCTTTAGTGACCAATCCACATCCGAATGTAGAAGCATTCAAAAGAAATGCCGATAAATGGCCATTCGTTAAGGAAGAAGAGATTGCCGATAAAACAGGTAATGAGTTTATTTACAATTGTCCCCCTGTGAAATATAAAGGCACCTACCGCTATCTCGAATTGATATATCTTGGTCCAACGCAAACAGAGGGTGATCCTGACGGTTATGTCGACGGGATATAATATCTCAAAAAATCATACAGCATTTACGTTGCTTGAAACATTGGTGGTGATTGCTCTTATGATAGTGATCGCCGCCTTTACGCTTCCGCGACTTTTTCGCAGAGCTCCCGCAGTTGAATGGAAAAATATTGCGGATGACCTCAATAATCTGGTACTTTTTGCGCGGCATAATGCCATCGAAGAGCGCAGAACGCTCCGTATTGTTTTCCGTCAAATCGCCAACAATCGCGATACCATTACGGTAGAAGAACCGATTGATGATCCTGATAGACCGGGGCGTGTTAAGTATCGACCGGTTTCTTCATACTACATGACAACGATATATCGTCTGGCTGATGGGGTGAAATTGAAAGCCGTTTATCATGGCAAACGCGAAATGCTTGCGGATAACCGCGGGGTTGCGTATGGTGCGGTAACCCCAGATGGTTTGGTGCAAGATATTGTGGTGCACATGACACGGGTGTTAAATGGCACGGAATCAGGCGGAACATTTAAAATGAATCCTTTTCTGGGAACATTTGAATTTTATGATGGCTTGCTGCGGCCAGGACATTCTACCTAAGCGAAAGATATGGCATGCGTCGTTTGCAACCGGCATATATGCTTCTTGAAGTTTTTTTAGCAATGAGTATTGCGATCGTTGCCGTTGCTGTTGCATCAAATTTGCAATTGCGCTCGTGGATTCGTGTGACGCGTGATCATGATGATCTTGAAAAAGTTTTTTTGATTAAAAAAAGTCTTTATGCTGCTTATAGCGAACCGAATGCGCGTGCAAAAAGAGTGGTGACGCAGCTTGAAAATCCTCCTGTAAAAATAATTACAGACTTTAATGATGTTTCGGCAAAATCCTCATTGGCTGAGTTCAAGAACAATCTAAGAATGGCGAAGGTTATGGGGACGTGGAAGTTTGAAAATGCTTCTCGGTCAAATACCATGATCATGGTGGTTCCACGGTTCGAATCCAAATCAACAACAGAAAAGAAATAGCCATGAAGTTTCTAAAAGGTTTTACGTTACTTGAAATGCTTTTGGCTATGGCCCTTTCGAGCATCATTGTTGTTGGTTTGGTCCAGCTGTATCGCGGCGTTATGAACAGTTTTGTTGTGTGCCAAGATTTAATGGGCATTGATAGGAAAGTGAGCCTGCTTTTTAATCAAATGGAGCGTGATTTTTCATCTGCTTATATACCATTCTTAGAGATGGAAAAGAAAAGCGATAAGGAAAAAACAGCTGCGGAGAAAAAAGCAAAAGAGCAACGTAAAACATTTTTTGTTGGTACGGTGAAAGATCAATTTGAGCCGACATCAAAAGTGCATGGTAAGCGTGCAGATCTCTTAGCATACGTGAGTTGTATATGTACCAATCCTTTGCAAATTGTTGATGAACGTCGGCAGCGGTTGGTGCGTGTAGTGTATGAGCTTGTGGTGGACAAGGCTAAGAAGGCAACAGGACAGACGCTGTATCAGCTGGTACGTCGAGAAACGACCGAGTTGGCAAACGTGCGCGCTTGGGTGAGCGATTTTGAGCCGCCGGTACAGAAGCATAATATTAGAACTTATGTGGTTGCGGACAACATAAAAGGCTTTTTTATTGAGTACAGCATGCCACGTGAAAGTAAGGGCGAAAAGTCTGAAGAAAAAACAGAGCTCGTCTTGCCTAAATGGGGCGATCGCGAAGATACCAAAGCAGTGGTTCCACAAAAAGTTAGTGTTTGGATGGATGTTTGGAACGATACTAAGCGGCGTAGCTTTAGGTTTCATGCTGTGTTTCCTGTTTTTTCGTATCCCACGCAAGATCCGACTAAGTCAAAACAACCACAAAAAGCAGCGGGTTCACCAAAAACTCCCGCCGCGGCAAAAAAAACAGCTGCAAAGGGCGCAAAAGAATGATGCACCATAAATCAGGTTCAATCATTGTTTATACCCTTATGATCTTGGCGATCATTATTTTTTTAATGCAACAACTTGTGCGCAGCTCGTTTGTGCATGCAAATTTTATGCGTACGATGATTGACCGAGAAAATGCAGAAATTCTTGCGCTCAGTGGGGTGTCAATTGCCATGGCGCAGCTTACTATTGACGAAAAGGATGCCGAGTCGACTGAAAAGAAAAAAGCAGGGACAGAAGCAAAAAAAAGCCCAGAGCAAGTATTACTTGAGCGGCTCTTGCCTCATCTGAATCGTTGGCATGACTTTAAGCTTACTGAAAAAGTTGATGGTATTGATGGCCTTATTCGTGTGTGCGTTTCATGTGAAGATGGGAAACTAAATATTAATCAGGCTTTTAATTTTGAAAAAATGGAGTTCAAGCCTGAATATGAATGGGTCAAGAAACTTACACTTTCTGGACGGCTTGCGGTTGGTGAGTTGGCGACACGGCTTACCGATTTTTTAAAACAACGTAAGCGTAAAATTGATGATATTTCGGAACTGCTTGCGGTTCCGGGTCTAGAAGCTTTTTCTCTTTTTTATACGCCGCCCGAGCTCCCTGCCAAAGGTAAACGGGATGAACCCAATACGGAGCATGCACTGAGTGATGTGTTCACCACATGGACGACGGATGACAAAGTAAACCTCTTGTGGCTCTCCGATTCTCTTTCAGGTATTTTTGGGTTACGTCGACCATTGGCTCGTGATGCTGAAACACGTAAAGACATTTTTGATCAGTTTATAAAAGCATTTGATAAAAACAAAGTGCGTGATTTTGATGCGAATTGGAAAACAGTTGAACCTTTGTATGGACCTAAACCAAAAATGTTTCCCGAAATCAAAAATATTTTTTCAAAAGATTTTGGGCCAAAAATCTTTTCTGTGGTATCTTGTGGAAAAGTGGGAAGAGTAGAACAACGTGTCATTGCCGTTATGCGGCAGGAAGATGTAAAGCCAGAGGCTAAACATGATCGCAAGGGGAAATCGGGGGATGATAAAAGCACATCAGTCAAGGCTCCTGGTAAGAGGTTCAAAATTTTGAGGGTTTACTGGCTTTAAGCAAAAGGTAAGGTGTTACAGTGAAGCTTGAAACCCGTGTTGGTTTATTTATCCTGGTCGCTATTGGTGCGTTTCTTTATTTAAGCATCAATATTCGCGCAATTCGATTCGATAGAGATCAGTACAATATTTACCGTGCGTATTTTGATGAGACCAATGGCCTTGCGGCAAAGGCGTCGGTAAAAATTGCAGGCGTTGAAATTGGATGGGTAGAAGAAATTAAACTTCTGTCTGACGGCAAGGCTGAGTTAATGATGCGCATTGATAAGCGCATTAGACTTGCTAAAAATGCCTGTGCTCGGATTCATCAGGATGGTTTGATTGGTACTAAAAACCTTGAAATTGAGCCTGGAGATCCTTCAACAGGATTTCTTTCGCCGGGAAGCGCATTATCAATGCCGGGGCGAGCACCTGCAAGTGTTGGCGAATTGCTCGATCAATTCCGCGATATTGCTAATACGGTTCAGGATGTTGTTGCCGCCTTTAAAAATGTTTTTGCTTCTCATCGTGGTGAAGAAAATATGCGCAATGCGCTCAATTCCATTGCTACCGCTTCCGATCGTATTGCAGATTTTTCGGTGGTGCTGCAACGAACGATGAATCATAACGAAGAAAATATCAATTCGCTTCTGACCGATTTTAGATATTCTATGCTACATCTCAGAAATGCTGTTCCAGCTATTAAAGATGATATGCATGCTATTGCTAAGTCAGCTGGAGAATCATTTGAGCATTTTGGTGATGCTGCAATTCAAGGCCGTGAAACCTTGCGAGAAACTGGAGAGGTTGTTGAGAAAATCAATAGCGGCAAGGGAGTTATCGGCAAGCTTATTAATGAAGACGAGGCTTACGGCGATCTTAAAAAGACTATTCGTGGCTTTAAGGATTATGTAGGCAAGACAACAGGACTTTTGGTGAGTGTTGATATGCACGGTGAGAATTTGTTGCGCCACTCTTATACCAAAGGGTATCTCGATTTACGGTTGCGGCCAAATTCAGATTTCTTCTATCAAGTGCAGTTAGTTGCCAGTGAGCAAGGAACTTTCCAGCGTACGACAGAATATATAACGCGTAAGGACGATAAGGGCAATGTCATGCATGCAGGAGACTTGCCGGTTCCTCTTTTTAAGAAGGTTGAGCTTGCCGATCAAATTGATCGTACCGTACAGAAACAGGATGCCATTCTCTTTGGCTTGCAGTTTGGTAAGCGCTTCGATCGTCTCGCATTCCGTATGGGCCTGTTCGAGAATTCGTTTGGTTTTGCGTGTGATTATTATGTACCACTTCCTACGGATAAATTACATTGGATAACAACGATTGAGTTATTTGATATGCGCGGTATTAATCGCCTCAACGATACGCGTCCGCATTTGAAGTGGATTAACAGGGCATTCTTTATGAAAAATCTGTATACCGCGTTTGGTGTTGATGATATTTGCAGTAAGAACAGCGCCAATCCATTCTTCGGTGGTGGTATACGATTTAATGATGACGATTTGAAGTATTTCTTAAGCTCTTTGTCTGCTGGTGCCAAGGCTGGTGGATAAAAAGAGTTTGCGAAAAATCTTCGTAATCGCTTTCTTCTTCTTCGTCTTCATCATAGAAAACAAATTGCATATCGTAACTTGGTTGATAGTTTGACTGATATCCGCTGTCGTAGCCGTTGAACTGAAACATTGTTTTTATCCCTATGTTATCCCCAAGCGCTTAATGATGCTTAAGTTTTAGAAATATAGCGCGATCAATGCTTTTCGCAACATCTACACAAAGAAAATATTAAATTAACAAATAGAATATAAATCAAGCAAGCGATTCGACTCGTTTGAGAAATAATTTGAGGCGGCGGTAGTCGTTGCCCGTGAGAAGAGCGAATGTCTGGCAAAATTCATCGATGTTGGTTTGGCTTAGGGGCTTGTTATGATTCTGTTGCTGCATGATTGCAAGAAGAAGTTCGTCAAGGTTGGGGAGTGTAGTGGCAAAGGCAAAAAGAAGATGAAGATAATCAGCGCGTGTAAAAAATTGTGATACCACAGCTGGGGATGCTGTTCCGACAAAGGCATGAATTTTGCAGGGCGTTGGGGGAAGAAGATACAAAAACTTGTCACGTTGTTCGCGGTGACAATATCCCACGACATGAACGGTAAAGGTGGTTTGCAAAAATTCAAATATTTGTGGTTGTTCTGCCTTAAGCTCAGCTTCAGTTTTTTGGTAGGGAAATGGTGTGCGTGTGGGGTCTATGGACCCGGTTGCTACCGTACTTACAACTCCCAGCACGGTTCTGGTTGCTTCTTCGACCATGACAAGGCTGCCGAAAATAGGAAAATTGTCCCATTGCCAGCATTGGGCTGTGTAGTGATCCAGGTGGCTTTCAATAATTTCGGCAAAATGGGAGACGGTAGTCATGGGCACATCTTTCCGTCAAAGAGTGTCTGTTGGCTCGCCTTCTCGGATTGTGCAGCTGCCAGTATGTTGCTGACAAAGCTTGAGCGGTGAATGATCGATGGTCCGTGCGCAAGCAGCGCTGTTAAGTGGTGCTTGGTGGCATAACCCTTGTTGTGGCAGAGATCAAAAGCAGGGAAAGAGTGATGAAGCTTTTCCATAAGGCGGTCGCGGGTAACTTTAGCAACAATTGAAGCCGCTGCTATTGAGCTGGAAAATCTTTCTCCATAATTAAAGTGAAATACTTCAAGCTCTGGGTGATGTGCCACCGAACTAAGATTGAGCGGCATGGCATCAACAAGGACGGTGCGTAATTTTTCGTGGGGAAATGGCAGTTGGGGAATAAGATTGAGATAGGCTTTTTTCATGGCAAAAAGTGTTGCCTGGTAGATGTTTATCGTATCAATGACATCGGGGCTGGCATAGCTGATGGCCCAGGTGCAATGCGTGGTGATCCATGAATATGCTTCGTTTCGTTGGCTTTCAGAAAGGACTTTTGAGTCTTTTAAAAGTCGGTACGTTGTGTGGGGTGGAACGATGGCAGCCCCAACAACCAGGGGTCCGGCCAGACATCCGCGACCAACCTCATCGATTCCGCAAACAAAATGGTCTTCGGCCCATGCCTTTTTTTCAAAAAAGTTTTTAGTGAGTTTTATCGTTGGTTGCACCATAATTCAATCCTTGCGTGATGATCAAATTCAGTGTACCATCATCCACGAATTTTTCTCACCGAATTGTTGCGTGTTTATGAATTTGCCTCTGTGTAACATTTTTTTTTTAGATTCACCTAGTAATTTTTGTGGATTTTCACTAACCCATTGTTTATATTACTCTCGTATGAATAAAAAATGACCTTGAAAACAAGGTGAATGAAGAAGGGATGACCATGTCTTCTACAGAGCTACGTGTCAAAGAGTTACTACGTGAGCGGGGGTGGACGACAAAAGTTTTGGCCGAAAAAACAGGCCTGTCAGAAAGTTATCTGACACACATCAAAAATGGAACGCGTCGCTGGAATGAGGATGCGCTCAAAAAATTAGCAGTTGCTTTTGGTGCACATCCGGTTGATCTTTTTGCACAACGGAGGACAAGGACTGATTCCGTTGAAACAGCCGTTAAGATGCCGGAGAGTACCAATGTTGATCTTCAGCTTAAGGTTGTTCCGGTTATGGGTGATATTCCTTCCAACCCATCTCCCTATAATAACCAACTGACGCAGGTTACAACGGGTTACAAAGACGTCTTTGTTCCGGTTGCCAACATCACTGATGAAGCAATGTTCTGTTTGTGCGTTGAAAACAATGCGATGGCGCCCAATTATGTCAAAGGTGATTATTTGATTATTTCACCTGAGACGTGGACTCGGTCTGGCGATATTGCTGCTGTTGAATATGGCAATGACAGCCAAGTTAAAGCAATTATGCAAGTGACCTACATGGAAGAGTTTATGGTGCTTGAATCGGTTAACCATAAAACGCCACCAGTTGCCTTGGTACGTGGTAAAGACCATTTCAGAGTTATCGGTAAAGTTATCTACCGCTATCAACGCCTCGGATAAATTATACGAACCAAACAGCAAAACTAACACCTGCAAGACGTAGACAATCTTGCAGGTGTTGTTTTTTTGCTAGCCGAGAAGAGCAACTCTTGCTACGCTGCAGGCCTTTCGTGCAAAAACAGATGATTATATTTTTAAGGTTGTTGAAGGATTATCATGTTTTCTTTTACTCGTAACCTAATGGCATTGGGTTTGATCTGTTGTCTCTCTAGCGCAACGGCGACGGCAAGTTTGCCGCCGCAGGTTGAGCAAGCGAAAAAAATATTGATCGCCGAGAAAGAGCAGTGGGCGTATGTGCAGAAAGCATTGACTGATGAGGCGCAGGTGTCGCCACATTACCAAATCGGCAACAATGAGCGTTGGGTGAAACATCATCCTGCCATAATGATTTTACTTAGCTTGTTTTGGGGCTTTGTAGCTGGAGGTAACTGTATGGGAGCGTACCTGCTTATTAGTACAAAAGCATTCGGTCTTGATATTTGTAATACAAACAACAATTGGATTGCATTGTGCATCGGGATTATCATTCTAGGTATTACATCAAATGCGCTGACAAAATCTTTTGCACAATCACCAGAATGGGATCCAGCAGTGTGCCAAGATGCGCTTAAATCGTTTCTGCCGAAATGGTCAGAACATCGAGAAAAGGTGCCGTATACGTTGCAGGGTTTATTTGATGGCCTGTATGATCAACAAAAATCAAATGGTAAATTGGCCATAAATGACCAGCAAGCGCAGAAGCTTGTTGAAGGAATTATGGCGCTCTCTATGGTTGCGCAGATTGCTTAAGGGCAAAATCGAAGGATCAGTATGTTTTCTTTTCGTAAAATAATGGCTTTGTGTTTGACTTGCTGCGTCTCTGGTGCAGTGGCTGTAGCAAGCGTATCGCCGCAGATTGAACAGGCGAAAAAAATATTGGTCGCAGAAAAAGCGCAGTGGGCATATGTGCAGAAAACGCTTGGAGATTCCGGGTTGTCCATGGATAAAATGCATGCATGGATGAGAGGATATCCAATGGTCGCAGGGAGCCTTGCAGTTATTGCTAGCTTGATAGCTTTTTATGTACCATTTTTGCTGATGGATAAAATGTTAAATATAGAAGAACGGATCGATTCTTTAAAGCAGAGGTTTGATATGTGTTGCCAACTATATCTTCCCGGGGAGATGCTTTTGTGTCTTATTGGTATGGTTGCAATTTTGGCTGGTACTGTAATTCCTGCGGGTATTGCGGGTATTGTTACAGGAGATGGGCTTAATGGGTGGCTCAAAAAAGAATCCTCTACTGCGTTACATGGCTTGGTGGCAGAGTGGCCAAAACATCGAGAAAAATTTCCACGTGTTTTATATAAAATTTTTGATGATTTCCATGAATATTGGTGCCGAGCACAACTAAAACCATATGGTAGTTTGTTGCCTATCAATGACCAACAGGCGGCGAAGCTTATTGAGGGGCTTATGGTGTTGTCTACGGTTGCGCAGATTGCTTAAAGGGTTATGACAAAACAACTTTGATTGCATCGATAAAAAAGTAGCCGCCAATGGCGAGTAAAATGATGCCGTTGACGATCGAAATTTTGCGCAAATGACGCATGCCGATGGTTTTGCCCAATTGACTTGCTATGTACGTTACGGCGGTAAGTACACTCATTGATCCTAGTATGACCATGGTGCTTCCGATAATTATTCTTCCAAGACTTGGTATGCCATGAACAGGTGTCATTTGAGCACTAATGAACATAAAAAAGAAAATCGTGATGGGGTTGAGAACGGTATAAAAAAACGTTTTTGCCATGGCGCGCAGAAGATTGTCTGCGGTAAGAGGTGGTTGAGTTGGATACTCTTTGTGGGGCAACAGTATCGAAATGCCAAAAATGAGAAGTAAAAGGCCTCCTGCAAGGTCAATCCCCACGTGATAGCGACGCGATTGTTCAAGAATGCTGAGCACGCCGAGCATACCGAGTAAAAAAAGTGTACCATCGCCAATGGCCGCGCCAAGTGCCTTAAAAAAACCTTTAGTAAATCCTCTGAGTGCACTTGTGTTAAAAACGAGTACAAAAATTGGTCCCACTGCCGATGCGGCAGAGATTCCGATCAAAAAACATTGCAGAAGAAATAGGTATTTCATATTGTCCCCCCGGAACTTATGCTGGCGGAGATGTAAATCTCTGTTATTATTCTAGCACAATCGTCATGTTATCTTAAATAATTATCATAATGTCAAAAATTATAATAGAAATTAATCGAAAGATGCCATGGCTGAACCTCTTGCTGGATGCTCACTTTCATTTGGTACTGACGGTATACGCGGTAGGGCGGATGCCTTTCCTTTTACCGATTCAGCACTTGTCGCCTTGGGCTATGCTATTGGTCAATGGGCTCAACAGACGGGCAAAAAGATTCCGCGTGTTGTTATTGGCTCGGATACACGCCAGTCTGGCGAACGCATCAAAAATTCCCTCTGCAGTGGTTTGATACAGGGAGGGGGTTGTCATGTACGTGACGTTGGAGTTCTCACAACCCCAGGAATTTTTAGGATAATTTCAGGAGATATGTTATGCGATCTGGGTATTGTAATTTCAGCCTCTCATAATCCCTACCACGACAATGGCATCAAACTGTTTGACGCCCGCCGCTGCAAAATTACTTCTACGGATGAAAAAAAGATTACACACGCATTTGAGCAGTGTTGTGGTCTTGTCAATGTACGTGCTCAAGAGCTATCAGTTGAGCGGTGGCCAGAGGCGGCAGCGCGCTATCAACAGGATATGATGGCGCATTTCAAGCCGCTTTTTTTGCAAAATGTTAAAGTAGTACTTGATTGTGCCAATGGGGCGGCTTATAAAATTGCGCCAGAAATTTTTCGTGCTTTGGGGGCGACGGTTATTACCATTGCCGATACGCCCAATGGTACCAATATTAACGACAACTGTGGTTCTCTCCATCCAGAGGAATTGGCGCGTGTTGTTGTGGCTCACGGTGCGGATGCGGGATTTGCTTTTGATGGTGATGCTGATCGTGTTATTGCCGTCAATCGTTTGGGGATGATAAAGGATGGTGATGATATTTTGACGCTTTTATTGAATCTTCCCTCATACCAAAATATTGCACATGTGGTGGGGACGCTTTTTACCAATAAAGGGTTTGAGGAATATCTGGTTGGACAGGGCAAGCATTTGTTCCGTACCAAAGTTGGTGAAAAGTATGTTGCATCAAAGTTAGAAGAAGAAAATCTCCCTTTGGGCGGAGAAGTATCGGGACATATCATAACCAGGGATTATTCAGCTACCGGCGATGGTATTTTTGTGGCCCTGAAGGTTCTTGAAGCGATTATTGCTACTCATAATTGGGACATGGTTACTTTCAAGAAATTCCCCCAGGTTCTCATAAATGTGCCGGTACGTCACAAACATGATCTTGCATTGCAACCCTATGCAGCGCTTATTGAAGAATATGAACGAACAATGAGCCCAGGAAGAGTTATTGTGCGTTATTCTGGCACTGAGCCGCTTCTTCGTGTTATGACAGAAGCTCCGACGCATGAACAAGCGCACTGTGTTGCCAAGAAGTTGGCAGAGGCGCTTCAAAAGGCGCTCGAAACATCGTAATGAAGGAGATCCTGTATGGATATTGTTGAGAGCTTGAAAAAAGCTTTACACCTTGTTCGGTCAACATTTCTAAGTGGGTTATTTACTCTTATTCCTATTGCTGCAACCTTATTTTTTCTGCATTTTCTCTACAACCTTGTACTCAGAATGCTGGCGCCGGTGTACAAATTGGAGCCTACTTTTCTTAAGGTTATTCCAGGAATTGAATTTGTGATTGTTGTTGTTCTTATTTTGCTTCTTGGGGTGGTGCTTAAGGTTTTTATTGCCCATCAAATTATTCATTATTTTGAGCGGCTTATTGCTCGTATCCCTTTGGTGCGCATTGTGTATTCATCTGCCAAAATAGTGGTCGACTTTTTTAAGGTGCCTGCTGTTTCTACGACCGTTATTAAGGGGCAAAAAAAGGTTGTGCTTATTCCTTATCCCAAAAAGGGTCAGTATCACTTAGCATTTTTATTAGAAAGTGCAGAAGATTCTTATCAAAAAATAATTCCAGCCTCTTTTAAAGAATATCCGGAACAAAAATTTGTTAAGGTTTTTATGCCACATTCGCCTAATCCAACAAGCGGTTTTTTCTTTATCATGCCTGAAGAAGAGATCATCCAAACGGAGATAACCTTTGAAGAGGCTATCAAGACGCTTGTTTCATGTGGACTCATTACACCAGAAACGCTTAAAAGGTCATAAAAAACAGATACCACCTATGATGCTCTTCACGTACTTAGCGCGTAAATTTTCCCTCTATGTTTTTTCTATCGGCTTCCTACTCGCCTTCATTTTTAATTTCATCGAATTTTTCGAGAAAATGGTGCGGGTTAAGCAGGCTAACGCAATGGCAATAACGACATTTTTGAGTCTCAATTTTATTCCAACATTTTTGGATTTATTGCTTATTGGCGTGTGGCTTGCAACATGTTTTCTTATCAAAGAGTTATGTTGGCACCATGAATGGGAATTATTGCAACTATTAACCTACATACCCAAAAAACTTTTTGTGTTTATGGCCATTATGGGCCTTGCCGTAAGTTCAACGGCTTTTGTTATTAATGAATACTGTGGCGCTACGTTGGCATTTAAGGCGGACAAATTTAAGCAAGAGCGATTAAAACAATCAATGGACCATGTCCTCATGACCACATGGCTTGAACTTGATAAGGGAAGGTTCTGTTACTTCAGCGTACTTAATACCAGGACACTGCAAGGAGAAGATCTTTTGTTGATCACCATGTCCCCCCAGGGAATGTTGCAGTCCGTCATTAAAGCCCCACTGTTTAGTGTGGATTTTAAAACGATGGCCATTCATGTGCCAAATGGATATGAGTTTGACCATGAAGAACGAGATGAAAAGAAGATACACAATAAGTTTTTTGTTGTGCCCGCTTTTTTTTCTCAGCTACGTATTAATCTTGAGATCCCAACTGTGGGCAATATGTTGAATAGAGTTACCTTTTATCGCCATGCCCTTCCGCAAGTGGTTTATAACGAGCTCTTAGGTAAGCTTTTTGCCCGCATCAACTATTTTTTACAGATTTTACTCTGTCCTTTGCTGGTGCTGGCACTTTTTATGTGTACGCAACATCCATATCTACGGTGGGTTTTTGCACTTTCGGCCTATCCGTTGTGTATTATTGCGAGCCTTGTTGGTGATGCAGGGGTACGGCATGGACTACATGCAAGCTTTGTCTTTCTCACGTTTTTAATTATGATGTTGTTTGTTGGATGGTGCTGGGTGCGTTGTTTGAGCCGGGCTTAGTGCCGATTGTTCGTCTGGTTCATTGCTTGAAAAAACTTTTTATTTACTTAAAATGGGTAGTCTGCATGCAAAATGGGCCGTATTTTGTGGCGACAGGTGTTGAGAAAAACGGCGTTACGAGAGGAATCTTATGATAATTAAGGCGATGAATGGGATGCGGATAGCTCAGGGGGTACTGCTTGCTGCTGTGTGCATGTTGGGGCTTAATGCGTATCCAGAGTTCAAAAAAATTGACCAGCCATTTGTCTTTTTCAAGGCTGCCGATGGCTTTAAGTTCCCTTACATGATGGTATGCAATCCTGGCCTTAATCAGTGGAACATGGTGCTGTGTGGTACCGTCAAAAATGGCAAAACGCGCTTGGCCAAATCTGCAGAAGATCTTGAAAATTTAGTCCCGCTGAGAAATACAATCAAGTTTGCCGACAATGGTTCACAGATTGATAAAAAATATCCCGGTTATCGCGATGCGAATCTTGCCATCATGCTTGAGGTTTTTTTCAGAGCTGTTGGGCTTATTCCTCAAGATGGCTATGCAGGCACCGTTTTGTTTGATGAGTACAAAGCTGGCCTGCCGATAAAAGCGGTTTTTGGCTCTATTGAGTACTTCAGAGCCTGGCGTAACTATATGATCAAACACCTTGCGACAGCCGATTCCTCCATCTTTCCTCTCAAAAAACCATTATTGATGATGGAATTTCTTGATGGTAAAGCAACTTTTAATGAAGATGATCTGCGCTTTTTGCGTAGTTGCTTTGTGATTCTTGACCCAACCGATGCCTCAGCTTGTGCATTCTTCGAGTGTGCTCAGTCCAAGCTTAACGATGTTATGGACATGACGGATGAAGCTAGGTTTGTCAAAGAAAGCGTTGGCGAGATGTTTATGCGAAAAATTGAAGACTTTAGTAGTTTGGAAGCAAAAAAAGTAACGCTAGCTCTATCAGCTGCTGTAGCTTTTTACTTCTTGATCGCACCTGTGACAGATATTATAAAGGATTGGGGCGCAAAATACGGACCAGTTGGTGGCCTCAAGTCTTTATTTAAGGACAAAATACCTGCTGCTGCCAAATCATAATAAGCTCAAATAATTTTGATATGTATTGAATGTGTAAGAGGGTCGCGTAAAAACCGACCCTCTTTTTTTACGCCTGCTCGAAGAGCCCAAGAAATTCTTTGTTTCCTGCAGTGCCCCCAAGAATAGGGGAATCGATAATCTTTGTGAGCGTAAAACCGAATTCAGCCATACCGCGCGTGATTTTATCAATGACCTTTTGATGAATGGCTGGATCTTTGACGATACCTCCGCGGCTTACTTCTTCCCGCTCCGCCTCAAATTGTGGTTTGATGAGCGCGATAACTTTGCCATGGGGTGCGATAAGCTTTTTTATAGCGGGCATGACTTTAAGCAATGAAATAAACGATAAATCCAGCGTGACCAGATCAACAGGCTCTGGCAATATACCTAGATGTCGCAGATTAGTTTTTTCATAGAGTACGACCCGTGGATCGTTGCGAACTTTTTCGTGTACCTGACCGTACCCAACATCAATGCCATAAATGCGTTGAGCTCCACGTTGCAGGAGACAATCGGTAAAGCCACCCGTTGAAATACCAGCATCAAGAACGATGGCATTCTCAGCATTAATCTCAAAAGCATCAAGTGCTGCTTCAAGTTTAAAACCTGCTCGGCTGACGTATTTGGGGGCCATGGCGGTGAGGGTAATTTCAACATCGTCAGCAACCTGGGTTCCAGGCTTTGTGACCGGTTGGTCATCCACCAGCACTTTACCCTGCATAATAAATCCCTGAATCTGGTTGCGTGACAGTGTTGGATAACGTTCAAGGACCGCGGCATCAAGGCGTTTTTTTATTTTTTTGCTCATTATTCCACCGCAGGGTTACTTTTTGGGGTCCTGGGGGTTTGACCATTGATTTCAAGTTGTTTAAGAAGTGGCGATTTGTCGTAGAAGTAACGAGCTGTGAGCATCTCCTCTTCTTTGAGCATTTTATCTACCGAAAGTACCGCATAAAAATTTTCGTCGGTACGGATAGTGATGTAGCGTGATTTTTTGCTCTTGATAATTGCTGATCTGAAGTCGTCGAGCGTTTTGACTTTCTGATCATTGACCTCTTCGATGATTTGACCAAGGCGTAAAATGCGTGCGCGTGAGGCCTGGGAGTTAGGAAGAATATTGGTGATAACCAGCGCTGGCTCATGCTGAAGTTCGGTGTTGCCGTAACGCACGAGGCTGGGAACGCGTTGTATGAGTATCCCAACGTGACACAGCGAGAGAGGCATCACCACCATACCGCCAAGAATTTCATAATCGATGGCGTCGCCCTCGAATTCTGGATAAATCATGCGTACTGGCGGCAGATAGGTGTGTTTAAACGAAGCTTTAAATTCTTTGCGGACGCCCTTGCGATAAATGACGAAATTGAGCGTATCTCCGATCATGAGACGGTTTAAAAATTCGAGCAGTGATATCTTATCTTCGCTCCAAGGTACGTTAATGTCGCCATATAAATCGACATCGTATCCGTTAATTTGATACAGCATATCACCTGCTTTAACCCCAAGGTTTGCCAGAAGCGTTCCCTCAAAAATTTTAGCAATGTACCAACCGCCTTGTGGGGGATTGCCTAAGTATTGGACCATTTCTGGCGTTGCATGAGTAAAAATGCATCCTAGTGTTGGTTTACGCAAAAGTTTAACTTTATAAAGATCCTTGAGCGCGCTTTTTACCTCATTAATAGGAATGATATAACCAACGTTCTGGGCTTCCAAAATGCCGCGTGAATTGATGCCAATAACATCTCCATTGGTATCAAGGGCCGGTCCACCAGAATTACCAGGATTAAGGGGTGCGGTTATTTGAATGAATCCATGCTCGCGGCCGCTAACGATACCCAATGTGCTTTTGAGCCGCAGTTGACCGAGAGGATACCCGAGAGCCAAAACCTCTTGCGAGCGAAGAACAAGGTCAGAGTCACCCAGTTTTAACCACGATATTTTTTGGTTTTTCTGAATAATGGTTTCGTGTGCGTCCTTCGTGAGACGCAAAAGCGCTATATCACGTTCGGGGCAAACGCCAATGATGGTGACATCAAAGCGTTCGAGTCCAAACGACGGTATTTGAATTTCCATGCCGCACGACTGGGCTATGACATGATAATTGGTAATGATATCGCCTTTATCATTGATAAAAAAACCACTGCCAGCCGATTCATTAATATCCGGGCTTTTGTAGGGCTCAAGCCAGTTAAACTCTGCTATATGTGAATAAACCTGTACGACGGTGTCCCGCACTTGTTTTTGTACGTCAAGCCATGTGCCACCGGATTTGGATGAGATGATGCGGGCTGGAGCAAGAGCGCTGTTCTTTCTGCTGAGTTCTTCGCGATTGTTTTTTACCAGTGAGGTGAGTTGCGAGAGCGCTGCTGTGTGCTGTCGGTAGAGGCTAAAAATCCAAAAAACGACTCCGATTGAAGTAAGAAGTACTACCAATCCAGCTATTCTCCTCAAAGCGTTGTTCATGAAACAATCCTTTTGCTCTCCACGCTCTTATTGATTCCTTATGCACACAAAGTGAAGCGAGTGTAACAGATTAAATTTGGGGTGGCTAAAATTAGATGATTAACGTTTGAATACGCAATGATTGCGGCGTAAATGTTCTTCAAGGGCGAATATAAAGTAGGCGATAAGAGAGATCAAAAGCGCCTGCGTGATGCCGGCAACAATGGCCAACGCGAGCCACGAAAGTATTGCCAATGCATAATAACGACGTTGTGCGATATGTTTGAAAGTAGGGAATGGAATGGTGCTGATCATGAGACCGGCAAGGACGGGCATGAGAACCAAAAAACAAGTGAGTGATACTGATGAAAGCAAGGGGGTATGCGTTGCAAGCAGAACGGCTGCAATCAAACAACCTGCGATAGGAGTTGGCGTGCCGATGAAAGAATTTGTTTGCTGACTGTGCGTGATATTGAATCGTGCCAAGCGCAGGAGGCCTGCGGCAAGGAATGCGCCACAAGCAAAAAAACCAATGTATCCAAAGTTACTGAGCTGCCAGGTATATGCCAAAAGTGCCGGGGCAAGGCAAAAAGTGACGGCATCACTAAGGGAGTCTAATTGAAGCCCCAAATTACTCGTAAAGTTGGTATAGCGAGCGATGCGGCCATCAAGTGAATCCATGAATGCTCCAGCAAGTATACCTACTGCTGCAGCTTTAAAATTTCCACAACCTGCACAAATAATTGAACCAAACCCGCACAGGGCATTGCTCATGGTAAAAAGGTTAGGGAGGACGCGAAGGCTTTGAACAAAGCGATTACCAGGGAATGAAAAATGACCAAATTTCCGGTGCCGATGACGATGGGCGAAAATAATGATTTTTTTTGTCAAAGCCATAATATCCCCCTGTGCTTATGACGCAACGCTTACTTGAGCATGCCTAAGTACTTTTCCCTTAAGCGTATATCCTTTGCGGAACTCCTGTACAATTTCACCGCTACGATGCTCAGGACTTGTAACTTGCATAAGGGCTTCATGAAGTTCTGGGTTGAAAAGTCCCGCTGTTGAAATTTCTTCAACACCAAGCCCTGTAAGTGTTTTTTTAAAGTTTTTTGCGATCAGTTGGAAGCCTTCTAACCAGGCAATAGTTTCTGGCGTTGTTTGTTGCCCCGTATTAGAAAGTGCTCGCTCCAAGTCATCCAAAATAGGAATCATTTTTTCAATGACGTCTATGTGGATAAGCGTTGCCCACTCGCTTCGTTCGCGCTCTGTTCGGCGTTTGAAATTTTGCAGATCGGCTGTTGTGCGTAAAAAGAGAGCTTTATAATCTGGTTGTTGCGTTTGCTCGACGGGCGCATCAGCTATTGGCGTCTCTGTTGTTGGAGCTTCTGGTTGGGTAGTATCTTTTTTAATATTGTTGTCGTCGTTGTTTGCCATGGCTTTTATTTTTTCGTTGTGTTGGTATTTGTACGTAATAAACTCTAAATTTCACCTTAACTCTAGCATAAAAAGTGTTGGCCCAAAAGCCAATATCTTGGGTAAAAACCTGTTTTAAATGAGCTAAAGAAGGGTATGTAATGGATTTGTATGAGCACTATCTGTGTTTATGGGAGCAAGGTCTTGTTGGGAAGGGGTTTTCACGGCGGTTGCCCGACTATGCTACGCGTTCATGGTTCGGCTACCTTCAAAAAGCACTGCCTTGTGGTTCAGGTGCCTTTTTAGACGTTGGCGCCGGAGACGGAAGGCTCAGCCTTGTCCTGTTGACTGCAGGCTATAAGAAAGGGGTAGCCCTTGAGGTGTGTGTCGATCGATCATCCTGGGATTATATTTGTACCCATTACAAAAATTTTCATCTCCACGAGGCAACGTTGCAAGATGCCATGAATTATCTTGATCAAAAATTTGATTTTGTGGTGATTGCCGAAGTTTTTGAGCACATTCCGTCCACGGATGTTGAACCATTTCTACATAAACTTTCTCAGGTCGTGGCTCCTGGCGGGACTGTTTTTTTAACAACCCCCAATTTTTATGTTCAAGGTCCTGCACAGCAAAGTCCTCTGTGGTATGAACGTTGTTCGTATGGTCATTACAAGCATTATACAGCTGCAGAACTCACGCAGTTGTTAACAACTGCCGGTTTTTGTGTGCAACGATGTGATTTTGAATGTCATTGTTTGAAGAAAGTGCTTTATGATAAGTGTTTTTATCACGTGTCGCGCTGGGATGAACGTCTGAGCAGCTCGAAACGATTGCCGGCATATGCAAAAAAGGCATACCGTGTGATTTCTTGGCCAGCTATCATGATAATTCGCCTGTATTTTAGAGCTCTTGCGCGTGTTGTCTTTTTCATAGAGTCTTACAGAAGCAGTGAGCAATCATCTGCTACAATTATTATGACGGCTCGCAAGATGTAACCATCAAGATTCATTTTCGATAACTAGATTGAGTCGGTTTTTTCAAAAGCAAAGTAATCATCTTTTTAGTATTTGTCAGCATTTTTTTCTCAAGTTGATCTCATTGTTGTTAGACCCGATTTTTTTCCTTTAAACTGTCAAAACCTAAATCGTCTTTTAAAAAAATATTGGTATGTATGAATTTGGGAGGAATGGGCCTTGATGCATGGACGTATCAAACGTATCTGTACTTCATTTATCGACGTTCCGCATAAAATTGCGGTAGCAGTTTATTTTGCCGGATGTTCAATTCGCTGTAGTGGGTGCCAGAACAAGGCGTTGTGGGATCCCATGAGCGGTGAAGAGATGTCGGCTGATGATGTCATAAAAAATATTCGGCAGCATCCGCTTGCTGAATATGTAGTGTTCTTGGGTGGTGAGCCAACTGACCAAATGGAATTTTTAATTCATGTCTGCGCGCGTATTGTACAAGAGGTGCACCTACCTATTGCACTTTATACCGGACGTGAATTTGAAGTACTCCCACAAGCTCTTGTAACAACAGTTGATTTGATTGTATGCGGCCCTTACCGACAAGATTTGCATGTTGGTGGATGGCCAGCTTCGTCAAATCAGAGGATTTTTAAGAAGGAATTAGATCAATGGAAATTGTAAATAAATTTGCAGCATTTTCGCAGGGGTTTAAGGATCTTTACGCCCAAACGGATCCAGAGCTTTTAAAGCTCGAGGGAATTTCTCCCGATCAATTAGATGTTTCTCTTATGGCCGAACGATATTTCACAGAACGCGTAGCGGATATGTCAATTGATGACAACGCTAATCACTTGCAGGATGGAAGGTCGTATGGGAATTTTTTTGCGGAAATGGCAAAAAGTAGCCTCAAAATTATTGGCTATCATGATCTGTTTGCCATCTTAGAGCAGCAATATGGTCTTGATCGTACGCGTAAAATTTTTACCTCGTTATGGAATGGTGATCTTTATTTCCATGATAGTACTGCTATTCAGGTTCCCTATTGCTGGGCTTATTCAACCGACTTTTTACTTCACGAAGGGAATTTCTGGGGACAGCTCCATTCATTTCCACCACATCGCGCGCGTTCATTTGTCGACCAAGTCAAAGAGGTTACTATTGAGCTTGCGCAGGAAGTTGCAGGTGCAGTTGCAATCGGCGATTTGTTTGTTAATTACGCCTATTTTATAAAAAAAGAAAATCGCGACATCTATGATCCGACAGTGCGCAAGGAAGTTGAAAATGATTTCCAGTCATTGGTACACACGCTTAACAAAAAACTGCGTCCATCACATCAATCGCCGTTTACCAATGTGTCGATTTTTGATCGTCCAAATTTAGAGTTTCTGTTTGGAGAAATCCGTTTCCCAGACGGGTCCTCTCCAGATTTCGGCATGGTCGAAGAAATACAAAAAATATTTTGTGATTGGTTTAGTAAGGGTGATCCTTTTTCAGGCCTGCCTTATCGTTTCCCCGTGGTAACACTAAATTTACGTGTGGATCATCAGGGGGAGATTATAGACAAAAAAGCTTTAGCGTATTTTTCTCGCATTAATCTTGATAAGGGATGTTTCAATATCTACATTTCATCAGGGAATAAAGTTGCCAGTTGCTGCCGATTAACCAATGATTTTGATCTCGCTGGTTGTGATAGTTTTGGTAACGGTGGTGTTTCTCTTGGTTCTCATCGTATTGTGACCATTAATCTTGCGCGTTTGGGCAAGCGAGCACAAACCGCAGAGAATATTCATGGACTTTTATCAGAACAACTTGAGCTGGCTGAAGATGCTCTTATTGCACATCGACAGCTCTTGGAAAAAAGAATTAAAGATGGTTTTTTACCTTTTTTTAGATACAACCTTATGTCCATGCGTCGGCTTTTTAGTACGTTTGGTATAAATGGTGTTTATGAATGTGTTGAAGAGATGGGTTATTCCATGCTTACTGAAGCGGGAAGAGTTCTTGCTCGTGATATTCTTGAACATATTCGTTCTTATGCAGCCGAATGCAGTAAAAAACATGGTTGTCCTTTCAATGTTGAGCAGGTTCCTGGAGAGAGTTTGGCGGTCAAGTTTGCAGCCAAAGATAAGTATTTGTACAACATGAAATATCCCATCTATTCAAATCAATTTATTCCACTCTGGGTTGATTGTGATATTGTCGATCGCATTAAATTCGATGGTATGTATTCAAAGGTGCTCACTGGAGGAGGTATTTCTCACCTCAATCTCGGAGAAAAATTGACGTCTCCTGAGCAAATGAAAAAACTGATAGAATATGCCGTTATTTGTGGCTGCGAGCATATTGCGGTGAACTATAATTTCAGCAAATGTGAGCAAGGACATGTTACTGTTGCCGGTATTGCAACGATGTGCACGCTGTGCGGTAAACGCATTGTTGAACAATATACACGTATCATTGGTTACTTTACGCCAGTTTCTTCATGGAACAAGGGGCGACAGATTGAGCACAGTCAACGTATATTCAAGAAGCACATGAGCTCGGAGCGCAGTGACCAACCAACAAAGCTTACTGACGCTTCCTCGCTTCAATAAGCATAAACCATCCAGCCCGATTCCATCCGCACATACAAGCCAGGCCGTAAGCGATCCATCGCAACGGCCTGGCTTTATAATATAAAAGATCATGTTGCGTTACAGGTGCTTTAAGCAAGACGATATCAAGAGGCAGCAATGCTATCATGCGCCTAATCTCTTTGAAGGTGAACGCCTTGGTGCCCGGGCTTTCTTGATGATAATAAAGCGTTTTACTTACGCTGCGCCATGGTTTGCCGCGGAGAAGCGAATGTTTAAGATAGCTATAAAATGCAAAAAGAGATGAGCGATGATAGACCATGAGTTTGATAGTTCCGCCTGGCTTGGTGACACGTACAATTTCTGCAAGACTCTTGTGCGTATCGGGAGAATGATGAATAACTCCCCACGAATAAACCAGATCAAAACTGTTATTCGCATAGGGTATTATTTCAGCATCGCCAACTTTAACTTCTGTGGCTACAAGGCCATGTAGTGCCAAGCGATGAGTGGTGTGTGCGACCGCTTCGTCGGTGAGATCGATCCCGTAGCAATACGCTCCAGCGCGTGCCCATTGCAGAAAATCTGTTCCAGCGCCAATGCCAACTTCAAGAACTTTTTTGCCATGAAAGCGCGTGAATTGAGCGAATGAGAATATTTCAGGCTCTGTGGTATAGCGAAAATCTTCAATTGCCTGAAAGTAGGCAGGTGAGAATTTTTGTTGGTGAATAAACTCGGTACCACAGGTTTGTTTGTTCCAATAGGCTTTTACTTTTTCCTTGAGTTGTTCTGTTGTCATATGTGTGCCTTTTCCTTTAAAGTTTGTTGATAGATGTTTTGGATCGCGTATACCTGGTGTTCAAGATTGAATTGTGTAGTACACCATGCGTAAGCGTCAAGCCCCATTTGTTTATTGCGCGAGCTGTCGGTCAAAAGAAGAAATAGTGCTTCAACCCATGACTCTTCATCATCGTGCGACAGTAAAAAGCCAGTTTTTCCGTGAATAACAAGTTCATCCAAGGGCGCCATTTTTGAAGAAATAACCGGTTTCTGCATGAAACCAGCTTCAATTATAGGACGTGCAAAGTGTCCGACAGTTGCTGGAAATACAATAACAGAGCAAGCAGCCATTGCTGCGGGTACATCAAAGCAGGGGCCAATTATTTTGAGGGATGTTCCGCATGCATTGTGTAAAACCTGTACCTGTTGTTTGAACTGTTCTGTGGGAAATAATCTTTTGGGCGATAACCGTGATGCCCCTTTTGTATCCCATGATCCGGCAATAATAAGTTGTGCTGAAGGTAAGCGTACGAGGAGCTTTTTGAAGACGGCAAGAATGACATGTGTGCCTTTTTCTGGCGATATGCCGCCAAGGTATAAAATTTTTGGTGTTGTGGCATCGAGGTGATGCTTTCGTAAAAAACTATGAGGCGATGTTTCTTGGTCAAACAATTTTTCATCAACGGCATTGTAGACGACGTATGTTTTGGTGCTGGTGATCCATGGCTGTGCATTGTCGTGACAAATGGGAACAATAGCCGTTGCGTAACGTTGAACACATTTTGTAATCAAATTTTTTCTGATGCCAAAATAGCCGTCAGCAAGCGGTTCTCGTATGTGCCATATGACGGGAATATTTTTTTTGTGTGCCCCTAATGCCCACCCAATAAGTGAACTGGTATTAAGATGCACAATGTCGGGTTGATAGTGTGCGTAGATGCGTGGCGCACGAATCAAAATGGTACGCATGAGATCGATAATTGCCCTGACGAGTGTGGCAATGTGGTACCAGCGTAGCCACCATATTTTGGTATGAGGAAAATCCATGAGGTTGACCGGGCCAATGGTGGTTATTCCCTCGTTTTTAAACAGATCAATAACAACAGAATCGTGGAGAAAAAGGACCATCGGTTCAAATCGATTGCGATCGAGCGAGCGCACAAGATAGAGCAGACTCAATGGTGCTCCGCCGAGTCCTTTTCCGTGGTGGATAAATAAAACACGTGTCTGATGTGGGTCAGTCATAAAATTTGTGTGTTTTCTGATACAAATGGGCTGTGAACCGCTGGTACGAAATGATCCTTTGTTGGTGATGCTGCATTCTTGCGTCCAACACAGAAGTAATTAACGCCGGCCTTTTTCATGAGGACTGGATCAAAGCAATTTCTTCCATCAAAAACTGTTTTGTCGACAAGAGACAAAAAATCATGTGCATCACACGTGCTAAATTCTTTCCACTCAGTAAGGACAACCAGAAAATCTGTTTGTTGGAGAATTTCTTTCCATGTTGACGCAAAGGAGATTTTCTGGCCATATCGAGCTCCAATGTTATCCTGCGCTGCTGGATCGTAAGCAATGATGTGGCTGCCGCGTTGGATAAGCTCATCAATAAGATCAAGCGAAGGAGCATGGCGAATGTCGTCGGTATTGGGTTTAAAGGCGAGCCCCCAGATTCCAACGGTCTTATGTGCGAGTGTTGGGCCGTAATGGGAACAAATGCGATTGATGAACCATTGCCGTTGATAGGCGTTGATATGATCAACTTCTTGTATGAGTGTCATAGGAAAAAGATTTTCAGTGCCCATATGAATGAGCGCTTTGACATCTTTAGGAAAGCAACTGCCGCCATAGCCAATGCCAGCATTGAGAAAGTGTTTCCCAATGCGTTGGTCGCCTGATATGCCACGTTTTATTTCTTCAATATCTGCCCCAACCTTATCTGCCAGTTGTGCAAGTTGATTCATGAAGCTTATACGCATTGCAAGCATCGTATTGGCTGCATATTTGGTTAGCTCCGCCGATTCAATACTCATCACAACAAATTGGTGTTCGTCAGTGATAAATGATTGATAGAGGTTGCGCAAGGTGGTGGCAGCCGCTTCGGTTTCGGTGCCAACAACGATGCGATCTGGGTGGTTAAAATCATTAACAGCATCGCCCTCTTTGAGAAACTCTGGATTAGAGGCGACATCAATGTTTAATACGAGATTGCGGAGGTGAAGCTCTCGCTCAATAATATTTTTTACGGTGCGTGCAGTGCCAACCGGTACGGTCGATTTATTAACGATGAGTGCTGGATGCGTAATGGTATGGCCCACCTCGTACGCAGCGTGTTCGACATAGGATAAGTCAGCTGCTCCATTGGAGAGTGAAGGAGTTCCAACGCAATTAAAAATAACCTCTGGATGCTGAGCCATTGCCTCTTGGATGCCTGTCGCAAATGTTATGGTTCCTTTGCTTAAGGCGTCCATAACGATGGTATCGAGTCCTGGCTCAAAAAATGGAATAGTGCTGTGTATGAGTGCGTTGATTTTGTCCTGATTGTTGTCGATGATGATGACATTATGCCCTTTGTGGGCAAAACATGCACCGGTAACAAGTCCTACGTAACCAGCTCCAATGACTGCAAGCTTTGACATTGTGACTCTCCTTTTTTGTAACTTACCTGCCGCTGATGTTCTGCCAGAATTCGTAGGTCTTATCAGCGATAGCTTCGTGTGAGTACTCCGTGTGGGCACGTAGGTGCCCGCGTTTTCCGAGCTCTTTTCTTAGTTCATCATCCTGCATTAAAGTCTGTAGTTTTGCAACCAAGTCAGACTCGTTACGTTGGGCAAAAATGAGCCCCGCATTTGCAACGACATGAGGAATCTCGCCGGCATTGCTTCCGATAACTGCCACACCCGACGCCATGGCTTCTATAAGGATATGGCCGAATTGCTCACGCCACTGTGGCGTGTCATATGAAGGAAGCACCAAGATGTCTATTTTACGCAAATACTGGGCAACTGCCTCGTGCGGGACGGGGCTACAGAGTTCTATGCGATCGAGCATCTGCCGCGTGGCGACAAAACTCTGTAATCGATGGCTTGCTGGCCCCTTGCCGATAAAGGTGAGTTTCCATGCGGGAAAATCATGCGCCACCTTCATAAAGGCGCGAGCAAGATAAAAGATTCCCTTCTCTTCGGTGATGCGTCCTATGTAACCAATATATTTGTAAGAACGCGAAATTTTTTCTTCATCAGGCTTAAAAAGTTCACGATTGATGCCAAGCTGAGGCAAGACAAGAATGGGCTTGGTAAATCCCTTTTTACGCAGCAGTCCATCGGCGCCATTGTTTCCTGCGATTGCTCCGTCTGCGCGGCGCAAATTTATTTTTTCAAGCAGGGATAAATAGAGATGGCTTTTCAACGATAGTTTTGGCTTCCAATTGATCCAGGTGAAAAAAATACTGTGCGCTTTGATGCCCATAAGACGGGTGAAAATATTAATCTGAAAATAGCAGAGCGCACCGGCTCCTTGTTCAACATGAACAATGTCAGGTTTAAAACTTCGGAGCACGTTATAGAGTGGTTGTGGTTTGTAGATATATACAAGTTCATTGCCGGCGCCAAAGGTGTCCAAAGCGATAAATGAACAATTTGGGAGAGGTGTTTCAGTTGTTGCTTGGTGTGAAAAAAGGCAGGACGGCCAGTGTCCCGGGTATGCCACCAGTAGGCTAACTGATGGGTGGCGACGAGCAAAAAATTTCCATTTATCGCGGTTGATAGGAGAAATATAAGTATGGCTTACAACCAATACTTTCATATAGCATCCTGATAAAGGGTGGAACGTGGTTTATGTGGCGTTGTCCCGCGGTGCTGATGATCACATTTTTCAAACCAAGATTTAAGCTCTGGGTAAACTGTGCTTAATCCATATTTAAAAAGCGTGAAGCTTTTGTTCGGCGAAAAATTTTTTTCAACAAATTCGCGTCCATTGCGTGAAAGCGTTTCTTGTAAAATTGGGTCGGTAAGTATTTTTTCAACGTTGGCGACCATTTCATTATCGTCATTTATTGGAACAAGATATCCGGTGATATTGTTAATGACATAATCGCTGGTGCCCCCGCAGTCGGTGGCAACAACTGGTGTTCCGTGAAGTAATGCTTCAAGGCCAACAATGCCAAGTCCTTCTTGATATGACGTGATGAGTAAAAGGCTCGCACGCCGGTACAGGGCGTAAAGATCCTCGGTTGCGATTTGTCCTGTAAAGATAGTATTGCGCAACGAGTCATAGCGTTGAAAAGAGGCCATGATTTCTGGCGATGGTTTCATGCCGACAATGTAGAGTTTGATGGTCGGTATATGCCGATAAATTCTTTCAAAAACGCGTAAAAGCATAGGAAGATTTTTCCGTGGATCACTAAAGCGCCCAACGGCCATAATAATTTTTTCACCCGACTTTACGTACTGAGGTGTAATGCGGCTTCCATCAATAGGGTAACTACAAACGACCATATTTTCGCGGGGATGTTTGATGATGTACTCAAACTTTGATTTGGCGTACGTGCTGAGAGCAAGAATAAAATTTGCTTTGGTTAAAATTTTCCGTTCGATGCGATTCATCCAAGGATGCGCAGCTGCGTTGATAAGAGCGCGTATCCCGCGTAATTGTTTGACTCTTTCTTGGCGATCTTCGTCATAAGGCGTGCTTATCCAGAGGACAAATTTTTTGTTCGTGGCGAGCAGCGAATGTGCTGCAATGCTGGTACCACTAACCACAAAAAAGTAGTCGTAATCTTTGAGCAGCTCTTGCCATGATTGCTGGGTAAAAATATAGTGCCCTGGCTCCCAAAACGACCATCGTGTACCTATTTCCACGCTATTCATGCCAAAGTGAGATAGAGGTTTTACCGCAGAAGTGAACTTGAAGGCACGCAATTTTGTAGCGACCTCGGGCTCAAATCCGAGAAAAAATACGCGTGGTTCAAAATAGTGTTCACAAAATTGGTAAGCGCTTTTAAGGCAAGCAAGTACGCCGCCATAATTGTACGTATTGCGCAGAGATAAAATTGCAATCTTGGGTTTTATTGGCGTGCGCATGTTGTATCGGTCCTTTCACCATATTTATGTGCGACAAAGAAGAGGTCTGAAGATAAAATCTGTGCATTGAGTACATGTACTCTACGTAGTGCACCAATAATTTTTTTTGCCACAGGACGTAGCCAGGGAATAAAAAACTCGGCAAAAACGCTTGGTGGGACTATGCCCTGGGCGCTGATATGATCAACGGAAAACGTCCCGCGTTCAAGTGCTATTCGTAAAGATTCTGGCGTGTAATATCTTTTGTGCGTAAGATCGGTTCGGTGATAAAAGGTCAGATTATAAGCGGGAAGAAATCCATCATTGTTATGCGGAACCGATCCGACCAGAACCCCGTTGGGTCTACAGATGCGATAAAGTTCATTGATAAGCGATGATTCAGCGGTTATGTGCTCGATAATATCAAATGCAAGGATGGTATCAAAGCAATTATCTTCAAATGGTAGTGGCTGTTCGAGGTTGATCCTCATAAAATCTGCTCCCTTAACTCCTGCTAGATCAAGCTGATCAATGGCAACAATGCGTAGATGCGGATTTTTTTCGGCCAGCCATTCGCTGTAATAGCCATATCCAGATCCGACATCAAGAATATCAGAACCGGCTATATTTTTCTGGATCAAGCTCACTTTAATATCGGAGAGCTTGTGCTCGATGGGGCTGCGTTCCATGTTCCTATCCTTGTGCCCGAAAAAACAGGACATGCGGTGAAATATTTTTGCAGTTGCCGAGAGAGCGTAAACTCTTGCGCACGCTGGTAACCCTGTTGTCTGATGTGTGCACGCCTTTCTTCATGCCCTAGATACAAGGTAACCTTATTAACGAGTTCTTCAAGATTTCCAAAACAAGCAACGCTTTCTTCTTCTTTAAAGTACTCACAAGCTTGCTCCTGGGTTCGTTGCGTGAGTAGAAAAGTTGAACTTGCGGGTACTTCAAAAGTACGCATATTATGCGAGCCAACGTTCTGTATACGGATAAAATTAAGGACGATTTTTGATGAACGGAAAATCTTAATGAGGGTTTGATGATAAACGGCGGGACCGCGCACGCATTCCTTGAGATGTATATCAGTGCTCTGTTTTTCCCATTGATTACCCCAGATTGCAAGCTTCATGTTTGGCAATGCGGCATGAAGAGCTGCAAGCCAGTATTCGCGTTCAGGCTCCCATGTGCCAACAAAACACACATCGGCGGTATATTTTTTGTGTTCTTCTTCGGTGATGGTTATCGGCTGATTGAATATTGTCTCATCGTAGGCGAAGGGAAAATGGCATACGTGGCTGCAGCCTGCTGCATGGAGGGGGGTAATAAGCATGTGAGACCAGGATAAAAAACAATCAAGTTCAGGGAGCCGCTCAAGAACGGTGGCCTTAGAGTTGTGGTTCCATAGCGTAAATGGATTGTCGGTATAAAAATTTATTATTTTGCAGCGGATGTGGTGCTTGATAGTACGCAGTGTATGAGCGGAGATGTTTTCAGCTTTGATGAGAAAAATGAGCTCGGGCCGAAATTTTTGAGCCGTATGTATAAACGCGTAATCATGGTATGCCGGTGGCGCGAACCGAATAAACCCTGTTGGTCGTGTGTTATATGGTATAACGTTGTGCCCTTGCCCTATCAACGCGCGCAGAAACGATGTTGCGTAAGTGTATACCGATGGATCAGAGGCGAATGCTCCGGCGAGAAGTATTTTCATGAAATCGCTTTCAGCACATCGGCGTAGGCCTGATATATCTTATTACCGTACGTGTTCCACGAAAATGATTGTATACGTGGTTGTCCTTGCATTCCCATTTCAACCGCCTCAGCCTGATGGCGATAACACCATTCAATTTTTTCAGCAAGGCCGGCAATGTCACCTGGTTGAATGAGAAAACCGTGAATATTATCAGTGATAAGCTCTGGTCCTGCGCTGGCGGTGCTACAAATTACGGGCAGACCGCTTGCCATCGCTTCACCAATGACCATGCCAAATCCATCTTCAAGTGATGGCAATACAAAAAGAGATGCCTGTTGGTAGAGCGTGCGCAATTTTTGGCGGTCAACCGGACCGGTAAAGATGACGTTGGCAGAAATACGAAGCCGTGGAGCAATTGAGGTAAAATCTTTTGTTAGTGCGCCAACAATAAGCAATTCACTTTCATGCTTAGGCACGTTGAGTTTATCCCACGCCTGAAGAAGATTCTGAATGCCCTTGCGCAAGGAAACGAGGCCGACAACAATGACACGAAATTTTTGTTTTTGCGGTGGAGTCATCATGTCGTGCGAAAAATACTTAGTATCAACACCACACGGCACCATGAGAACTTTTTGAGGCGATATGCCCTGATCAATAAAGCTTTGCCGTGCAAATGACGAAAGTGTCATGATGTAATCAGCCGTGTGATACTCAGTGCACATTTTTTCGATAGTCCGTTGATCAATCGGTGCATATGCAATGCCCCAACGACGATACTCCTCGTGCAAGATTCTTTGTTGCGCTGCTATATGACATGATCCCGATTCGATAATGACTTTTGCTCCTGCTCTGCGTGCTGCCGGTATGGAATGTGCGGCATAATGTGCCCAGCCAATAAATAGATCAAAGGGCGCCAGAGCCTCGAGCCTTTTACTGACATGTTTATCAAAAAGATTGTCTTTAAAAACATTAAATCGTGATGTGTTAAAAAATCTACCAGCCTGTAGCTTTACAAAGCTGTCATTGAGCAGCTTGCTTATGTGCGCAACGTGGACAAACTGTTCGGGAATGTTTGTATCTTGTGCTGTGTAATCAAAGGTAAAAAATTGGCGCAAGCTGTGGCGTAAGGCTAATTGATGTGCTAGATGATGTGCATGAAATCGTCCGCCCGCAGAAACGACGATGTTCATAGAATAACACGCCTAAAATAATCGATGGTTAAACGTAGTCCTGTTTCAAGATCAATCTTTGGTGCCCAACCCAGGACCTGTTGCGCCAAGCTGATGTCTGGTTTGCGTTGTCGCGGGTCGTCTGGTGGAAGAGGGTGGTAGGTTATGGGGAGCTTTTTCCCACCATGAACGAGCCGATCAATAGTTTTTGCCAATTCATTCAGGGTGAATTCAGTTGGATTTCCCACATTAACGGGCCCCGTGAATGTGGCATCACTTTCCATCATGGCGATTATTCCGGCAATTAAATCGCTTACGTAACAGAATGATCGTGTTTGTGTTCCATCACCATACAAGGTTAACGGCTCATTCTTGAGTGCTTGTACAATGAGATTGCTGATAACGCGGCCGTCATTGGGGTCCATGTTGGGGCCATACGTATTAAAAATTCTGATGACTTTGATATCGGTGCCATAGTGCCGATGATAATCAAAAAAAAGCGTTTCGGCGCATCGTTTGCCCTCATCGTAACAGGCCCGCGGCCCGATGGGATTAACATTGCCACGGTATGATTCTACTTGTGGGTGAACATCGGGATCGCCGTACACTTCACTGGTTGATGCTTGCATAATGCGTGCGTTATTTTTACGCGCAAGTTCGAGCATATTCAATGCGCCTATGACACTTGTTTTGAGCGTGAAAATGGGATCTTTTTGATAATGTGGCGGTGAGGCGGGACAGGCAAAATTAAAAATCCATTGTGTTTCAAGATCGATGGGATTGACGATGTCGTGTTCTATGAACGTAAAGTTTTTATGCGCACGCAGGTGTTGGATATTGTCCAGATTCCCCGTGTACAAATTATCAATGCAGGTAACCTGGTGTCCGCGATCAATAAGCGCGGTACATAAATGGCTGCCAACAAAACCAGCGCCGCCGGTGACAAGAATTTTTTTTACTGATGGCATAAAGATCTGTTCATTTATAAAAAAAATATGTTGCTATAGTACGGGACTGTCTCTTAATGTACCGGAAGCGAATAAAAGGAGAAAGAGCATGTTGGGTAAAAATTATTCCCTTTATCTAACGCCTATCAATTTCTTGAGTCAGGGGCGGTTGTTATGGTTGCTGTGTAGTATCTAAAAAATAGTGGGTTTTTATGCAAAAAACGAAGTTTTTGGGAAAGTAACCCTGATTTACCAACATAAATGACCAAAACCAACCCTGATCTATCAACATAAACAGCTGAATATTACCCTGATTTATCGACATAAATGGCAATAAGTAACCCAGATTTGCCAACATATCACAGTTAAAATAAGCTTATTTTTAGTATATTTTGGTATAAAAATTTCAATTTTTTTGAGGCAGGCCGCCTATGAAAAGAATAGTGGATTTCTTTCTTAGTGAATGGAAAGATGAAAAATACAATCGAAAGCCACTTCTGCTACGCGGGGCTCGGCAGGTAGGCAAAACTCATGCTGCGCGAAATCTTGGCAAAACATTCAAAAGTTTTGTCGAAATTAACTTGGAATCAGATGAAATTGCTCGAAAAATTTTTTCTCAGGATCTTGACCCTCAAAGAATAGTTTTTCAGCTTTCTCAATATTTGCGCAAAGACCTTACTCCTGGTTCTAGTCTCCTTTTCATTGATGAAATTCAGGCACTTCCATCGGCGATTACGCTTCTGCGTTATTTTTATGAAATAATTCCAGAGCAACATGTTATAGCCGCTGGGTCGCTTTTGGATTTTGCTATTGAGCAAGTTGGCATGCCTGTTGGACGAGTTTCTAGTTTCTACCTCTACCCAATGACATTTTTTGAATTTCTTGTCGCTCTAGGTTATGGAAGATGGGCTCAAATGATTTTGGATCATGAACAACATAAGGAAGTACTTGAATCCTTACATGACAAACTTTTGAATTTAGTGGGTACGTATCTCGCTATAGGTGGTATGCCTGCAGCCGTCAAAGCTTGGATAGAAACACACAATCCACGGAATGTAAAAAAAGTGCATGCCGATTTATTAGATTCTTATCAGCAGGATTTCAATAAATATGCAACAAAGTATCAGATTAAATATCTTGATGCACTTTTCCATCACGCATTAGCCCAGTTGAGTAACAAATTTATCTATAGCCATGTTGGTGAATATCAAAAAAGAGAGCTTGAGCCGGCGTTGGAGCTCTTGAAAAAGGCTGGTATTGTTCATGCTGTTATGCGTAGCGCAGGGCAAGGAATTCCAATTGGCGCTCAGATGCATCTTGATGATTTCAAGGTAATTTTTTTGGATGTCGGGCTCAGCCAAGCATCACTTGATCTTGATATATCGCCTTGGTTTGTTGATCCGCTCACTGCCTTTATTAATAAGGGAGAAATTGTAGAAGCTTTTGTTGGGCAGGAGTTGCTTGGATATTCCGACCCAATAATCAAAAACAGACTTTTTTACTGGAATAAAGAGACGAGGGGTAGTCATGCAGAAGTTGATTATCTCGTCCAGCTCAAAGAGAATGTTGTTCCTATTGAGGTTAAGGCGGGTACAAGTCTACGCATAAAAAGCATGCACATCTTTTTAGATGAGCACCCAAATTCATCGTATGGGATACGATTTTCAGCGCACAGTTATATGAATGAGGAAAGAGTAAAGACGTATCCTCTTTATGCGGTAGTCAAACCCTTTTTTGATGCGCACGAAGATATACGTAATGCGTTAATCAGATTAGCAAAATGACGTTACGTAACCATTAACTTACCGCGTGCGAGATTCTTCTATACGATCAATTCGGGGCGATATTCAAAATGCATAGTGTCATAATGGTACCATTTCCCGCCCCAAATAAATCCGTATTTTTCAAAGATTTGAACAATTTCCCACGGCACACTGTTGCGATATGTTGGTAGAGCGTCTTCACAGATCGGACGATTTTCTTTGATGAGATCCCATTGCCAATACGATGATTTTTCAGCATTAATATCAAGCGTCATACCAAAACTATGGCTGCTAAGGCGATGGGTATTGGCTATATTTCGCCAACAATAGGTGCCTCCCGGATTTTGCAAAAAGGTAACATATTCAGGTTTGATGCACGCTAACAGTTCTAATTCATCTGAAATCTGTTGTATCTTTTTGTGAATGTTATTTATTTTTGTTACCAGTAATAGGCGCGTTAGTGGGCCAAAAATTTTCGGCATCCACGCAACTGTTTTCAAATTTTTTGTCACCTCTTCTGGCGAATTACCATACATTTTGCGAAAAAAGGGTTCGTATCTAATGCGCCCTGGATCTTTGGTGGGGACATCACGAGAATTTCCCGATAGATACAATGGCTGCTCTAACTGATCAATCAACGATGGCGTATCAAGCCATTCACCTATAGGTTTTAGAGCATGGGATGTCCCAAATGGCATACATGTTCCATCGGTCCATATAATGCAATCCTCACGCACTTCGCGTATATGATCTGGGTAGATATATTTAAGCATTGCAAGTGTGTGTAAACAGTTTTCAGCGGCGATCAATTTCTGGGCCTGCATATGCTGCAAAGAAGGCTTAGATACGAGTTGCGGAAAGATATAAGCAGGAGTGTGAAAAAAGATTATTGTCAGGCATAGTAATATGATTTTTTTTATCATAACAAGAGATCCTTACGCACGTTAATCAATGAGATTATAGCTTGGAACACTTAAATGCACGTGCTCATCGAGTGCGGCTACTTTTAACAAAGTCACAAATTCAACAGGTTGTGCACCCGCTAACTGTACTAATTCTATAGCTGCGCGTGCAGATCCTCCTGTAGCAATCAAGTCATCGATTATAATGACGCGCTGACCAGGGCGAAGCGAATCTTGCGCAAGTACCAAGGTATCAACGCCATACTCTTTTTGATAACTTACCGAGTAAACAGCGCCAGGAAGTTTGCCTGGCTTTCTGACCGGCACAAAACCTACACCAAGCTTATACGCCAATGCCGCAGCAAGAATGAACCCTCGTGATTCCAAGCCAACCACGGCGCTAATATTTTTTGTTGTATATCGTTGTGCAAGAAAATCGATCATAAAGTGAAAAGCTTGAGCATTATTTAAAATCGGTAACATGTTCTGAAATAGTATGCCTGGTTTTGGAAAGTCTGGATGCGTTGCAACTAAACTTTTTAGAAAATTTAATTCGTCCGCATAAAGTGCTTTATCTATGGTGTCTTTTAAGAGCTGTTGACGCGATACGCCGCCAAATTCAGCTTCACAATGCCAATTGCTTGGATCAATGGATCTGTCTGAAAAACTTTTTTGTATTGCCGTGCCAACCGTAACTGAATAACCGTCGTGAGAAATTTCAGAAGACATCTGTTGAGCTACGTGAACATATTTTTCGGGAATAAACGTGGGCCTTGAGATCTCAACGATGTCCCGAGAAGGAGATGTTTGTCGTACTACAACAAGACCTTTGTCGTACCAACGCTGTGTGGCAGGAGACTGTTCAATATAATTTTCAATTGATACCACATAGTCTGCCGTTTTAAGCAATCTTTCTGGCACAGTATTCAATCGATTGCGAGCACCGCGCAGCGCACAATCGATGCCAATCGGCTGCTCAGGAATAAGTGAAGATGTTTTTTGTGGGACATAAATTATGGTGTCATCAGGAAATTTTTGATTAAAAGATTCCTGCACCGCTGAAACTTTTTGATGGCTTTCTGACGTAATAGCAACGGTAATGGTGCGCGCAGGTAGCGCCGATGTAGTGAGCGCCATCAAAGCAGAGAAAAGTAATCCAGAATGTCTTTTCATGATATGACTCCTTTGCCTTCTTGGGGCGAGTGGTATAGTGGGAACTTGTGCAAAAAATCAATGTGCCACAAAAATAATAAAATGCGAGAGGAGGGTATTGTCGGCCAGCATGGTTTTATAAGCTTCACAAAATTTGTTGTCTAAAAAATCATACGAGTTTGCAGGAGAAAATATGAAGAAAATAACGGTACATCTACTTATTGGGTTCTTTATTTCAGCAACTTTTTGCACTTATGCATTGATGGGTGAAACTAAAAAGTTTGCTGACCAAGCGATTATATTTTCGGGTAACGCAAATCATGCTTTGGCTGAAAAAGTAGCTGCGCAATTGGGAGTAGGTTTAGGATCTGCCAATATATCAAGATTTAACGATGGCGAGATTAGTATTCAGATCAAACAAAGTGTACGCGGTAAGCATGTCTTTGTTGTTCAATCAACATGCCCATCACACGTACAAAGTATTAATGACAATCTGATGGAACTTTTTTTGTTAATTCGCACCTTCAAACGTGCATCTGCTGCAACTATTACTGTTGTTATGCCCTATTACGGTTATGCGCGTCAGGATCGAAAAAGTGCACCACGCGTGCCAATTTCTGCGGCTGATGTAGCAGGAATGATCGAACTTGCAGGTGCTGACCGCATATTGGCTGTCGATTTACATTGTGGCCAAATACAAGGATTTTTCCGTGATATTCCCGTTGATAATCTTTACGCAGCCCCCGTATTTATCCCACACCTCACAGAGAAGAAATTAAGCAACGTTGTTGTTGTTTCGCCTGATGCTGGTGGCGTTGACAGAGCAACCAAATTTCTTAAAAATTTAGAAAAAAATGGCATTCCCGCTGATATGGCTCTTATCAGCAAACAACGCGCATCCGCAGGTGTTATAGCGTCCATGATTCTTATTGGAAATGTTCAGGGAGCTGATGCGATTATTGTTGATGATATGTGCGATACGGGAGGAACGTTAGTAAAAGCTGCACAATTATTAAAAGACAAAGGAGCTAAAAGAGTTTTTGCGGTGATAACGCATCCTGTATTTTCGTGTAATGCGATGGATAAAATTCGCAATTCAGTTATTGACGAATTGATAGTAGCTGACACAATTCCATTAAATGGCGCTGTCCCTTCGAATATAGCCTACATATCAGTAAGCTCACTGATTGCTGAAGCAGTACGCCGCATTTATAACGGCGATTCTGTATCAGAAATTTTTCAATAATAACGTAATGTGGGTTCAGAGTTTCAAAACTCTGAGCTCACGCACAGATGTCACAGTCTAAAATATATTTTGGTCTAAACAATCAATGTCACGTAGCGCATCAGATGATCGTTTACATTTGTTTTTAATGGGCTACGATTAACAACGTTCATGCGAACATTCTACTGTGAAAAGGGCGAGATGGAGAAAAAATTATTATCTATTGTTGTTCCGATATTTAACGAAGAACACAATATTCTTCCCCTCTATCAAGAGCTCATCACCGTCTGCAAAACGCTTCAGTATTTCAATGATTATGAAATGATAATGGTCAATGATGGTAGCAAGGACGCCTCACTTTCAATCTTAAAAAAACTTGCAACACAAGATACGCGCGTCAAAGTTGTTTCATTTACGCGTAACTTTGGCCATGAACGTGCGACGTTTGCAGGTATTACGTACGCGACTGGCGATGCGGTAGTACTCATCGATGCCGATCGGCAGGATCCTCCCGAACTTATTCTTGAATTTGAAAAAGAATTTGTTCAGGGGTATCACGTGGTGTATGGCCAGCGCATCAAGCGCCTTAATGAATCGTGGCTCAAAAAACTGACCTCGCGACTTTTTTATCCAATATTCAGGTGGATTACCGGTGTGGATATGCCGCGCAATGTTGGTGATTTTTGCATGATCAGTCGCACAACGGTGGACAAAATCAAACAATGTAGTGAACGTGTAGTTTTCGTGCGGGGGCTTATTTATTGGCTGGGGATGTCTAAAAAAGCTGTGCCCTTTGTTCGTCGTGCGCGTGGTTCGGGGCACTCAAAATACAACTACGGCAAGCTTATTATTTTTGCACTTGAAAATATTGTTTCATTTTCAACGGTTCCCATCTACGTGATCATTTTTCTTTCGCTCTTTTTAATTGTGCTTTGTTGCTTGGGAACAGCGGCCGCTTTGTGTATGCATTTATGTGGATACGTTGTCATGACGGGCTGGACGTCGCTCATCATGTGCGTGCTTTTTTCATTTGCTACGACACTGTTTTTTTTAGGAATCATTGGTTTGTATGTAGGCAAAATTTTTCAAGAAGTTAAATCGCGGCCAATTTTCGTTATCGATGAAGTGCTTAACCTATGAAATTTTTACAGCTCTTTAATCAACTTCTTACGCGGCGTGATAGATGTGCGCTCACGGTGCTTTTGTTCTTTTCGATGCTTGTTTCTGTAATTGAGACAGTGAGTATAACCGCTGTTATGCTTTTTGTTTCGGCAGCAACCAATTTCGATTACATTCTTAAAAGTTCATGGGGCAGTTGGTTATATACAAGCAGCGGCTGCCAAACACCATCGGCATTTGTTATCGCGCTAGGGGTTATTCTCATTATTTTTTATCTCGTTCGCGGTGTCTTGGGTCTTACACATATTTATATGATGGCTCGGTATGCCCATACACGCTATCACCGATTTTCAGTACTGTTTTTTTCGCATTTTTTGAAGTTTTCATATGGCGATTTTGTGAACAAAAATTCAGCAGTCGTGGGGCAAGTAATTTTTTCGCACAGCGGTGCTTTAACGCACATTATGACAGCATTGCTTACGCTTATGTCTGAGATTTTTACAGTGGCATGTATTTATATCATGCTTTTTTGGGTTCATTGGAAATTGACGCTCATATTAACGGTTTTTTTAAGTGTTAAGGGATTTTTGATTATAAAAGCTTTCGCAAAAGGTATTGCACGTGCTGGTAAACACACACAATATCATTCACTTGAGAGTTCAAAAGTCTTTGGTGAGTCATTTGGAAATTTCAAACTTATCAAATTGAGTGTGTCTGAGTCGAGTGCTTCTCGGCGATTTTCGGAAGCAACATGGGGGCAAGCAAAGGCTCAAATTTCGTACGCAACTTTGCAAAATTCACCACGTTCTGTTCTCGAGACAATGGGCTTTTTATTGCTTATTTGCGTTATGATCTATGCGGTATATTTCCACAATAATGCTGGTCTGATTATACCTATGGTCTCGATGTATGCCCTCGCATTCTACCGTCTTTTGCCCTCGATGAATAAAATTCTTACCACGATTCATCAGATTTCTTTTCACCAACATGCGCTGCAAGGGATTCATGATTTTCTAAAGTTGCCAACAGAAGCTTTAGGCGATGAACCAATTACCTTCGAACGCCGGGTATGTTTGCGTAATCTTTCGTTTGGCTATGATCCGGCCAGATCCGTTTTAAATGACATTAATCTTACGATTACTAAAGGTGAAAGCGTTGCGTTTGTTGGAGCAAGTGGATCGGGGAAAAGCACACTCGTTGATATTCTTATGGGGCTTTATTGCCCACAATCAGGAGAGATGCTTATTGATGGGTTGGCTCTTAATGATGCACATCGCCATTCATGGCAGCGTAAAATTGGCTATATTCCACAAACAATTTATCTCTTTGATGGCACGGTAAAAGAGAATGTTGTTTTTGGGCGGGCATATGATGAGCTCACGCTGACTGCTGTTCTTAAAAAGGCACAAATTTATGATTTTTTATGTACGCAACAACTTTTTGATACCCGTGTAGGTGAGGGCGGCGTTAAATTGAGCGGTGGCCAAAAACAGCGTATCGCGGTGGCACGAGCATTATATGGCAAGCCAGAGCTCTTAGTTCTTGATGAGGCAACTTCTGCACTTGATCATGATACCGAATCATGTATTATGGACGAAATTTATCAGCTCAAACGGACGGTGACACTCGTGATTGTTGCTCATCGAACAAGTACCATTTCCCGTTGCGATAAAGTATATAAAATCGAACAAGGATCTGTTGTCCCCATAACTTTTGATCACATAATGCAGGATAGTTTACGAAGCAGGGCGGAACTGGAGCACTGATTTTCTGCGCGTCAGAAAATTTGAGGAGAGATGAAGATGAAGCGGGCGCTGATTACCGGTATTACCGGACAAGACGGCTCGTATCTTGCGGAGTTTTTGATTGCTCAGGGATACTCGGTTCATGGTGTTATTCGGCGTGCATCGACGTTTAACACCCAGCGCATTGACCATTTGTACCGCGATCCGCACGATGGTAAATCAAGGCTGTTTCTTTATTATGGCGATATGACCGATACCGGCAGTATTACGAAATTTATTGATGGAATACAACCTGATGAGGTGTACCATCTGGCCGCGCAAACGCATGTTAAAGTTTCGTTTCAGATGCCTGAATATACCGGTAATGTAACCGGTTTAGGGACGACAAGAATTCTTGAGGCTATCAGAGATACGCAACGGCCCATAAAATTTTATCAAGCGTCATCTTCCGAGATGTTTGGTGCCGCACCTGCGCCTCAAAATGAACAGACCACTTTCCAGCCGCGTAGCCCCTATGCAGCAGCAAAGTTATATGCCTATTGGATGACGGTTAATTACCGCGAAGCTTATGGCCTGTTTGCTTGCAACGGGATTTTGTTTAATCACGAAAGTCCACGGCGCGGAGAAACATTTGTAACGCGCAAGATTACGCGTGCTCTTGCTCAAATGCGACTGGGTAAACAAAAAAAATTATATCTTGGCAATCTCGACACGAAACGTGATTGGGGTTTTGCCCCAGAATATGTTGAAGTGATGTGGCGTATGTTGCAGGTTGATAAACCTGATGATTATGTTATTGGCACCGGGCAGAGCCAACCGGTACGTGCCTTTGTTGAAAAAGCCTTCACGTATGTTGGCATCACTTTAGATTGGGTTGGTACAGGAGTTAGTGAGCGTGCGTTGGTACGCTCTTGTACCGCTGAATGGAAGTCACTTTTCAAGCCTGGTGACTGTATTCTTGAAGTTGATTCGCATTATTTCCGTCCAACTGAGGTTGACCATTTGCAAGCTGATGCCAGCAAAGCGCGCACGCTTCTTGGTTGGCAGCCACGTATTACGCTGGATGAACTTGTGGCGATTATGATCGATTACGATTTTAAATATGTAGGTCTTCCGATGCTTGGCGAGGGTTTTGCGACGTGCAAAAATAAAAATTTTTCTTACACAAATCACGATTTTACTTTGCAACAGCAAACGCAGGATGTAGAGGGCTTGCCATGATGACCACGTCTTCAAAAATTTACGTTGCGGGCCATCAGGGACTGGTTGGATCTGCCTTGGTCCGTACATTGAGCAGTAACGGTTATAACAATCTTGTTGTTCGCTCATTTCACGAATTAGACTTGCGTAACCAGCAGCAGGTAACAAAATTTTTTGATGAGCAGCGTCCGGAATATGTTTTTTTAGCAGCGGCAAAAGTTGGTGGCATTGGTGCCAACTCAACGTATAAAGCTGAATTTATTTACGACAATATGATGATTGCCGCACATGTAATTCATGCATCATATTGTTACGGCGTTAAAAAACTCATTAATTTTGGGTCCTCGTGTATTTACCCGCGACTCGCACCCCAGCCGCTTAAAGAGGAATATTTGCTGTCAGGCCCATTTGAACCGACCAATGAGCCATATGCCATTGCCAAAATTGCAGCGCTTAAACTATGCCGTTACTACAATGAGCAATACGGGACCAATTTTATTTCGCTTATGCCGACGAATTTGTATGGTCCTTATGACAACTTTAATCTTGAAACGGCGCATGTTCTTCCGGCGCTTATACGTAAATTTCATCTCGCTAAATTGCTGATGCAGGGCGATCATGATGCCGTGCGAGAAGATTTTAAACGCTATCCCGTTGGTTATGGTATAACCGCTGTTGATCTTTTGGATCCTGCCAGAATCACTTCTATTTTAGAACGTTGCGGTATTGCCGATGGAGCCGTAACGTTGTGGGGAAGCGGTACACCCTGCCGAGAATTTCTCCACGTTGATGACGTTGCACGTGCAGCAGTTATTCTAGCTGAGCACTATGATTATTGCGATGTTGGCGAATGCATTAATGTTGGGACTGGTACTGATTGTGCGATTTGCGAATTAGCCGATTTGATAAAACAAATTATTGGATTTAATGGGCGTATTGTATATGGCACGAAGGTGTTGGATGGTATGCCGCGCAAGTGCCTGAATATATCAAAAATCGAGGCTCTGAATTGGAAGCCCTCAATTACTTTGGCAGATGGCCTCAAGAATGTTTATTCATGGTATGTGCATGCATGTCCAGATGAGGAGAGTTGTCATCATGCTACGCTATAAATCAGTTTTAGTTACCGGAGGGACCGGTTCATTTGGAAAAGCCTTTGTCCGGACAATTTTGCAACGATATCCACATCTGGAGCGTGTAATTGTTTTATCTCGTGATGAGTTTAAACAATTTGAGATGTCCAATATGCCCGAGTTTAGAAATGATCAGCGGCTGAGGTTCTTTGTTGGCGATGTGCGAGACAAGGATCGACTTTATAGGGCATTTGATGCTGTTGATGTTATCATTCATGCCGCTGCACTCAAGCAGGTGCCGTCATGCGAATACAATCCTTTTGAAGCGATCAAAACAAATATTCTTGGGGCTCAGAATGTTATAGATGCGGCAATAGATAGAAATGTTAAACGAGTTATTGCGTTGAGTACTGATAAGGCCTGTGCTCCCATTAATTTATACGGTGCTACTAAACTGTGTTCGGATAAGTTGTTTATTGCAGGAAATGTTTATGTAGGTACACATGAGACACGTTTTGCGGTTGTGCGTTATGGTAACGTTGTAGCAAGTAGGGGATCAGTTATTCCCTATTTTCAGCAGCTTATCAATAATGGTGCACGTGAACTTCCGATTACTGATGTGCGTATGACGCGTTTTTGGCTTCGGCTGGAACATGCAGTAGACATGGTGATCCACGCATTGCAGGTTATGGATGGCGGTGAGCTTTTTGTTAAAAAAATCCCCTCAATGAGAATTGTGGACTTGGCACAGGCAATGGCCCCTGACCTTCCCATCATCGAAGTTGGTATTCGCCCAGGTGAAAAAATTCACGAGATGATGATCTCTCGGGAAGATGCACGCAGTACGTATGATTTCGATTCATATTATGTTATTTACCAGCATGGAAATCGTGGCAAGGGAATTCCGGTAAATCCTGATTTCGAATATCATAGCGGCAATAATGCCGAATGGCTTTCGATTGAGCAAATGCGTTATATGCTCGGTTGTAAGAACGATGAATTATTCAGCAAAATTCACTCACATAAACGATTTACACAAACAGCGCAGGGTGGTGTCTAGCGCATGTTCGGAGCAACAAAAAAATACTCTTACGGTAAGCAAACGATATCATGTAGCGATATGTGGGCGGTACTCAAAGCCCTACGGTCATCATGGTTGACGCAAGGTCCTAAGGTACGTGAATTTGAACAGGCTCTTTGCTCGTACACCGGAGCTCGTTATTGTGTGGTGGTTGCCAATGCCACTGCGGCGCTTCATATCGCTCTATTGGCACTCAAGATTTCACCTCTTGATCGCGTCGTTACCTCTCCGATTACCTTTGTTGCTTCGGCCAACAGTATTTTACATGCAGGTGGCAATGTTCAGTTTGCTGACATTTGTCCCGAAACCGCATGCATAGATCCGTGTGAGATTGAAAAAAATATTACGCAAGAAACCAAAGGAATAATGCCGGTCCATTTTGCTGGACAGTCGTGTGATATGGAGCGTATTGCTACCATTGCAAAATCTCGAAATTTATTTGTTGTCGAAGATGCCGCCCATGCCCTGGGCTCACATTATAAAGATGAAAAAGTTGGCTCCTGTCGTTATTCAGATGCGGCTATTTTTTCATTTCATCCCGTTAAAAATATTACGACAGGTGAAGGTGGCGCCATTACCACCAACCGAGAGGATCTATACGAAGTAATGTTGATGCTACGGACGCACGGCATTACGCGTGATCCAGCACGTATGACGAAGAACGATGGAGCATGGTATTACGAACAACAGTTGCTCGGGTTTAATTATAGAATTACTGATATTCAGTGTGCGCTTGGTCTTTCGCAGCTCAAACGCCTTGATACCTTTGTGCAGCAACGAAGAGAATTGGTCGAAATGTATCGTGAAGAATTTAGGGATGATGCGCGCTTTTGCCTATTACAGGAAAACAAATATTCACGAGCAGCATTCCATCTATTTCCACTGCTTATTGATTTTAACGAGATCAAAATAAATAAAAAAAATTTATGTGCTGCTTTGGCTCAAAAAGGAGTGCATACACAGGTGCACTATATTCCGGTTCATATACAGCCCTATTATAGAAATCTTGGGTTTGTTTCTGGGAGTTTTCCGCATGCAGAATCGTATTATCAGCGAACACTCTCTCTTCCTCTCTATCCATTGCTAAGATCGCGTGATATCAAAAATATTGTAAAAATCATAAAAACAACAGCTGTGTAAAAATGAGGCGACTATGTTTAAAATTGGGTTGAAACTTTGGTCGACGAATGAGCAGTATGTGAATGAAGCGATTCGTCTCTGCGAACATGGTTTTTGCGATTATATTGAGCTTTTTGCTGTGCCGAAATCATTCGAGCACCATGTTGGTCTATGGGCGGCGGTCAAGAAAAAAACCAATATTATGATGATAATTCACGCGGCGCATTTGCGTGAAGGGGTAAATCTGGCTCAATCACCGTGCTTTGAGAATAATATGGTTGTTGCACGAGAAGCGCTTGCCTTTGCTGATGAACTTGGGGCCTTGTCGGTCATTTTTCATCCCGGAACAAATGGACAATGGCAGGAAACCTGTCGACAAATTTCTCATATTCGTGATGCACGCATTGTTATCGAAAATAAACCATATTTTGTTTCTCCTGAATTGATTTGTAATGGTGCAACCTATGAAGAGGTTAAATCAATTATTGACACAACGAGAGCTGGTTTTTGTTGTGACATAGGTCACGCCGTTTGTGCTGCAAATGCGTTGCACCAAGATCAACTTGAGTACGTGAAAAAATTTTTATCATTGCAACCACGCATGTTCCATCTTGCTGACGGGGATTGGTGCGGCGTGTATGATCAGCATGATCATCTGGGACATGGATTATTCAAATTAAACGAGCTGCTGCGTTTATTGCCTGAAGATAGCATGATTACCTTGGAAACAGCGCACGATTCCGATCATAGTTTAGTCGATTTTGAATCGGATGTTGCATATGTGCGCATGCTAGAAAAGCAGTGGCTCCGAGAACGTACGAATGCCGATATTACTATTGATCCAGCAACGTTGGACGATCTGCATGATATTTTTAATCTTTCAAATGATGATGAAGTTAGAAGAAATTCGATCAATATTCAAAAAATTGCCTGGAATGACCATGTTGCATGGTTCAACGAACAAATAAGAAGCAAAGAGGATTATTTTTTTGTGGCACGCAACAAAAATAATGATTTTGTTGGACAGGTACGTTTTGACAAGGTGCGCACTGAAAATTGTCTTCGTATCAGTGTAAGTTTGTGCAAAGAGTTCCGCAATAAGGGTCTTGGTGCTCATCTTATAGCATTGAGCTCTCAAAGAGTCCTTCACAATACACAGGCAACAAAAATATGTGCTTATATCAAGCCTGAAAACGGAGCATCCATAAAAGCTTTTTCTAAGGCTGGTTATGTTGCCGTTGGTAGTGTAAAAGTTGATGGAGTTGAATTGTCGGTGTTTGAATGTACATTGCGATAATGCAGTAAAAAAGAGATGAGAAATGAGAGATATTGTTATCGACAGCATAAAAATTGGAAGGCAGCACCCACCGTTTGTTGTCGCTGAAATGTCGGGCAATCATAATCAGTCGTTGCAGCGGGCACTTCAACTTGTTGAGGCTGCCGCATATGCAGGCGTTAACGCCGTTAAGCTTCAAACATATACCGCAGATACCATAACGCTTGATGTACAAAGCGACGACTTTATGATCAATGATGCAAAAAGTCTTTGGCGCGGGGCAACGCTACATGCACTGTATCAACAATCCTATACTCCTTGGGCGTGGCACAAGCAAATTATGGAGAAATGTAAGCAACATGGATTGTTGTGTTTTAGCACACCCTTTGACGAGACAGCAGTCGATTTTTTGGAATCACTGAATGTCCCCTGTTACAAAATTGCTTCTTTTGAAGTTGTTCATTTACCTTTGATAAAAAAAGTTGCCTCGACCGGTAAACCATTGATTATTTCGACGGGGCTTGCAAATGTTGCCGAGCTCTATGAGGCGGTTGCGGTTGCGCATTCGGCAGGTTGTCGTGATATTGTTTTGCTTAAATGCACAAGTACGTATCCAGCCGAGCCGGTGGATTCAAATCTTATAACTATTCCTCATATGCAGACTCTTTTCGATTGCCATGTTGGACTGTCAGATCACACGTTGGGCTTGGGTGTTAGTGTTGCCAGTATTGCATTAGGTGCAACTTTTATAGAAAAGCATTTTACGTTATGTAGGGCTGATGGTGGTGCTGATGCTGAATTTTCATTAGAACCTGAAGAAATGAAAAATTTAGTTATTGAAATAAGCCGCGCATGGCAGGCGCTTGGAAATGTTGCTTATGGACCAACGTTACATGAAAAAAAATCACTTCAATTTAGAAGATCCATTTATGCTTCACGGGATATTATGGCTGGAGAAATTTTAAGTGCAGAGAATTTGAAGATCATTAGACCAGGATATGGACTAGCTCCTAAGTATTTGGAAGTGATTGTTGGGAGAAAAGCTTTACGTGATATTACTAAAGGAACGCCTGTAGATTGGCAAATGTTTGTATAACAACTAAGGATGATTGGTAATGAAAAGAGTAAAAATTCTTGAGACGACGCTCAGAGATGGAAGCTATGCCATAAATTTTTCTTTTACGATCAAGGATACGGCACTCATATGCAGAGAATTGGAGGCGGCAGGCCTTGAGTTTATAGAAATTGGACATGGCGTTGGCCTCAACGCTTCGAATTGTGGCTATGGGCAGGCGGCGCAGACGGATGAAGAATATTTAGAAGCTGCTGCAAGCGTCTTGAGCAAGGCTAAATTTGGAATGTTTTGTATTCCTGGAATTGCGCGGCTTGAGGATATTGATATGGCTGCGCAGTACAAAATGGGGTTTATCAGGATAGGTACTAATGTTACCGAAGTTGCATCTTCGCAGCCTTTTATCCAAAGGGCCAAACAACACGGAATGTTCGTGTGCGCGAATTTTATGAAATCTTATGCTATGGCCCCTCTGGAATTTGCAAAAATGGTGAAACTTTCGGAGAGTTTTGGTGCAGATATGGTCTATGTTGTGGACTCTGCAGGCGGAATGTTCCCCGATGATATAAAAAGCTACTACCAAGCAATAAGGGAAGTATCGAATGTTCCTTTGGGGTTTCATGGGCATGACAATCTTGCATTTGCTGTGTACAACAGCATTTATGCTGCTGAGCAGGGTTTTGAAATTGTTGATAGTTCTTTGCAGGGACTGGGAAGAAGTTCCGGTAATGCGGCTACAGAAAATTTAATAGCAGCGCTTATGAAAAAAAAATATTGCCTAGACATAGATTTTTTCAAAATTTTAGCCATCGGCCAGAAGTATATAAAACCATTGATAACTTCTAAAGGGAAGGGCGCCTTAGATATTGTTGCGGGCTTTTCGGAATTTCATTCAAGTTATATGTGTTATATCAACAAGTTCGCTGCACAGTACGAAATAGATCCGGCGCGCTTAATGATTGAGGTAAGCAATGTTGATAAAATTAATGTTACCGAAAAAATGGTTGAGCGTGTTGCTGCGCATATCGCCGAAGAAAAACCGCGGGATTTATATTGATGAATGAATGTGTTAAGGCGGCTTTTTGTCGAATTTGGGATAAAGATTTTGTTGTTGATTCTTTGCATAATAAAAAACTTACCGGTAAAGATTTTTTTTCTGCTGTAATGCATTGCAAGCAACAACTTGAATCCCTTGGACTCTGCAAGCAGGATAAAATTTGTCTTCTGATGAACAACTCCCTTGATCTTGTTGTTATGTATTTTGCCTGTCTTTTTATGCAATTGATTATTATTCCTATTGATCCGCATAAAGGCCAAAGAGAAATAGATGAGATTTTAAAGATCGTAAACGGCAAAAAAATCTTTTGTGATAAAACATCAGAATATCGTGGCACTGATGTCGTGGCGATTGAGTCAATAATGGATAAGTTTTATGCGAGCAACGGAGATGAGATAGGCGATATAAGTCTTATTGATGCGCTTGATTTTAGTCATATTTATTTGATTACCTTCACCTCGGGGACGACTGGAGTATGTAAAGGGGTAAGGCATAGTTTTAATAATTTGGTAGCAAGTGCGAGGGCATTTAATAATCGATTTAACTTTGATCAGCAAAACATTTTTTACCATAATGTGCCGATGACGTATATGGCGGGAATTTTAAACCTCATCATTCTTCCCTTCGTCGCAGGAAGTACTATTGTTCTCGGTCCTCGCTTTGATGTTTCACAGGTGATGAATTTTTGGGACGTTCCTATTGGCCAAGGGGTGAACACCTTTTGGTTTGTGCCAACGATGCTTTCGCTGCTTCTCAGGTTTGATCGTGGTAACAAGGGTGCTGATTATTTGAGAGCGGTAAAAGCGATTGGATGCGTGGGGACTGCGCCATTGAACGTGCTGGTTAAGAAGCAGTTCGAAGAGAAATATGGTGTGTGCCTATACGAAAGCTATGGACTTTCGGAAACCCTTTTTGTTGCAACAAATTCTGCCTCTTTGAATATGAATGGGAGCGTTGGTACCTTGCTTGATGGTGTGACGGTGTCTGTTGAAGATGATGGTGAATTGTTGGTATCGGTTCCGTGGATGTTTTTGGGTTACATGAACATGGACAGCAAGCAAGACTTTGTACGCAGTGGTTTCAAGTCTGGAGACATTGGTGCTTTTGGAGTACATAAATTTTTATTCATAACGGACCGAAAAAAGGATTTAATCATTCGCGGAGGGATTAACATTAGCCCCGCGCGGTTGAATCGATTTATCAATGAAACAGGTTTTTTTGAAGAAAATGTTGTTGTGGGTGTGACTGATGACATCATGGGTGAAAAAAATGTTTGTTTTTTTGTTAAGGAAACGATATTTGAACGTGATCTTGAAAAAAAACTAAATATGAAAATTATGCATGATCTAGGGACCTCCTATTGCATAGATGAATTTATAAAAATGGATATTATTCCAAAAAATTTAAATGGAAAAGTTGATGCGCTGAAATTGAGAGAATTTTATTGTAAGAATCATTCATGATCTTGGATATTGATCACATTGGATATTCATCAACAAACTTCGAAGATGATATTTGCCTTGTGCAGAGCCTTGGTTTTAACATTAGATTTGTGCAACGGGGAATCAAAAATCAGGATATTAAAAAAAAACTTCTCAGATCTTTTACGATGGAACATCACATGGCCTTGTGCGCCCGTTCGTGTGACATAAGCATCGAGGTGGTGCACTACCCACAGGTAGGTCAAAAGCGTGTTGCACAAACATCATTTTTCCCATTGGTAGGTAATCAAGAGGCGCAATTACTCAAACAGATCTCAGCACAAGATGATTTAAAACAGCTGAATATTTGCATTTCAGATATTCCCAAAACACTTAATTTTTGGAAGGTTCTTGGATTTAATGCTGTTGAGCAGGGGGATGATTATCTTGCCTTTCGGTTCAGATCAATCCTTAACGGCAATGATTATTTTTTGTACGCCAAATTGACAAATGCTGCTGTGCATAAAGTTTTTTTAGACGATATTGGGTTTACCTCATTGGCGTTGATTACGTCTTCGGCTTCAAGAGAAAGGGCTGCTCTTGAAAAACACAATTTTAAAGTAACGCCGATTGAACATGTTGCCATAGGAAATAAAAATTTGAGCATTTTTTTTAGCGAAAGTCCTGATGGACATATTGTTGAATTTATTAGTCTTGAGGGTGAAAGTTTTGAGGGAAAATTGGCATGAAGGATAACTGTAGCATTTACGATGCAAAAAAAACGTGGACGACTTTTTTTATGCAAGCCGAGATGGCATATCCATGCGAATATGTCATTAGGATTTTCAAAGGAGAGTATCCACGATTAAATTTAAAGAAAGATTGTTTTCTCCACAAAAAAATATGCGATATTGGTTGTGGGGATGGAAGAAATCTGGTGCTCTTAAAGCAGGTTGGTTTGGATATTTATGGTGTTGAGATAACCAAGGAAATTGTTGATAAAGCTACCAATAATTTAAGGTCGGGTGGGATTCTTGATGCATCGGTAGTTGTTGGATCCAATAGAGACATCCCATTCGAAGCCGATTTTTTTGATTTTCTTTTATCATGGAATGCCTGCTATTACATGGGTGCACGCATTGATTTCGATGCACATGTTGTAGAATTTGCGCGTGTGCTTAAGCCCGGGGGCCGTTTGATCCTGTCTATTCCCAAAAAATCCTGTTTTATTTATCACGAGAGTGAAACTTCAAGCCCTGGATACCAGGTCATTAAAAATGATCCATTCAATCTCAGAAATGGCGAGATTTTAAGGATGTTTGATGGTGAAAAAGACATACAAAAGACATTTTCGTCGCATTTTGAAAATTTTGTTTTCGGGTCGATAGAGGATGATTGTTTTGGCTTTGATTATCATTGGCATTTAGTGGTGTGTACAAGGAAGTAGCAATGATGTTGGCAACAAGACTTAAAGAGCTCAAGTTTTCTGCAACCATAGGAGTTGCTGATAAAGTGAGAGAGTTAGAGGCGTGTGGCGAAAAAATAATTCAACTGAGTGTTGGGCAGCCACATGTGCCAACGCCTATTGAATTCAAACAGGGTGCTATCAGTGCGCTTATGAATGATCATGTTTTTTATAGCCACAGCCGCGGTATTTTGGAACTACGAAAGTTAATTATCCAGCGCTACAACACATTGTATGGAACATTGTTTGATGCCGAGAAAAATATTTTGATTACGCCCGGCGGAAAACAGGCCATTTATTATTTTATAATGTCGGTACTCAATACAGGTGATGAGGTTATCATCCCAACGCCAAGTTGGGTGAGCTATGCAGAAATAGTGAAAATGGCCGGCGGGATGCCTGTTTTTGTTGAGTGTCCAAAAGATAAAAATTTTGAAATTTGTTTTGATCTGATTGAGAAGGCGATTACCTCTCGGACTAAAGCAATCATTCTTAATAGCCCTAATAATCCCACCGGTGTTATGGTTAAAAAAGAAGTTCTTGAGGCGATCAACAATTTGTGTGTGAGTCGCGATATTTTCTTGCTCAGCGATGAAGTGTATGACCAAATTGTTTTTGATAATCAGTGCAACGCTTCAATTGTTTCGGTTAACCATACCTTAAAAAATTGTGTAATGATTAACAGCTTTTCAAAAATGTATTCTATGAGCGGTTGGCGTATCGGATATATCTTAGGAGCCCCGGAGATAATTGGTGCCATGCTCAAATTTCAGCAAAATACCGTGACATGCCCAACAACATTTGCCCAATTTGGAGCTCTGGAAGCCATTAAGCATGGGGACTGGTTTACCACGCAACTTGTTGAAATGTATCAGGAAAATAGAAATTTTTTGATTGCTGGTTTGCAAAAAATGCGATCCTTTAATTTTGTATGTCCCGAAGGGACGTTCTATTTATTCCTTGATGTTTCAAAAATCACTACAGATTCTGCTGCATTTTGTCTTGATTTGCTTTCCAGATGCAAGGTTGCAGCTGTTCCAGGAATAGCATTTGGCAACAATGGTGAAGGATTTATAAGAATTAGTTTTGCGACGGAAAAGTCAAATCTCGTTTTGTTCCTCCAAAGGTTAAACGAAACTTATGAAAGTTGTTGATCTGACTATTGCTATTGAAGAGGGCATGCAAACATTTAATGCACCCTGGCATCCGGTTGTTGAAATTACTCAGCTTGGACGACATGGTGTTGAGGGGCGGCAGACATGCCGCTTCTCGTTAGGGTCGCATACAGGAACGCATATGGATGCTCCTTTGCATTTTGTACAGGGAGGGCAACCAATAGATGCGATTCCATTTTCAAAAATATTTGGGGAGGTAACAGTTGTAGATTTTTCCTTTCTGCAGGAGGGCGATTGTGTGACGGTGGAACTTCTCGAAACTGTTGCGCTTACTCAGAAGATTATTTTTAATTTTGGCTGGTCGCGTTATTGGAATACACGGAAATTTTATAAAGGGTATCCATTTTTTTCACCAAACGCAGCGCATTATTTAGTTCAAAAGCACGTAGAGCTTGTTGGGATGGATACTCCATCGCCTGATGATAGTCGTATAGTTTTATCTGGGGATATTCTGGGCGGAGATGATGATTCCCCTGTGCACAAAATTTTTCTGAAAAAAGGCATTGTGCTTTTGGAATATCTTGCAAATCTTGATAAAGTAAAAAAAGATTCTTGTGGCTGGAAACTTGTAGCCATGCCTCTCAAAATCAGAGGTGCTGACGGAGCTCCAGCTCGTGTTTATATCTATAAGGAAGAGCAGTAGTGAATCGATCAACCGATGTTTCTGATTGGTTAATGCGCTGGTTTGAAGCAAATACAACTGCGACAAGGCAAGAGCTCAATAATTCTCATGACGCTAACTATTTTGAAAAGCGTTGGATGGACTCTCTCAAATTTGTCGTCTTTATCATGGATGTTGAAGCTCGTTTCAATATTAGTTTTTCAAATGAAGAGTTTCAAAATAGAGACTTTTCGACTATAGATGGCCTAAAAAAAATTATTATTAACCACATTGAGTCTTTACATGAATAAATACGATTATTCTTTGCCCAGTATTGTTAATGCTTTACAGCGTGTTGGTATCACACGTGGGAGCACTATTTTTGTTCATAGCAACCTTGGATTTTTCGGCATGCTTCAGAATGCCATCGAGCCATCTGATTATTACACTATTTTCAAGGAAGCGATTTTTGACGTGATTGGCGACACTGGAACTTTAGTTCTTCCGACATTCAGTTACAGCTTTTGTAAAAAAGAAATTTTTGACCCGGAAAAAACGCCCGGTGTCTGTGGCCTTTTGTCAGAATGTGCGCGCTTAGATGAACATGCGAAGCGATATAATGATGCAAATTTCTCTGTGGTTGCTCTTGGGAAGAATGCAGATCTTTTTACGCACGATGCCACAGAATATTCATTTGGCCCCGGTTCATTTTGGGATCGTTTTCTTAAGCAGAATGGCATTTTTTGCAACTTCAATTTTGATGCAGGGTCGACTTTTATTCACTATGTCGAAAGAGAATTGGGTGTTGGTTATCGGTTTGATAAGGCTTTTTGCGGGGTTACTCGTTCAGGAAACGTTTTACACGAGCGAGTTTTTTATCATTTCTGTTATGACCTTACAAAGCCTGAACATGGCCCTGAATTTTCCAAGTTTGATAAAAGGGCCAAGGCTACTGGGCTTGCACGTGTTGCCAATCTTGGGCGTGGGCAAATAGTGGCTATTTCTGCGGGTGATACGTTCACGCTCATTCGGCAGGAACTGATATTGGATGGTGGATTTTTGACTAAAGGTTGGATGTAGGATGCGGGATCTTCAGATGTATCGACTTATGCAAAGGCTCTATCCAATCTGCAGAAGTATTACCGGTGACGGGGTTAGGCAAACGCTACGAATTATCCAGGAATATATTCCAATAAAAATTTCAGAAGTATCTACGGGAACGAATGTTTTTGATTGGACCGTCCCCAGAGAATGGAATATCAGAGATGCATATATAAAGAATTCGCGGGGAGAAAAAATTGTTGATTTTAAAGAATCCAACATTCACGTGCTCAATTACAGTATTCCTGTGAACAAAAGAATGGGACTTGAAGAACTGAAACAGCATCTTTTTTCGTTGCCAGAACACCCAGAATGGATTCCCTACTTAACGTCATATTATAAGGACAATTGGGGGTTTTGTTTAAGCCATAAGCAGTACGAATCACTTCAAGAAGATACTTATGAGGTGGTTATAGATTCAAGCCTAGAGAATGGATCGTTAACTTTTGCAGAGCTCGAAATACCAGGGCAATCTGAAAAAGAAATTTTGTTTACGTGCTATGTTTGTCATCCATCATTGTGTAATGACAATTTGAGCGGTGTTGTTTTATTGACCTTCTTGGCGCAACATATGCTTGGCACAAGCCTGAAATATTCATATCGATTTTTATTTATTCCTGAAACCATTGGTGCTATTGCATGGTTAGCAATCAACGAGCAGAAAGTACGTAATATCCAGTATGGACTTCTTGCAACTTGTGTAGGTGACGATGGATTTTCAACATACAAAAAAACGCGAAATGAAAATTCATTCATCGATAGAGTTGTTGAAAAGGTTTTGATCGACAGTGGTGAACCTTATAAAATACTGCCCTATTCTCCTTACGGAAGCGATGAACGACAATTTAGTTCGCCAGGTTTTGCAATCCCGATGGGTTCTTTGATGCGAACGTCCTATGGCTGTTTCCCTGAATATCATACATCTGCAGACAATCTGGACTTTATAAAACCAATGTCGTTAGAAAACTCATTAAATAAGTATCTGCGTACTATTTTTGTTGTAGAAAACAATAGGTTGCTTATCAGCACAAACCCAAAATGTGAGCCACAGCTCGGTAAAAGAGGTCTCTATAAAGACATTGGAAGCAGAAAAAAATCAGAATATTTGGAGGAAGCAATTTTTTGGCTTCTGAATTTGTGCGATGGATCGTGTTCACTTCTGGATATTGCGATTCGTTCTAAGTTGCCATTTGAAGATGTCAAAGAAGCGGCCATGCTTTTATGTGAGCATGGGTTACTTAATGAAATAACCGAGCAAGGTTATGCACATGAAATGTTTGGCAATCATTCCTGCACGTGGCGGTAGTTTAAGAATTCCGCGTAAGAATATAAAAGCATTTTGTGGCCAGCCAATTATTGCCTATTCAATTGCAGCCGCGCTGAGATCTGGATGCTTTAGTGAAATTATGGTTTCAACTGAAGATGATGAGATAGCTGCGGTTGCTGCGCATTGTGGTGCAAAGATTCCCTTTAAGCGGTCGTTCAGGACCGCGGATAATTACGCAACACTTGTTGATGTCGTTGAAGAGGTGGTTAGAGACTATCGAAAGATTGATATTTATTTTGATTATGTTTGTTGCATTTTAGCGACCGCGCCCTTTATTACGACCGGTATGGTGCAACAAAGTTATGAGATTTTAATTAATCGCTCAGCTGATGCGGTTATTTCGGTTGTCCGCTTCGACTATCCCATTCAACGAGGACTAAAGCTTGAGGATGGTTTTATAAGAATGATGTGGCCAGAAAATTATGAAAAACGGTCACAAGATTTGGAGTCGGTCTACCATGATGCCGGATTATTCTATTGGCTACGGACTGAAAGTCTGTTGAGGCAGAAGCGCTTTTATATGGAGAGGAGTATTCCCTTTGAATTATCACATGCCAATGTACACGATATAGATACGTTGGAAGATTGGCAAATTGCAGAATTCAAATATATGTTTTTTCACAACGCAAACAAACTGAAGCAGGCGAACGATGGCGCAGCTTATAAGTGAACAAGAAAAATTTTGGGTAGATACATTCGGTGACGAATATACTGATAGAAATCAGGGGGCTGAGTTGTTGGCAAGCAATATTGCATTGTTTGCTCGTATAGTTCGTAGTACCGGAAGAATTAATTCTATTTTGGAAATTGGTGCCAATAGAGGACTTAATTTACAGGCGCTAAAAATTTTGATTCCGCATGTCCAATTGGCGGCGGTAGAAATTAATTCATATGCGTGCAAAAAACTTGCAACGATAAGTGATGTAGAGATTTATAATCAATCAATTGTTGAATTCTCTGTGCAAAAAACGTACGACGTTGTGTTGTCCAAAGGCGTTTTAATTCATATAAATCCGGAACAACTGCCACATGTTTATGATGTTATGTATCGTAGCTCACATAAATACATCTGTGTGATCGAGTACTATAATCCAAAGCCAGTATCGCTTGAATATCGCGGATATGCGCAGAAGTTGTTTAAGCGTGATTTTGCAGGTGAAATTTTAGACAGATTTCACGATGTGGCGCTTGTTGATTATGGTTTTGCCTATCACCGCGATACATACTTTGCGCAGGATGATATAACATGGTTTTTATTGGAAAAAAAATAAAGAAATGAGGAGAGGTACTGTGAAGTACTGCGTAAAATGCGTTATGCCGGACACCAAGCCTGATTTAAAATTTAATAAAGATGGTGTTTGCAGTGCGTGCGAATACTACGAAAAACGAAGAGATATCAACTGGCAGGAACGACGCAAAGAGCTCATGAAGGTTTTAGAAAAATATAAATCAAAAGATGGCCACAATTGGGATTGCATTGTTCCGGTGAGCGGCGGTAAGGACAGTACGTATCAAGTTGTTAAGATGTTGCAACTGGGCATGAGTCCTTTGTGCGTTACTGCAACGACCTGCCATCTGTCAGATGTGGGGAGAAAAAACATTGAAAATCTCAAGAACTTAGGTGTTGATTACGTGGAGTTTTCCACAAACCCCATCGTGCGAAGAAAGCTTAACAGAATTGCATTATCACGCGTCGGTGACATTTCGTGGCCTGAGCATGTGAGCATTTTTACCATTCCGGTTCAGACTGCTGTTAATTATCGTATTCCTTTGATCATTTGGGGCGAAAATCCACAAAATGAGTACGGCGGTCCTGCTGCAGCTGGCAGTAATAATGTTCTTGATCGTAAATGGTTAATGTCATTTGGCGGCCTACTGGGGATGAATCTTTCCGATTTTGAGGGCAAAGAAGGTATAGAAGGAAAAGATCTTATTGCCTATACCTATCCCTCAGATCAGCAATTAAAAGATGGTGGAGTTACGGGCTTGTTTTTGGGCCACTATTTTCCTTGGGATGGTCTTTCAAATGCCTTGTTTTCAACGGCTTTTGGTTTTACCTCTTATTCGGGCGCGATCGAAGGATCGATGGCGAATTATGAAAACGTTGACAACTATCAAACAGGAATTCATGACTATTTCAAATATTTGAAATATGGTTTTGGACGTGTTACTGATTTTGCGTGTTTGCATCTGAGACGTGGACGATTATCTAGGGAAGATGCCCTTCAGATTGTACAGCGCCTTGATGGCAAGTTTCCGTGGAGTTATTTGGGAAAACCATTACAAGAAATTCTGTCGCCACTTTCACTGAGCATCGATCAATTTATTCAAATTTGCGACAAGTTTACTAATAAGAAAATTTTTAAGACGGACACACAAGGGAATTTGGTTAAGGACGCGGATGGTAATCTTATCAAGCTTTACCATCCGATTGAACTATCTCAGCGCACAGCAGCTGCTTACTACCCACAAAGTACCGTGGTTCGAAGTTATGAAGATATTTCTTCTGCCATTTAATCCTGCCTGGACGCCTCATTTTGAAACTGAATTGGAACTTATCGTACAACACCAAGAGCGTGGTGATGATGTTTATCTTTTAGTCGATGATGGAAGATTAACGTTTACCGTTTCTGATCCGTATAATTCTTACGATATGAAAAAGGTTTCAAAGTCTCGGCTACAACAAGGATTGGATCTCATAAAATTTCCGAAAAAAAACATAATTAAAATCAAAAAAAAGCCTCGTGATGCCGATGTGATTCCACAAAGTTTTTGTAGTTATGAAGAACTCCACAAATTTAAAATAGCCGATGCCGAACTTGGCAGGGGGGTTATCTCAACAATAACCTCTTTTGCCCGCGACAATCGTTTTGATGTTGAAGCATATGCTGATTTCATTCATAGGGGATTATGGTCATCATTGCTTGTCTATGAGTCGGTTGTTGAGGCCATTGCCGCATACACACCCGATGTGGTTTATATTTTTAATGGAAGGTTTGCTGAGCTTTGGGCGGCCGCAGAGGCCTGCAAGAAGTGCAAGGTGACTTTTAGGACGCACGAAAGAGGTTGTGACATACATTCTTACGCCGTTTATGAAAATAGCTCATTGCATGATATTGAAACCCTCAAAAAGGAAGTTGCTTCTATTGGCCTTGCATATGAAAAAAATATTGCTGAAAAATGGTTTTTTGACCGGCGATTAGGAAAGGATCAAGGATGGTTTTCATATGTGAAGGAGCAGAAAAAACAACAACTCCCGCAGAATTTTGATGCGTCCAAAATGAACATAGCGATTTTTAATTCTTCACTTGATGAATATGAAAGTTTTTCTGCGTGGAATACTCCTTTCTATGGGAATGAAAATGAAGGAATCAGAATGATTTTTGACTCCTTTATGCATCGTTCAGATATTCATTTTTATGTGAGGATGCATCCAAATCTCAAGGGGCTTGATAATACTCAGGTAAGAGAGTTGTATGCCCTGCGCTATTCTAATGTGACCATTATTGATTCGGATGCTGCTATCGATAGCTACGCATTACTTGATGCGTGCGACAAGCTTGTAACTTTTTCATCTACCATTGGTGTAGAGGGGTGTTATTGGGGCAAGCCGGTTATTCTTGCCGGTCGTGCCATTTACGAAGATTTGAACTGTTGCTATAGACCATCAACGCACCAGCAACTTGTCGATTATCTCTCGTCCGATCTTGATCCGTTGCCACGACAGGGGGCTCTTCAGTATGCGTATTGGCAATCGACCTATGGCCGGCCATTTAAACATTTTAATGCAACAGGTTATTTTCAAGGAACATTCATGGGCCAAAAAATTGTTCCTCGATTTAGTATCAAAGACAGAATTGATTTTAAATTGCATTATCTTGCACAACGGATAAAAAAATATGCAGCTTCAGTGTCCAATTCTTTTTTTGATTTTTAACCGTCCGGATACAACAAACGTTGTTTTTGAAGAAATACGCAAGCAACGTCCGCGCCTGCTTTTTATTGCTGCCGACGGTCCACGTCCAACACATGTTGATGATAATGTTCGTTGTGCACAGGCCCGTTCCATTCTCGATCGTATTGATTGGCCGTGTACGGTTCACACGCTTTTTCGTGATCAGAATCTTGGGTGCGGCAGTGCGGTAAGTGAATCTGTAACGTGGTTTTTCGCACATGTTGAAGAGGGAATTGTACTCGAAGATGATTGTGTTCCCGACCCAACATTTTTTGATTTTTGTGCCGCGATGCTTGATCGCTATCGCGATAACCCAAAGATTATGATGATTGCAGGTACGAGTTATTTGTTTAATACGGTGCAATCACGAGAATCATACTTTTTTTCGCGTTATTATCCGGTGTGGGGATGGGCGACATGGCGCAGGGCGTGGCAGTTGTATGATTTTGATCTTAGAGAATGGGCAGAATGTCGTCCAACGCATATGCTAAAAAAAGTTTTTAATAACAAAAAAATCGTAAATTTCTGGACACAATATTTTGATCGGATTGTCAGAAAAGATCTCGATACGTGGGATATTCAGTGGACATATGCCTGTATTAAACATCAAGCTCTTTGCGTGGTTCCATTTAATAATCTTATATCAAATATTGGATATTTTGGATTGCATGCAACGGGCGAAAAGAGTTTTGATCACGGTATAGAACTTCGGCCACTTGATTGCATATCCATGGTCCATTCAGAAACAGTTAATATTTCAGCGCATTTGGATCTTTTCATATATAAAAAGATCGGGGTGGTGACTCATTATGGGCTGCTGCGGCGTATACGCTCCTTGAGCTCAGCGGTTAAAGCGAGATTGATGCCATGATCTGTAAAATTTGTGGTGCGCAAACTCGTGAAATTTTTAAGACGCTTGTTTTAGGATGCCACACCGTTGCGTACTTTCATTGCGATCGCTGTGAGTTTGTGCAAACAGAAGAACCCTATTGGCTTGCCGAAGCATATCGTAATCCCATAAGCCAGGCAGATACTGGTATCTTAGCCCGTAATATGGCTCTTGCCCGCATTGTTGCAGTACTTATTTATTTTTTACATAACAAACAGGGTGCGTTTGTTGATTATGCTGGCGGTTATGGAGTTTTTACGCGCCTGATGCGTGATGTGGGGTTTGATTATTATTGGTGTGATCCTTATGCGAAGAATATTTTTGCGCAGGGATTTGTTTATACACCGGAGTTAAAAGCAGGGCTGGTTACCGCATTTGAATGTTTTGAACATTTTGTAAATCCATGCGTTGAAATAGAGGCCATGCTCAAAATTGCGCCGTGCATTTTATTTACCACGGATTTTCTTCCTTCTCCGATACCAGCTCCAGATGTGTGGTGGTATTACGCTTGTGAACAGGGGCAACATATTGCTTTTTACCGACCGCGTACCTGTAAATATATTGCTCAGCACTACGGACTTCAGTTTTATTCCCACTGGGGCATTCATTTTCTAACGCGCGAACGAATCAGTGAACTACGTTTTCGTATGCTTATTGAGTGGTGCAATCGAGGCCTTTTTTCATTCGTAAAACGTTCCATGAAATGCAGGACGATGGAGGACAGGAATGTCTGCATGCGTGAAAAAAATACTTTGGATACGCCCTGATGCCCTAGGTGATGCTGTTCTTTCTGCCTCGATGCTGCCGGCAATTACACAGCATTTTGCCCCCTCAAAACTTATAGTTGTTTGCCAGCATCATGCAACTGATTTTTATAAGTCGTGCCCCTATGTTGACGAGATTATTTCATGTAACAAAAATCTTTTTATGCTGCATCGGCCCTATCGCTCATCTATTCTTGATAAGATTCGTTGTCATTCGATAGATATTGTTTTCAACACGATGTTTTCACGCGAGCTTGCTTTCGATTGTTGTGCGTTTCAATGTGGTGCGCCGATGTCAGTTGCATTCAAGATCAATCATCCAAGAGGCCGCTGGGATGTTCCATTCCGGTATAATCACGGTTATACGCGATTAATTGATTCTCCTGGCCATTGGAAACTTGAACTTGAGCGTTACAAAGATTTTTTGGATGCACTTGGTATCACGCATGATGTTCTGGCGCCACATATATGGATCAACGGAGATGATGAAGTATTCGCTGATCGTATTTTCGCATCACACAAATTGATTCCAAATAAGACGTTTGCATTTTTTGCCGGGGCGCAGTCATTATCTCGTGTATATCAGCAGTATGATGTTGCTTTGAATGCGTTACCGTCAGATGATGTGACTATTGTAGCGCTTGGTACGAATAATGATGCGATGGTCAATGAGCGTGCATTGGCTCACGTTAAGCATCGAGTAATTAATCTTTCTGGTATGACAACAATCCGGCAAGCTGCTGCTATTATTAAGCGTTGCAGATTGGCTCTTGGGGCAGAAACTGGTTTGGCTCACGTTGCCTGTGCCGTCGGTACGCCCAATATTATTATTCTTGGTGGCGGGCATTTTGGGAGATTTATGCCATATTCACCCTTAACTGCGGCAGTTGTAGCGCCGCATGCGTGCTATCGATGCGATTGGCGTTGCAAGGATGGCGATGCTCGATGTGTGCAATCTATTCATCCTCATGTTGTGGCATATGCTGTAAAACGGGTACTGGAATGCCGTGATAGTCATGCAAAGCCATTGCTGGTGATGCAAAAAAATTGCGCTGGTGCTCTTCACCTTGATCGTGAGGAGTATGACATGGTGGAAATTGCCACTACAGCGGAGAGCGTGGGTTCATGAGAAGTGTTATTGTTGCGTGGTCGCAGGGCGATGCTCAAAGTTTTGAAGAGAAAGTCCCGTTGCTTTTTGTGGGACAACGTAATCAGCGATTAGGTTTCACATCGCGTATTGATGTTGTGTTTCTCGATGGTATGCACCGTCTCGATCAACATTATCAATCTATGCTTGGTGAACGTGGCTATGTTTTGCATGATGCTTCAGCTTTATATGCTATGTACGCAAAAAAATACGAAGTATTATCCCGTTTTGGTGATTATGAAAAAAAGTGTTTCCTTCGTTGGCTTGTTATAAAAGAGCTTTTTTCGGGAGAATCACTTATTCACTACGACGGTGATATTGTTTTTAATGAGGATCCAGATAGTATCGCAAAAAAAAATTCCGGAAAAACATTTGTTTTACAGGGATGTCCTGCATTTACGTCAATTTCTGACGCCAGTTGGTTTGATTACTATACTGCTGAACTGGATGCTTTTAGTGCCGATATTCATAATTATTCTCACCGCGCATGGCAAGAACGTGCTGGCTGGCAAATAACGTTTGCAACTCGTTGGGCGGGATCACGTTTCAGGCCCATTATATCGAGCGATCAAGATTTATTATCGCATCTCGTGCATACCCAAAAAATACGGCAAGATTCTGTAGAGGACATAATGCGTGCGCTTGACGATTACATTGTGTTCCAAAATCCACTTTTGTTTCATATGTACAATTGCCATATTCCCTATGCATATACACGAGAAAATGGCGTTGATTTTTGTTCGTATGCGCGAGCAGACGGCACTGATCTTTGCTATAAAAAAAAGATTTTGCTGTGGCATATGCAATCATGTTTCAATTTTTATGCAAGCAAGCGTTTATTTATGGAAAAATATGTTCCCATGAGTCGTTTTGTGCGGACCAATTACAACCCATCGGGGCGGTTATGGAGTGATACGTTCAATAAACAGGCTATGCGTGTTACACACCACAGCAATCGTTTGGCTGTTTATCGATACTTTTTTGAGCAACATGATTTTTCGTGTCTCATGAACGGTCGTGCGTGGTGGAAAAAAGGCGTTTTTGTTTAGTTTGGTTGTGACATGGATAAACCAATAGTCTCTGTTGTTCTGGGTACCTACAATCGACTTCCATTTTTGCAACTTGCTTTTGCTAGTATTCGGGCAGAGCTTGCATCGTGTGCCCATGAAATTTTTGTTATCGATGGAGGTTCTGATGATGGAACGTTGCCATGGCTCTGTGCACAAAAAGACGTTATTACCATAGTGCAGCACAACCGCGGTGAATGGCAGCGCAAATCCATTGAACGTAGATCATGGGGATATTTCATGAATTTGGGTTTTCGAGCCGCCAATGGAACCTATATATGCATGCTGAGTGATGATTGTGTGGTTGTCCCTGGTGCAATAAACAAAGGGGTTGCCTATTTTGATGAGCTGAGAAAACGAGGGAATCCTGTTGGCGCACTTGCGTTTTATTGGCGTGATTGGTCTAAAAGCGAACCGTATCATGTTGGCTACACATTGGGTGATAAGCTTTATGTCAACCATGGCATGTTCTTGCGTTCTGCATTGCAGGCCGTTGATTATATCGATGAGGATAACTTCTTTTTTTATAATGCCGATGGAGATCTATGTCTTAAATTGTGGCAGCACGGTTATCAGGTGCTTGAAAGTCGCGATTCATATGTTGAACACTATCCTCATGCTAATGTTGCAGTTCGTTCAAGCAATTATGTGCGCTTTAAAAGCGATCTAAAAAATTATTTGTCAAAATGGGAGGGGACTTTTTATGATCGGCGCAAAAATAATTGTGGGCATATTGCGGAACGAGCATTTAAAGATGTGACGGCAACGGGCGATATTTTTTTATCACTCCATCGCTTAGTTCTGCAGAAAAATCCCCGTCTTGAAAAACCGGTGCCTGCCTGGAAGCGCAATTGGCGCGCTCTATTGTCAAAAACACGGTCGGTGATGCGCAGGATGATGCCATGATTGCGTTATAGACTATGAAGTTCAATGAGGCATGCTTCGTCTAAAAAGAGAGCAAGTATATTTATGTCGGGACGGTAATATCCCGGCTTAAAAATGAACTCTATGTCCGATATCTTATCGTTGGTCTGTTGATGAATGATGGTGTGGTCGATATAAAAGTGTTTTTGTTCGGCCAAAAGCTCCTCTCCTGGCTTGAGCGAAAATGTAACCAATTCACGACTGCGTGAAACAAAGCGCAGGCCATCTTTAGTTTTTATAATATCAATGAGCGTGCAGGCCCTGTGGGCTTCAATCTGAGTAGAGATAGTGAGGCCCGCACAAAAATATAACGGGCGGGTAAGCCCTATGCCATACAGATGTATGGCCTGAATGAGTCCTGTGGCTGTCAGTGGGCTGGGGGCATTAAAAACAAAAAGGGGCGTTCGCTGGTATTTTGTTCCATTGATATTTCTGAAGTTACGCAGTGTTGTGGTGATGCGACAAGGAGTTTTCATGATGGAATGCATGCTTTGTATTACATGAACGCCATTGATGCTTATCGATACTACAAGTACTCCGTAGATAAGGCCGCGTACAAGATTGTTTCTCGTGCTGCTTGAGAAGTGTATGAGGCATGCGAGTGCGAGCGCGCAGAATGGTAGCCCCTCATAAGCAAACCGATATCCACCATAGGACGTAAACAATAATGGCCATAACAACGCAAGTATTGAAAAAATCGCGAAGATTATAAATTTTTTCTGAGTATTGGTTATGAATAATGCGGTAACGGTTAAGAGTATGATTGCCTTGATTACGCGATAAAGCGTGAGCATAGTATGGCGACAAAAAAAGTCGTATGTACTCCAGGGAAACCATTGGCACCAGAAAAAATCATAAAGAAATTGTGCGAACTTCCCGAGGATGGCATAGGCGGATTGGCGTATACCAGTGATGATTATTGTTGGGTGGGAGATGGTAAATGCTTGTTGCGAACAGGCCATTGTTCGCATAGTAATGTAGAGGAGGGTGATTATGACGCAAGCAGTTAATAGCCTGCAATGGTGCTTGGCCGTCGATGTGCTGTTATTACTTCTGAAGATCACTAATGCCAACACGATAATGAGAGGCAGAATCAAAAATGTTTCACGCATGAGAAGACTGGATAAAAATAACATGCATACAAGCCCATATGTACGTAACTGGGGTTTTTGCCTGTTTCTGATCCATACAAGAAATGCTGCAAGCATTAAGAAAAGTGTTATTTGATGCTGTTGCATATCAATTTTGCCAAGCCAGCCATAGAGAAGTTGATGAAAGGCAAAAAAGAGTGAGCACAAAAATGATAATACTATATCGCTTGTGATAAGCATGAGCAGGTACATGATAGTGGCAGCATTGAGTGCATGTACGATGATAATAAATATAAAATAGGCGTATGATTCAAGCCCAAACGCGTTGAATTGAAGGGTGTGTAAGACAAGAAATAGGGGCCTGTAGTACGTAGTCGTTTGAGTGTAGTCTTGGGTGGGTAAATTTTTAATAAGCGAAAAAGAGGAGAGGTTGCAGACGTTCCCGTTGATAAAAAAGTCCCAGAGATCTCTTAACGATTTACACTGGGAAATTCGAAGCACAAGTCCATAATCCTCACCATCAAAAAACCATTCTGGGCACGATAACAGGTACGTGGTAACAACAATGACAAAAAGCAACAATGCGCTCAGTAAAATTTTGTAACGATGCGTTAACGTGTGTGTAGTGTTGAGCATAAGGTGTTATGTTTCACAAAGTTTTGAATAGACCATGTACAGCATCCCACGCTAAAAAACAGGGATTCTCCTTGATGAGTTGTCTCTCGATATGAATCGTGAAATCTTGGACGCCCTCTTGCGTAATAAAATATATTTTATCTGGTTTATGAATATGGTAATGAACCCCTTCTGGGGTTGGCGTAATGGTCGCGAAATTTTCATTGTAATAATCACTACTTACATTGCGCCATGTTGATGGCGTAACAATGTGTGCTCCAATTTGAACAAATGCCGCTGCAGGGGTTGTATAAATTACCGCAGCGGCATTATTGAGCATGGCGCGTATAATGTCGGTCGGCTGATCACCAAGGCCATCCATGGGATAAGAGAGAAGGTACAGCGGCTTGTTCCTGATGCCAGGATAGTTTGTGAGGTTATGTAATGCCTGAGCAACAACATGCATTTTGCGCTCGCGATGTTGCATATTGTCGAGCGTAAGCACCATGAAAAAAACAACTGCGATGGGGAGGAGCCCGAACCCTATTTTTTTGAAGTGTTGTAGTGGTAGTGGTGCCCACTGAAAGCATCCAATAAAAAATAAAAGAATAAACGGAAGTGCTTCATAGATATAACGAGGGCTGTAGCAACCAACATATGCCGGCCAGAGCATGAGGGTTGCGCTTATCAAAAAACAAGTTAAAAATTTTTTTCGTGTGTTCGTGACAAAAAGCCACATAAAAAGTGTAATTAAAATCGCCAGAAGAGCTCCACGAAGTATCGGATGACCCCATGGCAACCATGAGAGCCAGAAGGCATCATAGAGAAAGACTAAGCCCTCGTTGAATTTTGTTCGAAAGAATAGCGCAAGGGATGGCGAAGTGGTTGTTACAAAATGCAGCGGAAAGAGTGACACCCTGAGAAGTAAAAATGAAATTGCGATGATCCAGAAACCAGCTGCTTTTTTGATCGCGCACCACAGGCTGTTTCTATTGTCATAGACATATGTACCAAGTGTGATGATTGCCGGAAATACTAGTGATGATTCTCGTGTAAAAAGTGAGCATGCAAACAACCAACAGGAGAGCGCATAGGGCCATATGTGTTGCTGATCTAGATATCTTTTGTAAAAAATTAATGCGCCGAGTATACATGACACGCTGACATAATAATGAAGATTGACGATTGCCCCAAAGCGATAGCCTATTTGAGGATGAAACGCGAAAAGCAGCGCGGCACAAAGTGCGGGTAGGAGTGATGTGAGCCATGAAAAAATCAAAACGAGCAAAGAAGTATTAAGTGCATGAAAAAATACGTTACACAAAAAATATCCATAGGCATTAAGGCCAAAGAGCCAATATTGAAGTGTTATAAAAATGAGATACACCGGTCGGTAATAGGCATTAAAGAACGTAATTGTTGCTTGTTGGTGCGGTAGATTTGACGGGCCTAGAGCTTGGTTGATGTGACCGTTAATGAAAAAATAAAAAAGCTGGCGCCATGTTTTGGTTACAAATCCAATGTACGCGCCGCCAAAATCATCGCAGCCGTTAAACCACCAATGAGTAAAAGGGATGCCGAGAATGCAAAAGACAAACACGCCGGCCAGCGTTGCTATGATGATTGGTGGTTTTGTGGTGTGTGAAAATTTAATTCCGTTCGTGGTGAGTGTCCTCCGAAGCTTTAGCGTAGGAGGATGTATCGAACCATGAACACCATAAATTTTTTTGAGTTCATCCTTCGATACTTTTTGCTTCGCTTTGCTACGCAAAAAACTCAGGACGAACGGGATGTGAAAAATTTTGCCTATTTGAGTGCATTTAGCCATAAGTATTAAACATGTTATATGTTTGATCCAATCACAAATTTATGACGCTTGTCATCCCAGGTAATAATGAGCGGTTTTTCTCGTGCGATCTCTGAAGGCAATGTAGTGCCGCCAATTTGGAAAACTGGCTTACTATCGTCATTACGGAGCATCCAGACTGCTTGCGATGTTCCCTGGCCAAACCAATGGGATGGTATGTCGACAAAACAGAGACTGCGTCCTCTGGTAACCGGTGTGGCGACAAGTTGTTTGAACGCCGTTGTAATCATATGCAACGTCTTTTCGCGTTGCGCCATGTGGTGAACCAAAAATCCTGCATTCCAGATGACAAAAATCCAGCAGATCACCATCCACCTGGTGCGCATGCGATCAATAATCAGTGCTGCACTGGTTATCAAAAGTGGTAATGCCATATAGATATAGCGTGGTTGAAAATGCATGAGAATTGCTGGCCAACTGAATAAGGGGATACTGCAGAATAAAAAGAGAATGTATTTTTTGTAGGGGCTATGGAGGCAAAATATTCCAAGCGAGGCACAGGCACATGCGATGAGCAAACCCTTGAATACTTGATGGTTGAGGGGAAGCCACGAAAATCCTAAAAATTCGTTACCGTAACTTACTGCATCATAAAATCGTGAAGCGATGCGTGTGATGAATGATTGCCAGGTTGGTTGGAAGGTGAGGGTTCCCGTTTGTGCCGTGAGTGGGTAGAGGTAGAGACGTATGGTGAGATAACAGAGATTGATCAACCAAAAGCCACTAGAAAGTCTTAACGCTTTGTGTAGTTTTGTTTTCCATGAATGTGCTGCATCTTGAGTTGTCTGGTACATGTAAAATGCACCCACGAGCCAAAGTGGCAAAAAAATAGTTTGTTCTTTGAGTAGAAGATTAAGTGCATACAGCAGGCATCCTAAAAGATAAAAGAAAAAATTTTGCGTTCTGAGATACTCCAAAAGTGCATATATGAGCATGAATAAAACAAATAACTCGATAAAGTACGTTTGTGCGCTCGTCCAGCCAAACCAGATCCATAAACTTGGATGAAAACCAAAGTATGCAGCGGCCAAAAATGCTGTTGAGGTGGTGACACACAAACTAAGGAGATTGAAAAACGCTACGGCATTGAGTGCATGAAAGCATGCGCTTACCAGGAGAAAGCCATAAGGCGTTGTACCAAAAATACAATATTGTAAGTAGTAATACACAAATGACATAGGACGATAAAGGCCTTGAAAAAATGCCTGATCTGGAGGGGTAACATTGCAGGGTATGCATACTTTCTCGCTATTACCTTCGGTGAAGAAAGCGCATAAATTTGACCAGCTTTTGATAATGCAATGATATATATTTCCCCAGTCATCAGTCTTGAATCCCCAATGTGTGAATGGAATTCCAAGAATACAAAAGATGAGAAGAAAAAGCATGATGCTGAGGATGAGTTTAGCGTGAGCTGTGCATAAATTTTTGAGGCTCATACGAAAACCTTTGCATAATAGCTGATGCAATACGATCTGGAGTTAATCCATACAGCTGCTTGAGCTCGTTGCGTGACCCGCATTCATGTTCATAACAATCTGGAATGCCAAATGCTTGAAAAGTAATTGGTGAGCCTTTCTCACATAAAAGATGCGCCACTGCTTGCCCTAGCCCGCCGATAACTGAATGTTCTTCGATGGTAAAGACAGAGCGTAGGCTTTTGGCGCTGAAAAAATTATGATCAAGTGGCTTTATGGTATGGACGCTTGCAAGACCGAAATTTACACCTTTTTGACTAAGAATCTGTTGAACTTGATAACCAAGATCTAAAGCATTACCTGTTGCCATAATGTAGTGTTCCTGATGGCTGACGAGATCTGCGATAGATCCAAGTGAAAGTGTGTAATTGGTAATTGGCAAGAGTTCTTCTTTGTTTGAGAGTCGTACAAATACGGGACATTGGCAGGTATCGATCTGCGGTAAAAGTGTCCCCAATTCATACTGTGTGGCCGGCGCGACAACCGTCATGTTTGGCACTGATCGCATAATTGCTATATCTTCGATTGCATGATGAGTTGCTCCTTCTGCACCATAAACAAATCCGCCACCAGCTCCAATGAGTTTGACGGGAAGCTTTTGATAACAAAGATCAATACGGATCTGTTCAAAACAGCGCATGGTTAAGAATGGAATGATTGAGTAGACATAGACATTTTTTCCCGCCATGGCAAGCCCAGCGGCAACGCCAATCATGTTCTGTTCTGCAATGCCTGCGTTGATAAATCGTTCAGGAAATTTTTGTTCAAACTCTTGGGCGAAAGGAAAACCAAGGTCTCCGGTAACCAGATAAAGATTTGGATCGATTGCAGCTTGCCGTACCATGTACGTGAAAAATGTTGCCTTCATATACAAAGCTCCTGTTGTGCTTGTGCGTATTGATCCGGTTTAAGCGAGCGATAGTGCCATTCCAACTTGTCTTGTGCGAATGAAAGCCCCTTTCCTAAGACAGTGTGAGCAATAATGACTGAAGGGGTAGTATGCGTGCTACAGCTGTTGATGCTTTGTGTAAGCGCATTGTAATCATGTCCATCGATTGCACAGGTACAACAACCAAATGCTTTGAATTTATCTTCTAAGGGAAGTGGATCGATAGCTTGTGTGCGATTCAATGCCTGCAAGTTATTGGCATCGATGATGACGATGAGGTTGTTAAGCGCAAACCGTGAGGCCATCGTGAGCGCTTCCCAGTTTGATCCTTCCTGACATTCGCCATCTCCCATAATGACGTAAACACGTGATAAGCGTTGATCGTCCTGTGCTGCACGGGCAAGTCCAACACCAAGAGAAAGTCCATGGCCAAGCGATCCCGTGCTTGCTTCAACACCATGGCGAATACTGCGCATGGGATGTCCTGCTAATATGCCGTGGTGAAATTTTTTAAGAAGCATATCGCGTTCAATAAGGCCGACAGAACCAAGTGTTGCATAAAGGGCTGCCGCCCCATGCCCTTTGCTCAAAATGACGTAATCGCGATGAGGACTTTGTTGTTGTATGAGCTCGATATTAAGGACTTGATGATAAAGAACAACCAAAATGTCGATGAGTGAAAAGCAACTCCCCAGGTGTGAGCTTTGTGTATGGGTAAGCATTTCAATAATATCTAAACGACATAAGCGTGCGACTTCTTGAAGATGTTCAAATGTTGGGCGTGGAGTGTTTCGGTTGGTAGTTTGTGTTTGTGTCATTGGTATCCTTGTGTTCATAACTTGATATGTGCTGCGCAAACCATACAAGCGATGCTGCAAGTCCCTCGCGGAGTGTGAAGCGTGGTGACCATCCTGTGGCAGCTTGCGTGTGTGCGCTGTCAGCTTGCCATGAGCGTGGCTCCCATGGACGAGGGGCGCTCGTGCCCCAGTGGACATCCAATGTTTTACCCACGCATTCTTCAATGATAGCAATAACACCGCCTATTGAAGATTGTGTTCCGGTGCCGCCATTCAAAATGTACATGCCACGAGGTGGTCTTTGCGCAATGGCATCGTAAAGAGCAACCATGTCTTCAATGTAAATAAAGTCGCGTACTGAATGTTGTGACGACAGATTGATTGATGTGTTTCGTAGTGCATTGACTAAAATAGTAGGTATAAGCCGTGTGGGCATTTCATAATTACCATAGACTGAAAATGGACGAACGGTGTAGACCGGAAGTTTGTTAAAGAGAGCTTCCTTGAGGCAAAACTGCGTTGCGGCCGCTTTGGCAACGCCATAATCACTGACTGGTTCAAGGAGTGTGTTTTCATTCATGGGCGTATCTTTGATCCCATATTCCGATGAACTACCCGTATTGATAAAGCATGCAAATCCGACAGCTTTGCAAGCATTGAGCAGATTAATCGTTCCGTAAAAATTAACGTCATAAATAGTTTTCTGATCATTTTGGTGTGGCATGCCACCGTAGGATGCTAAATGGAAGATATGTGTTGGTTGTATGGTGTGCACAAGATTTTGTATGCAAACATGGTCGGTAAGACTTGATTCATGGATGTGCACATGGTTCATTACCGGCTGCAATCGCCATAGATTCGAATTCTTTTCAACAAGCACATGAAGCTTGGTATAGCCGTCACGTATGAATTTGTGTACGAGGTTAGCACCGATAAATCCGGCGCCGCCAGTAATAAAAATGGGTGTTGTTTGATGCATGCCCCTACTCTCCTCAAGGTCTTTTCCGTGCCAAGATACCATCAATGCACGGCAAAATAAATGGCGCACATAAAAATGAAATGGTCTTAAGCGCAAGCTCTTAGCGATTGGGCTTCTTCTTTATAAGCGTAAATATCCATTGATGGGCCGTGTATTTCCCTGCTGAGGTTATCTAACAAGTGTGGCGTATTACTTAGCGTAATCATCTTGAAATAAGTTTTTGGTAAAATTTCACGCAAAATATCGGTTACTTCTTTGTATGTTTCTTGGTCAACTTTGACAGCGCATTTCATATCAAGACGTACGTGAGATTTATGTTTTTCAGCCAAAGAGCCTGCGTCTTCGAGAGCTTTTTCTGGTATTTTCCAATATGCATCAAAAAATTTAATGGTTATGTTGTTGCCATCATAAGCCATGCCAAAAACGACGCGCATGGTGGCGTCATATTGCTTATCATTTACCATGATTGGTTGAGACGGCTCAAATGATTCGACGAGCAAAAAATTTTTCCGGTATTTTTTCCAGAACAGATAGTCTTTTTTCGATGAAGTAATTTTGATTGGATTGAGTATAAGATAAAGCGCGTACGCCAAGTGCTGTCGTTCTACAAAAATTACTCCCTTGCCACAGCATGAGTCTATTGGCTTAATTACATAGCACGCGCTAGGTATCGCAGTAATTATTTTTTGGGCCAAATGTGGCGTATATTTTTTCGAAAGTATGCAACAGCGGGGGCGGTACTTTTCTATTGATGAATCATGCGCAAAAAGAAGATGCGTAAATAATTTATTTTGTACCAATCTGCTTGTTGCATAGTCGAGAAGAATTAAATTTGGATATTTTTCTCTGAGCATATGATAATGTGCCGCTAGAAAACGTAAATCTTTTGCGATGAGAATTCCTGATAGGTCCATAATATTTGTCGGCTGATTTTGTTTGAATGTAGATATGGATTCGCTCCTATCTATGAAGTCATCGAGGGTGTCATAAAACACATTTTGTGATTGAGTGAGATGTGCAGGTGCTCTATGTGGCTTATTATAGAAATTATTTGATACAATAAAATCCCAAAAAAATCCTGATAATACATATTTTGCGTATGTTGTTGGGCGTGAAAACTGTTCGCGTGGCTTGTCTGATGTTACGAGGAAAAGTGGAATCTTCAGTGACTGGAAAAAATCACCAAAATAAGTACACAATCTTTCTTTAGTATGAATTTCAAAATATGGTGAGAGATCGCAGTAAAATGCTTCACCAAATTCGCAAATTTTTAGATTTCCGTGATCGTACTTAAGATCTATGATAGCGAATGACACGTCAGGCGGGTATTTCTGATTGACATCTATGTTCAAATTTAGATCAAAAGCTTGTGTAGAAGTGAACAGAGTACTGGCGAAAATTAAAATTGGCATAAGGCGCATAGAAAACAACCTCTTTTTTAGGGAATATTTTTTGAGCTTAGCCCATGCTTCAAATACGTAAACAATTCTTTAGAGTGTCGAGCTGCGATCATTTTGAGATACACACGAGGAAGTATCTTACGCAGAATTGAAGTAACCTCTTGATAGGTTTTGGGATCAACTTTTGCAGAACATTCTTTGCCCATACGTATGTGCGACTGACTTTTTTGAGCAATAGACCCAGGGCCCTCAAGTGCTCTTGTTGGCAGTTTCCAGTAAGCGCCAAAAAATGTGATATCGATAATGCCTTGTTCATAGGTAATGCCAAAGGCCACGCGCATAGTTGCATCATAATGGTTGCCCTCAACCTCGATGGGTTGAGATGTTTCGCATGATTCAACCATGGCATACTTCCCCTTTTCGTGGCGCCAGTAGCCATATGGCTGTCCATGGGGCAGCTCTTTTGTATGAACATCGAACATTTTGTCAGGTTGCAAGATTACCGCGAGCGTTGTTTCAAGGTCTTTTGCGGGAACAAACAGTATCCCGCGTCCCTTGTAGGCTCCAGTTGGCTTTATAACGCAATATTGGCTCTTGAGCTTGTTTATAATTTGTTTCGCCATGCCCTTAGTGTATCGTTTAGGAACGATAACGCATTGAGGGCGGTATCGTTCTAGTTCAGGATCATCGATGAAAAGTAATTGCGTCATCAGTTTGCTCAAAACAAATGTACGTGTGACGTCATCAAGAATAATCAAAGAAGGGTGTTTCTTCTGGAGTGATCGAGCAACGTGATGAGGAAATTCTGATATCACCAGGCCAAGTGCATCAGTGATATTTTTCGATGGCCCTTTGTTTTTTTCGTCTGAGCACAATGCTTGGAATAATGCGTTGTCTTCAAGCATCGAGAGATCTCTGCAAACAATAGTTGTAAGCCGTGTAGTTGTTGCGCAGTAATCTTTTTTCTTCTTGCACTTTTTATTAAGAAAAAAAAGAGGGATATTTTGTGATTTTAAAAAATTTCGAAAATGTTTCCACATGCTCGCCTTGCCCATGAGGCAATCGTAGCCATAAAAGCCAGAATAGATCCCCTCCCCAAATTCGCAAATTTTGAGGTGCGGTTTATTGTATTTTAAATCGACGATGCAAAAAGAAATGTCCACTGGATATTCTTGAAGCAACTTAACGTTCAATGCGAAAAGGTGTGCATGAAAAATACTCATAAAAAATATGGTGTGATACAGATATTTCATTGTCCTATCCTTTTTCCGATAACGTTTTTTTTAACTAATTATTTACAATAAATAATTATATTTTTTAGTATCAAGTTCAATGGTGACAAAAAAAGGAGAAAAAAGAATGAAAGTTTCATATGTTGTTTTGACATTGCTTTTATACTCGAATCCCGTTCTCGTCAACGCACATGCTATTAGTTATAAGTTAAATGGTGGGCGATTGGGTGATTGTATTTATTCTTTTTGTCTTGCTAAATGGCTTGCATATAAATATAAAATTCCCTTCTATTATATTCCGTTCAAAGGGGTCGACGATTTTTCGATTGGGCTCTACGAAAAGCGGCTGACTAAGGAAGTAGGGAGGAAATTTAAGAAGGTTATTTCCATACACGCAGAGCGTGATTTAGCTTCTTACTTAAAGAAAGAAAAGCAGCAAGCGCTTTTTTTAGTTCATTTCCACGCCGCAATTGATGTTCCGCGGGAGATAGAAGAAACAGATCAATTGATGGTGCGAAAGGTTGGCACCAATTGGATTTATTTATTGATGAAAAAACATCCGTCTTTTGAAGCAGAGATCAAACGCGATGTGCAACTTCGGAAAAAACCGCAACCATTCAATTTGCCTAAAAGAATGATTACAATGGCCGTGCACGTTCGAAAGGGTGGCGGCTTTGATGCACCGCAGGATTCTTCACAATACGTTAGTAAACACGGGCATTTCAGGATTGCAAGCGATCGGGTGCACCCTCTCAAATTTCCGCCAGAACAATATTACGTTGATCAGATAACAAAAGTTTCCGACATGCTCGATAATATGCCAATTTTTGCATGCATTTTTACCGATGATCCAAGCCCGGAGCTACTTATCGAACGCTTTGAGCAAAAAATAAAACGTCCAAATATTAAGTTTATCTGTGCCCAGAGTGGTCATAATGCTTTTCAGGAAAATATTTTGGATGATGTGTATCAAATGTCACGTTTCGATTGTCTCATTAAGTCATCCTCGCACTTTGCCTGGGTTTCGCAGCTCATGGGTGCGCACAAAATAATTGTTTATCCGCAGTTGAGCGAGTGGGATAAGGTTAACAAGATGATTAGTATTGTTAAGGTTGGCATCTTCTTTAACGAAGGCCATAAAAAAGGTGTCATATATATGCCATTTGCTTCTCTGAAAGAGGGGCATCAAAAAATGGCTAGGCACCTTTTTGCAGCATAATTTCTTCGAGGAACGTGCGCTTTTTTTTTAAGGCGCTATTATCTCCAAGAGTGTTGTTCTGGTTCTAAAAAATTAAATTAATGAAAGGTGAGAGCAATGAAGTATCTATTTTTGACGTCTATTTTTTGTTTTTGTGTTTCTGCGCCTGCAATTTTTGCACAACGTGTCGGTTTCCAGGAGGGGAAACGGAGCGATAAGAATGTTAGTGTGCATGAATTTTCCCAACTGAAGAAATCGGTGGTGCACCAAGAAAAATTGCTTCAAGAGATTCTAATGGGAGAAATATTTCTGAGCAGTATTGCCGACTCAAAGTGGCTTACAGTAAAGAATTTTTCTCCTGCTGGATGGGCAGCAAGTTTTACGTTCCTCTACGCGCTATACCGCATATTGGATGATTGTAATCCAAAATGTATTCTCGAAATGGGCATTGGGCAGACCACTAAAATGACGACGCAATATGTTGCCACAAATAAGGCTGCAAAGTTGCTTGTTGTTGATCATAACCAGCAATGGATAGATCTTTTCAAGCCGCAGATAACGCAGTCAGAAAATGTACAGATTTTAAGGCTGAACCTTGAGAAAGCCAGTTTCGAAGGTAAAGCAACCGCTGTTTATCAGGATTTAGCAAAAAGTGTTGGGGAAACTAAATTTGATCTCATTATTGTAGACGGAGGCGACAGAGGTTATCGCACAAGCGTTTTTGATCTCATACCAAACAATTTGGAAAAATCATTTGTGATTATCCTTGATGATTATCATTTTCAAGATAAGAATCAAACCGGTAAGGCATTGTTGGCCAAGCTAAAAACCGAAAAAATTGCTCATGGCCACGCAGTGTTTAGTGGGTTAAAGAAGCAGCTTGTAATTTTTTCACCAAATTTTAAATTTTTAAAAAGTATCTGAAGCTTTTGCCAAATTATTCGATTTGATGCCGAGCTTTTTGAGTATCAAGTCCCAGAATTTATTATCACCGCGCCAGGTCAATTTTTTCGTATCAAGAGGTTGATAAAAAAAATTGATTATGTTTTTGATGTTCCAGCTTCGCTTGTATTCATCAGTGTTATGCAATGCAATAAGTGTGAATTGCAAGCCTGGCGCTTTTTGGCGTATCAAGGTGCAAAATTTTATGGCCTGTGCTCGTGTTATATTTTTTCTCCTAAAAAAATACACATGTTGTCTGGTTGTAAGGGCGTTACAGAATCTAGCAATTCTTCTTCCATATTTTTCTTTAACAACCTCGTAGGAACTTTCGAATTTTTGGTCCAATGGAAAGTCATGGAGAAATTCCACCATGTATTTCTTGTCGACCACAACGGCGCATGAGCCGCAGGGCTTGTCTTGAATAATGAGATTGGTTTTATCTAAAAAATTTCGAAAATCATTTTCTATCATTGAGCAAATTAAGTCGAAGTTTTTCGTTTTCACCCAATCAAGTGGGAAAAACGCTCCATGTAAGTTCCTTTTACTTAACTGATAGGCGCATTCGCAGTTAAAACCCAAACTAATAAAAATTGGGCGAGTATCGCTACTTGTTGTATCTGGGACAGTTCGTATTGTTTCAAGATCCTCTAAGCTCTTATAGTACTCGCGAGCAGTTTGTAGCGTATCTATTTCTATAGTTTTAGAATTCGTCACATTAATGAGAGATAAAAAGATATAGAAAACTCTTGTTTTATCGTTCATAAACTTCCGATCTCATCTGGCTCGAACAGATCTTCATCAGAACTTTCATGAGTAAAATTGTTTTTGTTTTCTTCAGTAGGTTTGGCTTCTGCAATTTGAGGTGGATTTTCAAGATAGCGTATCTCAGCCTCTATGAATTCTTTTGAAATTTTACCAAAAACTTCGGTGTGACTGTCAGAATAACGTCTTCTAATTATTATGGGTGATGTTTTTTTTCGGAATTCATCAATGAGGGCGTTTCCAGCCGCTTCGTCATGTGGTGCATGGCAATAAACAAGTGACAGGTTGGGCAGGCTTGAAGCTGCGTATGCTACTTCATCTAGGTTGCGCCATCTCTTTCCTGTGCCGTCGAAGTGCCCCAACATGCTGCTTGCTTTATTTACTTGAGGATTGAAAGCGATAACGCCCTTGAGTCCCAAGAGTATTGCATAAAGTATGGCGGCGTAACCGCCCATAGAGCAGCCAATAGTGAAAACGTGATCTGGCGCTAATTTGCAGACCGCTATGTAGTGATTAATTATATTTGAATAATTTGGCACAAAGTCTTGTGCATCATTGCCGAGATACCAGGTCGTATCGTCGTCCTTGAGAAAAAGGTGAGCGCTATTTTCCCAATGTTCTTCATCATTCCAAAATTGAGACCACATAAGGTATCTATTTTTTAGGGCGCCATAAAAAAAGATCAGAAGTAGTTTTGGATTTTTTGCAGGATAAAAAGATGCTGCTTGCCAAATAAAGTGTGTTCGTATTTACTTTTTATGTAATTTATTTTTTCTTTATTCGCTGCCAAGCAGCTGAAAAAGCATGCTAAGCAGCAGCCCCATATTTGATATGCTTTCACCATTAACTCTCCTGCGCGGCTAGATGTTTTTTCCTCTTCATAGCATCGTGCGTGACGTACTTTAGTGAGTTGCCATAACAACAGTTATGAGTATCACGCTGTTATTCAAGAAAAGTCTAGTTTTTACGACACGGTTCGCACTTGATTAAATTTCTTTTTTTCTATTGAATGGACATAAAAAGGATGTCTATAAAGTACCAATATATGTGTGGAGAAAGGTCGCATTAATGAGCAAGCTGATTATGCCTTTGAAGAACAACGTTGTGCTGTTCGTATGTATTGGCTTTCTAAATTTATTTGGCCAGCTTGACGCAAAAGAACGAGTAAAAAAACAGGTTGTTAATAGACCAATGAGTAAATTAGAAGTGCTAGAAGAGCAGATAACTGTTCTTGAGGCGCAAGGGCAATTGCTGCGAGAGATAAAAAATGAAGAAGGTGTTTTGAAGAATTTGCTTGGTGAAATTAAACAAGAGCAAAAGACAATAAAAGAAAATTTAATAAAAAAACAAAACAAAGAGCTGTGGGCGATCAAGAAGGGTAATGAGTCTACTGAGCGGATAGTAAAAGAACTCAAAATGGCAGCCGTATTTGCGAATAGTATTATTAATGTTGAATGGCTTAAAAATAAAAATTTTTCGCCGTCTGGTTCGGCTGCAAGTTTTTCATTTTTATACATACTTTTTCGTGCATTAAATGATTGCAATCCTCGTTCAATTTTAGAAATTGGTATTGGGCAGACTACTAAAATGACGTCTCAATACATTGCTTATAAAAACAACGAGGCGCACTTGATTCTTGTCGAACATAACCCTGTTTGGTTTAATATTTTTAAAGAACAAATAGCGCCATCAAATAATATTGAAATTTTGATGTTGCCGCTGAAAAAGACATTATATAAAGATAGTGAGACTAATGTATATGACAATCTTGCGACGTCGGTTGGTGCAACTAAATTTGATCTTCTTATTGTCGATGGTGGCGAGGGGCGTGGAAAGTATACGCGAACAAGTGTTCTTGATTTGATTCCACACAATCTTGAAAAATCATTCATTATTATTTTCGATGATTATAATTATGGGGGTGTTCGAAGAACGATTCAGGATGTGCGTACTAAGTTGGATGAGGCAAATATCAAATATGGCTTTTCAATTTATAAAGGGGAGAAACAACAATACGTCATTTTTTCGCAGGACCTAGATTTCTTAGAACGTTTGTAGAAAAGGGATTATGCGATGAGATATCAGCAATATCCTGTTTGGTTAATCACGGCAATTTTAATTTGTTGCCTCTTGTCTGGTTCGTTGTACTCTTCCAAGCCATCTTTTCATCGTTTTCCACAAAATAGTTCCAAATGCTCGGAAGGTCTTCCTAGGACGCTCATTGTATGGTCTGGCTTAAACGGTGGTGTTCCTAAATTGCTGTTGACTCTGTATAAGAATTTGCTCAACGAGGGGATGCCTGTTTCTATGCTTGTGGAGCAGAATTCATATCTTGAACGCGAACTTGAGTTGGCTAAATTGCCTTATTTTTCTGCCTGTTTTGGTTCATTGAGTAAAAAAAATGCTGGGGCAAAAAAAGACAAGGTTTTGCATACACATAAAACTCTTATTGCCAAGGCATTAACATACATTTGTAAAAATAATGATGTTCAAATTGTTCATGTGAATAGGCCTGTAGAAATAGCGGCGGCACGCGAAATCGCAAATAAATTCAAATTTATTGTTGTAGCTCAAGAGCATTATTATAAAATGAAGCGAGTAAGTGCTTTTAGGGGCGTGCAGGCTTTTACGTCGACAAGTCCAGATGTTGTTCGTGTTATGAAGAGGGCCAACAAAAAATTCAAAATTGGTATTCAGTTATCTGAATTTCTTCCACCTTTGGCAGAAGAGGCGTTATTCGTCGATTTTATTCCCTCGTTCGACAAAAGAGACGATTACTTTAATACGAGTTTTGGCTTTTATGTTGGAGAAGATCCTGTAGTTTGCATGATCGCAAACTTTTTCCGTTGTAAAAATCATGTTTGTCTTATTAAGGCAGCCGCAGAATTATTGTACAGATATCAGACTCCCATTCATGTCATTCTAGCGGGTGATGGATCTCATCAGGTGATTTTGGAATGCAAAGAATTAGCAAAAAGTTTGAGAGTAGAGAAATACATTCATTTTGTTGGGTTTGTTCGCGATATTCCTTCTCTTCTTTACTGCTCGGATGCAATGGTTCTACCGAGCATCGGTGAGGCATTTTCGATAGCAGTGATGGAAGCCGCTTTCATGAAAAAGCCTGTTATTCTTTCATGTAATGCAGGTGCGGCGGGAAGGGTTGTTGTGCATGAAAAAACAGGACTATTATTTAATCCAGACGATTATGGAGAACTAGCGCTGTGTATCAAAAAAATTATTGATGATACATGTTACGCGCACTTGCTTGGGGAGGAAGCCTTTGCACTGGTACATAAAAATTTTACGGTTGATGCGATTACTCAAAAATATATGCAGTTTTATAAGAGGGCTTACGCTTTGTCCGAGGAAGAACGTAGAGCGCGAGCGAAACAAAGAAGGGAGAATGTGTGAATTTGGAGTATATGTTAAAACAAACGAAGAATTTTCTTTTAAAAAGTGTATCGTTGGCGATTTTTGCTTTTCCACATCAATCTTGTTTTGCCGCACGTAAGCTTCCCGCAAGAAAACCATATTTTGTTATTTGTACGGCCTCTTATAATAATGAAAAATGGGCGAAACAATATCTTGATGCAGTTTTTTCACAAGACTACAAAAAATTTAGAGTTATTTATTATGACGACTGTTCAACTGATAAAACTTTGGAAATTGTTAAGCAATACGCCAAAGAACACAATGTAGAAAATAAGATAAAAATTGTTCACAATGCATCTCGTCTTGGACCACACGAAAACTATTACAATATGATTCATTCTTGTAAAAATAACGAGATAATGGTTATTAATGATGGCGATGACTGGCTTGCGCATAAGCATGTTTTATCGCGATTAGCCGAGGTTTATGCAACGCCCGATATATGGATGACATATGGGCAATTCAAAATTTATCCTTCTGGGAAGCGTGGTTGTTGCCGTAAAATCCCTGACAAAGTGATTGAGCAGAATGGTATTCGTTCATATAAATGGGTGACGTCGCATTTGCGGACATTCTACGCCTGGCTGTACAAACAAATAAAAATAGAAGATTTAATATTTGATGGAAAATTTGTCAAAAGAGCAGGTGACGTTGCTGCCACGTTGCCTATGATTGAAATTGCTGGCGTACATTCACTTTTTATTCCAGAAATTTTGTATATTTATAATCGCGCCAATGAAAATAATTACGAAGCTCCTCTCGGGAATGCTTTTGCTTCGATTGATGAACGTCGCGCTGTTGAAAATGAGCTTAGAAAAAAGCGACCAAAATATCAGCCGCTTGAGCTTGATCAGGAATCCGTTGCAAAGTTGTGTGGATTTGATAATCAAAAATGATGAAAGAGTTTTTTATGAAAATACGTGTAGTAGCTATTTATGCGGTACTCTTTAACATCTGCTGTGCGAATGCCTCAAGTCTTCAAACAAATATCATTGTTGTCGGGGCGGGATATGTTGGGTTGGTGACCGGGGCATGTTTTGCGCAACAATCATCAAACAACGTTATCATTGTCGAAAAAGATGCACAAAAAGTGCAAACATTATTGACCGGCCGAGCTCCGTTTGTTGAACCGAGACTTGATGCATTGGTGAGCGATGGGATTCGTACAGGCCGATTGCATTTTTCTTCGTGCATTGCCGATGCCTGTGCCCTGGTAAATCCAGCTGCTATTTTTTTATGTGTGGGGACTCCTTCACGTGAGGATGGTTCTGCCGATCTTTCATATGTATATCAAGCGGCGCAAGAAATAGGTTCGGTACTACGTACGTATTGTGTGGTGGTTGATAAATCTACGGTGCCTGTTGGTACCGCTCGAACAGTAAAAAAAATTATTCAAGATTGTTTGGCGCAACGTGGGATAAATTTGGTGTTTGATGTTGCATCAAATCCAGAATTTTTACAGGAAGGCTCTGCCGTAAAAAATTTTATCGAGCCGGATCGCGTTGTTGTTGGAATTGAATCACAACAGGCGGCGAATATTCTTCAAGCACTGCACGCGCCATTTCTAGCGAAAAAAGCTCCATTTCTAGCTATGAGTCTTGAATCGGCAGAACTGACTAAATATGCGGCAAATGCCATGCTTGCAACGCGTATTAGTTTTATGAATGAATTAACGCTTTTGGCGGGTGCAACTGGTGCTGATATTGAGCATATCAAAGCGGGAATAGCGGCGGACAAACGCATAGGTCCCTGTTTTTTGAATCCGGGTGTTGGCTATGGGGGTAGTTGTTTTCCAAAAGATGTTAAGGCGCTTGTCGCCATGGGGCGTGAACATGGCATTCCCATGGCATTAGTTCATGAAGTTGATGCTGTGAATAATAGACAACGGTCGTACTTTTTGGACATGATTCTTAATTATTATGGCTCAGAAATTACTCACAAGACTATTGGCATCTGGGGCCTTTCATTTAAGCCAGAAACGGACGACATTCGCAACGCGCCATCAATCGATATTATTACGGGTCTTCTTGCGCGAGGCGCCAACGTTGTTGTGTATGACCCCGTGGCAGAAGCGAATGTCTATGGTGTTTTTGCTGATGCCATTAAGTATGCCAGTTCAGCCGATCAAGTTTTACAGCAGTGCGACAGCCTTGTGCTGCTTACCGAATGGCGTGAATTTGTGGCTCACAAGCCGGGGGCTTTTTTAACGCTTGCCGATCGCGTTGTTTTTGATGGAAGGAATTGCTTTGATCCTTGTGCGATGGCACAGCGCGGTATCCGTTACTTTACGGTGGGCAGAAACTGTTACCAATGTCAAAACTAAGGTTCTTTTTTTTGATGAGAGGGTAGAAGATGAGCAAGCGACAGGATGTATCCAAGACGTTGCTTTGTGGGATTATACTTCTGGTAGCGGCAGTGAGCAGCGGTTATGCCAAAAGAAGCAAAGTTTCACATATTCCCAAAAAGATTCACTCAACAAAAGAAATTTTTACCATGATAGCTCCGATTTTGCCTAAGGATCCAATTATAGTTGAGGCCGGGGCGTTCAATGGGAAAGATAGCGTATTACTGGCAAATTTTTGGCAACAAGGGCACGTCCATAGTTTTGAACCGGTTCCTGAATTGTATGCAAAGGTTGTTAAGGCAACGGAAAATTGTAACAACGTTTCAACGTATCAGGTTGCTTTAGCTGATAAAGAAGGTACCGCTGATTTTTATATATCTTCATTTACGGCGACGCCAGGTAGCCCTTCGGCCTCAAGCTCTTTATTGACGCCAACAGGCCATCTTTCTGCATGGTCATGCATAAAGTTTAAGAAAAAACTCTCAGTTCCGACGATTACAATTGATGCATGGGCTGAAAAAAACAGTATTGGTCATGTTGATTTTATTTGGTTGGACACGCAAGGAAGTGAATTGTCCATACTCAAGAGTGCTCCACGTATACTAAAAACGGTTAAAGCAATGTTGCTGGAAGTTGAATTTGTAGAGCTCTATAAAGACCAACCTTTGTTTACGGATGTGAAGACATGGTTAGAAGCGAATGGATTCAAATTTGTAGCAATGCGGGCTTGGAAGCTATATGGAGATGCGCTTTTTGTTCGAACGGCAACGCGTTAACAAAATCCCTAGGTCAAAATATCACTGAGGAATTTTTTGAATAATATCGATTTAGCATCGGAATCCGTCGATTTTCTACCCATAGCATAGTGCAAAAAATGGTTATCTATGTGGAATTCAACAGCAAGGTAGGAAAATTCGTGATTGCAGGCAGGGCAAGAGAGTGTTTTTTCTAAAAAGGATATTTCCTTCTGACTAAATCCGAGTTTACGCAGTTTTCCACCGTCCTCCCTTGGGAGTGCTGATAGAGGGACCCGTTTATATGTTTTTACTCGAGCATAAGGATTATCCTTTAAGTACCAGTAAGTGCTTCCACCCGAATCTAGAAATGCTTCATTTACAAAAGTTAAATCAAAATTAAAAGTTTTTGGGTTGGGTAACTTATTTAAATTAAAAAATGATAATCCAATCCAAATATAGGTAAGGCCATTGTCTCGACGGTCGCTTTGTAATGTTCCGATGAGATCATGGTTGTATAGATATTCTCTGATACTAAAAGCTCTAATTAAAAAAATATCACCCTCCATGATTCCAACGATATCGTTGGAATCCAAACCAAAATTTTCAAGCGCAAATCGAACCAACTGACAGTGTCTGACGCTTCCGTGAGAACTGTTAAGAAGATGATCGCATCCTAATTGCTTCATTTTATCAATCAAAACACCGGCAAGATGCAGCTCTTGAGGAAAATTAACACAACGGATATTGAATTTTTTGCATATAGATTCAATTTGTTGCTTGCATTTTTTATCGGTTGCATCGCTTACAACAATAAAATCGAAGTCATTTTTTTCGGCTAAAAACTTTTTGAGGCATTTATACTGAAGTTCCAGAAAGTCCGGTCTATTGTGATGTATGGCGAATAGGAGTATCCGAGCATCGGTACGCAGGAATATAAAACAAGCAAAAAATAAGCTCATTAGGGAAATGTTTTGAGTGCTGTTTATCATTATATTTCTCCTGATATTCCACGTGCTCGCACATTTTTCAACATGGCGATAACAGCCTCTTTTACGTGAGGAATGTTAAAATCACGTAATAATTTAGAAACATCAAGCTGGCAGTTTGAACGATTTTTCGACATTTCACGCTGTTCTTCCGGCGTAAAATTTTGATAGGTAAAATTTGGATCGATATATTCTTTATATAAATCAAGCATTTCGTTATGGGACATTGTTCCTGGATTTGCAAAATTATAATTGCCCCTAAAGCCGCGTAGTGTCATCTCAATTGCGATAGGAAAAAGATCATCCAAAACGGAAATTGAATTTGGTAGATTCACAACTTTTTTGAATCTTATAATTTTCCCAATAAAACTTCGCGGATTCATATCGCTCGAAACTGGCATTTTTATGCGTAGATTCAGAACATTTGGATACTCAAGAATTAACTTTTCGAGCAGAATCTTTGTTCTAGCGTAGAAGGCCCCCAAACTGTTGGGCTCCTCCTCCTCCTTGAAGCCAATGCCACTTCCCATAGGATGTGTCGAATTATACGAGTAAATACAGCCAGTTGTTAAGTTGGTCACAGGGATACCATAAAGAAAGGCAACATCAACCAGATTCAATGTCCCAAGAACGTTAGTTCGCAATATTTCTTGTTTATGATTTTCACACCAATCAACATTTGGCCTTCCAGTTATTCCAGCCGCATTGATGATAAAATCTGGTCTAATGGTTTCTATCTCAGCAATGAGCTCTGATCTATTTTCAAGCCTCGATGTGGCGCACATAGGATTGTGTTTTTTATCTTTCAGTAGTTGAACAATTTTTTGACCAAACCATCCGGTTTTGCCACCAAAAACCAAAAATGTTTTGGGCTGATGGTCTGTTACGCAGCTTCCATACTTTATAATCAATAGCATCGCTAATAGTGTTGTTATTAATTTATTTTTCATTGATTTTCCGCCAATATCCCAAATTTCTGAAAAAGAGTTGCGATTTCTTGCTTGCTTATGAGTGCTTGTTCTGAGTTAAAACTATTCATAATTTTTTCATTCATAAATTTCTTACCTTTCATGTACACAGGTATGCTATCAATATCTGACAACCAATCTTTAATATTTGGAGTTATTACATAATAATTGCCAAAATCAAATGTTCGCGGAATTTCAGTACGATTAATAAGCTCTTCATGCAGTTTCTCACCCGGTCTAAGACCGGTAACAACAACCTTGCTTTCCGAATGAAATTTATCTTTGAGTACGTCGATAAGATCGGTAATTTTTAACGATGGAAGCTTTCTTACAAAAATCTCGCCACCAATTCCATACCTTAAAGCGTCAAAAATTAATTCAACGGCTTCTTGTTTATCAACTATGAATCTTGTCATGCGTGTATCGGTGAGAGGAATATTTTCGCCCGCATTAATTTTTTCAGAAAAAATTGGAATTATCGAACCTGTACTTTCCAATATATTTCCAAATCTAGCAGCCAAAAATGTGGTGTTGATAGTTTTTCTGTCGTAGTTAGTAAAGAGTTTTTCGCTTACAAATTTTGAACCGCCGTAAGCATTGACTGGGCAACAGGCTTTATCTGTTGATATATAGAGTGCTTTTTTAACATTATTTGCAACGCAGGCGTTAAAAACATTGAGAACTCCGATAATATTTGTTTTTATCGCCTGCTCAACATTTTCTTCTAACATGTCGGCCCTTTTAAGGGCTGCCGTATGAAAAACAATGTCCATGTTTTTTGTATGCTTTAATAAGTTATCATAGTCTCTAATGTCTCCTATGACATTTTTTATCTTTGGATTGTACCCCAACAATTTTGCAACATTGAAATGCTTTACTTCGTCTCTACTAAAGATGACAATCTTTTTGGGATTATACTTCAATAATTCTGATGCAATCGATCTTCCCAAATAGCCAGTGCCACCAGTAATTAAAATGTTTTTATTCTCGAATAAATCTAAATTGCTTATTTCTTGGCCTCTGATGCGTGATGTTTGCACCTGAATAAACAAAGAAACTAAAAAAATATTAAGCAATTTTTTAAAACCAATAACCATTTGAGCCCTTTACCCTATTTGTCACTAAATTAATCACAACACGCGGTAACATTGGCCCCCATTTGTATTTTGCGGATATCATATATCCCAAATTTGTAATTACAGCTTCTTGCTCTGTTGACTATAACTTATTGGTGTAGCTTTGATGCAAGAAAAAATGTTTTGCATGGGTTCTGTGAAAAATGTTGACAATGGAATTCACCGCAACCTATCGTCGCAATGCCGAGTAAAGTTTTTTTGTAGCTTTTCAAAGAAGGGAAGAAGGTGCATATTTTTAAAGTGATATGTTTGACTATGTCATTGTTTTATTTTTTCAATCCATTACACGCAAATATGGCACCTGAGGGTTTTGGAAATTTTGCAAATTATTATTTTGTCGAGACAGGAACATCTCTAGGCAAAGGTGTGATAATGGCTTTAAAGGCTAATTTTTCAGAAATTCATTCAATAGAAATTGACCCAGTTCGGGCAAAAAAAGCTACATCTCACTTCGAACGATTGAAACAAGTACACATCTGGTGTGGGGACTCAGGGCTTATTCTTAAAGATGTAATAAAAGATATGGACAAGCCAATAACCTTCTGGTTAGATGGTCATCGTTTTCCTCAAAATGATGGGAAAAAGAACACTGCTCTCGTGGCAGAGCTTGATCAAATCAAGCAACACCCAATAAAAATTCATACCATTATTATTGATGATATGCATTATTGTGGTACTGAATATTTTGACTTTGTAACCAAAGAACAAATCGTTCAAAAAATTTATGAAATTAATCCCCACTACACGATAACATATATTGATGGTGGTGTTATTAAGGTACAAAAAAAGGGTATTCTGGTTGCAACTATTACAAGATAGCCTGTGTTTGATAGACGGCTGAGAATTTCTATTCCGAATTTATTTTTGTAGCGATAAAAACTTTTTTAAGTTTTTTGAGTAAATATGTAAGTTATTAATGCGATACTGCTCGCCCTTGAAAATCATAAAAGGAATGTTTCTTCCCAGCTCATCTTTCTCCCATTGATAATCCAATAACGATGGATTGAATAAACAGTCTGGGGCAATAAAGCCTGGCTCTGCGGGCTTGTTGTTGTGACTAACCCCTCCAAGATAGAGCCCAATTGCATTGCCATCAAAAATCGATCTAAAGGCATCAATGTGGTTGTAGAATTTGGGTGGATTATGTGAGCTTAAACCAGAGATGCTTCTTAGTCCATATTGTGTGACATATGCGCGAGAAATAATGGGCAAGCTATCAATCAGTGTTGTTGGATTATTATTTTTAAACGCAGCCAAAGTAATCATATCATTTTTGCCCTCTTGTGCACGTTGAGCAATATAGCGCGCAAGCTTTTTTATTGCTTTTTTGTCTCTGATATACACAAAGCAGGGAATACATAGTTTGTCATTGCTCAGAACTGCACCAATGCCTTTATAATACGCTCTAAAGTGAGGCATCAATTCTTCTAGGCTTCTGTATAAAAGCGTATCATTTTCCAGATGAACGAGATCGGTAATATTATTTTGTTGCATAAAATCATCAAGAACAAAAAAACGTTCAGTGGTAAAACGCCAAAATCCGTTTTTGAATTTTTTATTGTGCGTTGATTGTTCTTCAAAAATCTTATGCTCTTCTGATTTATGTAAGGTTCCAATGGGAATGATTTTTACTTCTAGAGTATTGCGCATATTATTCAGCAATAGCTGTACATCTTCTTTATTCAAAGCATTTTGATTGGCGAGTAAATAAATATCTTCTGTTGGATTAAATAATCGCGCCTGAAATATTGCACTATTAATATGTGGCGGCAAATTCTGCCCAAGATGAACAAACGCTATAGAGCATGATTGTTGGGCGTATGTGTGAATGTAAAAGAAGAGTACGGCGCACGCTGAAAATACTTTTGGTGCAGTCATAGAATTCCTTGTTTGGATCAAAAATTTATTTGGCGATTTTTAAAGAGATTCAAAGCTTTTCTTTTTAGTTCTTCAGTTATTTTGTTAAACGAAAAGTAGTCAGTTTTACGAGTGTTGTGATCATAAAGAATAATGCCAACATCATTAATAGTTAACATTTTGTTATTGATCCATGTTGTTGATTGCGGGAAAATTATTATGTTGTGTGCGCCAAGCATTTGAGAAATCCATGAATAAAATGATCCCGGTTTAATCAAACAATCAAAAAGCGACATGGCATAAAGATCTGCGATTACATTTTTTTGATAAGGAAATTCTCCCTCAGCGCACGCGAAAAAAATGTTTTTTTGAGTGAGTCTTTTTTCAAGCCTCTTAACTATGTGGTCAGGGTGCTTATCATCGGTAAAGATATAAACAAACAGCGGAGGGTGATCTAGCAGCGCTGAAAGCTTTTTTATTTGGTCGAGGAAGAATTGCTCAGGCGGAAATGTTAGCGGAAAAAGCTTATCTATTGGTTTGCTATATGGACCATCGGCTTGTGTGGACTTGCTGCTTTGATTATCGTGTAATGAGCGTTTGTTCTCATCGAAATATTGCATAGACTCCGTAGGTGTATCTAAAAAGCTGCCTTTTCGAATATGGACCGCAACAGTTATTATTTTTTTTGGGGGCAAATGTGGGGTAGGCAAAATACTCTGATATTGAGGCTTAAGCATTAAGTTTTCTGTAAGATCGTTTCCAAATTGATAATTTTGACGCATAAAGAAATAAATAAGCTCTCTTCTGTCGTTTCGCGCAAAACATTTGAATTTCTTTAATGTCGTTGGTACAAGACAATAAAGTGGAAATTGAGTAACAAAAAGTGTTGGCTTTTGTGATTCCTTGAGATGTTCGATGAGCTCTGATTCGCTTTTAATTACAACTATTTTCTTGTAACTATTTTTTAGATGTGGCGTAAGCCGCGGTTCTTTTTCAGACATAACAAAATAATTGGAGTACCCAAAAGGGGAAAAATAAAATTGAAGGTTATATTTATAAGCGAGCCATTTTGTTGCGCTATAGGTATAAATATTATTCCCCAGCCTATAACCGACACCACTGAGTTCATAGGTAATCGCATGCGGGGCGGTGGCGGGCTGGGCAGAGTACATGAGGAAAGAATAAAATAAGATTAAAAATGTGCATCTTTTCGGAAAAGTCATTCATATACTCTTTATTACATAAAAAAATGATTTTTTATGCTGGCATATCGCGCTAATACATATTATCTTTTTTTGTTGAATGAGCATGGACATGAAACTAACAAGCAGCGAAGTTTATGTAAAGAGAGGGTGCAGCGCGTGCTTTTTTATAGAAATACGTACGTCTCATTGAATGGGATGCGTCGAGGCAATAAGTGATATTAGAAAGGGGAAATCTATGAATAAATTTTGCAAACTCGTCATGTGCTGTCTGATGATGCTACCAGTTCAAGCGCAGGTGAAATTTATCTCTTTTGACGATCAGCCGCAACGTTCTACCGCGGCTCCATGTGTTTTATTAATGCGTGCGCTTAACCACTGGGGTGGAGTTGAAATGCATACCCTGGCCCTTTATAAGACATTATATTCTCTAGGTTATAACGTGCGGATTTTGGTCCGAGAAGGGTCAAAAATTCAATCAGAGCTTATTAATGCAAACTTGCCACACTACGTTATATGCATGAAAAAAGATGAATTCTTGCAGACTAAGGGAACAACTCTGCAAGCCTTGCTTGCTTCAGCCATCGATGAAGTTTGTACGCGAGAGAAAATAGATGTTGTTCACACCAACAAAGCTCTCGAGCTGCGGGCGGCGCTTGAATTGAAGGCAAAATTCAACTTTGCCATCGTTGTTCAACATCATAGCTATGAACATCCTACAAACATGGATCAAATACGTTGCGCAGACGCCTTTTTGTCAACGAGTCCTAATGTTATTAAAGATATTAAGAATGAGAATACCCACTGTAATCTCGGCATTAAAAATATTGAATTTATACCTCCGATGACGCTTGATAATCACTTCTTAAACTTTTCCCCGACCTATCGCAGTAAGCAGACGTTTTTTAAAAAATCTTTTGGTTTTGACATTGGGGCTTTGCCAATTGTTTGTATGATTGCACATTTGGATGCCTGCAAAAACCACGAACTTTTATTGAAAGCTGCACATATTCTTATTACTGAGCTTGATACGCCGTTCCATGTTGTTCTTGCTGGTACTGATAGTGACAGCCCCGGAAGAAAAGATGAGCTTGTGGCGATGGTTGCAAAGCTTGGCCTGAAGAAATATGTTCATTTTCTTGGCTTTGTAGATAAAATCGCAGAGCTTTTATATCACTCCGATATTAAGGTTCTTCCAAGTACTGGAGAGGCTTTTGCAATTGCGGTTTTAGAGGCTGCGATTATGGCAAAGCCAATCATTTTATCGAGGGCTTCTGGCGCTGCTGATCAGATAGTTTTTCACAAAAAAACTGGGTTACTGTTTGATTCGACAAACGCAATGGAATTAGCTCTCGATATTAAAATGCTTGTAGATGACAAAGCATTTGCCCGCAAATTGGGCCTTCAGGCGCGCGCCCTGGTTACCGAAAAATTTTCCGAAGTTGCCATAGCAAAACGTTATATGTCGGCCTATGACAATGTTTATTGGCAGAAACAAGCGAAAGAGGAGCTTAGTAAGTACAAGCAATAGTTATTACCGCAAATATCATTTTCTATTGCGGTGGGAAACGTTTTGCGAGTAAACTAACTTTCACTTTAATAACCTGAAGGGGAGTTGGTATGGTTATCACAACAATCGTTATCTCAAAAAAGTCGTTAACATCACTGTCTGTTCAATTGATGTCTATCCTTATGGCAGTCACCGTTTTTTCGAATGCTATAGCTTCATATGAGCCATTTGCAGTGGAGCATAAAGTATTTGAGATAGTTATTCCATCGTTCAATAATGCTGCCTGGGCGGAAAAAAATCTGTCATCAGTGTGTTTTCAAAATTATCCACGAAATAAATATCATATTACCTACATTAATGACGCTTCAACCGATAAAACTGGAGAAATTGTTGCCCAGTTCGTTGCTCGTAACAAGCTTGAAAAACATGTGAGGATTATCAATAACAAAACGCGTAAAGGGCAGCTTGAAAATCGGTATCGTGCGTTTCATAGCTTGCCTGATACCACCATCATTGCTGAATGTGATGGAGATGATTTTTATGCGCATGATAATGTGCTCAATGAATTGAATAAAATTTATCAGGATCCAGATGTATGGATGCTTTACACAACAAGATTTAAGACATTTCCTGGCAATAGAATTGTCAACGTCAAGCCATTTACTCAGGATGAGATAGCACACCATTCATTCAGAAATGTTTTAAGAAGGCCGACCAGCCAACTGCGTTCTTATTATGCAGGGCTTTTTAAGCAGGTTAAGCTCAAAGATCTGTTGTACAAAGGTACGTATTATCCCGTTCTTACGGATCCGGCATACACGATTCCCATGCTCGAGATGGCAGGTCACCGTTATAGGAGCGTTCAGAAAGTTCTATATATTTGGAATACCTCAAACCCAATGAGTGTTGCAAATGTCTGGATCGTAATTTTAGAAGAAAGATATGTGATTACCTCAGTGCTCAAAAGCCATACCCTTTGATCGAAGATTTCGAACAAATAATTTCAAAAAATGAATACATTCCACCAGAGGTAATAATTTGTTCTTCTTCTGAAGCGGCGGCAGGAAAAATGCTGAGTAATGTAAATGCAAAGTTTTCTGGATACGATCGTTGTACGGTATTCCTGGAGTTAGCCGGTAAGCAACAAGCTGAATATCATGCCAATTTGGGTCCATCCATTGATGTTGTTTGCAGTTGCTACGATCCAGAAGTGGTTTCATTTCGAAAAATACTTGTTGATCGTTTACGCAAGATTCGATCTAGATATGTTGCGTTGTTCCTTGATGGCAATATAAGCATTGACCGGCCGATTGATTTGAAAAAATGTGTAAATGTTCTTGATGGGTGTTTTGCAAAGATTTTTTATGCGTTGCCCTTACTGAGTCAGGAACTTCCCTGTGTTCAGATAAAGGAGCGTTTGTGGGCGAGCCAATTTAAATATAGAGGGATGTTGTTGGATAACGATAAGTTCCCAGATGCAATGATTTATTCCAGAAAATTTCTATTGCAACAGCTTGATAGTATAAATTTTAATAATGCTAAAGAATTGAGCAGGCGGCTTGCGATGTGTCCTTTCCCTCCAAATGAGGTTGGGATTTTTTACCGCTAGATACCATAACGTTGTCTAAAAACTTTTCAAAAGCCACCACTTTCGCATAGTTAGAGAAATTACAGAGCGCGTAATCATACGCGCTCTGTCCCATTTTCTGGCATAGTTCAGGATTGTCGATAAGAAATTCAATTTTTTCAGTTAGGTCATCAACGTCATCATTTTCAAACAGGAGTCCTGTGGTGCCATTGTTGATGATGGCGGTTGCACCTGTATCGGTTGCTCCAATGGTTGGTCGTTTCATAAATCCTGCTTCAATATGTACAATGCCAAAGGCTTCGTTGCGGCTTGAAAGTACGTGAAAGTCTGTGTAATACAAAAGCTCAGGAATGCGGTCGGTAAAGCCTAAAAAGTGTACGTAGTTATCAATTTTGAGCCTGCGTGCTATTGCTTCAAGGCGTGGACGCAGATTGCCATCACCGGCAAGCATTACGTCGATCGGTTTATGTTTTTTGTATACAAGATGATTAATCGCCTTGAAAAGAAGGTGATGATTTTTGGTTCTATCTTCATACATATTAGCGATCATGCAGATAATAGGGCCTCGTTTAATGACGATGCCAAAGGCTTCTCGAAAGAACATTTTGCGCGCCGGTAATGGTTTAAACGAGCGATATGCGTTTGGCTGTTTAAAATGTAAAAATTTCTCTTCATCAAAAAATGGTGGGATTGAGGCAATAACTTGAGAGCCTAGGATTTTTGTTGCAAGCGTATGCGCAATGGAGGGGCTTACGCCCAGGATGCCATCGATGCCAACAAGTGTATTTTTCCCTCTAGGAACAATCTTTTGTGCAAAATTCATGTGGTCAATAAATACAATTTTGACCGGCAGCTTGTGCGCAACTGCTTGTGCTGCAGTGATGCTATGGTCATACCAATTGCAACAGATGATATCGATGCTGAGATCTTTGCAGATTTTGTACATGGTATGCGCAAGTGTTTGTGTGCTTGTGTAGCCGCCAAAAGAAAGAGTGTGAAAGGGGATATGATTCTTTTCGAGCTCTGGCTCAAGCTTGGTCTGTTTGATGATCAGAAATGAGATATTATATCCACGTCCGATGAGCAGTTTACTGCAATTAAGCAGATAAACACCGATGCCGGCTACATATTGCGTTGGGTAGTGGACGAATAAGATGTTGGGTTTGATGGGTTGGGTTGCGTGTGAACTTGATACGATGCATGTGCAGACCACAAGAATACGCAATATTTTTTTCATGATCATGCATGAGCAGTATTATAATCGCGTGCGGCAACAGCAAAAGTCTTATTGGTGCTTGCCGTAACAAGTTGCGCATAAAACTGCTGCTCCCTGGGAATGGTAAGTATGCATCCTGGTACCCACAGCGCCCACCGGCCCACGTTGTTGCCCTGTAAGTTGCGCCAGTCATCGTCGATAGTCGCCACAATGGTGTATTTTCCTGCTAGAGCGTTTCGCACCGATTCTTTCCATTGAGCATTTGTTGTCTTGCCAGAAGCTGAATAAAGAAGCACGTCGACAAAGATTGGATATCCAGATGATGTAAGTTTTTGGATGATTTTTGTTCGTAATGAAGTGCTATTGCTACGAGCAGAGACAAAGACGACCTGTACGCCGCTTGCAAGCAAGAATGTATAAAGGCGCTGGAGTGGCTGTAGCGGTTCCATCGCATCAATCGCTGAAGCCCGCGCATAAGAGGTAGTTTCTGCGGTATTCTTTTTAAGCGATTGATAGGCGCTCAAAACCGTTTCGTCGATGTCAAAAACTGCAAGCGGTGGCTTTTTACATTGAGACAAATAGTGTTGCGCTTCGCGGCGCCCAAGGTGTGTAATAAATGCATCAACAAGCCCATTAAGAACCATATTGCGTGCTCCTTTATCGTCATACCACGCATGAATGGTAGGTGTCAGCCGCTCAGTAATTTCCTGTGAAGAACGATGTTGCCCTGGGACGGTGAAAATTTTGTGGTCAGGGGGTGTTGAGGCGAAAAAGAGAACGCTGTTTATAAGTGCAGTGATAATCACATTAGGCATGTTGATCCTCCGCTTTCAATGCGTGTTTCTCAAGCATAGTTTGGTAAAGTAATGGCAGGTTGCCATCTAATATTTTTTTAATGTCATACCAATCATCTGGATCAACAAGAATGCCGGTATAATATGCACCGGAATGAGCTATGGTGACATGTTTGGCGGTAGGGCTAACTTTTTTTTCTGCAAGTGATTGGACAGGAATTTTCCAAAATCCTGCGATGGCGGTGACGGTAATAATTCCGGCAGTGTGACTCATTATGAATACAATGCGCATGGTTGGATCGTAGGGAAGGGCATCTTTGTAAATAACTTTTGATGGCGCGTACGCTGAAACAAACATTTTAGAAGGAGTATGGCAACGCCAGTAGGATAATCCACGATGGGCATTGCAGCTTATCTCTTTTTTATCACGCAAAATAAGTTTTAAGAAATCATCAAGATTTTTTCTTTCGATAAGATTAACACCAAAGGCAAGTGATGAAAAAACCGGTTTGACGATAAGCCATTGGTCATCAAAATCATCAAGAATTTTTTCTGTTAATTCTGATGAATAGTGAGTTGTGTACGTGTTGAATTTTGGGATGAGATTTTTAAGATGAGCATCAAAAAAAAGATTGTTGGTGTTGTCCTTACGAATGATATAAGGGTGGGCGATGCCGTTAACATAGAGAAATTCTGGATAAGTACGTCTAAAATCTTTGATTGCTCTGCCATCGCGCCCACGCTCTGACCCTGATCGGAATATTACTATTCCACGATAATGTTGAAGAGCAGATTGTGGGATGAAATTTTTAATACGCAGTGAGTCAAATAAGGGGTCATGCTTGAGTTGAAAAATATTTTTTACTACTCGCCCGCCCAAAGTTTTTAGTGTGCGGATGGCGAGTGCATTCTCTGGCTTACTATCACCAACAAGCCATATGGGCAGATTACATTGTGCAAGATAATGCCATAGTATGCCCCAGTAAGGAGCGACTGCTCTCTGCTCGTGATTGTTGAGTATGATATTTGCAGTGCGCAATGACATGTAAACGCCATCTCCGCATTCACAAAATTTTAATACCCCGTCTTTATATTTAATGTCGGCGCATGCAAATGAAATGTCAGCGGGCAGACGTGATCGGGTCGTTACTCGTGTGCTGCTGCTGCCATTGAGAATAGCTGCGATGTCTTCTGGAGGAACGGTGAAGGGTGGGTAGGTTGTTGCGTTCGCACCACCCAGAGCACAACACAAAATGGCAATGTAGCTCTTCATCGCGTGATTTCCTGCTTCGGCGTGTCTACCAGCACTGTTTTGTGCAGTGATAGCGCGTGTTGGTTGATGACCGTACGTACGATATATGCCGGTCTTCCCTTGATTTCGTGAAACATGCGTATGATGTATTCTGCAAGTGTACCAAGCGCAATAAAAATCAGACTTGTCATCACCAGCATGCAGAGAAGTAGGGTATAAAGTGCTCGCGGTGTGCCAAATTGATACCATGCCGCAAGATACCAACCGCCAGCAGCCAGCGTTACGAGCGAAAGCGTAACGGCACCACGCGAAATGAATTCTAAGGGCTTGTATGAAAAATTAACGATAGCTTTCTTTGCCCAGAAAAAATTTGCCCAAAAACTATTACTCGTTTTCCCTCTTGCGCGGTCTTCGCGTACATATTCGATGCCCGTTTGTCGGAATCCTGCCCATGTGCGCAGGCCTCGAATATAAAGATCTTTTTCAGGAAGAGTTGCAATGATATCAACAACTTTGCGGTCGATTAATGCGGTGTCTCCGGCATCAAGAGGGATATCTAGATATGAAAGCATGCGAAAAATTCGGTAAAAGCACGTATAGCCAATGCGCCGCAGTATACTTCCTTTGCGCTTTTTTCTAATGCCGTAGACAACCTCGTAGCCATCTTCCCATGTTTTGATAAAGGCAGGGATGAGTTCTGGCGGATCCTGGAGATCGCCATCGATAAATATTACTGCATCACCGGTGGCATAGCGCATACCTGCCAGCATGCTTGATTGGCTGGTGCCGAAATTGCGTGACATGATAAGCGCAGTAACATGGGAATCTTGAAGAGCGAGTTCATGGTAGAGTTTCTCTGAATGGTCGGTACTCGCATTATCAACATAAATAAGTTCAAAATCATAGCAGGGTAACGTGTGCATGACCGAGATGGTGCGTTCGTACATCGGGCAAATGTTTGCACTTTCGTTATAACAGACAACGATGATCGATATTTTTTTCATGAGCAGTTTCTTTTTTAGTGAAATATGTTTGATACCATGCGATTGTTGCCTTAAGCCCCTCCTCAACGCCGTATTCAGGTTTCCATCCTAAAAGATTGTGTGCTTTGGTCGAAGAAAGGTGCTGGGCGGGAATTTCATTGTTCGCCTGATTCAGGATGATTGGCGCAAGATGCGTTGCGTGCATGAGTTTTAAAATTAGGTGCACAATGTCGATAACGGTAAAGGGTTGATCGGTGCTGAAATTAAAACATTGGCCAACGATGTGGGATAGGTCCATATGTGCGGCGAGAAGTAAGTAGGCATCGGCAACGTCAGTGACATAAATATAATCGCGAACAAAAAGGCCATTTGATCTGATAACCGGCTGTTTGCCCTCGAGCACGGACTTGATGGTTCCTGGAATGATGCGGTTGAAGTGAAGGTCGCCCTCGCCAAAAAAATTTCCGCATCGCGTTATGCAGATAGGAAGTTGGTAGGTATGAACATATGATTGCGCAATGAGATCGGCGCAACTTTTTGATACGTCATAGGGATGGCGGCCTTGCAATGGTGCTTCTTCGGTGTACGGGAGTATGGGATGTTCGCCATAGGCCTTATCGCTTGAGGCAACTATAATTTTTTTTATCCATGGTGAAAGTCGGCATGCTTCCAGAATGTTCCAGGTTCCCTGAATATTTGAGGTAAATGTCGAACGTGGTGAGCGGTTTGCATAACCAACGATTGCTTGAGCACCCAGATGAAATACCGTCGTAATATCATATTCGTTAAGAATGCGGAGCAAAAGTTCGAAATCGAGAAGATCACCCCGTACAACCGTGACGTGATGCTGTAAGTTATCATGAAAAAAAAGCGACTGCGGAACATCATCGCGTACGAGCGCAATAATGTTGGCATCTGTTGAAAGAAGTTTGCGAATAAGGCTTGGGCCGAGTAAGCCGGTGGCGCCGGTGATTAAAACGTTGTTCACGTCGATCTCTCGATGTTATGGGAAGACGTGTGATGTGTTGTTGTTGCCGGAATAAATTCACGCGGCGGTTCGCCCCATACTTTCCATGGTGCGTGTGTTTTCCATAATTCCTCGAGAAGTTGATGTTCTCGATAGGTGTCCATGCACTGCCAAAAACCGGTATGTTTATACATCATAAGTTCACCATCAGCGGCCGATTTTTTGAGTGGGTCTTGTTCAAGTATGCAGTCGTCCTGCGGTGAGAGATATTTAAGAAATTCGCGCTCACATACAAAGAAACCGCCATTAATCCATTCATCATTAATTTTTTTCTTCTCAGCAAACGAAACGATTTGGTTGCCATTGGTGTCAAGGTTGCCGAATCGAGATGTTAAGTTGACACCAGTGAGCGTGACAAGTTTTTTGTGGGAAAGATGAAAGTTGAGCAGGTCCTCAATGTCAATGTTGGCAAGACCATCTCCATAGGTCACCAAAAATCGATCGGCATTAATATATCGAGCCACGCGAGCAATGCGTCCGCCGGTCATGCAGGTCTGTCCTGTGTCGGCAAGCGTAACTTCCCAATCTTGGTCGCTAACTTGGTGTTCGGTTATAGCACCTGTTTTGGTAAGCACCGTAAAGTCGACGCCATCAAGATGAAAATTGAGAAAGTAGTTTTTGATCATTTCTCCTTTATACCCGAGACAGATAATGAAACGATAAAATCCATAATGGGCATAAATTTTCATGATATGCCACAAAATGGGCCTACCACCAATAGGAACCATCGGTTTTGGACGGAATTCTGTTTCTTCGCGAAGACGTGTGCCAAGTCCACCGGCAAGTATAATGACGGGAAAGGGAAGGCGCTTCATTACCGTATCTCCTCGATGAATTGAGTTCGCCTAATTATCCCAAAAACCGTATCACATGAGTGGTGGATGTCAAGGCTGATCGGTGTCCAGTTTGTTTTGACGGAACAACACAAATAAGTAGAATAAGAGCATTGTTGAAGAATCTTATGAGAAGGAGAACTCATGTCGGCTCCCGTGCCATTCAAACTTTTTATGATATCAGCAATGTATGAAAACGGAGGGAATGTTACGCATCGTATGCTCGATGGACACCCAGAGCTTTTTGTATACCCATTTGAGTCCCAGTTGGGAACGGTGCTTTCATCAAACTTCATTCAAACACTGGTGCCGTTTCGCTATTGTTGGCCAGAATTTCCTCTTCATGGCGAAGTTGAGCAGGACTATGAACTTTTTTATGATGAAGAGTTGAAGACAAAGCTTCGTGCTCCTTTACGTAGTAAATTCAAAGATATTGAACTTACTATCGACGAGGCAGAGCGAAAAAAGATTTTTGTTGAGTATATGCGTGACAAAGAGCGCACGCGCGCACATTTAGTTGAAGCATTTTTTACCGCAACATTTCAAAGCTGGAAAAATTATCAGCGGACGGGACAAGAGAAAGCCTATGTGGGGTATAGTCCCGTTATTATTCTTGATGCTGAAAAGATTCTTGCTGATATGCCACAAGCTCATGTTATTCATGTTGTGCGTAATCCTTATTCTGGTTATGCCGATACCAAAAAGCGTCCATTTCCACTTTCACTAAAAAAATATGCATGGACATGGAGTATTGCACAGCATATGGCTCTTACGTATGCACAAGCATATCCGCACAATGTACACATAGTTCGCTATGAGGACCTGATAGCAAATCCTCAAGCGACCATGCAAAAGCTTTGTGCTCAATTGGGAATATCTGCTGCTGATACAATGCTCTATCCGTCATGGAATGGTGCGCGCATGGAGCGTGTGCACCCATGGGGTACCATTCATATGCCGACTCCCGATGTGAATATTGCTACCATGAATGAATTATCCGTCGATGAGAAAGCTGATATTCGTTCAACGTCAATTGTTATGGTGAAGCAATTTGGCTACGATGGTTTTTGCTAGCGCACATACCGCTATTGACCGCTCTGATCTTGCTGCCGCTGATCGTAAAAGAAAAACCATTTTCCACGCAAAAACTGATGTTGCAGAACTTGGAGCGCTGTGTGTTCAGCTTAGACATACGCGATGCGATGCTATTAACCGATGTCGTGACATTGTTGAGTACATATGTTGTGAGCGGTTGAAATTGCATCGTTATAAAGTAACGCCGTTGATGCATGCCGGTACATTTCGGGTGTTGTTCCGTATTACAAGCCCAAAAAGTCAACCGCTTATGATTCGTATAAATCGTCTCTACGAATACGGTAGAGCATGGGATTTTTTGATTGAGGCTTGTGTGTATCCATTGCTTGCACAACAAGGACTAGCAGTTCCTACAATTATTGATGTTGATATATCACAACGATATGTGGCTGCTGATTATCAAGTAATGACATATGTGCGGGGTAAGACATTAAAATCATTTGAGGACGAACAAACGCAGTACATGTCGCCCTTCCTTTTACGTTCAATAGGCGCGTATGTGGCGCGTGTGCATAGCATAAAAATTTCTGGTTATGGGCCGCTGGCGGTTGTGCCATTGATGGTTCCACATGTTCTGCCGCGTGGTGTTCATGACTCATGGTCTGATTACATTCTGTTGCGGCTTGAAGAGCATGCAGGATTGTGTAAGGAGATCGGGGCGATCAATGCGTCCGAGTATGCAATAATTTTGGAACTATTTCGGCGCTATGAGCCGCTTTTCAAGAATGTTTCACCATCACTGCTTCACGGTGACGTTGGTAATCAAAATTTTCTTTCCGATGACGGCGAAACCATTACAGCTCTTGTCGATTGGGAGGACAGTATGGCAGGGGATCCTGTTTTTGAAGTAGCTCTTTGGGGGACTTTTTTCCGTGATTATATGCGGAACACTTTGCTTGAGGGGTACACCACAGTAAATCGATTACCACATGATTTTGAGCTGCGCTATTGGATGTATTACTTACGTATTGTGCTTTCAAAAACCGTACATCGCTTTCGGTTCGGATATGCTGATCGCCCTGGCCGGCCACGCATATCATTACGCATACAAAAAGCACTCAGCAGAATTGAGGCACTTAAAAATTTTTGATCTCTTCAAAGTCGTCGAAATGCAGGGTGTTCCCACACACGCTATAGTAAGTTTCGTGCCCCTTACCTAAAAGCGCAATAATTGAGCCTTGTCGTGATTGGGCGGCTGCAAGTGCGATTGCAGAGCGCCGATCCGGCTCAACGGAGATTTTGTGCGTGAACTGCTGGGGGATGCCAACAACAATCTCATCAATAATTGCACGTCTATCCTCAAATCGTGGATTGTCATCGGTGATAATTACTTTGTTTGCAAGGGTTGCGGCAATTTGTCCCATGATGGGACGTTTGGTGCGATCCCTGTCTCCGCCGCATCCAAAAACGACAATAAGATCAGTGGTATGCGGCCGAAGCGTGCTTAATGCTTCATGAAATGATGATGGATTGTGAGCATAATCTACAAATGCGTAGGCGCCATTGGCAAGTACATGGCGTTGAAGCCTGCCGGGTACGCCTGGAAACGTTGCGAGCGCATCGATAATAAGTTGAGAGACAACTCCAGCATGCAGACAAAGTAATGCAGCCATGCTCAAATTGTAACAGTTAAAGGTGCCAAAAAGAGATGGACACGCAAACTCGAGTGTTTGAGGTAGGCACAGGGCAAGAGCTAAGCCGTCAAAAGAACTTTTGTTGATCATAAATGGAACATGGTGTTCGGAGAGCTCATGATAACTTTGCTCTGGTGCAAGTTTGCCCATTGAAATGATCTGCGCGTGTGTTTTGATTGCTTCTTCTGTGGCACGCAGGTGCGCGCGCTTTCCCCATATATCATCGGTATTAATAACACATGTTCCATGGTGTTTGAGCTGGGAAAAAATCTGTGATTTTGCCATGAAATAATTATCCATGGTGTCATAAAAATCCATGTGTTCTGAGGCAAGATTGGTAAACCCAATGCCATCAAAATCTATTCCGTGAACGCGATGGAGGCTGAGCGCATGGGATGAGATTTCCATGACGACATGCGTGACGTTCTGTTTGAGGCATTCGGCAAAAAACATATGCAAGTAATCACTTTCTGGCGTTGTGTTGCTGCTTGCCTCTATGTTCCCATCGATTTTGTTGGCAATGGTTCCCAGTACGGCTGTTTTATACCCAGCATGTCGTAAAATATGCTCGACAATGTAGGTTGTTGTGGTTTTGCCTTTGGTTCCCGTAATGCCAATAATAGTGAGCTTGCGCCATGGATGATGAAGCGCCGCACTTGAGTATTCAGCAAGCGCTTTGCGTGCATCTTGAACAGTGCGAAGGTCAGCGTTGGCGCTAAGGCACAATCGTCGGATTTCTTCAGTGGCGGCAGTATGTTCAAGAATGATTGTGGTGGCTCCCTTTTCAAGTGCCTTTTTAACATAAAGGGCACCGTCGTCGCGAAAGCCTTTTATCGCAACAAATGTTGATCCAGGGCCGACATGGTCAGTATGGCAGGTTACGGGATAGATAGTGGGTAGTAGCATTGCTTTCTTCCTCAAAATGAAGAGGCTCTTGAGTACATACCCAAGAGCCTAATAGAAATCGATTTTAGGAAGGATTGACGAATTAGTAAAGTAACCAAAAAACTATTGGATTTTTGGCAGCAGAACGTGCTGTAATACCTCCTGCACGTTTTCAACCAAGAGTATTGTTAAACCATCAAAGAGTTTATCAAGCCCAATAAGATCATTTTGATTGAGTTTCGGAATAATAACATTTTTGAGTCCATGTTGTTTTGCGGCAAGTATTTTTTCTTTTAAGCCGCCAATTGGAAGAACATCACCCTGTAAGTTGAGTTCTCCTGTCATGGCAAATGCACCATTTATTGCACGTTTTGTGAATGCTGAAAGTATCGATGAAAGTAAGGTTATGCCAGCTGACGGACCATCTTTAGGAATAGCACCAGCAGGAAGGTGTATATGCAAGTCATACTCGTTGAATGTTTTTGACTCTATGGTGAAAAAATTTGCATGGGCTTTAACGTAGGTCATTGCTGCTTGCGCCGATTCTTTCATGACATCGCCAAGCTGTCCCGTCAGAATAAGCTTTCCCGTACCCGGCATTAAAACGGCTTCAACTTGAAGTACATCTCCTCCATATGGTGTCCATGCCAGTCCATTAGTTACGCCTATTTTATCGCCGTGAGATGCGCCTTCACTATGAACGCGAGAAGGTCCGAGATATGTTTGAAGATTTTTGTCATCGAAATGTGGCGCGTCGTTATTCTCAACAAGCGCGCGTGCGTATTTTGAGCACAACTTTTGTATGAAACGTTCAAGCTCGCGCACGCCAGCTTCGCGCGTATATTCATTGATAATGGTGTTGAGTATGCCTTTATCGACGCTAAAACCTTTGCCTTCGAGTCCAGCATTTTTGATAGCCTTGGACATCAAATGGCGTTCAGCAATTTCAACTTTTTCTTCGTGGGTATAACCCGAGAGCTGAATGATTTCCATGCGGTCACGTAGCGGCGCTGGAATTGTACCCAAATCATTTGCAGTTGCAATGAACATTACTTTTGATAAGTCAAAATGAACGCCGAGGTAGTTATCATAAAAAGAATGGTTTTGTTCTGGATCAAGGACCTCAAGGAGTGCCGATGATGGGTCCCCGCGGTTTGACATGCCAATTTTATCAATTTCATCAATTACAATGACAGGATTAGCGCTTCCCGCTCTACGCAGTGCTTGAATAAATCTTCCAGGAAGAGCTCCAACATAAGTTCGTCGATGGCCGCGAATTTCCGATTCGTCGTAAACGCCGCCAAGTGAAATGCGGAAGAAATTGCGACCGAGGCACGAGGCAATCGAATGTCCAAGTGACGTTTTGCCAACTCCTGGAGGACCAAAGAGGCACAAAATTGGTGTGTTACAGTCTTGTTTTAAAAAGCGTACCGATAAGAAATCTAAGATGCGATCTTTGATTTCATCCAGCCCGTAATGATTAGCATTAAGTATTGATTTGGCGTGTTCAAGCGCGCAATTATCAGTGGTGTGAATACCCCATGGCATGCATACGAGCCATTCAAGGTAGTTGCGTAAAACAGTTGCCTCCATGGAATCAGGAGGGGTTTTTTCAAGGCGTCGCAATTGACGTTGTCCCTCAGTGCGGGCTTCTTGTGTTAAAGGAAGCGTTTCGAGTTTCTTTTTAAGATCTTCAAGTTCGATATCGCCATCATCGCCGAGTTCTTTTTGGATAGCCTTCAGTTGCTCGCGTAGATAATATTCGCGTTGTGACTGGTTGATTGAATCTCGCGTGTTGGTGCGTATACGCTCTTGAACTGAATTCATTTCATATTCGCTGTGAAGGAAATCACAAATGCCCTGAAAAAGTTGCGCGTACGTTTCTTTTTCGAGCAATGTCTGAGCTTGCGTAACACTCAAGCTGAGGTGGGAGAGGATGAAATCTGCGATACGGTCTGGTTCGCGGATCTGAGCCAAAATTGCCAGAAAGTCTGGGCCAAAGACACGACCGTCATTGGTCAAGCTTTCGACCAATGTCAAAAGATTCTTAAGGCGTTGATCAAGCTCTGCGGGATCGCTTTGAAGTGCAGTTTCTGGATCAACTGGTGTAACGATCGCTTGGAGTAAATCTTGCTCAGAAACAATATTTTTTACATGCGCTTTGCAAAGTCCTTGAGCAAGTACTTTGATCCCGCCCTCGGGCAAGTGCATGATGCGCATGATGTTACTGATAGTACCCATCTTATATAAGTCTTGTATGCCGATGGGTCCTTGATATTCAGAGGCTCCTTGTCGCGCCGCAAGCAAAAGCACTTTTTTGTGGCTTTGCAGGGCTTGCTCTACGCCCTTGATGATTTTTTCATCAAGAATGAGTAATGGTACGACCATGTGTGGAAAAACAACCACATCAACTGTCGGGATGATTGGCACCGTTGCTGGGATGTCGTTGCTGCGTGCATAATCATTGTTCCGGTCTGTCATGATATTCACCCTCCCCAAATTTGCACAGATGCGAGTGCGGTTTGCGGGCCCCCTAAATGCCACCGGGTGTTGGTAATATAGCGCTGCATCTGCGATTTCCTACATCAATATTACGGGAACGACTCTTGGTAATGCAAGCTTTATAATCTTGAGCGAATTTACAGCGAAAGAGCGTTAATTTGCCTCATGAAGGGTGCTGATGCCATACTGCAAAATATGTTATTTGAGAAAGGGATATAATGGCCCATGAAAAAAGTGATGCTTTAGCCCTGCACGGTGTGCACAAAAATTATGAGCAGGGAAGCGCGGTCGTACCGGTGCTTAAAGGAATAGATGCCTCTTTTCATCAAGGCAAGTCGTATGCCATTACCGGTGTTTCGGGGAGTGGTAAGTCGACGTTGTTGCATCTTCTTGGGGGGTTGGATGTCCCAACTTCTGGCGTAGTTACCTTTAATGACAAAGACTTTGAACAATTCCGTGCGGCGCACAAAAATAGTTTTTTGAATCGACACATAGGGTTTGTTTTTCAGTTTCACTATCTCATTAAAGAATTATCAGCATGCGAGAATGTTATGCTTCCGGGTCTTATTAAAGGAGAATCTCGTTTAACGTGTCGTAAGCAGGCAGAGTCGCTTTTGGATCACATGGGTCTACGGGAACGAGTTCATTTTTATCCGACACAACTCTCAGGTGGCGAACAACAACGGGTTGCTATTGCACGAGCCTTATTCAACAAGCCGTCATTTTTACTTGCTGATGAGCCGACCGGCAACCTTGACGCTGACAATGCGCAACAAGTAGTGGATCTTTTTTTTGCTGCGCAGCGTGAATGGAACATGGGAATTATAATTTGTACCCATGATCGAGCTGTTTATGGACGCATGGAAATGGTTTATCAATTGTATGAGGGAACCCTTTTACTCTAACCCAATAAGCCACGTCCTTCGGGCGTGGTAAGAAACAAATGCTATGCAAGTAACGACCCACTGCTCAAACTTAAGTTGAGTTGCTTCCCCGC
>JBAZSL010000003.1:0-119173 GCA_041662445.1 Candidatus Babeliales bacterium
CTTTTCAACAAACTTAAAAATTTTAGAAAATTGGCTACACGATATGAAAAACTGCAGAAAAATTTCGAAGCTCTTATTTGTTTGGCATGCTCGTTTTTGTGGTTAATTTAAATGTCGATACGTCCTAAGGTTAGTGATGTTCCATTGAAGCTATAGACTTCTAATTCTTCATGACCGGTAGATGGGAAAAAACCGCCAATTGCAAGATAGCGACCGTCGGGGCTCCAATTAAGTGTTCTGCATGAATGACCATAATTCTGTCGAAACCGTTGAGAAAACGATGTTAGGGTTAATGTTGGATCCGATTTAAATTGTACATGACCATCCAAGTATAAAGTGCCTTTAGTGAGTCGTATTCCTGTATTAGTCGTTTGTAGCGCACAACCATTCAAATACAAAACTGATGTTTCATCGGCCATTTTAATAAAATTATTATCGGTGTAGGTATTTTTGAGCGTGTAGGGTGCATCGGTAAATGTTGCTGGCGTTACTGAGAAAGTAATTGCGTTATCAAGATATAAGCATGCATTGCCAGCAATAAAACTGACGCATGGCGAATTGTAGACAAATGCTGATGTGCCCGTAATTACGACGTTATTGTGTACAAAGAGTTGGCCGTTTTGAAATAAGAAGTCGTCAGCAGGTGCGAATACTACGTTATCAAGAGCAAGCTTGCTGGTAAGCGCGCCACATCGTAATGCTGGATATGTTGGCGCATTGCGGGTGGTTTTGATGATGGCGTTTGCAATTGTTAACGTTACATTTGTATCAACAAAAATTTCGGCATTCTCTTCGATAATGATATCATGCTTTTTCCCATCAATAATTGTATCACCATTAAAGTGTAGTACTTTGCCAGCAGGAATCCTGAAATCGCCGTTGAGAATGAGCGTATGTCCACGACCATCGATATTGCCACCGGTGGTGAGTGTTACCTCTGAATCGAATTCCAGATCTTTCAATAATCGGATGGTGCTTGTTTCACGTAGATCAATGTCACCGGAAACAGAAAATACCACATCCATGGTTACACATGAGTGTGGCATAACGGTAAAACCTTCGTTGAGGCGTACAAAGCCTTGCGCCATTTCGTCGTTATAAAAAATGTGGTTTGTCGTAACGTAGGCTGTTCGATTGTTGTAGGCGGTAATGCTGCTAGCTGCAAGTGATGTGCTTATGATAGTGATCCATGCGCAGGTGAATAGGCTGCGTAGATATTTCATATCCCTCTCTCCTTTTTTACTACTTCTTTTCCGATTTATTTTTTTATTGGTTCCTCTTCCACAGCCATCTTAGCAGATGAAATAAAGAAATATTAAGTGTCATACCCAAACTCAGAGCCATAATCGCACTTATATATGAGTTATGATTTTGAATCAATACTCCTAGTAGTCCAAAGGCGCATGCTGCTGAAAATACCGTTGGTAGCGATAAGCTTAGCTGACTTTTAACCACGTCAATATGATAAGCTCCTGAGCTTGTTGCGGTCATGAGCATGACGTCAGCTATAGGCGATACGTGATTACCAACGACAGCACCAGATACAATGGCGCCAATCAACGCAAAAAGGAGAGGGGTACTTGCCATGGTGAGCGGTGTTTGTACCCCTATGAGTGTAGGCAACATGCTGAGTCCGAGAGGGATAAGCATCGTCATGGTTCCCCATGCGGTGCCCATGAGTGTTGCAATTAAGGCTGCCATCAGGAAGAAGATGAGAGGGAGGAGCCGCAAGCTCATATAGCTTGCCATTATGCCCGCCAGATAACTTCCTGTTTGCAGGTCTTTGGAAAGCATCGAACTTAATGTCCAAATAAAAAGCAGCGTCATAGCAGAACCGGTCATTGATCGAGCGCCATCGATAATAAGCTGGGGAACAACACGTAATAAAATTTTAGAACGTGCAACAAAAAAGATAAGCGTTGCAATAACCGTGATCAGTCCACCACTGCAAAAAGCAGCAGGAATGTTGGCTGCGCCAAGCGTATCAAGCAGGGTATTGGTACCACCAAAAAAGTGCCAGTTGCCAAGATAAAGGATGGATCCAATGATTGAGACAAACAGGAGAATGATAGGGAAAAGAAAATCAAACAAGCTTCCTGCTTGTGGCGTTTCGGTAGATTGTTTGACTAACGGTGTTTTACCACCAAAGAGATTGCCCGTTGTTTGTGCAAGATGTTCCTGTTGCGCAATGATGCCGTAGGATAAACGACGTGAAACTATGTACCACAATGAGAAAATGACAATAGGAACATAGAGCATGAAGGGGATGCTGTGCAGGTAGACGTTGAATGGTTCAGCTGTCACAAGTGTCGAGGCGGTGGCATGAGTAGAGATTCCCGAGCTGCGTAGCTGGGTCAGGATAAAAGCAACCCAAGTTGAAAGTGGGGCAATGATGGCAAGTGGGGCAGCTATAAAGCTTACAAGCACCGCAAGCTTGGCTCGTGGCACTTTGAAAAGATCAGTTACCGGTTGCATGACGGCGCCGATGGTGAGGCAGGGAAAGTAATCGTCGATGAAGAGAAGTGTTGATAACAGAAGCGAAGCGCGTTCTGCTCCGGCGGCAGTGGTAATTCGTTTCATCACAAAATTACCATAGGCATATGCTGCTCCAGACCGTTGGATAATGGTGATAAGAATTCCCATGATAAATAGGAATATGAGAATAAACAGATAGTAGCAGGATTCTATGCCGCCCCAAGAGGTGAGTTGAGTGATTTCGGTTTTTTCTATAAATCGTGTTGCTATCAGGCGCATTGATGAAATTATATTGAAGTCGCAGACGATGAGTGCGGCGCTGATGATTCCCGTGATAAGCGCCGGAAGTACGCGACGCGTTACTGCCGCTAATGCGATGACGATGAGCGGTGGTAAAATAACGAGCCATGAATTTGTCATAAGAGATCCCTTTGCATAAAATTTTTATATGCTGTTTTGAAAAGATCACGATACTGTTCAACTACGCGTTCGATAGTAAATTTTTCATCAATGAGCTGCCGGGCAGCAGTACCCATGGTGATAGCTTTTTCTGGGTGATTATAAAGTTCTTCAAGCGCTCGCGCGAGCGCGCGGATGTCTCCTGGCGGGACTAAAAAGCCGTGAACTTTGTCAGTGATAACGTCGTGGCGCTCATATGCATGAGTTGTTGCTACCGGAATGCCGCAACATAGAGCTTCGAGCAACGCAAGAGAGATACCCTCGCTTTGTGATGAAAGTGCAAAGCAATCAAAAAGTTGATAAAAACGCCATGCGTCAGGCTGTTCACCCGTAAAAAGAACATGTGCAGCGATATCAAGTGATTGTGCAAGATTCTTGAGCGTTTGCATTTGTGATCCACCGCCAACGAGCACAAGTGTTAGTGGACGTGTGAGTGATATTGATGAACACAATAATGCGAATGCTCTGATAAGTATGTCATATGATTTGATCGGCTCTAAGCGCCCCACCGAGCCGATAACAAACGCATCTTCGGCAATAGCACATTTACGTCGAGTCAATGGTCGTGCGACAATTTGAGCTCGTAGCTTATGCGCATTGATACCATTTTTAATGACAATCACTCGACCGTCTGTAAGTTTTTTCCGCTCAATGTTTTTGATTTTTGCAACGATATGACAGCGATATGAATTTTCTACGGTAGTTGCAACTGCTATTGTACGTTGTGAAAGATGTGCGGTACGTCGATCTATGCTGTTGCGTAGCCATCCTTCATGTTCACAATTGCCATGCAAATCACTGACGACGGGAATACCACAACGAGTGCCTATTATTCTGCCCAAAATATTTGCTGACCATAGCGATGTGTGTATAACGTCAGGATTGATTTTTTTCACCAGCCGATAAAGACGGTAGTAAAGCAAGGGATCATAACGGTGTATGAGCCCACCTACAGGGTATGTTGGTATACCTAATGATGCCATTATTGCAACGCACGGCCCTGCATGAAAATAGGCAACATGATGCTGAATTGCACTGTCGCGCATGTTCTCAAGCAGTGCACATAAGGCACGTTCAGCGCCGCCAATTTTGAGACTCGTAATGATATGAAGAACTTTTAAAGGTGGTGTTGCCGCATCATTTGGGACGGGGAAACCTCGCGGAGTTGTTACTCATTCCCAGAATCCTCAGGTGGTGTTGGTGATCCATCTGGCTCTTTATCAATAAATGCCATGAGCCGTTGACTACGTGATGGGTGACGAAGCTTGCGCAATGCTTTAACTTCTATCTGACGAATACGTTCACGAGTGACAGAGAAGTCTTTGCCAACTTCTTCAAGGGTATGCTCTGAGGCGACATCGATACCGAAACGCATCTTGAGAACTTTCTCTTCGCGCGGTGTAAGTGTCTTGAGCACCTCTCGAACTTTTTCTTTAAGATCCTCATTAATGACGGCATCAACAGGAGAATATTCATTCTCATCTTCGATGAAGTCCTTAAGATAGGTATCATCGCTATCACCGACCGGGGTTTCAAGTGAAACCGGTTCTTTAGATATTTTGATGATGTTTTTAATTTTTTTCTCATCAAGATTGAGCTCTTTTGCAAGCTCTGCATACGACGGATCATGGCCTTTTTCTTGAACGTATGTTCTGGTGATTTTGTTAATTTTACTTAATGTTTCGACCATGTGTACCGGGACGCGAATAGTACGTGATTGATCGGCAATGGCGCGCGTTATTGCTTGACGAATCCACCACGTCGCATACGTAGAAAACTTAAAGCCTCGTTCAAATTCAAATTTTTCGACAGCTTTCAAAAGACCAATGTTGCCTTCTTGAATAAGGTCCAAGAAATGCAAGCCACGATTGATGTATTTTTTTGCAATATTGACGACAAGCCGCAAATTAGCACGGGCAAGATCATCTTTAGCAGATTTATCTTTGGCCTGGGCAACTACGAATTTTTTGAAAAGTTTGAGGATCTTTTCTTTGGGGAGGCCCGCTTCGCCTTCAACCTTTTTGATCATTTTGTTGCCGCTACGGATAGTGGTATCCAATAACGTTAGTTGCTCTTGATCTTCCTGCGTTGGCTTTTTGATGCTCTGGTAAAATTTAAACTTAACTTCAGCGGCTTTTATTTCGTCTTCTTTTTCCTGAATTTTATTAAGAACTTTTTCAATTTTTTTACCGAACTTTCGGATCTGCTTATTGGAAATCTTAATAGCTCGGATTCCCTGTACGATCTGACTTCGGTTTTCTTCTACCGTTGCCAACATTTCTTTTTTCTTTTCTTCAGAATCAAGTTGGCTACGATAAGAACGATAAATCTTGTCTTCATTAGAGACAAGATCTTTAATGTGCTGAATCGCTTTTAGAAGTTTTTGTTTTTCTTCTTCAAACTTCGGCGAATTATCTTCATCAAAATCAGAAAATTGAATCAGGTCTTTGAGAAATAGAGGATCTTTGGTGATGCGTTCTTCAAACCCCATCATGTCTTTTGCGACAAAGGGGAATTGCGAAATTGCTTCGATAGACTCTCGCTTGCCACTGGCGATTTTATCAGCAATGACTCTCTCTGTTTCTTTATTAAGCAAAGGAATTTTGCCGATCTCTTTAAGATACAATTTTACAGGGTCGTTAAGCTGACTTGGTTCAAGAAGCCCTTTGAGCCGCTCAAGATCCTTTTCAACGTATTCTTCTTCAGAAAGCTCGGTTGAAAGCTCTGCGCTTTCCAAGGTGTTTTCGATGTCTGGAGAGATGGCTTCAGCTGTCGGCGTTGAAATTTCACCGGCGATAAGGCCTTCAAGCTCCTTGGGGCTGGACTCAAGCTCATCTTGCAATATGAGATCGATATTTTCGCGCTCTAGTATGCGGACAAGATCATTGGCGTCTTCTTCACTCAGTTTATGACGCTGATTGAATCCCACCAATTCTTCGTAAGTGATAACCCCCTCGCTACGACCTTTGTCAATGAGAGCGGCAACTTGTTTTTCGATGCTCTTAAGGCTTTGGGTTACGATTTCTCCCTCAGGAAGTAAAATAGTGTGATCACTAGCTTCGTCGAGGGCAGATGCTTTTTCGATCCGGTGCTTTTTTATAAGAACTTTGGCTTTTGGTACTCGTGGAAATGCCGCTGCTGGTTTGCTCATGACCGGGGCGACTTTGACCGGAGGCTTGGTTGCCAGAACAGGGGCTTTTTTGACCAAAGATGGTGCGGGTGGAGTCAAAATTTTCTTTGGTGGAACCGGCGCCTTTTTTGGGGTTGGTTTAATAACTTTTTTGACGGCATTTTTTATAGAAGTTACCGCTTTTGAAAACAGGCCACTTTTTGGAGCTGGTTTGGATACTGCTGGCTTTTTGCCATTGGCCTTATTTGTCGTTTTTACTGCATGAGAACTTGTTTTATTTTTGTTTTTGTTATTCTTCATTAGTTTTGCCCCTGCCTTGTAAAATTTCCAGTTTCAATTGTCCGAAATGTGTCAACAGTTCCTGAACTTTGTGCTGATCGCCGGTTCGCTGTGCTCTGAGTATTTCTTCCTTAGATACTTTAACAACCCGCTGCCAATGAAGCTTATAAAGCCGAGCAATAATATGCTTAATTGCATCCTGGCACTGCTGGCCATCGTGATGCATGAGAGCTTGTACGGCCCATTGGCGAAGAGGTTGATCAAGCGTTTCAAGGAACAGCGCTATGTCGTTGATCTGGTCGGTGTTATGCATCACTTTATCGTATACCGCACGTGCCGATGCCGAAAAGTAGGGATAAAGGTCGGACGGTATGTGTATAATTGCCTTTGTATTCAAACTATTCATTATAGCAGCGAAAATTTTTTCCTCTAGTACATTGTGTTCAGAATGTTGAGGTAAGGGGTAGTTGTCAGATTGAGGTCCGACGGGCTGCGCTGGCGTTGTTTCAGCTTGAAACGAATTATCCGACGTTGTACGGTTGGCCCGTTCGATAAGGTCTTTTAATGAATCCATAGGCAACATCGTTATTTGTGCTGCTTGTTGGATAAGGATACCCTGTTTGAAGGGGTCTTGAACCCTGGCAAGAATATGCGCTATTTTTTCAGCAGCAGCAAGTTTAAGGGCTAATGGTTTTTGGGTAAACCCTGTACCTGAAGAGGCAATAAAAAAGGTAAATATGTCTTGTGCCTGGGCGATGAAGGGTTCGATTGGTTCTTCGGCCGCCAAAAGTGACGCGGGGTCATGCGCTGCAGGCAGTGTAATAACCTTCAGTTCCACGTTAACCTGCCAGCAAAGTTCGGAAAGGCGTACAACTGCTTTTTGTCCAGCGGCGTCACCGTCATACAGTACATAGATTGTATGAACAAGGCGCGCAAGCATTTTGAGGTGTTCCATGGTGCATGCCGTTCCGAGCGTGGCAACGGTATTGGGGTACCCATGTTGTGCCATGGCGATGCAGTCCATGTAACCTTCAACCAAAAAGCAGTGTTGTCGTTCTTGGAGTGCTTTTTTGGCGAGGTCAAGCCCAAAAAGGAGCTTGCCTTTTTCAAACCCATGCGATTCTTTGCTGTTGTAATATTTGGGGCGTTGGTCACCAGGTTTGAAGATTCTTCCTCCAAAGCCGCAATGCTTGCCGAGGGCATTTTTAATAGGGAAAATAATGCGTTCTTCAAACGGTGAAAAAAAACCTGGATGAGCTTCAATGAGAATGCCATAGCTCAGAAGATCTTGGATCAGGAAGCTTTCATTTTTCATATCTTTAATGAATTTATTTACTACTGCAATGCCGCTGCCAAAGTACCCAATGCCAAATAAGTTTATAGTGGCGGCATTGACAGAGCGGCTGTCAAGGTATGCAAGCGCCGATTTGTCAGCATGGAGCGTTGCCTGCATCCATTCACTTACGGTTTTACAGAGCAAAAAATATCGTTCACGTTCATCACGTTGTTGTGAGGTGAGTGTGCTTCCATGCGCATGGGTTATGTTTGCTGGAATAACGAGATTGTATCGTTCGATGAGCAGTTGGGCGGCTTCGATTTGAGGAAGATTCTCTTTGCGTGCAACAAAACCAATGACGTCACCTGAGACGTGACAACCAAAGCAGTAAAAAATACCTTTGTCGGGGCTAACCGTAAACGAAGCGTCTTTTTCGGCGTGAAAGGGGCATGGTCCTTTAAGATAGTTGCCGGCAGGTTTGAGATGAACAGATTCCGCGACAACATCGACAATTGAAAGATGCTCTTTGATATAGGCAAACAACGACATAATTTTCTGCGGACAAGGCTTACGTGGAGGCTTGAATTTTTTGTTTACGTTTTAGTATGAGCAACAATATGCCAGTTATTGCCAATCCGGCAAGAGAAAAACATTGTACTTGGGAAATGGTGAATTTTCCCTCAAAAAATGATGCGATGATAGGATCGCGGTCTCCTCGCCAAAAATCAGTTACAAAGCGTGCTGTGTTTTCGAGCGTGAGATATGCACACAACATGGCGCCCGAATGTTTAAGGAGATATTTTGAAAATCCCATGAGCACAAAAAATATCATGAGCGATGCAATGCTGGTATACAGCTGTGCGGGATGAAGCGGGGTGTTGAGCGGTGCTTCGCCATAAGGATTGGTGAAGGTTATTGCCCACCATAATGTTGGTGCGGGGGCTCCATAGCAACAGCCGGCGCCAAGGCATCCAAGCCGCGAAATTGCTTGCATCAGTGGAGCATACAGGGTGGCAATATCAAGGATGGGGAGTATGGGTGCGCCAAGAGCGTAAAGTTTAAAGGGGACGATGATAAGTACACCCAAAATTGCCCCAATGACCGTAAAACCTCCAACCCATGGATAAAAAACTTGAAGCCAATTGTCGGCAAAAAGATTGAGGTTGGTGAGCACATATAAAAGCCGTCCGCCAATGACACCACTTGCGAGTCCTATCGAAACAATATTGAGATACGCTTCGGTGCCGATGAGCTTTTTGCGCAACGGATTACGGGTTGTTAGAACCAAAAAAGTTAAAAAACCGATAGCAATCATGACCCCATATGTATGAATCCATAAAGGGCCGTAGATGTGTACAAGTCTTGGGTGCATGAATTTCTTCCTAAAAATGGTTAAAAAAGCTCGTTGAAGCAATGTGAAGCCAGTCTACCATGAAGCGACGCGCCATAAAACATTCTTTTTTGGTGATATTTGGGGAAGGTTGTTACAGGTAGAAATGTTTTATTGTGCGGTACGGGTGTTGCGATTGACAAAAAGAAATTATTGACTACTATAAAACAATAGAAAGCAAGTTAAATGAACTATTTTATGGGGGTTATCATGAATAGATTACGTAATTTTTTTATGGTCTTTTTGTTTTGTGCAGGTGTAAGTGGTCTTCATGCTGCCCAGGCTGAACTGCCTCATGATGTGGAAATTGAGCAGGAAGGGTTGAAAAGCGATGATTGGACTATTGTACATGAGCTTGCAGCTGTTGTTGATGAGATAAAGAATGTTTTTTCAACTTACATAAGTGAGCATGAAAAACAATTATATGCAATGAAAGCATTAGAGAATGCTCTTTCGTGTTCGCCGGCGTTTATTATAAATGCTGGCCTGAATCCGCAACAAATGCGGGAACGTTTTAATAACTATGTTATGGCGGAGACACTGGCTGGATGGAACTGCCCCATGCCGATTCCCATTTCAAAAGATAAGGCTCCGATTGTTTATGGAATCGTATGCGAGCTTGCTCAGTTATTACGATGCCCAATGCCGCTTATTTGTATTGGTTCTTATAAGGGCGATATAGAAAATTTTTCAGAGACAGCAATGGACTATTTTCCCGGAGTTGGGATGGGCGTCCTCTACCTTGGATGTGGGATGTTTAAACGTTTGAATGATCGTAGTGCCAAGGCTGTGCTTGCACATGAACTTGGACATCTTAAATGTTATGATTGTAAAAAAAATAATGGATTTTTTGAAAAGAACGTTATCACTGATTCAATCGTCAGCATGATGGAAATGGAAGCCGATCGATTGGCATTGAAATCGACCATTGATCCGGATGCCTTTATTGATTCGATGCATAAATTGAAAAGAATGAATATGGAAGCAGGATTTGATGGAACTGGTAGTGACCAAACCCACCTGTCATATGCCTCTCGTATTACGCTGGCAGAAAAAATGAAAAAAATACTGTCGAAGGATTCAAGAATCGTGGCCAGTCTTTGTGTGCAGCATGCCAATAGTCGCACTTCGATGTTCTGATACGGCATCTCGCTCAATAACAGTAATTAATTCTTGATGGCGCTCTATCATTGCGCGCGCAGTATAAATGTGCGTAGTATTCAAATACACGTTTTAGTTGAATGGTTTTGAAAAGCGAGTATTTTATGGTGCGCGAACCAAACAAAAAAATATACAAGATGGGGCAAACCATGAATAAGGCGATTGTTGGTGTTGTTACGACGATACTGATTATTTTTGGGGGTTTTATTAACGCTGCCAATCCTGCGTTGGTAGCTGAGCGGGCAATTGCGCGTGAACTTGGACGTGTTGTGTCCGTGTTCCAACGTAAGCGTTTTCAGCTTGCCGATGAGCACGAGATGCGTGTGTACGACATGTTGGCATTTGACGCAGCCTTGGCATCAATTCCGGAAATTGCCGAAGATGGCATAGATTGTGTGCGTCAAAGATTTACTCAAATGTATGATGTGCAAGGTGCGATGATTCCCCTGTCTCAAGAACAGGCGCCAACGCTTTATGCAACGGTGGTCGATATGGCGAAACGATTGCAGTGTTCAATTCCGCTTATATGTATAGATACTGAATTGAATTTTGGCGAAACAGAAGCGATACACAATCCTGCGTGGTATGGTCCCGCTACAGATATCATTCGCATTGGATACGGTACCTTCAAACGTTTGGATGATCGTATGGTACGATGCTTACTTGCTCATGAATTTGGGCATTTTAAAATTTTTATGAAATTGCCGACATGGCGACTGTTAGGTCTTGGGATATTGTTACTCATGGTTATTCGCGCTGGGATTATGCGTGCTTGCGAGACAGGAGAATTTGGCGTGTTGCGTTTTGTGGTGCAATTTTTGGCGGTAAGTTTTGGATACGGTTGGTTCTGTAGAAACATTTTGCCTTCGAAAGCTCCCGATCAGCATGAAGTGGAAAAAGAGGCTGACCGGTTTGCTCTAGAACTAGTTGGGCCTGCAGTGTTTATCGAAACGATGCAAAGATTGCGCTCTATAGTGTCTGAAGCTTTTGAGGAACAGTATGATCCAACTTCAGGTACCATCGCTCAAAAATTACGTGAACTAGCGGACTCTGATCCGGATGCGGCGGAACGCTATCGCATGAATCTTAGCGGCAGTGTGTCTTCATTTAGAGAAGCATTTGAACAATTGGATGGCGGTAGTGACACACATCCTACGTTTGCCTCACGCATTGCAATGGCAGAGAAATGGAAGAAGAAAAATTAGATTTCGCAGGCGCAAGAGAGTTTTGCTTGCAGCGCTTGCAGAACGATATTCTGATCACCCGATGCAACCCCTTGTTCAATAATCGTAAATAACTCCGGATAGAGCTCCGCCATAGCCTGCGCATTATAAATTTGATGATCCGTTGTTGATGCAACGAGGGGAATGACAATGCACGGCTTCTTGAAAAACGCGATCTCAAAAAGCGTTCCTGCGCCCGCACGACACAAGATAACATCTGCCACTGCATAATACTCATGTACGCGTTCATCATAGCCGAAGGTGAATGCGGGAATCTCGTGGGTGGCATAAAATTGGTTCCATGCATGTTCTTGAAATGCGCCTGTTTGATGAATGATCTGATATTTCTGATTCTTTGAGTTTTGTTCTACAAAATTTTTTATTACCTCATTCAGTAACATCGAGCCTTGCGATCCACCAAGTACAAAAACAGTCTTTCGCGAAGCATCAAAATGTTGTACTCCTGACTGCTGGCCAAGCAACGTATTAATACGCTCGATTACCTGCGTAGCCGAGACATTGCGATGACTTTCATTGAAGCGTAAGGGATAAGCGGCGGGCACGCATTTATACGAAAAGTCCTTGTTATAGAAACAGAGTTTTTTATGCGCCTGCCAAAATGTGCTATGTACGACATGCGCAAATGGAAGAAGCGCGCGGACCGCTTTTCCGGGTAGTGCATCAAGACTGTAAATCTCAACGTGACGGCGGCAGCATCGTGTGGCAATGCAGAGGGGAATTGAAAGTAACCCGCCGGTACTGATGATTTTTTCTGGGCGGTGGCGCAGGTTATAGGCGATGCCGATACCCACAAGGAGCACGCTGCGGAGTGCCACCCAGGGAATAAGCCACCAGCGACGCAAAGAAAATTGTGGCATGGACAGGCGTACAATATGCGTTATGAAGGGATAATTCCTAAAAATCTTTTTTTCAAGTTCACTGGTACCCGTAAAAAATACCACCGATCCTGACGGATTATTTTCTAACCATTGCCGGGTGCATTGAATTGCGGGGAGGATATGGCCTCCCGAGCCAGCGGCAACTACAAAAAGTTTTTTGTTGGTCATTGTGACAAGCCCCCTTGTGCTTGTTTAAGATGTTCAAGAATTGTTGCGTCGTTGGGCGCTTGTTGCAATGCTTGTTTAAACATTTCTGCTGCGGCTTTATGATGGCCGCTCTTAAGCAATACATACCCTTTAGTGTCGAGATAATATGCACATTGTGGTACTTGTTCAAGTGCTTGCTCACTCAGCAAAAGCGCTTCGTTAAGATGTTGATTGGTGAGCGCATAATGGTAGGCCAGAAGATTAAAAGCCGAAGGATATGCTGGCGAATACTTGATCGCTGCACGTAGGGCATGCTCAAGTTTGTCGTTTTCTTTGCGTTTAAAATGAATGTATCCAATATGAAAAAACGCTTTTGATTTAAGTTCGGGATCCTTGGTTATCGTGATCACTTTATTGTAGTAACGAATTGCCATGGCAGCGTCGTTATTTTCAGCGGCCAGATCTGCAAGCGCGCTCAAGACGGTTACATTGTTATGCTGTTTGTTTTTTTCGATTTCTTGCAGCGTCTGAATAAGTCGAGGCACTGCGACATTGGCCTTGCGGAGTAATAAAAGACTGTGAATCGCCGCCTGTTCCTCAGGGTATGCATCTATCCATTCACGTATAAAGCACATGAGATCATCGATGCGTTTGTTATTGAGAAGAATTTCTATTTTCAATAAGCGAGCTTTGGTAAATGTTGGTGAGAGCTCCAATGATTTATCAAGGCATGTAAGCGCTTTGCCGGTATTGCCTGTTTTAACTTCGAGCAATGCCCGGTCAAAGAAATAGCCGGGAGTATGCGTTTTTATGCGTTTGAGGTAGGTTAACGCTTCATCAAATCTTTGTTGTGTAAAAAGAAGCTGAACTAGCTGCTTTTCGATTTCTTCATCATCGCCGACAAGGTCAAGAAATTTTTTGTACCCGTTGATGGCATCGCTTACGCGTCCCATTTGTTCCAAAAGCATAGACCTAAAAAGCCAGCCATGGTCGAAGCGTGGAAAAAGCTCCAAGCTTTTTTCTACACAGGCAAGCGCTTGTGACAGTTTATTTTGATGAATTAAAATTTTTGATCGCAAAAAATAAAAGAGAAAATGTTTTTGTTTGAGTGTTGGGTTTGCTAGGCACGTATCAATGAGCTTGTGGGCCTTGTCGAACTGGTTGCTTTTGATATAAGCAAGTGTTGAAAAGTAGGCAACATGTTCGTTGTCAGGATATTTGGTTGCAAGGTGGGTAAAAATATTTTCTGATGCAGCATTTTTGCCGGTATTAAGATACGCTTGCGCAAGATTGAGTTGTACCTGAATATCGGTGCTGAGTGCAGTGTTAAACAACATGGCCTTTGATTCATAAAGTGCGGTAATCGTTTTGAACTGGCCGGTATCAGAAAGAAGTTGAAAGAGATCGCCATATGCATGAGGAGAGGGGTTGCTTTTAATGAGTTGCCTGTATGTTTTAAGCGAAGATCCTGCATCTCCATGTGCGTGTTGATAGGTTGCGAGAAGATAATAAAAGTAGAGATCCTTTTTTTCTGTATTTTCTTTGACGAGCTCGATGGTGCGATCGTCAGGAACTTGAACGGCTGATCTAACGGTTCCTAAAAACAATATCATGATTGATAGGGTACATGCGCGCAGGTTCATCTTCTCTCCTTTTGTATCATTTTGCAGCGAATAAAATACGCAGCGATTGCTGATTGTAGCTCGGGTGACCGGAGTGATGCAAGTAGCGCATGTTCCTGAGAATTTAATTTTTGCGGTATCAGTGATTGAGGCTTTGGCGTAATTGTTTTTTGGGGCTGTTGAACTGGCTGGTGTGTTCTTGATGGTGAAGCACAAAACTTTATAGCCGTAACTCTTTTTTCAGAAAATTGTGCGTTGATGTGTTCTTTAATAAGTGGCGAAAGGAGTAAAAGCTCTTGAGCCCATACTGGATGAGATGCCGTAAGATACAGTACTCCCTTATCAATTTTTTCAATGAATATTTTATCTTTAAGATGTTTTCCCACGATACTTTCCCATTTTTTAAATAGCTCAAGTTTCCACAAGTGGTGCTCAGGGATAAGTGCAGTGAGAAAATGTTTAAGTGGTTTTATCATGAGGGGATAAAATATACGCCCAGAATGATAATCAACCATTCTGGGCGTATCCAATTTTATGGTGTTCTATTAAACACTACATCTGCATTGCGCAAAATGGTAACAGCGCCATAGAGCGAGCTGTTTTGATCTCTCTTGCGAGTTTGCGTTGATGGAATGAGCAGTTTCCCGAAACGCGTGAAGGAAGGATTTTGCTGCGTTCGGTTAAAAAGCTGCGCAACAGATTGGTGTTCTTGTAGTCGAGCGATGATTCGAGCTCTTTATTCCAACAAAAACGGCAGTGCTTAGGATTTAAATATGCTTGTTTCCGTACCTTTTTTTTCAAAAGACGGGAGCTAATTTTAAGTTTGGTTCTCGACATAATTTACCCTTATTCCTGATCGTCGTTATGTGCAGAATCTTCAGCAATGTTTTCTGTGGTGCTGGTACGCGGAGTTCTTGCGGTATCGACACTGTTCAACAGGTTCTCAATTTTCCCGCCTTCTTTGAGGTAGGAATCAAAGGAGCTGCTGCGTGCGACATCAATAGGATCAGGTTTGGCATAACTTAGTGGCGCATCAGCTTCCAAAACAGCAGTAACGTGACGCATAATGAGTTCGTTGCATTTGATCTTGAAAAATTGATCAATGTCACGAATTATGCGGGTTGCTTGTGCTGAAGGAAGTTTATAGCGTGTGAGAATGTAGATGCCGTGGGTGTTTTTCTTGACCGGATAGGCAAGTCTATATTTTCCCCACTTATCAAATGTTTCCATCACGCCTTGCGCGGAGGAAACTATCTGGTCGATTTGTCTTTCAAGCATCGACAAATCATCTTCTGAGATTTCTGTTTTGGCCAGAAGTAACGTTTCATAACGCTGCATGTATCGGTTCTCCCGTTGCTAAATGGTGTCCTGTGTGAGTGGACTACGAAGGGAGATAGCAACTACGTCGTTGCTAACGGAACCCTTAAAAACGCCTATTATCCTAGCATAAAGCCGGATTTTTTCAATCTTTAGACTAAGGGAGGCGTTGATAGCGGAAAATTACCTTGCCGATGATGCGGAATTGATCTTTGCCACGAACGAGGGTAAGTGGTGCGGATTGATTGTTGACCGTTTCCAGGACGACAAGATCATCTTTAAAATTAATGCGCATAATGGCAAGTTGCGGGTTGTCATTGCCGTATTCAATGGCGACAATATCGCCAGAATTGGTCCAAAGGCTTGGACTGACAATGAGGTAATCATTCTTAACAAAGGTTGGCGCCATTGAGTTGCCATCCAGGCACAGGGCAAACATTGATTTGTCCTCGTTGGTACTGAGGACTGAAACAAAGTGTCCATTGTAGCCAGTGCTATTTTGAGTTAAGCGATTGTTGTCCTCGGATGGTTGCATTGGGATGCTCCCAACAACCGGAACTATATTAAGTTTGAGCGTAAGGTTCTTAGCACATTGAGCAGCATCAGCTGTCATTGCTACTGGTCCATTATCGCTTGATTCTTGAGGCATATCGAGTAATTGGGTTGGAAGGAGCTCAAACGCTTCAGCGAGCTTTTTAAGCGCGTCTTCATTCCAACGACGAGTACCATTTTTTATGTGAGTCAGATAACTTTCTGACATGCCGGTTTTTTCTGCGAGAACTTTAGTTGTCCAACGGCGCTCTTTGAGCAATTCTTTAACGCGTAAACGAGTGCTAATCATAATAAGTCCCTTCTGGTTGTACACCCAGTTCCCACCCCTAAATGTTTGTACTTCTTAATTAACCACGAATAAAATATTGACAAATCAGCTTATTTGATTTTATTCAAAACTGACAACTTGTCAACTAATTTCAAAAAATCAGTTAAAACAGTAAATGAACAAAAAAGCGGTTTTTAGAGCGTTTTTGTTGCAATAGTAAGCAAGGTCCAGATGGATTCAACTGCGAGAATTCCTGCGCAGAAAGGTTGTGCATTTTCAGGATTTTTGACCAATTTTGTTGCTAATCCGCCCAAAATAAGACCGATGGAGATGCTATTGGGCATGATGAGCCCACCAAACACCATCGTTGGGCTCAATTTTGCATATTTGAGTACCCATCCAAACAAAACGCCCAAAAAAACAATATATTTATCAAAATGGAGGGATTGCAAGAGGAGAGCCTTTGCTTTACCTCTTTGAGCAAAAAGAGCTTCGGAGCCAAGTTGAAAATGAGTAAAAAGAAGCCATAAAATTACCCCAATGCTGAGCGCCGTTACGACAAGTCCAATCCATTGATAACGATATATCTTTTTGCGGTCGATAGTGCATAAATCACCGATTTTATAATCAAAAAGCAGGTCCGATGCTGTAGCGGCACAAATATCGAAAAATACACAAACAATAGTAGCTTGAAGGGCATTCAGTTTGAATATCAGGAGCAGCGGTATGACAATAAACGTTGAAAATCGGCCGAAGGGAAGCATGCCGATTTTTCCAGCAATCTGACAGATGGCTCTTGTTGCTACTAAGGTAAAAATGACGAGTCCAACCTGTGCTAAAAGGGACATCGAAAAGTAAGAGAGGAGCAGGACCGCGCTGAAGCATATAATGCCGAGCTCGATAAGATGAGATTTCTTACCAGCTATGGTCAGTGGTAAAAAATGTTGGGTAGATGTTTGAGGAAATGCGCGCAGCCACAGCCCCAATTTTTTTGCATACCCGGGAAGACTTACCAAGAGTTCGCTCAGGATAAGCCCGCTGCAAAAAGCCACAGAAAATGTGTCAACTGACATTGGCGGGAAAAGGCTGAAATTCGCCCAGAGAGCGTGATGTGCCAGCGGGTAGGCAACAACGTATTTGGCAATAAGCCCGACAAAAAGTGGAAGCGCAACTGATGTGCCCACGCTGAATCCAATTGCCCATAGAGTCGGCCAGATGCTTATGGCAATACTTGTGCCAAAGAGTGATGGTAGTGCATGATATGTCTTTGAAATGAGTCCGCCACAACGCCAAAACCCATCGCGGAAAAAACACATTACAATAGTTCCCAAACTTCCCCACATAAATTTTTTTGCCAAGAGTGGCTGTGTGTGGGCGGTAATTGTTCGATAGGTGAGGGCACTGACGGGAAATTGATAAGACTGGGTATCAAGGAATGATGGACCGACCCAGCGCCCAAACCACAGCCCCAATCCGCCGGCAACAAGGCATAAAATGGCAAGAAAGCCACAAAAATACCATGGTTGTGCAAGTAATTCGGTAAATGCCTTTTCGTCAAGAAAATAGAGCATAGGAAGGGCAAACCCTATTCCGGTGGCAATGATGCCACCTCCAGCTCCTATGGCCTGCATGAGCGCTATTTCTTCGGTCTGCTGGGCGGCGTTTTTTGCCGGACGTAGTCTATAAAAGCAATTGCCTAAAAGGACAAGCGTTGGGGCAATCCAGGGCCCTACCATGGTTGCCATAGAGACATAACTGAGGGTAATTACTGAAAAAAGAGTGAAAACAATACCTAAAATCAAAACAAGGGGGGACATAAAACCTTTCGCAGTGGTTAAGAAAATTGGAAAAATGAAGAAAAGATGGCAGAATATTCCAGCATTTTTCAAAAAACCCCATTAGGTTGTTCAAATAAGCTCTAACTGTCAAACGCCCCTAGTCTCGACAGGTGGAGGCTCTCCCGGGGGCGTTTTCAGTTTGAAAACTTTGGCGAAAGGCCTATTGAAATCACTAAAATCTTGTATTGTGTATGGATAAAAATTTACAATTAGTAATAGATAGGGTGACGCAGTGAGAAGGTTAGGCAGATTATGAAGAACATTCGAAGAGTCATACTCTTCATTCTTGGTGTCGCATGCGTATACGCATTGTGGCATACTCATTGCATTTCCCGGCTATTTGTGAACACTGCCTTGCCAGATCAACTATCGGGGACCCCTGAGGAAAGTACACTCGGAGGCTCATTGCGACCATACGACTATACGCGTATGCTCACCATCATTGAACAGGCGCAAAAAATTAAGCGCATGTTTTATGCACAATTTGATGAAGAGCGCAAAAAATCAGTCGATCGGCGCTACCTTGATCTTAAATTCATACAATCGGTGCTGTCTGACCTTTATCGTGAACGTATGCGACTTGGGAAGCATATGAGCGAAATCAAAACACGGAGCAATAGTACTTTGCCTTATAAAAAACTTCGTACGCTGCGTTACTATCAAAAAACTATTGAAGAGTATGCGCAAAACCTTGAAGAGATTTTGCGTCAATGGTAGCCAGTGGGGTGTGATTTGTGTCGCACATTCACAATATTATGTCTAAAGTTTCAAAGGCGCCTCTCCGTGCCCATTTCTTTGTGTGCCAAAATGAGACAATTTGTTGGTTGCCCAGCTGAGTGCCGGGTGCCATTTTTTCAAAATTAACTTACTAACAATTTTGTTGGTAAGTTGCATCAAATCATTCATAAAGCACGATCCATTACCTGTTTTAAGTTATTTAAAAGTAGGGATATTGATTTCAAACTGAACAGAATACAAAAATATATTTTTCTGTGAAGAGATTTCGAATTTTGTGATGTCTGGCTCATGATATTACGAGCAGATTGATTACTGTTTGGTGAGAAAGTTTTTCTAATGAGAATTTTTTTGTGAACATAATATGCCGTCGTGATAACGTCGAACACGATGCCGCAATTTATGGATGGCGCGATCAATTCATGATAGAATTGGCGCACTTGTTCCACATAGCCAGGATTTTTACAATGAGGTATTCATGCTTGCCCCTGCAGATGGTGTTTTGGCAGGATATAAAATTCGTTTATATAATTTTGTCCTCGAAAAAATGAAACAACATCTGGTACGCCACAACTTTTGTGAAGTGGCGATGCCTGTACATGCGTTGGTAGGTAGGCAGCAGGGCATACATAAAATTTTTATGCATGGTCCCCTGGTGAATGAACAAATCCCTGCGGATGGCGATTGGTTGCAGGTAAGTAGCTGTGTTATTGAGCAGACGTGTTCTGATTCTTTGGTTGCATATGCACATTTTCTTAAAATTTTAGACAGCTTTTTTCATAAAATGGGTGCCGAGGATTATCTCTTGATGCTCTGGTTTTCTCCGTCAGTGCCAGAAAGTGATAAGGTCGCGGTGTGTGATCTTTTGGCGATAGTATCGATTAACCATGTTCTCGGACGTTCTGATTCCCGCTCACTGGGTGTTGCTGCTCTCGTTTTTGAATTCGTTTCGTGCCGTAGCTCTCGTGAGCGATTGTGTCACGGAACTGTTTGTGTCACCAACGGCTGTGCCGTGTTGCATGCATCTATAGCCATGATGAGTGTGGTGAATTTTATAGGACACACAGCTCACAAACTATTGGTTGATGTGGATCGTCTTGTGCATCTGGTGGTTCCCATGACCAATCATCAGGTTCCCGAGGCATTGTTGTTGGTGCATGAATTACATGGCCACAACCTTGCTGCCGATATTTTTCTTGCTGACGGTAGTCAGATCGATCATCTAGTGCATGCTCGCTCGTGCGGCGCACGTTACGTGGTGATGATCGGTCCAGACGAACAGTTAGCTGGGACAGCGCGTATCCAAGACGTGCTCAAGGGCACATCGCACGTAATTGTGCAGCGTGAAGTCGTTCATTTTTTAGGTTGTCTGTCGACTACTTCAAACGATTAACATACGCGGCGAGTGCGTCAAATTGTCTGAGCTGATGATCCAATCCCACAAAGTAACGGGATGAACCGACGGCAAGGTCACGCTGAGTTTTTTTAATGTGCTTTTTGATGGAGCTGATGCGCGCGATGATGAATTGTTCAAAATCATCTGGTTCAAAAAGCATAATGGACACCTGCTCGTCGCCATTGCCTTCAAGGATTGGCGTATAAAAAGCGATATCACGCTCGGTTTCTTGGGCAATTTTGTCGAGTATCTGGGCAAATTGTGCACATTTTGCGAATAGCGGATCGAATTCTTGCACGTGAATTTTGACCTTGCCAAGTGTGTTAAGGTGGCTGATTTTATTTTTCAAACTCTCTGCTTTGTCACGAAGTTCATTCTGCTTGAGTGCAATTTCTTGCCCAAGATTTTTGATCGTGCCGATGGCCTGTCCGAGTGCTTCTTTGGTCGTGTCAGAAAGGGGCGTTACCGTAATCTTTTTGAGAAAACGGCGAGCAAATTCTTCTTGTTGTTGCGCTTCGGTGAGTTCTGGTTTTGCACTATCTGGTTGGTTGGTAAGTTCCGGTTGGATAGTTTCGGGATTTTTTTGATCAGTCATGGTCTCAAGTATATGGTTACAAAATTATACAAATAACGATGCAGCCTGATTATTTTACTTTATTGAGAAAAAATGGCAAAGGGCCCCACGTGTTCGGAGCCTCCATAGGGGTTGAAATAATATATACTTGGACAAGTTATGAATGTTCAATCCTCAATAAAGGAGAATCGCCCATGTACTGTAAGATAAACAGCGTGGCATTGATGTTAGTGGTATGCCCACTTTTCAACATGTTTGCTATGAATACGGAGTCTGATGCTTTTAAGTGGGAACTTGAGTTTGCCGAGAAATATGGTGCCTCAGCAGGGATGCAAAGTAGCCTTGGGGATCGTTATATGGATGGTAATGGCGTTGAAAAGAATCCGGCCAAGGCTCTTGAGTGGCATTTAAAGGCTGCAATCGGTGGCAATATAAGGTCACAGATAATCGTGAGTACTTTTTATGCAGATGGGGTTGGGACAGAAAAGAATCCAATAGAGGCTTTTGAATGGATGCTCAAGGCTGCCAACGGTGGCTTTCATGTTGCGCAACGCAAAGTTGGTGATTTTTATGCAAAAGGTTTTGGCGTTGAGCAGGATGTAATGCAGGCTCTTGAGTGGTATATAAAATCTATACGCAACGAGGATCCTATTTCAGCGTATGCCATAGGCGAATTATACAGAGATGAAATTGGTGATCCTTGGAAGGCTTTCTCATGGTTTTTAAAGGCCGCAGAACGAGATTATTATAAAGCGCGACAAGAAGTTGCTCTCTGCTATGAAAATGGTATTGGCGTCGAGAAGAATCATGAAAACGCAATATCGTGGTCATATCCTCGATCGGTTGAATTCGATTTCGAGCTCTTTGATCGTTTGGAAACGAATAATGAATATTTAAAAATGCAAATTGAAGAAGCTCACGCTATGGGACTTGGCGTTTATGATGAGAAGCAAGGGCTATAGTTTTCTTGCGACAAACTGTCTATCGAATCTTATCTGACGAGTAAATTGCGGTTGTTATTCAAGTAGATTTGAATAAGAACCCCATACACTCCCCTCTTATTCAAGTAAAGTAGAATAAGAGACGATAACTTTGGCCTTTCGGCCTATTTGCCATTACTGAATTGGATTTAATCCGCTTTGTCGACACCAGCATGTTGTGCTGGATCAAACTTAGGATAAAGTTCCGGATGATAATTTTCTAGCGAGCAATTACTTTGTGCCCAGATATCTTTAACAAAAAAATCAAAGGCATTGCTGCCCCATAGTGGCGAATAAAAATATTTTAACGAAAGCTGTTGGGCCGCCTCTTTAAGCGCGGTGCCAATGCTGGCTAGATAAAGAAAAGAAGCAAAACCGGCTCGATGAATACCATGTTGGCAGTGAACAAGAAGAGGAAAGTTCTTTTCGTTCTTATAGATTGCCAGCAAGATTTCGAGCGTTTCTTTGCTTGGCAAGACCTCCGTCCTCATGGGGATGTTGACGAGCGTAACATTACAGGCTTGGGCAACTGCCTGTTCATCCAACCACCACTGGGGGATGCGGCCGTGAGGCATAGTGCGTAGATTGATAATGGTTTTTATGCCGAATTTTTTAATGCATTCTTCCAACTTACGTTGTGGTAGTTGAGACGAACGGTAAAATTTGCCTTTGTGTACTTCACGAATCCGGTAGTAAAGAAGATCAGAAATATCCATGGGTATGTTAGTTATTCTTTCGTAAAAAGAAGCTTTTGATTGGTGGTCCTGCTCATGAGGAATGGATGTCCAGCCACATGAAAACGCAGTGTAAACGAGAACGCATAATGTTAGAACTATTTTCATACGTGTTCCTTCCAAAAACGCTTTGGCAGGCGAAAACTTTTATTATTCAATCTGGAGTTAAGATTATAGCGTAAGGATGAAAAGGCTCAAATTGTGCGGAGAAAGCAGCGTTTTTGCCATCTTCGCTTCTGCATTCCACAATTGTATCGATCGAGAGAACCATCCAGGGTGACGGCGTATACTCTACAAGATTGAAATTCTTGTTTTATACCGTGTAGGTGGTAGCCTAGCATAAATTACGGAGGCAGTGGTGAAGATGAAAAAGATGATCTTGCTGACGGGGGGATTAGGTTTCATCGGCTCGGTTACCGCGCATGTTCTGAGGAGCTTGGGTTACCAGATTGTCATCATCGATAAATTGCTACATCGTCAGACCTGTACTGCTCCTTGGGCGCATGTCATTAAGGGCGATATTACCAATCGAGCTCTCCTTCAGAGTATTTTTGATGAATATGATTTTGCAGCAGTAATGCACTTTGCAGGACTGATTGAGGTTGGTGAATCGGTGATACACCCTGATCTGTTCTACAGCAACAACGTTATCGGCTCGCTGACACTTCTTGATGTAATGCGTGCGCATGGTGTTTCAAATTTTGTATTTTCCTCAAGTTGTGCGGTTTATGGAACGCCTCAGTATGTTCCTCTTGATGAAAAGCATGCGTGTGCGCCCGTGAGCCCCTATGGTAAAACTAAACATGCGGTTGAATATGCGCTCCAGGATTATGCCGCAGCATTTGATATGCGTTTTGTTATATTGCGCTACTTTAATGCGGCCGGCGCATTGCCAGCAGAAAATCTTGGCGAATGTCATGATCCAGAAACGCATGCTATTCCCTTGTTGCTTCGTGCAGCGCGAGAAGGTAAGTCGTTTTCAATTTTTGGTACCGATTATGATACTCCAGATGGTACCTGTATTCGTGATTATGTACATGTTCATGATATTGCACAGGCGCATGCCAATGCAGTGAACTATTTAATGCAGGGTGGCGTATCAGAGATTTGTAATCTTGGTACGGGTAATGGTTATAGTGTTCGTGAATTGATTACAACAGCACAACGCATATGTGGCTGGAAAATTTTAACCACGGCATGTGCCCGACGATCGGGCGACGTTGCCATCTTAGTAGCAAATGCAACCAAAGCGTCGACCCTCTTGGGATGGAAGCCGGTGCGATCTGACCTTGACACCATCATGCGTGATGCGTGGGCATGGGAACAAAAACTTCTTGTGGCGCGAACAACTCCTCAACCAATAACGTCATCGGATAATGATTGAGGGCATCGTGGTATCCCTGAGCAAAAATGATAAAATTTTTCTGGGCGTTCTTTTTGTTGTCTCGTTTCTTATCCGCGCATTTGTTTATCAGATGTATATACGGCAGGATCAGCGCTATTGGCAAGTTGATTCAGCAACCTATCATCGCGTTGCAACCAGTATTGCGCAAGGCCATGGAATTTCTCTCCCCAATGGACAGCCGAATTTTTACCGTTTGCCTGGTTACCCCGTTTTTATCGCCTTTTTTTATAAGCTGTGGGGCAATGATCCTGAAAAAGCCTTATGGGCTCAGGTTGTGCTTGCATCATGTATTCCATTGCTTATCTTTTTACTTGCCGGTGTTATTTTCCCGCGCCGGCGTTGGCTTGCATATGGTGCGGGTGTTTTAAGCGCGCTGCATCTTGGGCTTGTACTCTACAGCAGTTTTTTTATGACCGAGTCGCTCTTCATTTTTCTCTTCCTCTGCTTTTGTCTTTATTTCTTTGCGGCGGTGCATCTATGGTTTTGTGACGAAAAAGAACTTGCGCCCATTGTTCAGTGCCACGGGACCGCTCCTGTGTGGCGATGGATGCCGGAAGGTGCTGCCGCTGTTCCATCATATGAAAAATTTTATGAACGTTTGCAGTACGGCAAAGAAATGAGCTGTGCCCCGTGCCGTGGTAATCCGCAGACGCAGTATCTTTTTATAGCAGGTATTTTTCTTGGGCTGTCTTCATTGGTTCGTCCCGTTGGCCATTATATGCTGGCAGTTGCCCTTTGTATGCTCCTTTGTTCGCGGGGTACATGGACAGCGCGTATTCGAGGTTCATGCGCAGTGAGTAGCGCATGGTTGTTGATGGTGGCTGCGTGGCTGATACGTAACTATATGCTGTTGGGCCACCTCTTTTTTCATACGCTTCCGGGCGGACACTTTCTTTATTTATCTGCGGCACGCGTTGCAATGCATCCTCAGCAGTGTTCGTATCAACAGGCGCGGAATAATCTTGCGCGTGAGGTGCACGATCTTATTGCTCATCAAGAACACGACGAGGGGCATACTCTTAACGAGATTGAGCGGTGTTATGCGCACGAAGCAGTTGCGCGCCATTATTTTATTTCCTATCCGTTCATTACACTCAAGACGTGGTTAACTGATATGACTCGGACGAGCCTCTCGCTGTATTCTTCAGAGCTTGTCTTTCTGGAATCTGGCCGTGTCGAATATGATTATTTTGCAAAGAATCGTACATGGTGGGACATGTTTAAACGCTACCTGATGTCCAACACCACGAACATGTGCCTGAGGGCAATTGTGTATGGCGAAATTATCATTTTTTTCCTGATACTTCTTGGCTTTATGATAGGATTTTTGTCGATGTTATGCGGAAGGTATTCACGTGCGGCTACCTGTTCATGCTTGCGTATGCTTCCCTTTATGACATTGTTTATCATCGTTGCGCTTTCGGGCGGGTATGCACGTATGCGTTTGCCGATCGAGCCCTTGCTCTTGATTTGTTCTTTGTACGGTTGGCTGATTCATGATTGAGTTAGTGAAAAAATGTGTACATCCTCTGAGTAGTTTTTTTGCGCAACATCCACGGCTGACCATTGGTTTTGTGGCATTGAGTGTAAGAATTATCGTTGCGTATATTTTTTATGGAAGTTGTGACATCGATGCCTTCACCGAAATTATCGGCTGTATTGTGCTTGATGGTCCGATATCATATGGCATCAAAAATTGGAACATGTTGCCTTCGATATCATTTTACCTCTGGTTTGCAGGCTTTTTGGCGGCCAAAACACCGCTGCTCCTTGCGCTATGTATTAAATTAATTCCAATTTTCTGTGATGCGGCATTGGCGCTCTTACTGTATGAAATTGTGTTTGTGCAAAGATCTGCGCAGGCGTTTGGCGTTGGCCTTTTGTATGCACTTTGTCCTGTGTGCGTTGTAATAAATGCAATCCACGGACAATGGGAATCGGTCTTTTTGCTCCCGCTGCTCTTAAGCTTTTATGTGAGAGAATACGGAGCCCCATCGTACACAACATCAGTAATTTTTGGAGCACTCTTCGGATTATCAGTTCTCATAAAGCCCGTAAGTTTACTTTTTTTACCATTCTTTTTCACACCATGTCCTGGAGTGGCGCATGCCCTTGGTCGGTGGTGGCATTATTTAAAAATTATGGGGATTGTGGGTGTTGGTATTGCTAGTGGAATAGGGGCTTTTCTTGGGTGTACAAAGTATCGGCTCATGGAGGGTTATCCCTTTATCCTGCACTATCGATTAACGTTGAGCGTTTTAGCTTTCTGTGTACTCATGGTGCTTGTAGGTATGATTAAAAAAATTATTACACTTTCGCCGCAGTTTAAACGGTATGCCGTGCTCCAGCTTGCGGCAATGGCAAGTTTTATGGTGGTAATGGGTGGCGCATTCTTAGCGTTTACGCTTTTAAAATTTAACCTTTTGGGATTACTTGATACGTGCCTTCGTTATGCCAATAAGGGTCCTCAAGGCTTTGGCCTCCGTTTAGTTGTTTCATCTATCTGGCCATTGTTGGGAAGCATAATGGAAAATCGCTTGGTCCTGTTGCTCTGGGTTGCCGCGAGTGCGTGGGCCTATTATCGACAGAAAATTGATGTGTTTGATGCCATGGTAGTGGTTTTTGCTGGAATTTTTGGCTTCTCAGGCTTGTGTCCGCACTACCTCATATGGCTTGTTCCCTGTGCTCTTCTTGTTGGTATGTATTGCAGTATTGGCCTCTATGGTTTTCTTACCACGCTCTTGTACGCCATGTACTACAACCCACCACAGCAATGCGATTGGGCGTTTTTGTATCGCCTGAGTTTTGCACCGCTATCATCATATTCATGGCTTGCACCGCATGAATGGTTAAAAACGAATGACATTGTTGTGCCGTTAATGGCATTAGTGGGTAATTGGCTCATTCCGTTAAGTTGTTGGCTTATGGTGTGGCAGATAGCGATAAAAAATCGTCATGAAAGAAGCACCTCATGCGATGCAAAAAAACATAACGGCATTCCTGGTAGGTGGTTTATTACGCTGATCATTGGCGTTTCAGGCATGATATTGTTGTTAATGTGCGTGACCGATCACCAAACTTTAGCGGTTACGTTTAATCAGAAAGCTCTTGCCCGCTATGCGCCTTATGCCATTGTGTGTAACGGTGCTTACGTCCTGCGATCAATGGATATTATGCGCGCAGCGGCATTGCCCTATTGTAATGCCGTGACCCTCTTGTTGCTGTGGGGCGTGTTGTGGTCGCTGGGTATTGTGTGGTTTGGGTTCACACAGCGGCACAAGGTACTAACGTGAAAAATGCGCTACACCGGATACTCATCTTTTTTCTTGCCATAGTTGTTCGTGTTCTTCCGGCATACATTTTTTATGGAAGTATCGACGTATCAGCTTTTATCGGTATACACGCGCATACGCTCAACCATACATTGGAACTTTATCCAGCAGCGATATGGTGTTCTTTCCCGGTCATTCCATTTTATTTATGGTTGTGTGGCTTAATAAGCATACTCACCAGTTTGCCGCTCGCATTCTGTTTTAAAACAATACCAATTTTTTTTGATGCTCTGCTTGCCGTGCTTCTGTTCGACCTCGTGCGTCACGTGCGGCCACAGCATGCTCTGCGTGTTGGTGTGCTCTACGCGCTTTCTCCCGTTGCCATTATTATTACCTGCATTCATGGCCAATGGGAGGCGTTGCCCATATTTTTCTTTGTGCTTGCACTGTATGTACGTACCTGTTTTCAGGATTCATACAAAAAATATTTTATGTACGGTGCGCTGTTTGCTTTTTCGTTTCTCCTTAAACCACTGCCCATGGTATTTGGGTTATTCTTCTTTGTGCCGTGGCCATTCCTGCGACAGCATCTTGGTCGATTGTATTCCATCATGTGTGTTCTCGGTTCGGTGGCGATAGCGCTTATCGGAGTCGTTTTTGTTGCATGTAAAATAAATCGTTCATTATCTCTGAGCGCGTGCATGCGACATGTTGCAGTATCCCCTTATCTGCTCGGCAGTGTTGGTGCATTAGTTGTGCTTGGTGTTGTTCTTGTTGTATCTGTAAAGCCATGGTTAACATGGCCGCCTGATTTTAAAAAATATCTTGCATATCAGCTGAGTGGGATTGTCGGCGCGCTTGTGATGATCGGGATATGTTTTATAGCGCTTACAGCATATGGCTTTAATGTGATCTGTATGATTGATAAAGTGTTGCGTTACTTCAATCAAGGAATTCAGACGTGTGGGTTGCCCTTCGGCTATCCCTTTAATCAGGGCGTTTTTGCGCTCGTGCTCAAAAATCGCGTGTGGCTTATGATGGTAATAGCATTTTTTGCGGTGCTTTATTATTACGAGAAATTTGATATTTTCCATGCGGTTCTTGCAAGCCTCATGCTCATTTTTGGCGCCTCTGGTATTTCGCCGCAGTACCTGCTATGGATTCCGCCTTTTTTATTGATTACCGGTTTTTATCGTGTTGCAGCTCTGTTTACGATTGCTGGCACTGCTTTTTTTTCTGTTTACTACATGCATCCGATGACCAATCCTGTGGTTCCTTATCAAAGTATGCTGAGTTTTGCAGCGCTTAAGCCTTGTGCCTGGTTAATGCCGCCCTCATTTCTGATGCAAGAGTGGAGTCTTATGTGTGTAAAAGCTCTTGGTAATTATAGTGTGCCGCTGGTGTGTTTGGGAACCGTTGCTGCAGTGCTGTGGTATGTTCGCAGCGGAACATTAAGGCTTAATTTTTCTGACCAGCAACCATTGTGCATCATAAAAAACGGATATCTCATGGCAAGTTTTTGCCTTACGGCAGGTATCGCATTGCTTATGGCAGTAGTTACGCAAACGGGCCATGCTGAAATTTTTAGATGCCGTTATGCCCAGGCGTTAGATGCCTACAACGTTGTGTATATCGGCTCGTATGTGACAGGGAATTACGGACCGATAAAAATATACAATATAATTTTTTTGCTGAGTCTTCTTACTCTTGTGTGGAGTGTGAGTGTATGGCACATGCGCGAGAAAAAAACATAATAATAGGGCAGCGTCGCTTTCTGCTGGCGATATTTGTGTTTGCTTTGATCATAAGGCTAGCCTTATTTTTCGCTTTTTTGCGGCAGGGAACTAATGCATGGTTGCCATTTGATTCTGATCAGTACTATCGTATTGCGCACAACATTGCCGCAGGCAACGGTATGTGTTTGGTGCCCGGCGAGCCGCAAATGTACCGTCTTCCTGGGTATCCGTTATTTTTGGCGCTGGCGTTACCATTGGGTGGAATTGAACGTGCGTTACTTTTTCAACTAGTGCTTTCATGTCTCATTCCTATACTCATTTTCTTCCTTGCATTGCAGCTCAAGTTTTCGCTTTCATGTGCGCGCCTGGCTGCGGTGTTGAGTTGTGTGCATGCCGGTTTGATTACCTATGCTGGTATGGTAGCAACAGAAACATTGTTTCTTGTTTTTTTACTTCTGTTCTTTATTATTTTTTTACCCTATGTGCGCATGCAGTGGTGTGTGATACCAGTTCATAACTCGATTTATCGTATGATAGGGGCCGGAGTACTTCTTGGCATCGTTTCACTTATTCGTCCTGTTGGCCATTACCTGGTGATTCTTTCAGTAATCATGCTTATGGTGGGAGCATCAATGCGCGAATGGTTGAGGAACGCCGGTGCGCTTGTTCTTGGATGGGGATTATTAGTTGCTCCTTGGGTTGTACGAAATTTTTTTCTTACAGGAGCTTTGCTTTTTCATTCATTGCCCGGGTTGCATTTTCTTCAATATACTGCCGCATACATCGTTATGGAGCGTGATCATTGTTCGTATGGCGATGCACGTCCGTTGCTTATGCACCAACGTGATGAGGCTATTGCTCAACGCATAGCACACCAGCGGCGGCCACTTACCGAATATGAGGCATGCTGTTGCGCACAAAAGATTGCGACATCATATGTGTATGCATATCCCTGGCTTTTTATAAAAACAGCATGCGTGCAAATGCTTAAAACGTGTTGCGGCCTTTATGCCGCACAGCCCTTGATGACTGATGCCTACCGCTGGCCGTCGTATACCTATGCCACAACAACATGGACCAAAATAAAACGGTTTCTTTTTCCTGCCGTGCGTCATTGTTGCCTTATTTTTTTTATTTACTACGAACTATTTTTGTGGCTCATGATGATCATTGGGTTGTGCGGTGCGTGTTTGAGCGCTTTTTACGATAAGACGTTGAGCTGTGCTTTGGCAAAAGCAGCGCCGTATGTGGTGCTGTTGGTTGGTGTTACGTTGGCGTATGGTTGTGCGCGCTTACGATTACCGGTTGAACCATTTATTATTATTTTTTCAGGAGCTGGGTGGTTATGGTTACGTGGTCGGTGGTTAAAAAAGAAAAATATTTTCTGATCCTGTTATTTCTTGCATCGCTTGTTGTTCGTCTTGCTTTTTTCAGCGCGTACACGCGTCATCATATTACCGAAAATCTTGTTTTTGATGCCGAACAATATCATCATGTTGCCTTACAAATTGCGCATGGTAACGGCATTACCACCAAAGAGGGTACGCCAAATTTTTATCGTCTTCCCGGATATCCACTTTTTTTAGGCGCCTGTTATGCCGCCACCAATGATACTGTTGAAACGACCTTATGGGTACAAGTGATACTTGCAAGCATTATTCCCCTTTTGATCTGGGTGCTGGGCATGGTGATGTTCCCTTCCGTGCCGCTGGTTGCTTGGTTGGCTTCACTCCTTTCGGTGTTTCATCTAGGGTTAGTAATCTATGCGGGCATGCTATTGAGCGAATCACTTTTTCTCATTTTTTTTCTTCTCTTTCTCATACTTTTTTTTACGGCGTTGGCAGGTGGTCGATCGTCCATGTGGCTTATGGCAAGCTCCGGAGTGATCTTGGGTTTTGCGTCACTGATTAGGGCGATAGGCCCTTACGTTATTGCACTATCGTTTATGTTGATTGTTATATGTTGTGCAACATGGCGCCTGCGTCTACGTATGATGGCAATACTTGGAAGTAGTTGGCTTCTTGTTGTTGGCATGTGGCTTGTACGTAATTTTCTTTTGACCGGGGCTTTTTTCTTTCACACGTTGCCCGGCCTTCATTTTTTACAATATTCTGCCGTGTATGTAGTCATGGACCAGGATGATCTCGATTATTTTCAGGCCAAAAAGAAAGTGTTGTCTGCCTGGGAAAAGATGGTTGAAGATGAAGAACATGCGTTAGGAAAAAAACTTTCTGAGTATGAGCGCTACGCCCGTGCAGAGCGTTTGGCGTTTCGTATTCTTGCCGCGCATCCACTCAATGCGCTTAAGCATGCCTTCACGCATATTGTGCGTACGTGTGGAACATTAAACTCTACCCTCTTGCTCTATGTGCCGCGTGGTACTGTTTATGGAAAAGATGCTTCACTGTGGTTCAAAATAAAACTCTATCTTACGCCACGAGTTCTAGACCCGTGGCTGATACCAATTATTTACTGGGAACTTGTGTTGTCGTTGTTTATTGTTGTGGGAATGATGGTGGTACTGTTGCGTGCCCTCTGGGATCGCTGTGCGCGCCGCATAGTAGTGATGATTCTGCCTTTTGTCATACTTTTTGTTGGCATAACGCTTGCGTATGGATGTGCGCGCTTGCGCCTACCCGTCGAACCACTTTTGTTGTTGGGTGCTGTGTATGGTTGGTTGGGCCTGTTCCAAACGTGACATATTTTTTTTACTCCTGATTTTTGTTGGCGCTTTTTGTGTGCGATTTCTTTTTTTTAAGGCATTTCTTCAGCACAATCCTATTCAACTTGCTTACGATTCAGGCCACTATCACACAATTGCCTGTTCGATGGTCCAGGGCAATGGAATAAGCAATCCGGATGGGTCACCGCATTTCTATCGCCTTCCGGGATATCCATTGTTTTTGGCTGCATGTTATTGGCTGTGTGGTGGGAGTGTTGAGCGTATGTTGGTGATGCAACAGATACTTGCAAGTTGCATTCCCCTCCTTGTCTTTGTGCTTTTTCTACAGCTTTTTCCCGGCGCATATGTTGGTGCCTGGGCTGCAGCATGTGTTGCTGCTGTGCATCCAGGATTTTTAATTCTTTCGGGTCTTGTTATGTCAGAGACATTATTTGTTTTTTTGTTACTCGCATTTCTGATACTTTTTTTTATCTCATGGAGTCGCCCATATGTCGTATCGTATGTCTGCGGTGCTGGTTTCTTACTTGGTATAACATCGCTTGTCCGTCCCGTTGGCGTATGGTTACTGGCACTTTGTATGATGGTACTTTTATGCCGTCCATTGTGTTGGCGCATGCGATTTTTCCAAGAGCTCTGTTTTTTAGGCATATGGCTTATTCCCGTTGGAGGGTGGGTATTACGTAATTTTTTGCACACGGGAGTTTTTTTCTTACATACCTTTTCTGGTCCACATCTACTCAACCATGGTGCTGTGCGTGTTACTGCATCTGCTTATCATATTCCCTACGCGCAGGCACAACGCCGAGTATACGATGATCTACGGGCCAAAAAATCTTTGTCGCGCGAATGGGAATGGTCATCGGCGGTAGAACGTTATGCTCTTATTTGTTTGATTGAGCATCCCTGGCATGCGTGCAAACTTTGTGGCGTAAATATTTTCAAAACTATTTTTTCCCTGTATGCCTCAGAGCTGTTATGCATTGATTCTGGCGGAGCATTGCCATCATATGATGCACCGCATAGTTATCAAGAAAAGATACTACGCTTTGTAGCTCCTTCTGTTCACAATAAATGGATTATACCGATGATTTACGGTGAAATAATACTTCAGGTATTGATACTTCTTGGAGCGTTTGGGTGGTGCGTGATGTCAGTTGTGAATTCGCGTCGCATGACATCGCAACTCTGGAGCATGTTTGCACTATCATGTATTTTAATTCTTCTCTCTTGTGTGTGCGGCTTTGCTCGATTGCGATTGCCAGTTGAACCGTTTTTCATTATGTTGGCAATGTCGTTTTGGAGTGAGCGTATGCATGGGAAGAGAGTAGTATGAAAACTAACGCAAAAAAGGAAGCGCTTATCATTGGCTCAGGGCCGGCAGGGCTTACCGCTGCACTTGAACTTGCACGATCTGAAAAGCTCAGAGTGCTTGTTGTTGAAAAAGAAAATGTGGTTGGTGGGCTTGCTAAAACTATCGAATACAAAAGATGCCGTTTCGATATTGGTCCGCATCATTACCTTACTGAATCAGCTAAAGTATTGCAGTGGTGGCGTGAGCGTATGAAAGATGACTTTCATATGTATAAGCGCTTTACGCGCATCTACTATAAGAAAAAATTTTTTAACTACCCGCTCGAACCGCTCAACGTTATCAAAGGACTCAGCTTTGCCGAATGTCTGCGTTGTGTTGCCAGTTATCTTAAGGTGCGCATTTTTCCGATTCGTCGTGTAAAATCGTTTCAAGATTGGGTAACCAATAAATTTGGCCGTCGTCTTTATTCAATGTTTTTTAAAACGTATACAGAAAAATTATGGGGTATTCCTTGTACCACACTTTCAGCAGATTGGGCATCCCAACGCATCAAAGGATTTTCTCTTTTCCATGCAATTTTTTATGCCTTTTTTGGTCGTTGGTTTATCAATAAGCCGCGTACCATTCGTGATACGTTTTACTATCCATCACGTGGTTCTGGTACCTTGTGGGAACATGCTGCCCTTGAGCTCCAAAATTATGATAAGGCACGAGTTCTTTTGCGGACCGAGGTTGTTGCAATAGAACATGCCGAGCATGAAATCACTGCGGTATGGGTACGTACTATTTCCTCCGCTAAGGGTGCAGCGTCAACTCTTAAACATCATGGAATTGATTATCTTATCTCGTCTATGCCCTTACGGCATTTTGTTTTATCAATGGATCCGCTTCCACCTGAAGCAGTTGTCAACGCTGCGCAAGCTCTTCGTTATCGCGGATTGATTATCATTAATCTTATCGTCAACAAAGTTTCGATATGTCCTGATCATTGGTTGTATATACATGACAAGGATGTTGCGATGGTGCGTTTGGATAACATGAATAATTTTTCCCTGCGTCTTGTCGATGATGCAACAACACACACAACATTATGTCTTGAATATTTTGCATGGCCCGATGATAGCGAATGGAAAATGGCTGACAAGGATCTTGTTAAACGTGGCGCTGAAGAGCTGGAAAAAATTGGTCTTGCTCATGCATCCGATGTTATTGATGGTACGGTGGTGCGTGTTGGTGAGGCATATCCGGTTTACGATGAGGGATATGATCAGCACGTTCAGGTAGTGCGTTCGTATTTAGCACAATTTCGTAATCTTCATCTTGTAGGGCGTAATGCATTGCACCAATACAATAATATGGATACAGCAATGCTTACCGCGTTTGATGCTGTTGACAAAATTCTTGCTGAACAACCACAGCCGGTAGCGCAACCATCCTCATTATCATCTCTCACGTAACGGGTAATTATGTGTGGAATTGCAGGATTTTATAATCTTGGTCGCAGCAATTTTTTTGTACATGAGTTGTTGCTTATGCGTATGCAACAGCGTCTTGTTCATCGTGGGCCTGATGCTGGTGGTATATGGAAATCCCAAGAGCACGGACTCGGTCTTACTTCACGCCGGCTCAAAATTATTGATCTATCTGACGCCGGCAATCAGCCGTTTTATCACAAAGATCACAATATTGTGCTGTGTTATAACGGTGAAATTTATAACTATCAAGTGTTGCGTACGCAACTAGAGCAACTGGGCTATCGATTCACATCAACTTCTGATACCGAGGTAATTGTAAACGCCTACCACGCGTGGGGAATCGACTGCTTATCGCGCTTTGAAGGCATGTTCGCCATTGCGCTCTTTGATTGCGCACGCAAAAAGAGTTATCTCGTGCGTGATCGTATGGGCGTCAAACCGCTCTATTTTTCACTTCAGGGCGGGGTGCTGAGTTTTGCATCTGAGATTAAAGCCTTATGGGAACTGCCGTGGATTGAAAAAAAGTTTAGTAACAACGCCCTGTATCACTATCTCACGTTTATGGTTGCGCCAGCACCCTGGACCATTTTTGACGGTATCTATAAACTGCCCGCCGGATTTTATCTTGCTGTTGACGACCAGCGACGTGTATCATTTCACGAATGGTATAATCCGCTTACGTCATTAAGCGTGTCAGAAAAAAAAGAATATAATTCAGAGCCTTTCTGCCGTGAACGCATTAGAAATTTGTTAGTTGATTCAGTTAATAAACGCATGGTGGCCGATGTTCCGGTTGCCGCGTATCTTTCAGGTGGGCTTGATTCAAGTTTGATTGTTGCATTAATGGCGCGATCTTCGTCAAACATTGCCACGTTTACCGTTGCTTTTGATGATGATGAGAATGATGAGCGTTCCTGGGCGCGACGCGTTGCGTCTCGTTACGGAACCGATCATCATGAAATTGTTATTACTGAGCGAGATGCCTTTGATTATTACCATCGTATGGTGCCAGCACTTGATGAGCCGCTTGCCGATTGCGTGTGCATTCCCTTTTATTATGTTTCTCAGCTTGCTCATGACCATGGTATTAAAGTGGCACAAGTTGGGGAGGGGGCTGATGAACTTTTCTTTGGGTATGCATCATACCTACGTTATGCACGTATGATGCAACGCATGGATCGCCTAGTGCCGCCATTGCCAATGATGATGCGTTTGGGTATTGCTCGGTCGCTTTCCCCCTTGATGCGTGGCCGGCCGTTGCGGTCTGAATTTGTCGATAATTGGCGACATGGGCGCGTGCAATTTTGGGGCGGTGCTCTTGCCTTTGGTGAAATGCAAAAGCATAAGATTCGTGATTTTTTTGCCGACCGTTCTCCTGTGTATGATCCAATTATTGAACAAATATATCCCGGTATGCGACAAGATTTTGATAGCTATGCGATTGTTGATTATCACCGTTCGCGTCTTATGCAGCTTGATCCAGAAGCTGATATGGGAAAGCAGATGCTTTATCTTGAGCTCAAACAGCGTCTTCCCGAGTTGTTGCTGATGCGTGCGGATAAAATGTCGATGGCAGCAAGCGTAGAAGCTCGTGAGCCGTATCTTGATCACAAATTAGTTGAGTGCATGCTCAATATTCCATGGCACATTCGTTGCCGTGAGGAGCAGCCAAAATATCTTCTGAAAAAAGTTGCCGAAGAGTTTCTTCCCAATGACATTGTGTATCGTCCTAAGGTCGGTTTTGCAGCTCCTACATACCGCTGGATTGAGAAGGGAACCTTCTTTAAACCATATTTTGAAAATCTTGCGCATGATGTCGATAGTATTACCGGTCACCATGGTTGGTTGGGTGCGGTTCTGGCAGAGGATAATAAAAATGTCATGCACCGTGCGGTGCAGAATTGGACGTTGCAACAGATGTGGGCTTTTATGCGGACAATGGCGTGACCATGGACTGCTTCAATCGCAATTTCTACGCTTGCCTGCTTGCCTGCGTCGTATTTTCTCTTTTCTCGTGGTTCCTGTATTGCCAGGTATCCCCCACGCATCCACATTGTGATATTGATTCCAAAGCCTATCTTGAACGCGGATTTTTATGTGCGCAAACAGGAAGGTTTGTTACGGCAACAAGTCCAGAGCAGCCTTATTATGCTCTTGGGTATGCGGGCATCATCGGCCTTCTCTATCATATTTTTTGGCCATCCCCTGTGCTTATTATTCTCTTGCAGCTTCTTCTTGCCTGTATGTCATGCTTCATTATGATGCGCTGTGCGCGACTGCTTTTTGGCATGCGTGCCGCAGGATGGGTGGCGTTCTTTTTTGCCGTGAGTCTTGGGTATCTTGTTTTTGTGCAATTTGTGTTGACCGAAATTGTGTTGTCGTTTTTTCTTTTACTTTCTTTTGAGCGGCTTGTGACGTGGATAACATTTCATGGTGCGTCGTTATGTCCACTTGCAACTGCCGCACTGGCTCTTGGCCTTTCAATTGCCATTAAACCAGCAGCTCTTTATAGCGTCTTTATACTTGCACCACTTATTGGATATGTTGCCGGTACATGGCGACAACGTTTAATCCGTAGTGTGGTATTTGCCCTCTGCTTTTATATTCCCGTTGTGGGGTACATGACCTACAACTATCATGCATTTGGTAATTTTTGCGTGAGTACACTTGATCGCGTTAATGTGTATTACTGGTTTTTTCCCAATGTGCTTGCACATCTTCATGGCACGACATCAGATGCTGAGCGGTTGTCGCTTCTTGCGCGTTCGCAGGGTACACATAATTTTGCCGCGGTTGAAAATCTTTTTTGGCAAAGCCTGCGTGATAATCCATGGATTTTTATATATGTGTGGATCAAAAATGTTCTCAAAACATTTGCCGGCCTTTATACCACCAATCTTAAAGTGCTCATTGCGCCATCGGTGCATGGCATAGGTGTTTCGTTTTTTAAAACGTCGGGCACACTGATCACGCGTGTGTGGTCATACATTGCTGCAGGAGCTCCCGCCCCATGGGTAATCATCATAGGGTGTTGTGAGGCAGTGTTGTCATTGTTGCGCTATTTCTTGTGTCTTATAGCACTTGTAGGTCTTATACGATGTAAAAAAATAGTGCCGGTGGCGTTGTGCTGTGCATACATTGTCTATTTTTCGCTCATTACCGGGCATGATGGTTGTGCTCGATTCCGTATGATGTTTGAATTTTTGCTCATCATTCTTGCCGCTGGCGGATGGTCAATGATGATGAACCCGGCGGGGGACGTATGCAACGAAAGGTGATGGTATGAAAGATATTTATTGTGTCATTCTTGCAGGCGGAGCAGGAGAGCGATTGTGGCCTCTCAGCTCATATGTGCGCCCCAAACAACTTATTCCTTTCATTAATGGCTCATCGCTGCTTGAACAAACAGTGCAACGTGTTCAAGCGGTTGTAAAAAATAAAAATCATCTTATGGTGATGACCCATGCTGAATTGCAGGAACCTATCAAAAAAATGGTTGGTAAGCAGGCTACTGTTTTTACTGAGCCGGTAGGGCGCAACACTGGTTCAGCAATACTTTTAAGTTGTCTTGAAATTTACGACAAAAACGAAGATGCAGTTGTCGTTGTTATGCCATCCGATCATTTTATTCCCGAGTACGAGAAATTTTCCTCATTACTCTTAGCGGCTGCTGCGTTTGCTTCATGTTACGATCAACTTGTGTTGTTAGGTATCAAGCCGACAACGCCAGCAACTGGTTATGGATATGTGCGCTACAAAACTGAGCTTATGCCGGGATGGGCATGTTTTCCCGTACAAAAGTTCCACGAAAAGCCTGATAAAGAGCAGGCGCAACGGTATCTTGAACAGGGCGACATGCTGTGGAACAGCGGCATCTTTGTTGGGCGGGTTAAAGTTTTTCTTGATCAATTTCAGCTATGGGCGCCCGAGCTTTGGAGCGCCGTTGCCGCCTATCGCGCTAACCAATGCGCCTATGATCAGGTGCCCTCTATTTCCATTGATCACGCGGTACTTGAAAAAAGCGATAAGATCGTGATTTTTCCTGCGCATTTTGAATGGCACGATGTTGGCACCTTGCCAACATTTTTGATGCTCAAAGCACAACATGAGAAAGAATCTACTGCAACTAAGGTTATCAATGTTGATGCGACCAATAACATGGCATGCGCTATAAAAAAGGTTGTCGCATTTGTTGGCGTTGATAATCTGTGCGTAGTCGAAACCGATGAAGCGCTCTTGGTTGTTGCGCATGATCGTGTTGAGTCTGTGCGCGATGTGTCATCAATTTTAAAGACCAAGGAGAGCAAAGATGCTGGTCGTTCAAAGAGCTCGCTGGCGACGGAGGATTCTTTGTAGCCTAATCCTTTTTGCGCTTGTTGTCGGCGTATTCGCCTATGCTGTTGATACATTATGGTTTCGCGAAGATGATTTAGGCCTCATCATTAATGGTTTTATGGATAGTTGGCGCAATTTTTTTCGCGTTCTCTTTTCTGACTGTCGCTCCTTTATTACGCCATGCAATTATCAGCGCACTATCCCCAATGTAGTCTCTGGCTTTTTACGTCCCATACAGCATATTTTTCTTTCACTTGTCTATGCTATCTGGGGCGTTGATCCCGTGCCTTACTACTATGCAAATGTTCTCTGCCATGCGGCAAATGCTGCTTCATTGGTGGTGGTGAGTAGTATCTGGCTTCCGCTGACACTTGCCTGGAGTATCGGTTTTATTTTCGCCTTTTATCCTGACATGACCTGGCTGGTGTGGATAACAACGTTGCAAAATAGCTTGGCAACCTTTTTTTTATTGCTGACGATACTTGCCTGTTGTGCCTATATCTGGGCTTCAACGCCTTCGCGGCGTATATGGTGGTGGTGGACATCAGGATTCTTATTTCTTTGCTCACTTCTTTCACGCGAAACGGGTATATTTTTGCCGGTGTGGTTTTTTATGGGAGCCTATATCTTTATGACTGCGGCTGATATGCCGTGGTGGCAGAGAACCAAACAGGCGGCAATGCATGCCAGTATTTTCTTTCTGAGCACCGCTGTTTATTTTTTGATGCGTCTTTGTGCTTTTGGGGTCCATACATTGCCTCGCACGATGCATAATCTGACGCTTCGTTATCCTTGCTTGCAATCATGTGCCCAACATGATCAAGTGATAGCGGCGGTGGCGCGACGTGTCCAAGCAGTTGCTCGATCGGTACAACAAGGAGATGTTGTAGCTTCGTTGTGGAATACACTGTGTGATCATTGCTGTGTCTGGTTAAGTGTAGCGGCAAATGTTGCACTCAAGACTATGTGGCACAAATGGCTAGCCGTCTGCATTGCGGGCGCATTAATTATTTTCCTCGTGCGTGCATTTAAAGGGCATGGCGCGATTCTTGGTTGGTTGGTGATTGGATTAGGTTGTACGCTATGGCCAGGATTGCTAGCTTATCCGAGCCAACGGTATTTGAACCTGATGTACCCCTTCATTATTTTTATTATCATCTACGGAGTGTATGCGGCGCACAAATATGGTGACAGTATCTGGATGCGTTTTGTTTCACTTATTATTCTTATGTCGATGTGGGGAATGGGTATACGAGGGATGTATACTAATATGTGTGGGCTTGAAAGTGCTGCGCATGGTTGTTACGCGTACAAGCAACGGTTTGAGGATTTTTTCGCACGATATCATTTTGATCCCGCTACAAACTTTGTCATCGTATCAACGCCTTTTGTCTCTGATATACAGAGTATTTTTCAGGCCTTTCTTAACAATCGAACGACACGTGTTGTATGTGATCCTTTTTCCACCATTGCCCAACAGGGCATCATGGGATGTCGTAAAGATTATCGCATTACCGGCGTACCGAGTACCATGGTGTTTATTCCTGGCGGTATACGGTTAATCTCACAAGATTCGCTCCATTGTGGATGGTGGCTACGTTTTTCAGATTTTCCCCTCGCCTGGTCAGAGGAACAGCGGGCATACGCGTGGACCAATGAGCCTTATCGCGAGGGCATATGGTATCGCTGTTCAATAGGTAAATTTATGATTAACAAACAAATTGATGAGAATTGTGCTGCCGATATTTCATTTGTCTTTGATGCTCGCTGGATTGATGATAAAACCATTTTTGTGGCGTGGGATACCGTTGAAGGCCGCTATGTTGTGTGCTCGTCATCACGAGGGTCATACATTAAGCTAAAATGACCTTATTCACAGAATTCTTCCCTTTTCTGCATGTAGTTGGATACGATCTACGATAGAGATTGTGGGTACCGGGTTTTTTAGGAAGGGGGACGTCCATGAATAAGATCGATAGATTTCTGGACAGCATCGACTGCATCATCGAAAAAAAAATTTCGCCGCTGTGGAAGTTTGTACAAAAATATTTTGTTATATTTAGCAGCACGCTCTTAGCATTTTTACTGCTTATCTTCTTTCTCAAGATCTATCAAGATACATCTTCGGTGCGCGTTTCGGTCATGCGAGAGGATCTTGAAGTTTTGCAGCAACTGCTCAATCGCATTGATAAAGAGTGCAACATTCTCAGCATACGTTCCAAGGGTGCCGACCTTGATTTTTTTACCGTCGAAAAGTTTGTTGGTTCCACGGTCGGCTGTCTCAATCTTGCTTACCCCAAAAACTGGCACGGGCCTTATGTGCAGCAAGATCCAACTATGGATGGAAAATTTTATGAGATAATCCATGCGCGTGATGGATATTTCATCGTTCCTGGCCAGGGAGTTCGGCTTCCCAATGACATGGTGATGGGTAAAGATGTGAAGGTTTCAGATAAAGTACACATTGGCGATTTGATCAAAGCAGGGGGTGCTCTTAATTACAAGGGACGAGCGCTTGGGATAAAGTTGGATTTTAAAATTGGCGATTGGGATTCCCGTCCTCCAAAAGTTGATACAACCAAAGTTCCCGTCGAAAAGTTTGAAAAGACCAGCAAGATTATTCAAGAATTCCAAGCTGCGTTGCCATATACCCAACGGCATGCGGCGCAGAGTGAGACAAAAGCGGGATAAGTTCTAAAAAAAGTTTCTTGGTGCAAACGGCCGGCCACTTCTGACCGGCCACATTTTTGTCTGAAAATTGTTGAGTTTGCTCTTTTATCAATCTGGGGTACAATAACCCGTTCTTGCCATACTAAAAAACAAACACAGGTGCCGTATGAATGAGCAGAAACAATTTGTTATTCCGTCATCACTTCGTCGTAGCCCAAAAAACATTTGGTCGGGGTTTGCTTTTTCGACTATTGCACAGGTGATGGTGTTTGGCTGGTTCTCGCTTTTTAGTACGTATCCAGTTTTTCGTGGTGCTGGGTGTTGGTATGTCCTTGCGATCATGGTTGGGGTTTCATTGGTAAACAATATTCTACTGCTACGCAAAGCTGCACCGACTGCAATTTTTGATGCGACGGGCATTACCGTAAAAGATTTTGGGCTTATTCCCTGGGAAAATATCGAAAAAGTTGCGCTCTATGCACTACCGTTTATGAAGAGCTTTAAGTTCGTGGGCATACGATGTAAAGATGTTGCTACGGTACGTGCTCAGGCATCATGGGCAGGCAAGCTCAATCTCTTGCGCCCCAAACTTTTTGGCGATTATCACCTTGCGCTTGCGCATACTCATGCCGTGAGTAATACAGAAATCGTGCTTTTTGCTCAGCACTATCAAGAAGTGCATGCACAATCTAAACTCGCGTAAAAAAAATCAGTAAATTCAGTGATTATTACATATCGTTCTTGTTTCTGTTCCCAAAACGTAGTACCCTTTGCGCGTTGTTTTAAAACAAACCGTGAAAGGTTTTTTATGGAATACTCGTCGGCGTTGCTGAAAAAAATTATTGCATTATCGCTTTTATGCGCCACCAGCGCACCAGCCGTTTCTGCAACCACAGTGACTGCAGGCGGTGATCCGTATGTGTTGGAATTTGCGCGCACGTATAGCGATCACGTTGAATTTGTGAGTGACGCTAATGGTTGCGGCAAGCTTACGTTGTATGCCAATCCAATTACACTAAAAATAATTTTAAAGATACTTGTAGGATTGGGAGCTTGTGCTGCTGGAGGCGTTAGAATTTCTCGTGGTTGGAGCGGATTAGACAGGCATGGTGGGAATTTGGGGCTTATTGATAGAGTAGTACATGGCGCGCTTGGCGCAGCTGGTTGTGGTCTTGGCCTTTGGTCCCTTCTTGATGGCATAGGTGATTTGTCTCTTAAGAAAAATAAAGTTCCTTATATTACCTTGGATGCCGATGGTCTGACACGTTGGAATAGTGCGCATATGAAATGGTCTGATGCTGATCATAGCGATATTACGACACGTCAGGAGACAACGAGCACTACGAATCATTGGACTGAGGATATATCGACAACAACTGGGACGACGAAAACGATACGAACATTTCACCTCTATGACAAATATAATAGTGATCTTTTTTCGATCTCTGATAATGATTTCTATTTGTCCGTATCATTTGACCAGCTCCGTGCGCTTATCGAACATTATATGGCGTGCCATGGCCGACAAGCGTTGCATCACTAAACAAAACTTTTAATAAAGAAAGTGAGTTTCATGATATCAAAATCACGTGTGTTACTGCGATTGGTGAGTGGTTTTTTACTGCTCCAGGGGATTGGCGAGAGTGCATCTGCACATTCTTGTGCCATCGCCGGCGACGCCTTTATCCAAGACTTTTGTTCTCATAATGAGAGCGTTGCATCCTCCACAAATGGTGCGCTTACGCTTTATGCACATCCAAACAAGATGGTGGCAGCAGCCATCAAGGCAGTTGTCGCGGCAGCCGCTGTTGGAGGGGTAGTAGCGACTACGTGCTATTGTCTTTCGGATGGGCAAGAAGCTGGTTCTCCTGCGGGAGATGCGAATTCATCAGCGGGAAAAAAAATTGTGGGACTTGTGCTTGCTGGTATTGCGAGCGGATGGCTCAGCGCAGGTCTGCTCGTATCGGCGTGGGATGATTATGTGGCAAAAAACGATAAAAAGCCGTACGTGATTTTGGATTCTGTAGGCATTACTCATTGTTCCAATGGGACGCATTTCAAATGGAGTGATTTTGATTACATTGAGGGTTCGCCGCTCTACATCAAGGGGAGCAACATTTCCCTTGAGTCTGTCTATGGCGATGATCCTGATTTGCCAGTACCATTGAATCAACTTTGCGACCTTGCCAGGCACTACATAGCGGTTTATGGAAAATAAAGAAAGTAAAAACGAGGGAGTAGCAATGATGCTGCATACACATAAGAAATTTACCCACACATTATTATTTGTTACAGCGCTTCTATTTTCGGGAGCGCCACATCTTTTTGGCGATACTGCTGCCAGTCAACCAGCTCGGGCTGATGCCCAGATCGAAAGTTTTTCGCGCGCTGCGTGGAGTAATTATGTTGCATATAAAGATGGCAAACTCATTTTGTATGCACGGTTATGTAATGAGTGCATTAACGACAAAGGGTTATTAGCGGGCGTCTCCTTTGCAGGGGGAATTGCCTGTGCCTCTTGTGCTCTTATGTCTCATGATCACCCGGCCCAGATTTGGGGGGGGATTTTTGGTACAGCTTTATGTGCTCTTGGTGCCTATGAAGCGCGGGAATTTTTTAGAAGTCTTGCTCAGGGTGCTGCCAAGGTTCCCTATATCACATTCGATAAAGATGGCTTGACGTTGTATACCAAACGTTGTTGTGCATGGAAGGACGTCCATACAAACTCGGTATCCTATGTATGTCGAAGCGCAGACGGCACATTGAAATCGACTAAAAAATTAATGTTTGTTGGTACGCACAAAGATGTTGTTTGTGAAATTTGTAGCGACGATATATATCTACCCATATCATTCAACGAGTTGGAAGCGATTATTCAGTACTATATGGATACCTACGGTAGAGATATAACGCTGATCGAAGCGTGCAAAAAGAATGATGTGGAGGCTGTCAAAAAACTTATTGCTGCCAAAGCTGATGTCAATCAAAAAGATCCTGCTGGAGAAACGCCACTTACATGGGCTGCGTATCGTGGTTACGAAGAGATAGTCAGATTGCTTCTTGATGCACATGCTGATGTCAATCAAAAAGATCCTGTGGGAGAAACACCGCTTACATGGGCTGCATACTATGGTTACGATGGGATAGTCCGACTACTTCTTGATGCACGTGCTGATGTAAACGCACCAAATAAAAGGGGCGCTACGCCACTGCGGCTTGCAGCAGGGAACTGCCATGATGATTGTGTACACACGTTGCTCCACGCCAACGCGAAAGTTGATATCTGCGATCAAGAAGGCAATACAGCTCTAAATTTTGCAGCATGGAAGGGGCATGTACGTGTCGTGCGGATGCTTCTTGATGCACATGCTAACATTGAAATACGTAATAACGATGGCTTTACCGCACTAATGTCGGCTGCAGATGCTGAGCATGCCGAGGTTGTTAGGTTGTTGCTGGCAGCACATGCTGATGTAAATGTAAAAGACCAAAATGGAAGAACAGCGCTTAGTCTTGCTGCATGGCGTGGATATGCCGATATCGTTACTCTTTTATTGAGTGCACATCCACAGATAGATGCGCAAAATAAATGGGGCGAGACAGCGCTTCTTCGCGCTACGGCTCAGAGCCATACCGAAGTTGTTAAGGCGCTTCTTGCCGCGCATGCAAATCCGGATATACAAAATCAGTACGGGGAAACAGTGCTGACTCTTGCGGCAGGCCGAGATTATCGTAATATTGTCGAATTTCTTCTTGATGCACATGCGGATGTCAACGTGCAGGCAGAAAATGGAAATACACCATTGTTGCTGGCGGCTAGCTGGGGATATACAGATGTTGTTAAGCTTCTTCTTGCAGCAGATGCTGATTGTTCATTGGTGAATAAAGAGGGAAAAACAGCCCTCGATTATGCTGCCAATGATGAAATCAGAGAACTTATTCGTCAGCATGTTGCACAAAATACTACGGCTGCCGAACATGCTCCAACTCTAACACCACTGATAATCGCATGCTACCTGGGTAATATCACCGAAGTGAAAAAGCTTCTCGCGACCACCATCGATGTGAATCAAAAGAATGCTGACGGTAATACAGCGCTTATAGCGGCGACCGGCCAGGGCTATGCCGAAATCGTCAAATTACTTCTTGCGGCTGGTGCGAATCCGGATATACAGAATAATGAAGGCAAAGACACCGCTCTTACGATAGCTGCAAAGCTTGGGTACACAACTATTGTTCAGTTGCTTCTTGCGGCGAAGGCTGACGTTACTATTAAAAACAAGAATGGGCAGACAGCAAAAGATTGTGCGTCAACCGACCACAGCAGAGCGCTTATTCGTCAGTATACTGTGCACAATGCTACGAATATCAAAACAAATGATGAGGTTTCTCCCAGCCAAACATCTTCCGGAATGGACACAACGCCCCTAATTGATGCCTGCGAGAAGGGCAATATTACAGAGGTTCAACGGCTTCTTGCTACAGGCGTTAATCTTGACCAGAAAGATTCTATAGATGAAACGGCACTTATGGGTGCTGTGCAAAAAGGGCATGCTGAAGTTGTTAAACTACTTCTTGCTGCACACGCAGATCTAAATATACAGAACTCTGAAGGAAACACCGCGCTCATGCTAGCCGTTCATATGCGGTGTTCTACGATTGTTGGCCTGCTACTTGCGGCGCATGCAAATTCAAATATACGCAATAAAAAAGGGGAGTGGCTTACTGAAGCATTCGGGACACGGGTAAGGATTCAGAATGAGGATACGCCACTTATTGCCGCTGCATGCTTGGGATATGCCGATATCGTTGAGCTTCTTCTTGCCTCAAATTCCGATATTAATGCAAAAAACAATAACGAGATGACGGCGCTTATGTGTGCTTCTCAAGCGGGGAAAAGCGACGTAGTTAAGCTTTTGTTAGCTGCCCATTCACCAATTGATGATCAAAATAAATGGGGATACACAGCATTGTATTATGCAACTGTTGCTGGTCGCGCGGAGATTGTAAAATTGCTTCTTGGCGCAGGCGCAAACCCCAATATACAGGATGTGTATGGAGATACGGCTCTCAAAAAAGCTGCGGGACTTGGGCATATTGATATTGTTAAGCTTTTTCTTGCTGCACATGCCGACGGATCACTGAAGAATAAAATTGGTGCTACTGCAGCACGGTGCGCGGCAACCGATGAGATTGCAAATCTTATTCTCCAACATAATGCAAAAAATGATTCCACAATATCACCCCAAGAGCAACGCTCTGATAATCAACCAGAGAAGATTGCTTCATTTTTTGAAGCGTGCCAAAAAGGTGATGCTGTTGCAGTTAAACAGTTTCTTGCTGCCGGTGCTAATGTTAATCAGCAAGGTCCTTTTGGGCTCACCGCGCTTATGATGGCTGCTTTTCAAGGACATACCGAAATCGTTCAACTACTTCTTGCAGCGGGGGCAAATCATGACATTTTGGCTCCGAATGGAGTATCTGCGCTTATGGCTGCTGCGTGCTGTGGGTACGGCGACATTGTTAAATTACTTATTGATGCTCATGCAGACGTTAATATACAGGCAAAGAATGGTGCGACGGCACTCTCGCTTGCTGCTGGTTATGGATACATTACCGTTGTTAAACAGCTTCTCGCGGCAAATGCCAGTTATGAAATGTATAATGGAGATGACGACCTAATGATAGTACAACCAGCTAATAGAGAAATTGCCGAACTTATTTGTAAACATGGGTTCAAAGATTCGAGTTATCGGTGGTATGTCGATGACAACGATCATCTCCAATGGACGCTTGTCATCCCATTCCCCGAAAGCCCAACGACATAACTGAACTCTTGCCCCCCACCATCCCCTGGCGACGCATAGATAAACATTGGCGTGCACATGCTTACCCATTTCGGTTGTAGTAACACCATATATCGCTTTTCTATACCCTTGTTTGTTAAAATCATAATCACATGCTTTATCGCCAACGCATCATGAGCTCATTGTTTTGTGGGGTGACGGTGAAAAAAGATTAGTGAACATTCAGGGGGGCGGCACATTATCGATGTGTAAGCGTTTATTGGGCGTGGTTACCGTAATAAATTTTTATATTTCATCTACTCTCTCTATGCCGCAACAAGATGCTGGTAGCCTCCTGCACGCGGCGGAGAATATCTTAAAAGAGGCAAATTTACTTGTTCAACAAGCAAATCAAATCAGAACGATAGGCGCTAATTCCAATGCACATGCTCTTAAGGCCCACGATTTAACGTTAGAGGCATCTAAGCTTCTCAAAGATGTTGTTGAACCTGGTATTGCAAAAGCGCAAGAGGCGGCGGCACGCCTCGGCCAGGATTATGATCGACTTATTGGCGCACTTAAACAAGAAGTTGCCGTCCAGAAAAAAACTCTCGAAGATGTTTTTAAAAAATGGCTTACGCCCGAGGACATGATCAAGGTGGAACATGCGAGTGTAGCGAGCGGTGATTATGAGCGTAAGGCTAACATCAACGCTCAGGCAGCAAAAGCCGCCAATATCGAGCTTTACAGAGAAAAAGTAAAAAGCAGCATGGAACTCCTTGGCGAGCCTAAATTCATCATGAAAATTGTAGGGTTCATAGCAGTCATTGTTCTGTGTATTTATGTCATCAAATATGGCATACCTGCCCTCATGAATTATATAACCCGTCCACGTGTTATCAGCGAAACCTCCAGCAATGGATGGTTGGGATGGTTTACATCGCGACCGAGCACTACGCTTAATGATTTAATTTTTGCACCTGCGTTGCACCATCATCTCCAGAATCTGCTGGTGCGGGTGCAAACCGCACAGAAATATAATGAAACGCTCCCCAATGTTTTGTTGTATGGCGATCCGGGAACCGGCAAAACTGCTTTTGTCAGAGCATTGGCGCAAGCGTCAGGCCTTGAGTATGCCTTAACGTCAGGTTCAGAATTCGCAAAAATTACCGATCTCAGTTTGGCGAACGAAGAATTACGTAAACTTTTGACGTGGGCAAAGAGAAGTACCAAGGGATTAATTATTTTTATTGATGAGGCTGAGTCCCTATTTGCAAACAGAAAGCTTCCAACAACACCTACAAAAACACAGGACCTGATCAATACCTTCTTATCGCTCGTTCAAGATCAATCGCAGAAAAAGTTGATGTTTATTCTCGCGACAAACTATCCATTTAAGCTTGACGATGCCGTTGCTGATCGCATTGGGGAAAGCATTAAGTTCACCTTGCCCGAAGCGTCTGAGCGGGAAAAAATTCTTTTAATGTACCTCATAAAATTTGCGCAAGAGAACAAAGAGGCAATTGTTAACTTACCACTAGAACTTAAGCAGACGCTTCCAAAGTACGCCGAAGCGCTCAAAGGCCTTTCGCCCCGTGCTATCAAATTTGTTGCTGAAGAAATGATTATTAACGCACGGCGCCAAAAATTTATGCAGTTAACTGATGATATTGCGCGAGCTTCCATCGACAAATCGAAACGTAAATTGCAACAAACGAAGCGTTGGGAAAAAGAACGTGATGCATGGGTAGGGGTTTTGGCTGCCAACCAGCAGTGATGCTGGTTGGTTAACAGTAAGAGTCTTATGGGGATCAGGCGTTTATTTTTGTTCTTCGGATGCTCGGTCTTGTTGAGCGCGTACGTAATCGCAGCACCACAGAATGAGACCTCTGCAATGCTTACTGAGCTTACGGATAAAATTTGCAAACTTCTTGATCAAGGACTTCCGCCTGATGCTATTGTGGCACAACTCAGTGGCGGCAAAGAGCCTTCTCGCGTGCTGCAAGAGATGGTGAAGAAAGCGTGCGACGCAAACAAGAAAAACTTCACAGACGGTGCTCCCACTATTGTGATAAACACTCATAAAAATGGCACAGAAGATGGTGGGTGGTATAAGAGGATATTCTGTGAGGCGGCGATAAAAATTTTTATAAAAATCATAATAATCGTCGTGATTATTATAGTCATATACTACTTTTGGCCACGACTTCCATTTGCAGGTGCTACGGACATTTTGCCTGGGCCTGCGCAGGCAAGCGAACACGCGATAATTCCCAGTCACGTCCCTGGTGGTGATGGACGTCCCCAGCCAGATGATGCTCCGCATCAATGTGCACGCCACGCTCAAGTGCCGGATCCCATAAGGCAGGAGATCGTCCCGCCGAGGGGGAGAAGTCACATTGATATGCTCGTATGCGCCGATGTAGAAAAAACAATTGAAGCGGCAAAAAACATTGGACTTATTCCTGATGCTCAACCCGTTGGCGTAGGGCCTGCGGGTCCCCATCTCATGCCACTAGATTGCCGCACGCTTAATGAAATATTGGTGCAACAGTTTGAGCAGGCGAAAAGAATTGGACTTTTGCCGCAGTAGGAAGTATGTACGAATATTCATTAAAAAGATCAAAACCCGCTCGTGGTGAGTGTTTTGCGAGTACAAAGTACGAGCAAAATGTATCGAACCATGAACACCATAAAAAATTATTCTTTACATGCTTTGGAGGAGTTCATACTTCGATACACGCCGCAAGACGGCGCACTCAGTACGAACGGGGGTTAAGCATTCTATTAATTGTTATACCGGCTTTAGGGAAAGGGGCATACTGATGAAATATATTATGCGATCGCTGTCGATTGGCTTATTGGTGCTTGTGTATCCATTACAAGCATGCTATGGCCCCAACACGGTTATTGAATTTGCCGAGAACGAACTGTTTGTTCCGGCACGGCTCGGCCCCCTGAGCCTGTATAAAGATGGTGATGGCTTTCATGTTATTAACGGCAGCACGATATATGATGTGCAAAGTTGTTTTTGCGACCGAACCTTGCGTACAATATCGAATGAACAACTCGTGAACTTTTTGGGCCGTAATAAACCACAACTTATCCTGCTGTCTCCTGAAGAATTCAGCCAACTCAGCTTGCATGATACCGTCGAATTAACTAACGCTGAACAAGAAAAACTTCTCAATCAATTATTCCATCGTGGATATATTTCGATCAATCAGATGAGTGACGGCGAATATACGCTCCATGCTGAAACTGGCCTTGCGGGCGGTGGCTGGTTCGGAAAGATAGCAAAGTGGGGATTGTATGGTGCTGTGGGATGTGTGGCAGTGGTTGGAGCAGGGGCCGCGGTAGCTGGATTGGCAGGAGGTTTGGCGATAGTAGGTCCAGTTTCTTTGTTACACTCTGCCCTCTTGTCGACGTCGACTCTTTTGTCTGCTGCCGGAGTGGCTGGGACAAATACCCTAATAGGTGCATCGGTATTAGGATATTCGGCATCAGTAGGAATACCAACGGTAGCTATAGTTGGGGCGGCTGGGGGTGTGGCTACGGCGGCATTAACAGGAACAAGTTCAGCAGCAAGACCACAAGCGGATAATCCAGCAGCCGGCACGGCGCCAGTACCTACATTTTCTGTTAACGAAGCATTGGATGATCTCGAGCTCTTTGCTTAGGGCGCAGCCTGCGCGTATATTTATGATTTTGTAGCGCATTCTGTTTATATGCGTTTCGAAATAGTTTTTTATATTTTCATGAGATTAAGCTTATTGAATAGGCTCTAAAGTAAAAAACGTATTCATTTTGAACGCCTTTTATTCTATAATGTGCCGTTAATTTTAAAAAACGGTTTGCAAAATAATGAGGACATAATTTTTATGAAATATACTTTACGCATACCTTTGTTTGTCGGAGTGCTCTTTTTTAATATGTGCTTTGCATGCTACTCGCCAAACGAGATTATTGAGTTTACCCAAAATGAAGTCTTCATACCGGCAAGACTAGGTGCCATTAAACTGTATAAAGATGTTAATGGGTTTCATGTTATTAACAACAATAAAATCTGTGACGTTCAAAACTGTTTTTGCGACCCACTCCTACGCAAAATGTCTTTTGAACAGTTAAAGAAATTTTTGTGCCGTGATAAACCTAAGATGCTTACGTTGTCCCCAGATGAATGTGCTCATATCAACATTGATAACATGATTGAAGTAACAGGTGCTGAGAAAGAACAAATTCTCAACCAATTATTTAGCCGAGGCTACATTTCAGTTAATCAGACAGACGATGGAGAATATATCCTTCGAATTGAGCACAGACTTCTCGGCGGCGGTTTTTGGAAAATACTAACATGGGCTGGCATTGGAGCGATAGGATGCGCTTCGGCCGCGGCAGGTGGTGCAGAGATGTTAGAAGCATCTGGACATCAAGTATCACTAGGTCCAGTATTAATTGTGCATTCAGTTATAGGGGCAATTGGTGGCGGAATAATCGCAATACTCGCGGGAAGCAATTCGTCAGGGCAGCAACAAGAGGATCATTCCACTACCTATGGCACTGATACTGTATCTGTAAATGCAGAATCAGTTACGGCAAGGCTTGTACCAGATGAATCAGCACGATGGGCTCCTTAATATTTTCAAGAAATATCAGGAACATTTTAGAGCAACTTACGATTACATCAATTATTAGAGTAAGTCTTGGTTGAACTATCAGTGTTTAGAGGTGGCTATATCAAATTTTTTAAAACCATAACAATGAAGAGAAGAACTCTAATGAGATACATTTTACAAACGATGCTATTTGCAGGCATGCTTTTTTTCCACTCATTAAATGCATGTTATGGGCCCAACGAAATTATTGAATTTACCGAGAGCGAAGTATTTGTTCCCGCGAAACTTGGCAATCTTCGCCTTTATAAAGACGGTGAGGGGTTTTATGTTATTAAAGACGGTATGATTTACGATGTTCAAAGTTGCTTTTGCGATCGAATGCTGCGCAAAGTCTCAGATGAACAATTACTGAAGTTTTTGGGACGTGATAAGCCACAAATTATTATTCTGTCTCCTGAAAAATTTAGCCAACTCAATCCGGGTGATATGGTCGAAATAACGGTCATGGAACGAGAGCGGCTTCTACGCCAGTTATCCCATCGAGGCTACATTTCAGTTAATCAGACAGACGATGGAGAATATATCCTTCGAATTGAGCACAGACTTCTCGGCGGCGGTTTTTGGAAAATACTAACATGGGCTGGCATTGGAGCGATAGGATGCGCTTCAGCCGCGGCAGGTGGTGCAGAGATGTTAGAAGCATCTGGACATCAAGTATCACTAGGTCCAGTATTAATTGTGCATTCAGTTATAGGGGCAATTGGTGGCGGAATAATCGCAATACTCGCGGGAGGAAGCTCGTCAGGGCAGCAACAAGAGGATCATCCCACTACCTATGGCACTGATACTGTATCTGTAAATACAGAGTCTGTTACGGCAAGGCTATTAGCACCACAAGCAAGCAATCCAATAGCAGGGCCTAATAAGGTGTATGCGGAGGATACAGTTACGATACCGTTTGAGCTTGAGATCGTCTGTTGAAGTGTAGGAAAATTGTGAAAAGATAGTTTTTGTTACAGGCCAGCGCCATTTTTCTTTTTGTTACCGCTGCACCTCCTGCAACATACGCCGCACCGTTCAGGCAGCCGAAAAGTTTGGACTCCGCAATAACTATAATGAACCCCATTTTCCTGCCCAGCAATTAAGACGTAATTGCTGTCTGAAATATGATAAGAAACACCGATGTGTTACGCGATTTTGATTTGTCGTTTTCTAGTGTTCAATTACAGCGCGTTGCGTAAATGCTGGTTTTTAGGTTCAAATTGGCAAATAGTTGCTGGCTGAAAATAAAAATATTAAGATTAATAGCGTAGTTTAAAAGATTTTTTTTGGTTGGGGGCTTTCATGAGAGATTCAAGATTTAAGCTTTCGTTTTTGCATCATTGGCCATCTGGCATGCTCAAGGATTTGTTGTGCCTGTGCTGTGCGAATAAGCCTGGTGAGCGTCATAAATTAGTTGGCTTTGATGACATAGATTTTTTCAAAGCTGATGAACATATGGCCAACGTTCTTCTTCATGTCTTTGCAGCATTGATTTTGATGTCCAAAGGCAAGCATTCCCTAGCGCGCAAGTTTTTGGCCAAAAAGTGTTGTTGTTCCCATTGGTATTCGTGCATTCATAATTTTTTGCATCATCAACAAGAATTGCAGCTTATGGAATTTTTTGATGGGATGGAAAACATTGATGCAGAGACTTTGTTTGGGGGTAGACTGGCGAGTTTCATTGCAGCTCTTGATGTAACACCATTGTCAGAACAGTGCTATAAGAAGGGCGGGTATACCTCGTATTACAAAAGCAAGAGAGAGGATTTCACGATAAAGCATCAGTCTGAATGGCTTGATAAGCAAAAAAATGTTTTTAAAATTCTTCAAGAGTATAGGCCGCAAACGGTGCTCGACATTGGTGCAAATACTGGATGGTTTTCAATGTTGGCAGAACATCTTGGTGCAGAAGTTATTGCTACTGATATGGATGAAGCGTCCATATCAACTCTCTATGAATGTGTGAAAGAAGATGATTTAAACATACTCCCACTAGTTCTCCCCTTTGATGGCCTTGTAACCCAAAATGATACAACCAATGACGTTCGTTTTGTGACGGATATGGTACTTAGTCTTGCCGTTGTTCATCACCTCGTATTTATTGCGGGGTTCAAACTTGATCAAGTTTTCGAAGTTTTATCAGCTGTTACAGGTAACATTTTGGTTCTTGAGTATGTCGATATTGACGATGACAGGATCGTAGCGTTATTGACTGACCCATCCGTATTGAATGATCTAGCATTGCATGAGAGAGTCATCACTATGTTTGAAGATTATGGCAAAGGAAACTACACCCTGGACAACTTTCTTGCCTTAGGTGAAAAGCATTTTAGTTCGGTAAAGATTGTTGGGTCACATCCTGATACCAGAAAACTTTTGATTTTTTCAAAATAGCAGAAGTTATTCCCGGGAGCTTGTGTCTTCGAAGAATATTCTTGATTTGCTTTTAAATTCTCTGTTTTCTTTGTCGCGAATATTTTTGTTGTAAAGCGTAATTTTCCAATTGCTTAACTCTTTTGCAGCGGTAATGATAACAAAAGCATCGTAATAAAATTTTAGCGCTCCACGGTATGTTTCTGACGTTGACGATAAGACACTCCATGTTGGAACGCCTTTTGTTGGCGGCAATAGACGCAACCCATCCATATCTTCATAACTATCTCTTTTTCTTATATCGCGAACGATAGCGCGAGAAATTACATTGCCGGCTTCAGGATCATTGTCTGATCCATTTTCAAGATTAAATGCTGGCAACCGTTCATTGGATTTTTGTTTAAGAAATGTTGCGTAGCGTGGCGCATCAATGAGCGAAAGTAAGCGGTCGTCTTCGATAAATGCGGCGCACTTGAAGTAATTTAATTTTTTGTCATCGACGAAGGGGATCGTGCAATAGAGCGTGATAGGGAGCGTATTGAAAAATTCGTCGACTTCATGTTCGAGCGGTACTTGTGATGATGACAAATGAGCGCAGCGAAGTTCAAGTTCGCGATGGAGGGTGTGTTGCTTCCAGTAGTCTGCATATTCGTTAGTGCCTTTTAAGTAGACAACATTTTCAGGATTTTTTTTGAGCAGCTCCAATAAGATTGAAAAAATTTCGAGTGTATAAGGAGAGCGGTTGACGACGTTGCCGAGAAATATCAGATAGTAGTCTGGCCGTTGGACGACAAGATTTTCATCAATGATGCCAAGCTCTTTAAGCTTTTCAAAGTAACGGACGAGTCCGTGATATGCTCCCTGCACCGGACCAAATACTACCAGCTTTGATGATTCTTTTACTTCAAGCTTCTGAATAAAGTCTCCCTGCCAACCCTTAATTTTACGATAGTTAGTGACGTCTTCGAGCAGCGTTTTAAAAAAGCTTGCTGAGAAAAATGGTGGTCTTCTGAGATGAAGGGTGTAGAGTGGCCAATTTAATTTGTCACCGAGGGTTCGTGTAATGCTGGGTCCAAAGTGCTCTTGATAATACGATTCATAAGAGGGATAGAGAAAATTGTTGTTGTCCATCTCGATGAATTCATCAATGGTGCTGCCGTACTTCTGCAGATCCGTAATGGTGGCAAACCCTCTGGTGTGGTAGGGGCTGGGGATGAGCCAGATGATGAGAAAAATGCAGGCGGCGACAAGCGTGGCGATGCCAAGAGCTTTAAGCCATTGAAGGAGTTCGCTGAGTGTTTGATTATGTATTGAAGCTTTTTTCATGACAAACTCCTTACACCATGATGATGTACGTTACGACAAAAACAAAAACACTGACAAATACATAGTATGCGGCGGCGTTGATGCGCTCGGTAATGCGTGGTGGTAGATAATCGAGGTCCGTTTCGGGTTGATCTGAACGCTTAATTTTTTCATGCTCTTCCAAAAAAAAGTAATGGCGTGAGAGGAGTACGTGAAAAATGTAGATCAAGAACGCGAAGAGTAAAAAGAACGTAAAAATCTTATCGGTGAGGGTAAAGTATCCCACCGGTGGGCTCATCTGTTGAATGACGAAGCGATAGCCCAGAAGCGCCGTGATTGCCGTTAACCCTACGGTTGCCTTGCCATTATGGTTATTAAAACTCATGAGAAAACTGAAGAGCGCGAGCAAGATGGCGGCGAAGAGGGGAACGAAGATGAGTAAAATTTTGTTGACACCTGCTTTTTGAAAATCGATGGTGAATACCGCTTTAGGGCTGAGCATTTCGCGTTGTGGCGCATACTTATCAAACGAGAGCGCTGTGTAGCCTGAGACGCTGCGAAGTGCATGAACATCCCAGTCGGAGGTAAAGAGTCGGTCGGAGACGATAAACGAAAGCGCTCCAAAACTGTCATCAAAGTACATTTCATTGGGTGATATAAAGTTGTTGGTGAGCACGATGGAGAGTCGGTGGTCTTCAAGCGGGAACCGATAAAAATTAATGTCAGTTTTTGTTTCAAACATAACATCGTATTGAACAAGCATTTTGCCGTTGTTGAGTGTTACGTAGGGGTCTGATTTGTGCAGAATTTTACTATTCTCAAATGAAAATTGGTTGATGGTGTTGAGCATGATCTCGTTCTGATTGAACTCGAACCAGATCATGGCATTGACGACAAAGCTATTGGTAATGAAGTTGAAGGTTGAAAAATTTCTGACGTAAAGGCCAACTTTAACGCGGCTTGCAAGATCTCTGAACTGCTTACGCATTTCAAAGCTAATCATTTTTACATCAGGAATAGGGTCGTCGCTCCGGAACGTGCTCAGTGCGACGACGAACAGTCCGATGACGTAAAAAAAGAGCAACACAAAAACAAGAAATTTAACTTTGACTTCAAGAAGTGCGTAAAGTGGTCTTACATAACGTGCTTGCATATGAGCACTCTTCTTTTTATATGGGTTAATGAGAATACGTTATCCATTCATGATGCAGCCCTGGATTGATCCACACAGCTGATGACAATGAGCGATCGGTGGCATCAAAGTTCAGGCGCAATCCTTTAAAATTTTCATTATGCAAAGATTCCAGCGATGTAATAAGTGCTGGAATGGTTATGGTGTTCCCGAGGGTGCCAAGACACTTATCCAATATCGCCATGGCAATGAAGGACTCAAAGTAGAACGGCGAATCGTCATGTGACGTTAAAAAGCTCCGCATGGCGCGTCGATATTCCTCTGCAATCGGAAGCGTACTGCTTGACGCTTGAGGGACCACTGACGTGACGGCGATATCAAGGCCGCGAGATGTTTTGAGCAGATTTTGAATGACGCCGAGGTGCGAGAGTCCTAAAAAGAGGCAACCATTTAAGTTGGTATTAAGCGCATTGCTGATGAAATTGTATGCCGGGCGTGGTTGGGCGAGAAAGATAACTGCGTTCGGTTCGGCATGCGCAATGGTTGTGAGTGCTTGTTCAATTTCTACCGTGCCCTGGGCGTACGGCGCGGTGATGACCGGTTTGATGGCAGAGCGGGCAAGTATTTTTTCCAATGATGCGAGTAAACTTTTTCCCCACACGCTTGATTCGTAAAGAATGGCGATTGATGTTTTGTGCTTGATGGTGAGGGCGTAGTGAGTGAGCGCTGCAAGCTCTTTTTCATACGATGGTCGGAAGTAAATAACGTTTGCAAGCTTTATATCACGCAGCTCCTGGTTGCCTTCGATGGGAAACAGTAGGCATAATTGCTTTTTTTTAAGTGCAGGCACAAGGGAGAAAAATGTATCAGGGCCCAAAAGGCCAAGGACGAGTGGCGATAGGGTAAGCATATCATTGATGGCTTCAAGTCCGGCATCGTCGGTGTCTTTATTATTTTTGATGTGCCGAATGATAAGATGGCGTTCACCGGTGTCCGCCTCGGTCGTAAAGTGCTTAAACTCTTTAAGATAATTTTCGACGCCTGACAGTAGTTGTCGCCCGATAACGCTTTGGTCACCTATGAGAGGGAATGAGGTGCAGAGGGGCACGATTATTTTGTGGCGCTCGTGTTGGATGGGGATGAGGGGGTACTGGGCGTGCGCGTCCGCTACGATGGCACAGGAGGCAAACAATATGATATGCAACAAAGGGTTGCGCGGAATTCGAAAATCCGCTCGTGGTGAGTATCCTCCGAAGCTCTGCGTAGGAGGATGTATCGAACCATGAACACCATAAGAAGTTTTGAGTTCATCCTTCGATACATTTTGTCTCGCAAGCTCGCCAAAACACTCAGGACGAGCGGGGTAAAAACATTGAAACATTGATACTCCCCGCATAAATTTCTTGAAATCTTTTGTAACTAAATCGCTGTTAGGATTTCAAGATTGGGGTAGGCGCGTCAATGCTTTGTCAAAAAGCTGGAAAGAATCTTTTTCTTGCCGCCTTTAAAGAGTGCGGTGATGTAGACATCGTCCTCGGGTGCCTTTTCAACATCGGTAATAATACCAACGCCAAATTTGGCATGAAAGACGGTCTGATTTTTGGTCCATGCGCCGCGAGGCGTGGCGTGTGATGATGGTTGAGTCACTGCTGGCCCTGGGCGTGGGAGCTCCATTCGTGGCGGCGGCGTGAAGCGTGGCTGAAGCGGTGTCGTAACTCCGCGTGAGCACCATTGTTCGATTGCGGCATCTGCCGAAGAAAGGGTGTGGTTATCAATAGTAATTGTTTGGAGCAACTCTTTGGGGATTTCATCAAGAAAGCGTGATGATGCCTGATCAACAATGTGCCCAAAGGTAAAGCGTGATAGCGCACTCGTGAGTACTAAATACTCTTGTGAGCGCGTCATGCCGACGTACATGAGGCGGCGTTCTTCTTCAAGACTTTCATTCGAGTTAAGTGATCGATTACTTGGCAAAAGACCTTCTTCAAGACCGGCCATAATGACGGTATTAAATTCCAGGCCCTTGGCGGCATGCAGCGTCATGAGGGGAACAAAGTCATCGGCGTTATCGGCGTCGACTTTTTCCTGTAAGAGTGAAACTTCATGGAGAAAGGTTTCAACACTTTGGCCTTTTTGTTCACTCACCACAATAGCCTGTGCCAATTCCTGTACGTTTTCAATTTTTGCCTGTGATTCTTGGGGCTCATATGCTGTGGCAAGATAACTGATGTAATCAGTGCGTTCTAAGATAAGATCGAGTGCGGCGCGTGGTGATGAGCCGGCATCAAGGCCCTCAAAAATTTTTAGAAAATCGGTAAGCGTTGTACGTTTTGCTGCGGGAATGGCTGATGACTGATCGGCGCAGATGCTCGTGATCATTTGCGTAATATCGCAGAAGGGATTGTTTGCCCATGTTTGGAGCAGCAGATCTTCAGTCTTTTCACCCAAGCCGCGTGCCGGTGTATTAATAACGCGCATAAAACTTATCTTGTCATAGGGATTTGCCACAAGGCGGAGGTAGGCAAGAAGATCTTTAATTTCTTTGCGTTCGTAAAACCGAATGCCCCCAATAATGCGATACGGAATGGCGCGGTGAATGAGCGCTTCTTCAATTGTGCGTGATTGAAAGTGGGTGCGATACAGAACCGCCAACGAACCATGTGTGCGTTTTGCACGTTGCTGGGTAATGAGCGCGGCAATAATAGTAGCTTCTTGATCACCTGTTTGGCAGGCAACGTGAAGGATACGATGCTTGGCCTCGCGTGTTGACCACAACGCTTTGGGGTTGCGCAACTTGTTGTGTTCAATGACGTTATTAGCAGCTTTTAAAATTGGTTGTACCGAGCGGTAATTTTGCTCAATGCGCACCATCGTTACTGGTGCAAAATCGTTGGTAAAGGTGAGCATGTTGGCAACGGTTGCCCCACGCCATGAATAAATTGATTGATCTTCGTCGCCGACGGCGCACATAGAATCAAGCGTAAATTTTTTTGCAGCATCACGTGCCAGATTGAGAAGAAGGTGATGTTGAACGTGGCTAGTGTCTTGGTATTCATCAACCAAAATGTGCCGTACGTTTTTTTGCATCTGTTCTCTAAATGCCGCGTTTGTTTGCAGCGACTTGAGTATCCAGACAATCAAATCGTCAAAATCTAAGCAGTGTGATTGGTTCTTCTCGTTTTCATATTCAAAGTAAACATCACGTACGATTGATGATGGCCACGGTTCGCTGACGCTTGTGTGCTGGGCAAGGCCATTTTTATAGTTTGATATAAAATGTGCCAAGTGGTTGGGTGTCATGTATTTATTGAGGGCATACTTTTTGCAAATCTTTTTAAGCAGATCAACTTGATCATCGGCATCAAGAATTGAAAACCGTGGGAAGGGTAACAGGTGCGGATTGGCGCGCAGAAGAAGTAAGCAGTACGAATGGAACGTGCCGATAAAAGGTGTCTGGTAGTGTGACTGAAATGTTTTAACGAGGCGTTCGCGCATTTCACCAGCTGCTTTGTTGGTAAACGTCAATGCAACAATCGAGGTTGCGGGAACATTATGGTTAAGTACTAGGTGCGCAATGCGCGAGGTGATGACGCGTGTTTTACCCGATCCTGCTCCTGCAATAACAAGCAGCGCCCCCGTGTTCTGTTCAACGGCAGCACGTTGGGTTTCATTAAGTTCGGTGGAAAGAAAATTATTAAATGTTTGTCGTAGCTGCGCGTCCATATTCTATGCCCAATTGTTCAGGTCCAAAACACATCGGAAGAAAGTCGCGTATGGTGGCAACAAGCACATCACCATGCGGTGTAAGTGAAAGAATTTTAACGTTACCATCACCAAAGCAATTTTCCCATATAATTTGACGACAGTGGCCGCATGGGAGTGTTGCTTGCTCAGGGTGAGCGAGGGATGTTGTTGGTGCGTGAAGGCGTGGCGTTGGGGTATGAGATTCCGGGCCACCCGCTATTGCAATGATGTCAATTTTAGTGGGACCCCAGTGAGCAACCATGGTATCAATAGCATTTTGTTCAGCGTGTGTTGTCTGCGAATAGCTGCAGCGTTCAACATTACAGCCGGTATGCAGCGTGCCTTTACTGCATCGCAAGGCGGCACCGACAAGATAATGCGAATACGGTGCTTGAGCATTACGGCGCACGTTGATGGCGGCATGTATAAGTTCCTGTTCTTGTGGCAAGAGATCAGAAAAATTGTAGAGTGATGCCGTGGTGGTATATGAAAATTTTTTTGTTGCTGTGGCCATACATTGTTCCAAAATTAGAGCCTAAAAAATGTGAGGCTCTAAGTAAAACAAATTCCGAAGAAAAAACCAGCGTCTATTCGACAATTGTTTTGGAATCAAGAAGTCGTTGGTTGGCCACGCCGACGAACAGTGCAATAAAGATCCAGCAACCGACAACACCAAGTGAGAAAATTGAACTATACAAAATGGCATGTGTGGTTGGCGCAAAAAGCGCATTGGCTCCAGATCCAACAACTTTGGTGAGACGCCTTCCAAAGCCATCGATCCAGCTTTTTGTTTTAAAGCGAACATCGGTACTTGTGGGAATATACAAAATTTCTTTAATCGGCGAATTGAACGCGTAACTTACGCCTTTCATGATGACAATTGATCCAAACATAACCCACAATGATGGTTTGATGCAGACGGTGATAATGACGGCTGCGGTGATGAGTGGATACAACAAGAGACTTGCTTTGATACCGAGCGATCGGATAATGACGCTCGTGCCGATAAGTGAAATAAACAATGATAAAACATTAACACTTTGAAGATATACACCGAGAAACTCAATAACGTTTTCAGTTGAATGGTACACTTCATCAGCGCCTAAGATCAGATTGTATTCAATAATACTTCCTACAACTTCTCCGAGTGTTGCAACTGCCATAATTCCCATGAGATAAGGCCGCGTGAGAAGAAGTTTGGGCCCTTCAAAGACACCCGTGACCTTTTTTTCGGTAAGACGTGCTGTTGGTGGTGTGGTGACTGCGGTGAAAATACGTACGAGTACCGCAATGGCAAGAATGGCGAGAATGGCGATAACAAAAAGAAAAGGAATACCTAGCGTTGTTGCGCGTTTGACAAGCTCTGGTCCTGCAATTGAGCCAAGCTGCGATCCGGCAACGATGAGAGGATACCCGCGTTCTGCTGATGTTACGTTGGTAATGCTGACAACAAATGACCAAAAGAGCGTGAAGAAAAGAGCGTTAAAACTTTCGACAGTGATGTAGAGAATCCAACCGATAAGACGCGTTTTATCAAGGCTGGTATTTGAAAGCCCAATGGCCGGAAGTGAGAGCGTATATGCAATGGCAATGAACGAGAGTGCGTATCCTATGCTCAGCGCGTAAAATAGTTGATGCTTAGGGAATAAGTCGATGAGTTTATTGTAGCCAAGCAAAATGGGGATAAAAACAAGAAACGATACAATTTTAGCTTGTGGCAGATAAAGCTTGCCTACGGTGTGAATAAAAATTGCTTCCTTGAGAGGATGCAATAGTGAATAGGCACTGGTAATACACAACAATATAAGCGTGAGGAGGGTGAAGGTTTTAATCTCTTCGCGTTTAATATGTCCCCACAATACCGACCACAATTTTTTGAGCACGTTAGCCTCTCGAAATAAAAAAGGGTTGGCCGTAAAAAGCCAACCCTTTATACAGCGTATTTAATGTCGAATTTATTGAATAATTGATCCGTCTTGAATCAACTTTTCATTCTTACGACCGACATACATGGCGATGACAATCCATACACCAACAATACCAAGTGAAATGATTGAACCATAGAACATAAGGTCAGCCATATTGGTAAAAATTGCGTTGATGCCTGAACCTGCAGCCTTGGAAGAACGGCCACCAAACACGTCAATCCAGCCTTTGGCTTTAAACTTAACGTCTTTGCTGGTTGGAATGTACATGATTTCTTTGCAAGGGTTGTTTAATGCATAGCTTAAACCTTTAATGGCAACCATGGCACCAAACAATGTCCAGAGTGATGGGTTAAAGAAAACGTAGCAAACAGCAGCGCCGATAGTTATAGGGAAGGCTACCATGCAGAAGGTCAAACCAAAACGACGGATGAAAAAGCTTGTTCCTACCAAGGCGAAAACCAAGGAAAGAAGGTTGGCGCTTTGTCCAAACGTTCCGAGGAATTGGGTAACTTTTTCTACTGATTGATACGTTTCATCGGCGATGAATTTCATTTGGTAGTCAAGAACGGTACCAATGACTTCGTACAAGGTTGCAACGCCCAAGATGCCCAGAAGATATGGTTGGCTGAGCAAGAGGCGGAGACCTTCGATAGGACCAGTTGCTTTTTTATCTTCGCGATGCTCAACAGCGGCTGCTGGGTGTGCTTTGACGAAGAAATAAATAAGAACAGGAACCATGAAGATACCGACAGCAACAACTTTTGCCAACATGGTCATGCCGATGTATTCAGCATAGGTTGCAATTGTTGGGCCGAGGATCGAACCAAATTGTGCGCCGGCAATAATCAAGCCGTAGCCGCGTTTGGCTGATGCGGTATCAGTGGTGCTGGCAACAAAGGACCAAAACAGTGCAGGAACCAGGGAACCAAAGCTTTCAATGCCAAGGTAAATAACCCAGCCGAGTAAGCGTGATTTGCTTGGTACGGTGTTGGCAAGACCAATGGTTGGATGTGCAAGGAAGTACGAAAGCACAAGAAAAAATACTGAATAGAAAGAACAAATAACATAAAACAGCTTGTGCTTGGCCACCATGTCGACGAGTTTGGAGTAGACCAAAATCAACGGAATAATGAAGAGCACTGATGCCATTTTTGCATAGGGAATATAAAGTTTGCCAACGATTTTCAGGAAAAGTGCATCTTTGAGTGGACGCATCAACCAATATGTTCCGATGGCAAAGAAGAATGTTAACGAGAGCATACCGAATTTCTTGACCTCTTCCTTAGTCAAGTTTCCCCACAACGCGCGGGCTAAATTACCTAGCATAAAATCCTCCTAGAAATGTTTATTAATACGCTGAAAACTCGCGATCGAAAGCTTGTTTATTATAGCAAAAACAGTAGATAAACCAACTTCTTTCCACGTTGCGTGCAAAAAATAGGCTTAAAAACTTGTTTTTGTAATAAAATAGTCGGTTTTCTGCGTATTTTAAAATCGTTGAAAAGTGCTCTTTTTTATATCTAGACCTCTCCCATAATTACCGCATAGAGCCAGCGGCAACTTGCGTTACGGAGAGCAGCGAGCGTTTCGTCTCGCTCGCGAAATTCATAGTGAGTTGATATAAGCGTTACATGTTTATCGCTATTGCGGATGACAATTGGTTCTTTTTGCCGTGTGGACTCAAAATATGCCCAGTCTAATTCTTCCCAGTTCTCTACAGCGCTAAAAGGTGCTGCGGATAACTCTTCCCATGATTTGAAAGATGCTGAATCTAGTTCTTCACAACGCGTGTTTATATCGGGACCACCAAATACAGGACTAGAAAAATATTTGGTAAGTAATCCGTTTGCTGTTTTCAATGAAATTTGGTCTGTTGTCCAATCTTTGCCCGGCCATTCTGGAATCTTCATTTCGTAGGGATACAAAGAATATTGATCCCAATCATAATTGAATGACACGTATTCCCGCTTTTTGTGAGAGAAGTACGTTAGGCGAGGCGCTACCAAAAGTGCACCAGCGCAAACGCCAACATAATAGCCGCCACTTTCAACAAAATCGTAAAATAATTTGCGCATCGCATGCAGCTTCTCGATGTCGTTTTCATACTGCCTATACATATTGCCGCCGGGCTGTATATGAATGCGCTTAGCGTATGTTGCTATATCCGATTGGGTGGGGAGCCCCTCTCGTATTTCAATATTTGCTGTTCCATATTTCTCAATGAGATCTTTAATTCCTAAGAACGATCCGTTAGAAACGGCACGTTCTTTTGGTTTAAGGGCTTGCTCGAATTCAAAGCCTTTAGGACCTCCGTAAATGGTGATGAGAATAGTTTTTGGTGTTTCGGGCTGATTCATTGCAGATGAGATAGTTGGAGCAAAAAAACAGCCTGTTATTGCCAATAATAAAACCGCTCTAAATGCTTTCATATGATCCTTTCTCTTATCAGATATTTAGTCTTTTGGGGCGTTAGCTTCCATAAGTTGTTCGATAAGACTTGCTCTATCGTCATCATCCATGTCATCTTCTGAGAGCCCTTCCCTGCAGTAATAATCATCACCGTCATCAGAAGAAGAATCGTCACCTCCTGTTTTTGCATGATTAAAATGTTTTACTTCTTTAAGTACATGACCATTGCCTATGAGTTCTGCATCAGAAAACTCAAATTGTACCCCACGATAAGGACATATATTTTTTGTGCATAGAGGACAAATATTTGGATGAGCTTCGAATTCTTTATCAATGCATGGCTTGTGAAAATAATGGCCACATGGCTCAAGGAATGTGTACGTACCTTGGTGACCTGTTCCATGGCAAATAGAGCACGCTTTGGCTTCTTGGGGATAAAGCAGCGCATGAAATATGTCCTTGTAGTTTGGATCACAGCAATGGTCTGCATGCCAATATGCATTGTGTCCATTTTTATCGGCAATTTTGGGATCAATGCCAATTTTTAAAAGAACTGCGAACTCCACTATGTTTCTCTGATGAATGGCATCTATAAGTGTAGTCCTTTCATCATCATTGTAGGTGTAAGTCTTTGGATTATTATATTCACCAACAAGAGAACAGATTTTCGGTGGGGCCGGTGCCCAGGACTCATATAGTGAATTCATTTTTCGATCATACATCGCGCTTAGAATAATTTGAGTCATGTAAATATTATTCATTCGAACGGCTTTCGTTAAGGCGAGTTCCAAAATGCAATCAGGAGTATTTTCCTGGGTAAAAAAGTGTGCCGCCATATATACGTCGTCTCTCTTCATAATGTATAGCCAAGGGGAATCGAGGCCTTGATTTTTAATGTCAATACGTGCGTTAGCTTGAATAAGAAGTCTTACGATCTCTGGCTGTCGACGGTATGTTGCAATCATTAAAGCTGTGTCTCCGTGTTTATTTTGAATGTCAGGATGAGCCTGATATTTAAGAAGAAGCTTCACCATGTTTGTGTAGCCTTCTCTTGCAGCAATCATTAAGGATGTTTCACTTTCATCGGTCCATATCACAAGAGGAGGAGTAAGACCAATAAAAGGAAACTTAACATTATTGTAGTGGAAGGGACTGGCTATTTTGGTATCAGGATCAAAGCCGCTACAAAGAAATTCTTCTATGATGTCCAATCTATTGTTTTTGACAGCATCCCACCAGGTTGCTTCTGTAGTTTCCCACCATTCATCCATACCCGCATTGCATCGATCCTTTTTTAGCTCAGCGAGTTCCCTATCGTCAGATCCTTGCATAGCACGAAGTGAATCAGTACCAACTATGAACATGCCATACAATGTAAGCGATAGAAGTAGTGATTGCATAAATTGCTTCATATCTAAATCCTTGTGATAGAGAAAAATTACTGTTGCTGAGTAGATGTAGTCGATAGTGTAGGTGAAGCAATGAATGGGTTCAAGAAATCGTAAGAATATTTTTTCAAAGAGAAACTCCCCCTTTGATGACACATTCGGGAATCACAAAATTGAGTTTGGCATGAGTTTGCGGGCAATTCAGAATCTTGGGGGCCATTTTTTTTCTTAAAAGAACCCCCTGTAACCTGCAAAACCCGCTTAGGTGAAATGTGGTATGTTTGACTACATCCGTACTATGCAAGGAGAATGTTATGATTATTGCTCATCGGGGTGCCTCTGGTTATGTTCCCGAGAACACCGCAGATGCTTTTAAAAAAGCTATAGATCTCAAAGTAGACGCTGTAGAGTTTGATGTCTATAAATGTAAGTCTAGCGATTTAATTGTTATGCATGATGCCTCGGTTGATCGAACTACTGATGGCAAAGGGTTGATAAAAAATAAAACACTCGAAGAATTAAAGGCGTTACATGTTAAAGGTGGCGGTACGATTCCAACGTTTTCTGAGGTCTTAGATGTTCTTGACGCCAAGACCACAATTGTTATTGATATCAAGGAGGAAGGTGTTGCCAACAATCTGGCGGAAATAATTACTACCTATGTGCACAATAAAGGTTGGACGCCTGATCAATTTTATGCCACCGGATTTCAACACGAAGAATTGAAAAAGTTAGGGGACCTGGTGCCCTTTGTTAAGTTGATCCCATCTGTTATCTGTACCCCCTACAAGAAGGCGGCGTTTGCGCAGGAGATGAAAGCTTATGGCGTCTGCCTGATAAATATTGAAAACTGTTTTTCTGAATCGCTTGCCAAGGATATCAAGGCACGAGGATTACAACTTTGGGTTTGGTCTCCAAGCGAAAGTCCCGAAACAATAGCAACGCTCTATAATCTTGGTGCCGATGCCATCATGGTTGATTACCCTGATGTGGTGAAAGAGATTTGGACTGAAGTTGCAAAACAAAACAAAATCAAACAGGCGGCATTTGCTCAGCGGATGCAAAGCAACCTGCACGTATAAATTCTTGGAAAACCGAGTTTTTATGGAAAAAATAGCAAACATTCCGACTAATTTGCACTGGAATGGCAATTAGTCTTGACTTTCTTCCATTCTGCTGTAAATTAGTCAATATGAAAAGGATACAAAAACAAAGAATTTTAAACGATCTAGAAAAAAAGATTGTTCTTCTTGTGGGGCCACGACAAACGGGTAAAACGTGGCTTGCCAAAGATGTAGCTCGAGAATTTAACAACAGTGTTTATCTCAACTATGATCAAATTCTTGATCGCGAAATTATGGAAAAGCAATCATGGCTGCCAACAACCGATCTGCTTATTCTTGATGAACTTCACAAAATGGAGGGCTGGAAAAATTATCTTAAAGGTGTTTATGATACCAAGCCAAATGGTATGCGTATTTTGGTTACAGGAAGTGCACGCCTTGATGTCTACGATCAACTGGGTGATTCTCTTGCAGGAAGATATTTCAGACATCGCCTGTTGCCGTTGTCGCTTGCCGAACTTGAGCAAACAGGTGAGCCATTAGATATTGAAAAATTAATTATTCGCAGTGGATTTCCAGAACCATATCTTGCAGAAAATCTAGTTGAAGCCAATAGATGGCGATTGCAATATATCAATAGCATGCTCAGCACCGATGTTTTTGAACTCGATCAAATTTTGAACATCAAAGCCATGCAACTTGTTTTTAATCTCTTGCGCAACAGAGTTGGTACACCAATTTCATATCTTTCATTATCTGAAGATGTTGCCGTTTCACCAACAACAATTAAACGGTACATCCAGGTTTTAGAAGCATTATATGTTATTTTTAGAGTTACTCCTTATTCAAAAAACATCGCACGCAGTCTCTTGAAAGAACCAAAAATTTATTTTTTCGACACCGGCCTTGTTGATGGCGATGACGGAGTTAAATTAGAAAATTTTGTTGCCGTAAGCTTATTAAAACATGTTTATGGACAAATTGATTATCATGCCGAAGAATGTGCCTTGCACTATCTGCGAACCAAAGATGGGCTTGAAGTTGATTTTGCGCTTGTTAAGAAAAATAATGTTGAAACTATCATAGAAGTTAAACTTTCTGATGACATGCTCAGTCGATCACTTCTTCATTTCGCGGAAAAATACAATTACAAGGCGATGCAACTGGTTAAGTTGTTACGCAAAGAATATGAACACAATGGCACACAAGTTCTTGGTGCTGAAAAATTTTTATCAAAATTATTCTTATAATTTCTCTGCGCTTATATAGTCATGTAAAACAGAGATTGCACGTGAAGAAGATTAATTCAACATTGTATGTTGCATTTTGTTTAATGATCTGTATCCAACAAAATATGGTAGCGATGCAATAGCTGGTAAAGGTTTATTGGCGACTTGTGCCCCACAATATAAGAGACCTTAATATACGTAGAACATGAAGAATGGAATCGTTTTATGGCCGGACCGCGAATATGATTCTGGAATATTCCATGCGCTGGACCGATGGAATATTTTCAAAGTATGATCACAAATTTATAGCGTGGCTTTTTGCAGATGCAGGTGATATGACGCCAAAGGGGGCTGCGATAATGTTAATAGTAGCTACCGTATTCATCACTCTTCTTATCTGCTATGCCCGCCGGCACCCGGAGTCAAAATGGGAACGTGAGTGGGCGAGATCTAGTATGATAGCTTTCATACTTCCATTTTGGCTCGCCAGGGAAATTATCATGTTTATTGTTAAGAAACTGCGGCGTAAGAAGCGATAAGGGTCTTTTGATCGGCATGGGACCATAAATGGATAATCTATGGTCCCATTTCTCTTAAAACATGGTAGCTCTTGGCCAGCGTGCAAATGGCTTTGATGAAACTTCTTTACAAAGCCCGCTCTTAACTGCCTTGATTTCTTCGCTTTCTATGCGTGATCGACTTATTTCGAAATTGGGATGAGTTTGTGGACAATGCAAACAGCGTGCTCAATTTGGGGGATCCGGTTCGCGTGAGACGTTAGTTAGTAATGTCTATGGCCGGATAAGAGCTGCACAAAATTAGTAGGCCCTTAATCCCACCTGCCGGCAAAGACTAAGGGCCATTTTCTCCTATATAGATGCATCATCATTCTGAGAAGTTCTATTTACGCTCAAAGAACCATTCTATAGTTTTGAAAATAATTTCTGTTGCGACTGTGAACAGCATTATAAAATAGAATTTTTCAGAACTAGAAAAATGAGGCAAGTAGCCGATAAAAGCTCCGAATAGAATAATGATTAAGTACTTAATATTTTTGATGTGCATTATATATAAGTTCTCTTAAAATTAAGGCGTTGGCAGACAGCCAGCAATAATACCTGCCGCTGACGCTACCACTTCAGTTGTAGCCAGCAAGCCGCCGACTCCGAGTGTTGAAGCGGCTCCTATAGTTGCTATAGCGGCTCCAGTTGTGATGGTTGCAGCTCCAGCGGCTCCAGCAAACCCCAAAACAGCACCTGTGGCAATTGTAGCGACTGATCCGGCACCCACGCCAGCAGCGCCTGCGGCGGCCATCGTGGTAACTGCGGCGGCTGATCCAGCTGCTAATCCTGAGAGCCCCCCTGCTACCATTGGTGCAGCTAATCCGCCAGTACCTAAAACAACAGCTCCAGCACCTACCAATATAACAGCTCCAACAAGACCTTTTATTCCCCAGTAAACTAAGTTGCCAAGGAGCGGCCCGCCGCCAGACAGCCTTGCTCTTAAGTGCAAGCAGAACTCACCATTCTCATATTGAAGAACTTGGATATAGCTGCTTACAGGAAGCTGAGAGATGATTGTTTTTGTTTCCTTGGCATTAAGTTTAATCACTTCATCGCAGCCAGTTTCAGCAATAATTTCTTGTGCGGTGCCAGGAGCAATTCTAGTTAAAACAATTTCTTCGCTGTTGATTCTAATTTTTGCCTTAAGACCAAGCACAAAATCGAGCTCTTCGACAGAGCGTCCTCGCAGCTCTTTATCCATGTACTCTGGTCTGATTGGAAAAGCTTGTCCATCTTTTATAATAACAAAATTGCCATCTTCGTGAAATAAGCGGGTTCCCTTAAGTGACGTTGGGATCAACAAGTTTGATGGGGCTATTTCAACAGCGGCATTCAATGCGTTGAGCAGAAATAAGCCAGCGACTAACAATGTGAGAGTGTTCCTTTTTGATAACACAGCAAATCCTTTTTCCAGAAAATATTAAAAACAATCTCAATGCGCGAAAAATATATGCTTTTACATACTACTCTCCTTTGTTCTTTGTATTTGAACAACAAAAAGTTGCAAAGCAAAAAGAATCCTTCATACTATCCTCCCATTTAAAATGGAATTCACCTTTTAAAGCCGATATATCCTGTAACTGAAATTGGGCGTGTTTTGTTGCAGCGGAACCTAACAGAGCTGCTTCTGATTGTAAAGAAAAACTTACAAAAACATTGAGCTCTAGGCGTTTTATCAGCAACTCTTTTTATGTTTGAAAATATTGCCTAGGCGCTGCGAAGTGCGACTAGGCGAGTGATATCAATCATTGACAAATCGTCTTTTGTGCGGCAGAAATCATTCCAAAAATATTCGAAAAAATAATTATTGTAACCGTGCCAACGGCATTCTCATTTTTAGAATGATAATTTTGAAGCATTCATCTTTTACGAGGTCGATGTCGCATCAAGCTAATAGATTCAACGGCACAAAGCCAGATGCGGTTCAATCTGCATTTCCCAAACGAAAGAGAGGGCGGGAAGCAAGCGGTTCGTCTGCCTTTTCTTGTTCGCGGCACAGAGGACACGTTGGTGCTTTTTCGAACCATTTTCTGATGCATGCTGAATGAAAATAATGGCCACAAGGGAGCTGTCTAAAGTTTCCACCATGTTCAAAACAAATGCTGCATTTTGCTGATTCTGGGGCCATGTTAATAAGTATATTGACTACGTCTGGATATTGTCTTTGCGCGGCTAATGTCAGAGCCGTGTCCCCGTGATTAGTGCGCATGCAAGGATCGGCGTGAGCATTAAGAAGAAGCTGTACGAATTCTGCTCTGCCAAAAAAAGCAGCGCGCATGAGTGCGGTCCAGCCCATTGCATGATCGTGGTCATTGAGGCCAATGTTATTTTTGATGTGTGCGGCAATGAGGAGTTGTAGCATGGCGCTGTGTTCGCAGACGGTAGCATACATTAAAGCAGTATTTCCAAATTTATCCTTATCGTGAAGCAAAGAGGTGACATTGGGCGCCGTGAGAAGAAGTTGTACTGATTCACTATGTTCTGCTTGTACAGCAAGCATGAGTAGCGTTTTGCCGGTACGAGGGTCAGCCTCGCACAACCATTCAGGTGCTAATTGAATCACTCTTTGTATCGTATCAGTACTATTTTCATAAATGTCTTTTGCTTTTTCAGGTGCAATCTCCATGCAAAAAAGATTGCATGCGCATGATGCTATGCTGGCACATACTACACGCGAGAGAAATAACGTATGCGTCTTCATAACTGAGTTCCTCAAAAATTGTGGTGATAGTTGTTGAATGGGTTACGTATTTTATAGGCGTCACAAAAAAGTTCAAGAGATTCAGTGTCACCTAAATTGGGTATAAAAATAAGCTTATTGCGGTTGGCAGATGATATATGTTTGAGCTATTCAATTAGCCGTTTATCAGTCACTGCTTTTTTAAAAGCTGATCCGATAACGCCGGCAAGTGCAATCCATACCGCAATCAATCCAAGCGCGCACGTTCCCGTAAGCGTAACGAGTGGGCCGACAATACGGTTGAGTCCTGAGCCCGAAGCTTTAGCAAGGCGCATTCCGAACATATCGATCCATGCTTTAGATTTATATTTGATACTTTTTGAAGTTGGGATATAGAGCATCTCTTTTGCCGGTTGATTGAGTGCATAGCCTAATGCCTTGGCAATGAGCATGACATAAAAAATAGTTTGGAGTGTTGGGTTGATGAGGTAAGAAATAATAAACAAACCAAGCAATGCTGGATACGCAATGAGCGAGGTGCGAATGCCCAACTTGCGATGAAAGAATGAAGTTCCAACGAATGCGAAAAGACAGGCAATGATTTGAACACATAGTGCAAAATCGAATAAAAATTTATTCAAGAGTCCTGGATCCGGGTACGTTGCTTTGGCGAGTAATGAAAGTTGAAAACCCATGACCGTCGAAATAAACTCCTGCAGAAAGATAAGTGAAAAAATTCCCATCACATAAGGGTGGGTGAGGAGCATTTTGAGGCCATCAAGAAAACTTACTGAAAGTTCGGCAGTTGTTTTAGTATGCAATGGTTCAGCCTGATATCCGGTGAGCGTTTCATGTTTTACTGTGCGACTGAGCACGAAAATTGTTGCGCCAAAGACAAAGAACAGCAGTATCGAAATCAGTGCAATACGTGGTGCGGTGACGGCGTAACGCTGAGCATCATACGAAAGATAATTTCCCAAAACAGTAAAAATCAAAGCGCCGAGTTGTGTGCCAAAAATAATGAGGCCATAACCGTTTTTTGCCGATTCTGGCGTCGTAATATCATTGATGAATGACCAGTACAGCGAAAGCATGAGCGATATATAACTTTCGCAGAATAAATAAAATACCCAGCCCAACATACGATGGGATCCTGTTTGGGTATTGGCAAGACCAATGGTTGGGTGTGCAATGAAATATACCAGTACCAAGCCAACGATGCCGTAGATGGTAATGAAGAAGTAAATAAGTTTTTCTTTAGAAAAGTGGTCAACAAGTTTTGAGTACAGCAATACCAAGGGAAAGAAAAGTATGACTGACGCTATTTTAGCCATGGGCAGATGAAAAGGGCCAACCATGTTAATAAAAATACTGTCTTTGAGCGTTTTGAGCGGCCACCATGAGCCCATGAGAAAGAAAAAACCAATGGCAAGGAGGAAGAATTTTTTTAATTCCTCTTGGCGGATATCGCCCCACAAAAAACGAATTATTGAACGAACCATGGTCTTTCCTACTTCCTTAAAAAAATAAAAACCCCATTTTTCTCAAAAAAGTGAAAAATGGGCTTGTTGTGCAAAAAAACAGTAACAATTTGAGTGAAAGAGTTATTCTATCAAAAACGCCTGCGCCGTCAAGAATAGAGCTTTTTTTTACTGATCCAGAAGGATAATCGCTTTATTGTTGGCCACTTTGAAAATCCCCCCCGAAGCTTCTATGGTGTTTTGTTCGGTATTGGTTTTTTTATAGGTAATGGTGCTTCTTTTTTTAATAATGGATATTAATGGGCTGTGGCCAGGGCCAACCAAAAAGCTTCCATTAGGACCTTCAACTTCGATCCATTCAACCGTGTGAATTTCTGAAAACGTTGATGCAAAAACTTCAAACGTAAACGAGGGGGATTCTGATGTTGTCATAGCCTATACCGAAAGTTTCATTTTTTCTTTTGCTTCAGCAAGTGTGCCTACCATGTAAAGAGCTTGGTTGGGCATAGTGTCGCAGGCGCCGGAGACGATTTCTTCAAAATCAACAACGGTTTGCTCGCGTTTTACGTAGCGGCCCGCAAGTCCTGAAAATTGTTCGGCCACAAACATTGGTTGGGTAAGAAAGTTTTGTGTCTTTTGTGCGCGATTAACAATAACTTTGTCTGCCTCAGAAAGCTCATCCATGCCAAGAATAGCAATAATATCTTGAAGCTCGCGGTATTTTTGCAACATCTGTTGGACCGCTTGGGCGACATCATAATGGCGTTGTCCGACTATGCTTGGCTTAAGTCCTTTGGATACAGACTCAAGTGGGTCGACTGCAGGAAAAAGACCAGCTTGCGCAATTTTACGTGAGAGTACCGTGCTCGCATCAAGGTGCTGGAAGGTGGTTGCTGGTGCTGGATCAGTGTAATCGTCAGCGGGTACATAAACAGCTTGAATTGATGTTATTGATCCGTTGTACGTGGTGGTGATGCGTTCTTGGAGCATGCCCATCTCTGAGGCAAGTGTTGGTTGATATCCAACGGCAGAAGGCATGCGGCCGAGGAGTGCCGAAACTTCAAGTCCTGCTTGAACGTATCTAAAAATATTATCGATAAATAGAAGTGTGTCACGGTGTTCTTCATCGCGGAAATACTCTGCCATGGTAAGACCGGTCAATCCAACGCGAAGGCGGGCTCCGGGCATTTCTCCCATTTGGCCGAATACAAGGGCTGTTTTTTCAAGAACTCCTGATGCTTTCATCTCAAGCCAGAGCTCATTTCCCTCTCGGGTTCGTTCACCAATGCCGACAAAAACAGAGTAACCACCGTGCTCTTTGGCGATGTTGCGAATAAGCTCTTGAACAATGATGGTTTTGCCCACTCCGGCACCACCAAAAAGTCCGATTTTGCTTCCCTTAACGTAAGGGGTAAGCAAGTCAATGACCTTTATTCCGGTTTCAAGGAGCTCGTCGGTTGTTTTCTGCTCGATTAAGCTTGGGGCGCTGCGGTAGATGGGCCACTTTGTTTCCGTTGTTATGGGTGATCCATCAATTGGCCGGCCCATTGCGTCAAATATGCGACCAAGGACAGCCTTGCCGACAGGAACAGATATCGGGCCACCGGTATCAATCACGGACAGCCCGCGACGAATGCCATCAAGAGGCTCAAGTGCAATGCAGCGTACAACGCCATCGCCCAGATGCTGAGCAACTTCAATGTTAATAATATCCGGGCTGGCTGCCGAAGCAGCAAACGCCGCGGCATATGCTGCATTGTCTGGATTTTCGTTACGTAAAATAAGGAGCCGGTGTTGTATTTCGGGAACTGCGACTTCATCGAATTGTACGTCTGCGACGGTTCCGCTAATACGTAAAACTCTGCCGATATTATAGGTTTGAGCATGTATGTTTGTGTGCATTGATTAGCCTTGTGTATTGTGGTTCAACGCCCTGGCGTATGATGGAAAAGAGCAATAATACGTACGAAATACCTTATGACAATTGTTTTTTTTTGTAAAGAATGTGCACTTTGTGGTACCCTTACCCATATGAAATTAATGATTTTTTGCCTCCAGGGATAATCCGTGTGGCTTTAGGAATGAACCATGATTGCGAATATACTTGCAAAAGTTTTTGGTACACAAAACGAACGAGAACTTCGACGCCTTTATCCACTCGTTCATAAGATCAATGACGTAGAATCAGCGATAAAAGACCTTTCTGATGAACATCTTGCCGCAAAGACCAATGTTTTTAGGGAACGTATAAGTCAAGGGGAGAGCCTTGATAGCCTTTTGCCCGAAGCTTTTGCGGTAGTACGTGAAGCTGCAGTAAGAAGACTGCACCAGCGCCATTTTGATGTGCAGCTCCTTGGTGGTATTGTTTTGCACCAGGGTAAAATTACTGAAATGAAAACGGGTGAAGGTAAAACGTTAACGTCCACGTTGCCACTTTATCTTAATGCACTGAGCGGCAAGGGTGCCCACTTGGTAACCGTTAATGACTATCTCGCCAAACGTGACTCAGAATGGATGGGAGAAGTTTATAAGTTTCTCGGTCTTGAAGTTGGCCTTATCCAAAATAGTATGGATGATGCTGAGCGCAAGAAGGCGTATGCGGCAGATATTACCTACGGAACCAACAATGAGTTTGGTTTTGATTATCTGCGCGACAACATGAAATTTGATAGTACTGATTTGGCTCAACGCGAATTGAATTATGCCATTGTCGATGAGGTTGACTCTATTTTGATCGATGAAGCACGTACGCCATTAATCATCTCTGGCGCCGGCGAGCGTGGAAGTAATTTGTATGAGTTGGCTGATCGTGCCGTCTTGACGCTCAACAAAGAAGATTATGAAATTGATGAAAAGGCCCGTACGGTTAACTTGACCGAATCGGGTAATGATAAAATTGAACATTTTTATAAAATCGAAAATCTGTATGCTCCTGAAAATATAATGACGGTGCATAGTGTGTCGCAGGCATTGCGTGCGCAGACGTTGTTCAAAAAAGACGTAGACTACGTGGTCGTCGAAGAAGAAGTGCTTATTGTTGATGAGTTTACCGGCCGCATTTTGCCAGGCCGACGTTATAGCGATGGGCTCCATCAAGCTCTTGAAGCTAAAGAGCACGTTAAAGTTGAGCGCGAAAATCAGACGCTTGCGTCGATCACGTTGCAAAATCTTTTCAGGCTTTATAAAAAACTTGCTGGTATGACCGGTACGGCAGAAACCGAGGCGGCAGAGTTTTGGAAAATTTATAAACTTGCCGTTATTGTTGTGCCAACAAATCAACCAATGATCCGCGAAGATCAGGCCGATGCTGTATTTCTTACCCGGAAAGACAAGTATGACGCTGTTGTTACCGACATTAAAGGGTGTTACACCCGAGGCCAGCCGGTGCTCGTTGGTACTATTTCGATTGAAACGTCCGAATACTTAAGTAATCTTCTGCTGCAATCAGGTATTCCCCATAATGTGTTGAATGCCAAGCAGCATGAGCGCGAGGCCGAGATTGTTAAAGAAGCTGGCGAAATGGGCAAGGTAACCATTGCAACCAACATGGCCGGTCGTGGTACCGACATTAAACTTGGGGCTGGTGTTGTTGAACGTGGAGGCTTGCGTATTGTTGGTACGGAACGTCATGAAAGTCGCCGTATTGATAACCAGTTGCGTGGTCGATCAGGACGTCAAGGTGATCCTGGATCTTCAAAATTTTATGTTTCGCTTGAAGATGATTTGATGCGCATTTTTGGCGGTGAGCGGCTCAAGAAAACGATGGAACGTTTGGGCATGGAAGCGGGTGAAAGCATTGAGCACCGCATGGTGTCGCGCAGTATTAAAAACGCCCAGGAACGTGTCGAAAAACATAATTTCGATATTCGTAAGCATCTTATTGAATATGACGATGTGCTTAACCAGCAGCGCTTAGTAATTTATCGTTATCGCCGCGACATACTTGAAGGCTCTGAACAAATTTTGGGCATCCTGCGCGATATGGTTGCCGATGTATTGCACAATTTGTTTGTTGTTCATTGTGCGGGTCAACATTGCTCCGCTGAAGGGCTCCACGACATAACGCATGCGCTTGAAACGTTGACGGGTATCAAGGCTGATGCTTTTGAACAGAACGTGACTGCGCAACAGAGCGTTGGCGAGCTCGAAGAGTCCATGAGTAATTTTTTAATGTATCACTACGAACAATATCGTGCGCAAATTCCGGCAGAGTTGCTGGCGCAAGCAGAAAAATGGATTTTGCTTGAGACAATCGATCTTGCGTGGCGCATGCACTTGCAGAATATAGATCATCTGCGCGAAGGCATTGGCCTGCGTGGTTATGGACAAAAAAATCCACTTATCGAATACAAAAAAGAATCGTTTACTGAATTTGAAAAGATGATGGAACAGATCAAATGGGATATTGTTCAGCGCATCTTTAAAATTCGTACTGACGAATATTCTGCTGCCGCTATCAATCAAATTGAACGTGAAAAAGAAAAAGAGTTGGCTGAATTACAGCTTGGCGGTAGTGGTGATACGACGGCTGAGGCGCCAAAGCCTACGCGGCGTGTCTCGCCTAAAGTCGGTCGCAATGATTCATGCCCTTGTGGCTCAGGCAAAAAATATAAGCATTGCTGCGGCAGAAGTTAGCCTCGATAATTCTGATTAATGTTTTTATGGGCCGTTTGCTTAATCGCAGGCGGCTTTTTTCATGCCTCCAAGTTCTTGCTTCAAGATTATAAAAAGATAAACTATCAGGTCCCGTGGTAATTAGTAGTTTGTTATGTTGTATCGGACGGTTCTTATGAAAAAAATAATGAAATACTTGTTGCAGGTATTTGTAGTTGTGTGCAGTTTCGGTGAACAGGGCAATGGAATGAGGCCATCATTATTTGATGAAAGTTTTTGTCATAGTTCTTTTGAGGATGATCTAATATCTGCTGTTTTACGTAATAATGTTGCTTGTGTTCATGAGCTTCTTGAAAAAGATGTCTCTCCTGACGCAAAAGGCGATGAAGGGTTCAGAAGAACAGCCCTAATCCTCGCTTCGAGGGATGGTTATGCGGGGGTGGTCAAAGAGCTTCTTGCTGCACGTGCCATGGTTGATTTACCAGATACGGATAGGAGGACTGCATTGATGTTTGCTTGCTGGCATGGGCATGCTGATGTGGTGCGTCTGCTTCTTGATGCTAAGGCTTGTGTTAACGCACAAGATGCTGGGAAGTGTTCTGTATTGATGTTTGCAATGCAAAAAAGTAATAGGGAAGCGGTGGAAAAGCCGGAAGTGGTGAGAATGCTTCTTGATGCTCGAGCTAATGTTAATGCAAAAGGTCCAATCGGGATGACGGCATTAATGTATGCTTCACGGGAGGGGTATATTAACATAGTACGGATGCTTCTTGACGCAAATGCTGGTGCTGATGTTAACGCACGAAATGATAAAGGTAATACAGCCCTGATGCAAGCCTCCTGTTATGGCGCTCTTGAGGTGGTGCAAGCCCTTCTGGTAGCTCGTGCCGATGTTAATGCGCAAGATAGGGATGGCTGGACAGCCTTGATGTGCGCTTCGCCCCTTGGTCGTGTTGAAGTGGTGAGAATTTTGATTAGGGCTGGTGCGTTAGTTAATGCGCAAGGTCATAATGGGCAGACAGCTTTGATGCTTGCTTCTTGTGAGGGATATGTTGACGTGGTAAAGATACTTCTTGCTGCTGGTGCCAATGCTACTTTGGAGGACCGCTCAGGAAATACCGCCATTGATTATGCACGACACAATGGACATGAAGATGTAGCGCAACTGCTTATAGAGGCTATCAAAAAGATAGTAGCTGATGAGTGGGAAGCCTGTCCTCTTGAAGTTATCACGTATAGAATAATGCCCTTTTTGGAGCCCGAGCAAAATTGAGTATCACAGGGTTATGCTTTTCAAGAGCCGTTTGCCTAATCGCGAGCGGCTTTTTTCATGCATCAAAAATTCTTAGCATCAAGATTATAAAAAAGATAAGCTGTTAAGCTGTTACGTTCGCTATGGTAGTTACCAGTTTGTTTTGTTGAGTTGGGAGATTCATATGAAGAAAATTACGAAACATTTATTACGCTCACTTGTACTTTTGGGCGGATGCATAACGCAGAGCGAAGCGGCTTGTCCTGATTTCAAGCCTGATGGCGTATGCAGCAATTCTGATTGTGCGTATGAGGATGAATCACCATTTAATACGGCGCTTAAGCAACCTTTGATCGATGCAGTTTTGAACGGGAACGTTGATCAAGTGCGTGATCTTATTGATAGAGGTGCAAATCCAAAAACACAAGACGAGCAAGGCCATACTGTTTTGATGGCAGCTTCAAGCCGAGGGTTTGTTGATGTTGTAGGACTTCTGCTTGAGACTCAACGTGCGGGCGTTAATGCACAAAGCCATAATAAGTGGACCGCTTTGATGTATGCATCATGGAGTGGGCGTATAGAGGTGGTAAGAATGCTTCTAAAAGCGCGAGCCGAGGTTAACGCACAAAATTATGTCGGAGAGACAGCTTTGATAATGGCAGCACAAAATGGACATGCTGATGTGGTACAAGCGCTTATTGATGCTTGTGCCGATGTTAACCTACAAAATTGTTGTAAGAGAACTGCTTTGATCGCAGCTGCTTTCGTGTGGGCATGCGGTTCATCTTATAAAGGGCATATTGACAGCGTACAAGCCCTTATTGAAGCTCGAGCCAACGTTAATGCGCAAGATAGGGATGGGTGGACCGCTTTGATATGCCCTTCTTGTGAGGGGGATATGGATGTGGTAAATATGCTTCTTGCTGCCGGTGCTAACCCTGCTTTAGAAAGTGCCGCCAAAAATACAGCCATTGCTTATGCACGAAGGAATGGACATGAAGATGTGGTGCATTTGTTTAAGATTGCGGAGGAATGGGAAAACTGTCCCCCAGGTCCTCGCAAGCTGATTGCGGAATATTGCTGAAAACGAGTGCCCGATTCTGGTGCCGAGACCGATATCTGTTAGAAATTTCAAGAGCCGTTTGCATAACTGCGAGCGGCTCTTGAAATTTGGGGCTTGGCCCTAAAATTTCTTGATTGTTAATTTCGGGAGATTCTTATGAAAGAAATGATGAAATGTTTGTTGCTTGTGCTTGTATTCTTGTGCAATGTAATCGAGCAAAGCAATGGAATGGTCAACCCATTGTGTTCTTTCCGATTATCTGTGGTGAAAAAAGTGAACCAAGCTTAACGCAGGTCTTTGAGCACGTATTTGTGATTTATTGGAGAGGTCTCGGGGCTCTCTGTTACACTAAAAGCAGAGGGTTTTTTATTTTAGGGAGAATCTTGATGAAACGTGTATTATTTTTGCTTATATTTTGCAGCCTGTACCAGCACAGCAACGGAATGAATGTATACACCAATGAAATAAATCCATCTAAGAAAAGACGACATAACCAGATATCAGCAGATACTGTTAGCGCATCGTTTGATGCGATAGATAGTTTAATATTTTTTGTTCGGCGTGGAGATGCTACACGTGTTAAAGAGCTTCTTGCTGGCTCTGCCGATATTGATGAGAGAGATTTTTCTAATATTACAGTGTTGATGCATGCTGTGCGAAGTAGGCAAGTAGAAATAGTGCAATTACTTATTGGCGCAGGGGTTGATGTTAATGCAAGAAACCGCAATGGGATTACGGCTCTGATGTATGCTGTGCGAAGTAGGCAGGTAGAAATGGTACGGCTACTCATTGATGCGGGGGCTAATGTTAATGCGCAGGACTATCAAGGGATGACCGCTTTGATGCGTGCTGCGGCAATGAGCGGGAATGGAGGTGTTATCGCATGCATGCTTCTTAAGGCCGGGGCGGATCTTACTATGCACGATCGCTATGGTAGGACCGCACTTGATAGAGCAAAAAAAATGGGAGGAGGTCTTGCGCGCGTGCTTGAGGGGATTATGGGACTCTTGCTACTGTCAAGATCATAGTCGCACATTCTTTTATTAATTATTTTTTTTGGGGGGGGGCGCATGAAAAAGCTGATGAGACACGTATTCTGTGTATCGATGATTATGTGTTGCGTAGATACATGCGGCAATGGAATGTTGTCTGATGGTTGGGGAGACGCTATTCCTTTGTTGCGCAGGAGTCTTAATAGCCGCTTGCTGGTAGCATCTTGCGATGGTGATGGTGATGGAGTGCAAGGTCTTCTCGAAGAAAAGGCGGATCAAAATTCAAAAAGCCGTTTGCACGACTGGACGGCGTTAATGTTTGCTTCATGGCATGGGTACGCCGAGGTAATTCGAAAACTTTTGGAAGCTGGTGCAGATGTTAATGCACGAACCCATGCTAATGCATGGACGGCATTGATGATAGCTTCTCGCTTTGGACAAGTTGACGTAGTGCGTATGTTGATTGATGCTGGTGCTGATATGACGTTGGAGGATAGCAATGGCAATACCGCTGCTGATTTAGCACAGCAATATGGATGTGATGAAATCGCACAATTGTTCAAGAACATTCTTGAAACAAAAGATGCGCTTCCAACAATTACATCAGCAGAGTGGCTAAATTGTCCCTTTGATGTTTTGTGTGTCTACGTGATGCCGTTTGTAGATTAATCGGTGTTTACAGTTTCAGCATATATTTGTGATTCATTGAAAGCACCCCTGGGCCGCTTGTTACAGTAGTGACAAACGGTTAACAATGTAAAGTGGAGATTGTTATGAAGACTGGGGTGTCTTACTTATTGTGTTCGCTTGTGTTTATGTGTTGCTTGGGTGGCAAAAGCAGTGGGATGGATGCGCCTGCAGATGGCGGGCACATATTCGACGAAACGCTTAATGCAGAATTTATCGAAACTGTTGAAAAAGGAGATGGTGCTCGAATCAAAGAGTTGCTTGTACGCAACGCAAATCCTAATGCCCGAAACTGTATATGGCAGACAGCGCTGATGCGTGCTTCGTTACGTGGCCATACGACGGTAGTACAAGAGCTTCTTAAGGCCCATGCATCTATTGATGCACAGAGTGGTAAGCATCTGATGACCGCGTTGATGTTTGCGGCTGCGTGGGGAAAAATAGATGTTGTGCGAATTCTTCTTGATGAAGGCGCCAATGTTGATGCGCAGAATATTGATGGGTGGACGGCGTTGATGTTTGCTTCAAGACGAGGCTTTTTAGATATTGTGCATATACTTCTTGATGCTGGTGCGGATGTTGCTTTGAAAAATAATGAAGAAAATACTGTCGCTGATGTTGCCCTTTTATGGATCTCTGCAAGCAAAAAAGAACAAGTTGATACGGCAAGCTTCTTGAATAAGCTTGTTGATGTAAGGAATAACATTGAAAATATTGTAGTTGACGAATGGGCTGTATGCCCGCTTGAAGTTATTCGTGACTATGTCATGTTTTTTGTAAAATAGCAGATGGCGTTTTTAAAAATCTTCAACACTGCAGATAGCGTAGGGAGCATGATGAGATATTTACTATATGCGTTTGCATATCTAGTTCTTTTGAGCGGGCAGGCAATTGGCATGAGTGATGCGGCGTTTGATGAAAAACTTAATATTCGTTTGCTTGCTTCAGTTAACGAAGATGATTGTAATTTAGTGCGGAATCTTCTTGAAGTGCATGCTTCACCTGATGCTACAGTACATTGTAATAGACGGACTGCTTTGATGCTTGCTGCGTATACTGGGTGCGCAGATGTTGTGCGCGTGCTTCTTGCGGCGCATGCTGGTGTTAATGCTTATGATAGCAAAGGGCAAACTGCTTTAATGCTTGCCTCTCGATGGGGGCATGTAGATGTAGCGCGTCTGCTTCTTGAGGCCAATGCTTTGGTTGATGCGCGAGATACTAATGGTGGGACTGCTTTGATGGGAGCATCATTTTGGGGGAAGCATGAAGTGGTGCAGTTGCTGCTTGATGCCCATGCCGATATTGATGCGCGAGATAACGAAGGGAAGACTGCGTTGATAAAAGCATCGTTTTGGGGGAATACTAAGGTCCTGCAGGTTCTTCTTGGCGCGCATCCTACTATTAATGCCCGAGATAATGAAGGACGAACAGCATTAATGATGGCTTCTGTTGAAGGAAGACGCGAAGCTGTTGAATTACTTCTCACTGCTGGTGCCGATGTTAATGCGCAAGATAATGACGGTCAAACAGCATTGATGCAGGCTGCATATAAAGGGCATGGTGATGTGGTTAGTGTTCTGCTTTCGTTTGGTGCTGTGATTATGCTGCACGACAAAAAGGGCCAGACTGCGTTTGATTGGGCTCAAAAAAATGATCACATTGCTGTACAACAATTACTTACAGTGGTGTTGACGGTACAACAAGAATGGAGCATCTGCCCGCTTGAGGTTATCAATCAATTTTTGCTCCCTTATTTGTCTGTCGAAATTGCATAAAAAAAAGGAGCTTTAAATTGCTCCCTTTTTTTGCCATTTTGGTAGCGGCGCTGAGATTCGAACTCAGGACCTACGGATTATGATTCCGTCGCTCTAACCAACTGAGCTACGCCGCCAAAGAACTAAAAACGCATTTGTTTAATATCAAACAGATCAAATAAAAATTTGTACATTGATTTGAGAAAGAAGATACCGGAAAGTAGGGTTGCTACGATACCAGCCATCAATGTTACCGCGAAGCCCTTAATTGCAGGACCACCGAATTGGAACAATATAACGCCGGTTAAGAATGTTGAAATATTTGAATCCAAGACAACTGCAAGCGTACCATTAAAACCGTCAACGACCGACTTGCGTAACGGTGTGCCCGCCGCAAGCTCTTCCTTGACGCGTTCGTACACCAAAATTGAAATATCAATTGCCATACCAATGGTCAACACGATACCTGCAAGGCCAGGGAGTGTGAGTGTTGCGCCGAAGTACGATAAGAAGAGCAAGGTTAAAAATACGTTATAAAACAGGGTTAAAATTGCCAAGAACCCTGGAAGCTTGTAGTACAGAATGCTAAAGAAGAACAACAGCAAGAGCGCGATAAGGCATGACATCACGCCTTTGTTAATCGAGTCTTGACCGAGTGATGCGCCAACACGATTTTCGTGTTCAATGGTGAGTGGTGCTTGAAGTGAACCAGATTTCAACAAGATGGCAAGATCGTTTGCTTCCGTGAGTGAGAAGCGTCCGGTAATTGAGCCCTTGCCTCCGGTGATAGGAGTTTGAATAACGGGATCAGAAATCATGATATCATCGATAATAATGCCGATGTTTCTACCAACGTTATTACTCGTAAGTTCACCAAATTCACGCGCTCCTTGTGACGTAAACTCTAAGGCGATATACGGACGGTTATATTCGTCAAATCGCGCGCTAGCATCTTTAATGCGGTCACCCGAAAGATCAGCAAATGCGGGGATCAGATACCACTGACCAGCATCTTCGTCCACAGCACTTTCAGCAATCCTTTTGCCAGGAATTATCATTTTGTCAGAAGGTAATTGGCCATCAAATTCATCAAGAACAGCTTCTTTTGAGCCTGAAGTTTTTTCAACAATTTTGAATTCAAGATGAGCCGTACGTAAAATTTCTTGTTTAACACGTTCTGAATCGCCAAGGCCAGGAAGCTGTACAACGATTTGATGATCGCCATGTTGTTGTACCACAATACCTTCAACGCCATAACCGCCAAGACGATTAGTAAGAACTTTGACCGCTTGCTCAACAGCCCCGCTGCGAATGGCTTGTTCGGTTTCTGGGGCAAGTGATAGGTGTACAATAGTTTCATCGATTTTGAGACGCAGCGCTGTGCCCAAATCCTGGATAAAGTGATAACCTTCTTTGGCTGATACTTCATCAGGGAACGTCAGTTCAAGCACGTTCTCGCGAACTTCTTTCTTAAGAGGCAGAACCTTAAGGCCCTTCTTCTTAGCAAGCTCTTCGATGCTGCGGGCTTCTGTGCCCAAGCGGTTACTGACTGCTTTATCAAGGTCAACACCCAAAATCAGGTATGTGCCGCCTTCAAGGTCAATACCCTTTTTGAGGTATGAGAGTTTGAATGCATCGTAGTAATGCTTTACCGTTCCCATCACGCCTGGTTGAGCCGGCTGTTGGAGTACCTTTTTATCAAATGAACACATAAAATAGGTGCCGATAACTAAAACGGCAATCCACGCCATGAACGGCGAAACAAGGACACGTGCAAAACGCGAGTATTCGTGCATGAGATGCTCCCTAATGCTAAAAACTGACTCTTCCTTTTACCTCAAAAAAGTGGTGCCGAGGAGGAGACTCGAACTCCTATGGGATTTCTCCCGCTGCCCCCTCAAAGCAGTGCGTCTACCAATTTCGCCACCTCGGCACAATGATTTCAGAGAAATATAGCTAAAAATAGCAAAAAGACACCGAAAATGTACCACAAAGCTTCTCGGTTGGCAACTCAAAAGAGGTGCAATAAAATATAGGTCAAAAAGCACAAACCCTAAGGAAGTGATAATGCTTTTTATATTAGGCGTGATAACAATAGCTTATGTGGTTGGCGCGATTCCTACGGGATATTTGCTGTGTTCATGGTGTTATGGCATAGATATCACCGATCATGGTTCGGGGAATATAGGTGCAAGTAATGTTGCCCGCGTTATGGGAAATAAACTATTTCCGGTTGTTTTTTGCATCGATGCGGGGAAGGCGTACGCTACCCTATGGCTCGTGAACCTGAGTGGTTATGGTGATGCATGTGCTCTGTATGGTGTTGCATTGGCATTGTTAGTGGGCAACGCATATTCTCTCTTTATTGGTTTTCGAGGGGGGCGTGGTGTGGCAACGGCGATGGGTATCGTGGGATTTTTTTTACCGTGGACGAGCACAATTGGCTGTATGGTTATATGGATAGCGATGCTTGCAGTTACAAAAAAACCGTTTATGGCGTCAATGAGTGCATTTATTGGGGTGATGGTGATACATGTTCTTATGCAAACTGCGTATGTTCCATTGTTGGTGGGTATTTCTTTGTGGCTTGGCTGGCGGCATTCGTCCCATCTATGGACGTGGTACCGCACACTCTGGACATCGTTTGATTGACATTGCGCCTGATAGTGGCGTAAAAAAAATACAAAAACGGAAAAGGGCGCTTATGAAATTTAAACATGTTGCAGAGATGTTTGATGCTATTGAAAAGGAATCGAGTCGTACCAAAATGACCGAGCTTCTTGCCGATTTGTTTAAGCAGGCAACGCCACATGAAGCTTCAATCATCGCGTATCTTTCATTAGGAAGTCTGAATCCTCCCTACATCGGAACTCAATTTAATTTTGCTGAAAAAAGTTTGCTTAAAGTGATTGCAAAACTTTTTGATGTGACGCCAGCGACAATCAAAAAACGCGCGCACCATCTTGGCGATCTTGGCTTGGTGGTAGCAGAGGGATGTTGGGCGGGAAGTTCGGACATTGTTACCGTGCATGACGTCGAAGAAGTTTTATTAAAATTTTTAGAACTTTCTGGATTCGGTTCGCAAGAGCTCAAAGAAGCTAAAATGTTTAAAATTTTACGTTCCCTCGATCCTCTTTCTGCAAAATATATTGTTCGTGTTGTTGAAGGCAATCTACGGCTCGGTTTTTCGGACATGACCTTGCTGGATGCCTTTTCATGGATGGAAAAGGGTGATAAGTCGATACGTTCTGATCTTGAGGAAGCCTACAACACTTCAGCTGACATTGGTCTTCTTATCAAGACGCTCAAGCAAGATGGTCTTGCCGCAATCAAAAAGATGAAAATTACCCCCGGTATTCCTATTCGTCCCGCCGCAGCAGAACGTATGCCCGATGCCGCTGCGATTATAAAAAAACTTGGCGCATGTGTAGCGCAACCAAAATTGGATGGTTTTCGTTTACAGATCCATATCGACAATCGTCATAAAAAGCCATTGATACGATTTTTTTCGCGCAATTTATTAGACATGTCAGCTATGTTTCCAGATTTAGTAAAAGCACTGGAAGATTTTAAAGTAACAACGGCAATTATTGAGGGCGAAGCGATTAGTATTGATACACAGACGGGCGTCTTTTTGCCATTTCAAGAGACGGTGAAGCGCAAGCGCAAGCATGAAATTGATAAATTCGCGCAGGACTTTCCGCTGCGGTTATTTTTATTTGATGTTTTATATCTTGATGGCGTTTCATTGCTCGATGAGCCGCATCATACACGACGCAAAAAATTACTTGAGATAGGTGGCGCTCAAGAGATAAAAAAACATGACACCATTTTTGTTATCGACGAGCACAAGGTTGCTACGTCAGAAGAGTTATCTGATTATTTCGAGCAGAACGTTGCGCAAGGACTTGAAGGGCTTGTTGTAAAACGGCCCGATGCAGTGTATCAGCCAGGGAAACGAAATTTTAATTGGATTAAACTCAAACGCCAAGAAGGCGGATCGCTTGAAGATACCATCGATTGTGTGATTCTCGGATACTACCATGGAACCGGTAAGCGTGCAGCTTTTGGCATCGGCGCATTACTTGTTGGTGTATACAACAAGAGCAAAGATTGTTTTCAGACGGTGGCCAAAATTGGTACCGGGCTTACTGATGTTGAATGGCGTGCTCAGAAAAAAGCATGTGATGAAATCAGTGTCAAAGAAAAACCTCACAATGTTGAATGCGTTAAGGAGTTGACGCCTGATGTATGGGTTTTGCCAGAAATAGTGTGCATGATTCGTGCGGATGAAATTACGCTATCGCCATTACACTGTGCTGGCGCAACTGAACACAAATCAGGTATGGCGTTGAGATTCCCACGGTTGATGGGCTATCGCCCCGACAAATCACCAACTGCGGCAACGACGGTTGATGAGCTCAAAAGATTGTTTGAGTTGCAGTTCGAGAAGAAATCGAAGCACCAACGTTCATGAATTTTTTGTTGAATTAATGCGCTGATGGTTACGCGAGCTCAAAATAGCTCTTCCAGTACTGACCGGCTTTCTCCATTGCAGCGGATATGTGCTTGTTAAATTCGTGAAGCCCATTTTTCTGCGCATAAGCAATGACCTTATCATAGCATTTCTGGAATGCGCTATTCTGGCGCATGTTGGCATAGAACGCGCAGCTTTGGACGGTTGCGCCATTGTATGATAAGCATTCTTTAGGATAAGCGCATGCATCAGCCGCGGCGAGAAGTGCATGTGCACCGCTAACAATTTCCGGGCTAGCTTGTGCGTGACTGACAAGAAGTTCTGTTGCCGGGTTAACGATCACTTCTTTTCCGCCGTCAATAATGGCTTGTGGCGTCCGAAGGAAATACTCGTGGCCTACGTAAGCTGCTACGATGGTCATGACCATTCCTGCACCAATCAACAGTGGCTTTTTATGCGTCAAAGCCCAGTTTTTTATACAGCTCGTCTTGGCCAATAATCGAGCCATGAAAGAAGGTGATTTTTGGAACGTTGCAGACGCGTGAGTTATTGCCGTTGGCTGGTTGGTGGTGCGTTCGTTCATGCCAAAAGTTGTTTGGCATGACAATGCGGTGCCAGCAAATAAAAGCATAAGTATTACATGTTTTTTCATAATAACGAGCTCCTCAAATATGTTTTTTTATAGCGAGCTACACTGAGCCTATTGGCGCGTCCATAGCTTTTTGAGCGATGACTGATGTTGCTCCATCGTATATTTTTTGTAGGTCAGCTGTGCTCATGTAGCAGGTAATAGTTATCGTTTCTTGAGCCTTGAGAAATTTTTTATGGGACCATGAGCCCAAAAAACCTTTCAATAACCAAGCGAGTGGCGCTATCGTAGGAAACATCCAATGAAGCGTGAAGCGTGGTTCTCCCATAAAGTCTTGTATCATTGCGCAAGGAAACGATAGAAGTGTTACGCCGACGCATGATGCCCACACCAACGTCAAAAAACGTGTTGCATAACATCTAATTTTTTCGGAATCCCAGAGTGAAACATCTTTAAAGTAAGGGCTTGTAAGATTGATATCATAGTCTTGGTTGTTGGTAATGCCGACTTCAACGGGAATTTTGTAAAAAGTCTTCCACGATGGCATTCCAATCTGCGTAACCGTAATGGCGAACGTTGCATTCGATTCTTGTGGCTCTGGTTGCTCTTGAGCAGCCTGCAACCACGTAACAGACCCAACAAACAAACACGACATGAGTAAAAGCCTGAATAAACACACGTGTGACATGGATCCCCCCATTATTTCTTGTGTGTGCTAAAAATATTTTTTGATCGTTAATCCAACAGGCAAATCTCCCCAGATCTTTCTGTCGGCAGATTTTCTCAGAAGAACAAATGTATGAACTATGTTTATCCCCCAAAAATCGATCTCTTCATAGTATAAAGGGGAACGGTTTGTACCACAAAGGCCCCAATCTCAATAGTAATATGTGGCAGGGTGTAGGTTATTAATTCCAAATAGAAAAAAACAGAAAGTCATTGAGGCTTGGTGTTCTGTAGGGCTATTGTCTATTGCGGTGGGCTGTACCACAATAAAGCTTTATGCCAAACCCCATTGCATGAACAAGTGCCGTAAAAGATTGCAAGTGAGGATTTCCTTCATCAGATAACATACGATAGATGCTCTCCCGTCTTAAGTGCGATCGCAGGGCAAGCTTGCTGATGTTTCCTTGTGCTTCGGCAACATTTTTGAGCGCTTTGAGAAAAAGGGCTTGAGATTCAGCATCTCCCTTTAAACTTTCCACAAGCGCTGCATTGAGGTAGGCGACCGCATGTTTGCGATCTTTAAGCGATTTGATTAATTCATCGTGATAATCAATACAACGTGTTTTTTTTAAAGCCACTTTTTTAGTCATTTTTTTGTTCCCATTGTTTATAGTCCTTGAGATACTCTTGTGCCTTAATAATGTCCCTATGCTGAGATCGTTTGTCTCCTGCACACAAAAGCAGGACAATAAGCTGGCCAATTTTACTGAAATAGATTCTATACCCTGGGCCGATGTCAATTTTCATTTCATACAACCCGCCACCAAGCGACCGGATCTGTCCGAAATTACCCATTTCTAAGCGGTCAAGACGCAGCTCAATGGCTACGCGAGCCTTCATATTGGCAAGGTCCTTGAGCCATTGTTTGAAGGGGACCTTCCCGTTTGAAGTTTTGTAGAATTGTATCGAATATTCCATACTATTTTCGATTTATGTGAATCGACCAGTGTATTATGAAATAATAACGTAACTGTGGCCTGTAGGCAACACAAAGTTCATATTTCTGCAAAAAAAAGAGTGCCGAGAAAAGATCCCGGCACTCGGAACAAGGGGAACGTGGTGTTTGATCTTATTTGGTCGTAGCCTTAAGTGCTTTAAGCTTCGCTTCGTAATCCTTAAACGCAGCGGATACCAGTTCTGTAATATTCTTTCTTTCAGTGCTTCCCGTCTTCAACTGTCCTATGAGCCGATTGAGCTCAGTAATTTTTTTTGTAACATCGTTTTCGATGGCATAAATGTTTTTTAAGACTGGTATTTCGGTCGCTCTTAGCGCCGTAATTTCCTGAAGCTTTGCCTGAGCTTTTTTCAAGATATCACCTGGCGCAGCAGCCTGTGTTGCAACGGCGCCGTACACATTTGCGCCATAACAAGCAGCGATGAGCCCAAGTATGCTGAATATCTTTTTTGTGCTCCACATTGTAATGTTCCTTCCGTTAAAATTTCTAAATTTTCTTCAACTTTAATCAGTAATTTGTTTTGGCAAAAAATCCCCGCCCGTTGTAGCATCCAGCTTCGCAAGCGCCTCATTTACCGCTTTATCGATACGTACAAGTTGTTGGTCCCTTGACGCCTTGGTGATTGAATTGATTGAATAAAGAACATTGAGTGCCGCAACAGCATCAGCTTTTCTTTGTTGCGCAATCGCTTTAAGTCGCTGGATGTTATTTTTATGATCAGCATTAAACTGATCGATCTGTTGCTTGAGCGCTGAGCGTTGATTTCTAAGCCTTCCAAATTCCACATCTTCCCTTGCTGTAAGTTGTCCTATTTCAGTTTTCAACCCTTGGTACCACGCCGTCTTTGTTTGGACCTCGCCGAATGCCGTGTATTGGACAAGAGCGCTGTAGCCAGAGAGCGTTGATGCGCTACCTGCAGAGAGCGTCTGCATCGACAGGGGAGTTATAATGGCGATCATAGACATTAACTTTATGAGTGTTTTCATTGTTCGTCCCTTCGTTCCTAGTCGGCGATGGTAAGAGGTATCGCCTCTTTGGTCTTAAGTGCTTTGAGTTCATTAAAAGCAGAATTGACCACGACATCAGCGGCTTCCAGCGTTTCATTGCGCACTGCTATTGCCGCTGTCTGTTCATCATCGGTTTTTGCTGTGTTGTAAAGCTGGTCAAGTGCAGAAGCGAGTGCTGTGCGGGAGCCTTGGACCTTTCTTTCTTTCTCCGCCACAATGGTGTCGTAGTTTGCGCTTGTCTGTTGTATTTTGCTTTTGAGAGTTGCTCTTTTTCCCTTGAGCGCCGTTGTCTCGTTACTGGCTCTAACAAGGAGGTCGGTCGCTGCTGTGGCAACTGCCTGGAAATCTTTAAGCTTTTGCTCGACGTTGCTTTTTGCTATCGACTCGTTTGTGGGAAGCAATGCCTGCGATGCTATCAGGCTTATGCCGATAGTCAGGCACCCATAATAAAAAAAATTTTTCATCGCACTCCCCTTTTTCTTTCAAGTTGCTGCTTCATGGAGACTGCAACCTGGTCACCCTGAGCCCGCTTGCTACTTTTAGTGTGCTACATTTATTTAACAATAGTCAATATTTATGTAGCTTTGGTTCGCGTGTTTGAAATGGGCGATTTTTTGAAAAATTACACTAAAAGTATTGCAAATAGCATATTAAGGCCTGTAAAATTGAGATGAATGAATATTATGTTGGGCGTACGAGTAGTGGTAGGGAGTGAGCGCATGAAAACAATATCAAAATTAATACTTATAACGATTGTATGTGTGGGAATCGGTTGTAGTGCCTTCGCCGTAACTAATATGGCTTTGATAGCTGAGACGAAGGTTTTATGCGAGCAACGTCAAGCCGAAGCTGCGTATTTGCTCTTAAGAATAGGGCAGATGGCCACCTTTTTGGGCAGCGAAGCAGCCAAGTCCAAGACGGTAGAGGAACTTAATGATATTTCTCGCGAACTTTCTGCTGCATTGTCGGTTTTGCACAATGACGCTGTAATTTCACAAAAAAAACTTGTCGCTGCCAAATTAAAACTCGAGAAAAAATGGTGGCCTGTGGCGAGCACTGCAGGAGCCGTTCGCTCATCAAATTAACGCATGGAGCGTGCGTGCGACATGTGCCGGATTTTCGGATTTAGTAATCGCCGATCCAATCATAATGCCTTGTGGCTTGAGATCCATTATCTGTTGCATATGTGATGCGTCAATAGAACCGGTTACAAAAATGGGAATGTCGCTATTGTCGCGTATATTATGCCAATCAGTTTCAAAGTCAGAGTCTTCTGTAATTTCGCTATGGCGATGCATAATCAAAAAGTCTACGCCTTGTGCTTTTGCATCAAGCGCCGCTTGCCCTCCCGATGGCGCATCAATGAGATCGAGTCCTATTTTTATGTTATAGGCATGGGCAATTTCAGTGGCTTTTTTTATTGTTGCTGGCCATGTTCCTGCCAGAACCGATACATACGTTGCTCCCGCCTGAGCCATCATAGTTATTGCTTCGCGTGCCTTTTCTGATACACGCGCTTCGACACAAATATCTTTAGTAGGAAACTGTGCCTTAAACGATTTGACCGCTTGAATACCATCAGAGAAAAGTAGTAAAGATCCAACGCCAAGTATGTCAGAAAACTCTGCTGTTTGTGCCGCAATAGCAAGCGCTAAAGACAGGTCAGGAAGGTTGTAGCTAAAGTACATTTTCATTTCTATTCTCCTTTGCTAAATCTACAAAAAACAGTATCTTTGAGATCGTTTTGAAAGGCAAGATGCGGCTTCGATGACCATACTTAATCCGGCATTGAGCCTCAATAGTTTGGGTAAAATATGAAGCAATTTGTCAATCGAATACGTGCCGGCGGCGCAAAACCTGTGCTTGTTATCGGCGATGTCATGTTAGACGAATATTTTTTTGGTTCAGTTAATCGCATCTCACCCGAAGCGCCCGTCCCCGTACTTAAAGAAGAGCGGCAAGAATGGTGCCTTGGCGGTGCTGCAAATGTGGCGGCAAATTGTAGACACATTGGATGCGACGTTTCTTTGGTTGGTCTTATTGGTATGCATGACAGCGAAGGCCAGCGACTTCTTTCGCTTGTGCAAGACTTTCAAATTTCTCCGCGAGGGCTTATTCAAACGCCCCATCGTCCGACGACGAGCAAAAAAAGATTTCTTGCGAAAAATCATCAGATGTTGCGCATGGATACTGAGACGGCTCAGTGCCTCAACAGAGATGAATACCGCGATATTACGCAACGCATTGACACGCTTATGGTCCCGTCTTCCATAGTGTTGCTTTCTGATTATGCCAAGGGTGTTTTGACGTCCGAGCTCATTGGCTATGTGTGTACTCGTGCACGTGAGCGCAATTGCATGGTCATGGTTGATCCAAAAGGACCTGACTTCGCCAAATACCGTGGCGTTGATTACGTTAAACCTAACCTTAAAGAATTTGGGCAAATGGTTGATTTTTTTGGGCTTTCGTCTGATCAATCACTTGAAAAAAATGGTAAAGAAATTTGCCGACTCCTTGCACTTAAGGGGCTTATTGTTACCGAAGGAGAGCGGGGCATTACGTATGTATCGGGTGATCGCACGATCTTTTCTCCTGCTTGCCAGCGTGAAGTTTATGATTTGACCGGTGCTGGCGATACGGTATTTGCTTTCGTAGCATTGGGGTTAGCACATGGCTTTTCGATGGAAGAGTGTCTTCTCGTTGCCAACCGTGCAGCGGCGGTTGCCGTATCACACCTCAAAACATATGCGGTGAGCCTTGATGAGCTTGTTGACCGGTCAACCGATTCAACTGAAAAAATTTATACCGATTGGATGCAGCTTAAAATTGAGCTTGATTGGTTGCGGAGCGAAAAAAAGAAAGTTGTGGTTGCGAATGGCAGCTTTGATATTCTGCATTCCGGGCACATTCATACGCTCAAAGAAGCCAAAAAATGCGGTGATATTTTAGTCGTTGCGCTTAATACTGATGAATCGGTCAAAAGGTACAAAGGACCTTCGCGCCCGGTTAATTCTTTGGCGCACCGAGCATTGGTTATATCGGCACTTGGGATGGTTGATTTTGTTGTTTCATTTGCGCAAGATACGCCTCGATCTTTGATTGAGTATCTAAAACCAGATGTGTTGGTTAAGGGTGGGGATTATCAAAAAGAACGCGTTGCTGGGTACGATATTGTGACTTCATATGGAGGTGAGGTTCATATTGTCGATTATCTATCAGGATTTTCTACGACGTCTCTTATTAAGCAGATTGAGCAGCAGAAAACAGGCGCTGTGTAGGTATGCAAAATGTTGAACCAGTGACAATGCTGGAGCCTCTATGTACAAACTTGGAATTGTTGGTTTTGGAATTGTTGGCAAATCGGTCTTAGCGTTTCTCAATCGGCAAAAGATTGATTACTCGACCTCATCTTCTTCAGAGCTTGATCTTTATGATGATTCCTCTGACGTCGGTCGGATTCAGGTTCAGGTATGGGATTCGCGCGCGCTTGGCCCTGCTGAACAGGAAATTGTTAAAATGTATAAGGCAACAGCTGTTGATGCCTCGATGCAGTCGCTGGGAGATTTTATTCAACAAAGTGATTTTATTCTTGCAAGCCCCGGTATTGATTTGAGTGCGTATCAAAATGCACATAATAAGTTTCTGTGCGAACTCGATTTTTTTTCGGCATTTTTTACCAAGCCGATTATTGCCGTTACCGGGTCTTTGGGTAAAACAACGATTGTAAAACTTCTAGGCTCTCTTTTTGCTGCTGTTCCACTGTGTTCTGCCGTGACGCATTCAGAGCCTCGGGTTGCCCAGCCCATTATTGGCGGCAATGTTGGCATAGGAATGCTCGATCTGGTTAATCAACAGGATGTGTGTGATCTTGGGATTATAGAACTTTCAAGCTTTCAACTTGAGTTGAGTAAAAAATTTGCACCAGATGTGGCGGTATGGACCAACTGGTGCCCCAATCACCTCGATCGTCATCACACAGAAAAAGCCTATTTTGATGCAAAATTTAACCTGCTGCGTTTCCAGCAGGGACATCAGGTTGCAGTTCTTTCAGATACGCTTTTTTTCGGACAAACGGGAGCATGGCTTAATGAGCAATTGCCGGAGGTTGTGTCGCATATCTGTGTATGCACTGATGCGGCATTGACGCCCGATCTTCTTAATGCTGTTAAGCGCGTGCATTTTGATGTTGTTCATGTTACCGATGCTTGCGTGGTGAAATCATCGATTACCAATGGCACAATTACCAGCTCGCAAAAATTAATGCGTACCGATCAGCTTGCGCCGGTGACCTTTCTGCAAAATTGGGTACAAACGCTTGCTGTGATGTCATGTATGGGTGCCGATTGGGCATCATGCGCAAAGTTTGTGTCTGAGCAACCGCATGCGTTGCTTCCTGATCTTCACCACCGCCTTGAATATTTTTCTACGATTAATGGTGTGGACTTTTACGATGATTCCAAATCTACCGTTGTTCAATCAACGCTTGCAGCATTTCAGCGGCTTGCCCAGAATGGGCGCCCCATCATTCTTATTGTCGGCGGTTTGGGTAAAGGGGTTGATCGCTCACTATTGGCCACTTCGCTCAAAGATCATCCGCAGCTGAAGCGCATGTACTGTTTTGGTAAAGAGTGCGCGGTGTTTGGTTCGTGCGATGTGTGCGAAAATCTTGATGACACGATGCGCAATATTGCCGGTTCTATGGCATCTGGTGATATCGTTCTTTTCTCGCCAAGCGGGACAAGCTTTGATTTTTTCCAAAATTATGAACATCGTGGACAGGTTTTTAGAGAACTTGTTGCAAAGCTTGGCAATCAGGCAGTTAAATAAGACTCTGTTGTCATGGGGTACCATCTCGTGGTAAAGACGATGAGAAAAGAAAGGACTCCCCATGGCTTTACCCCTCAATCGTTTGCGTAGCGATGTACGTCTTTTTGTTGCTACTGTTGTCACACTTACTATTGTTGGCGTCATTTTTATCTACTCTTCAAGTTCCATTTTCGCGCTCGAGAAATATGGTTCAGCGCATTATTTTCTTAAAAAGCAGTTAATTTATCTCATACCAAGTATTGGAGCGTTTTTTATTTTTGCGCTTGTGCCCTTGGCATGGTGGCGGAAAAATGCGCCGTGGCTTTTTCTTGGCTCGTTAGCGCTGACTGCGCTGACGTTGCTTCCCATGATGGGCGTAAAGTTTCATGGTTCAAACCGTTGGTTATCAGTTTTTGGTTTTAGCTTCCAACCCAGTGAAGTTCTTAAACTTTTTTTGTTTATGTACATGGGGTTTTTCCTTGAACGGAAACACGACAAAATAAAATCATTTCTTCATACCTATCTCCCGCTGCTGGTTATTTTTGGTGCGGCATTTGCCATTCTTCTTAAACAACCCGATTTCGGCTCAGTGATGACTATTATGGTGACGGCCCTCATGCTTTTTTTTGTTGCCGAATTCCGCATGATATATTTGGTGGTGACGGCACTTGCCGCATGTCCTTTTGTAATATATTTAATCATGTCAAAGTCATATCGCCTCAAGCGCATTCTGATCTTTTTAAATCCATGGGCAGATCCGCAAGGTAGTGGCTTTCAAATTATTCAATCACTTATTGCCATCGGTTCGGGACATGTGTGGGGCGTTGGGCTTTCAAATTCTAAGCAAAAGTTTTTTTATCTGCCCATGCAACATACCGATTTTATTTTTCCTATCATTGCCGAGGAAGTTGGTTTTGTTGGTTCACTGCTTTTGCTCGTTCTTTATGTTATTTTTTGTTTTTTAGGTCTCCGCATCGCCGTCAATATAAAAAATTCGTTCGCGTTTTTTACCGCGCTTGCCTACGTTCTTTTTATTTCGCTGCAGGCGGTGATCAATCTTATGGTTTCATCAGGGCTTCTGCCGACCAAGGGGCTTGGCCTTCCGTTTATAAGTTATGGCGGTACTGCCCTCATGTGCTTTTGGGCAATGGTTGGCTTTATTGTTAACGGAGCGCGTGCCGAGCAGTAGCAATTTATTTCGAATATAAAATTTTTCCTTGTATCCGTCGGCGTGGCGCTGTTATGCGTTGACATGATAAATCTTCTTGCCATACTTGAGGCATTCTTTTTTGTGGAATTCTTTGTTGGGGATTTGGGTCAATTAAAATATAACGACGGGGTGTTGAGTGAACCGAGAGAAATTTCTTTCGCATGGTGGCGTAGTCTCATTGTGCCTAATGATTTTGTTTGGTGTCCAAAATACTTTGGTTTATAGTGCTGCGCCAGTGGCTGCATCTGCACCTGTTGAGCAAAATGAACCAGCGGGTGATGGCTCTTTGGCCTCGCTTCTTGCCGGTATTCCGGGTGCTCAGGGTGGCATGGGAGCGTTGGATATTGGTTTTATATTGTCACGCCTCAAACAAGAACAGTCATTGTCCGAAAAGCACGAGCAAATGACTGCTGCATTGCCGCAGGATGTGCGTCAACGTGTGACTGACGTGTGCAAAGAATTTGAGGGCTTAAGTGCATCGTTGCGCCTTGAATGGTGTTTTGGCGTGCTTGCTAAATCGGTACAAACGTTGGTAACACAGTGCCTTGGCAGCAACCATGAACTGCTTCTTAAAGAGTTGAATACGCTATTTGATAGATTCAATACATCGCTTGAAGACGGTACCTTTGCTGAGGAAATGATCCCCGTTTCGACGTTTGAAGCAAATCCTTTATTCCAACTTCTTGGCGGTATGATGGGTGGAACATCTGCCCCCGTGAAGAAAAAATTTGATAAAGAGATTCTTCCCAAACTTCATGGAGTGCTTGATATAATCCTGCAGGCTTATGATGCCCAGGGAGCAGCATCTCATTCTGCGCTTGCAACGCAAACAAAGGTTTTTCGAGATCTTATTATTTATGCAGAAAAAAAAGATATATCGTCGCTGTGTGCCACGTGCATTCGTCTGCTTGATAAGCAATGCAATAGTGTGCGCGGTCACCTTAAGGAGACGATTGAAATAGTGATTCGCACCCGTGTTGCTATGGCGGTAGGTGCGGATGCTCAGCAAGCTGAAGCACTCACGTATTGGATCAAATATTTGGCGGAGTACGAATCGACGCTTACGTCTTTTATGAGCCTTACGAAATATAGCTTTGATGTGGGATGGCTTTTGCGCCTTATGTCACGAGCGTACGAAGTTGTTGAGCCGCTTGCCAATGTGCAGTTGGTGAGTGGAACGCTCGGGAAGGCATCTGACTTAAGGAAGGCCTTTGGTGTTCAAGCGGCAATCCGTACGGTGGTGCTTGCGTTAGCGACAACATATTACTATGGAAAAAATACCGGAGAACAGGCGCAACAATATGTTATCGGGGGATCAACGCTTCAGCACAAGGCTGATGCTGCTGCCCGACATGGGTCTTCTGGTCCGGGGCATGCGGATTTGCTACTTGATGCAGCTGGCAAGTCTACGGATGCATTCCTATCACCAACGATGTTTATCGAGCCACTCCATCCAGCAAAAATGGCCATCATTCGCCTACTCCTAGCTCTTGGCCATTATAAAATTAACAATTGGGATAAAGACTTTGACCCTTCTCACGATGTGGGTGTAAAGCTTGTTATGTCGATTATTACGCACAGTGCGTATGAGAGCTTCGGTTCCTATTGTCAATATGCGGCGCATAAGCATTTACCACCGGCGTTTCTGGCGACGCTTGAGAAATATTCAGCCGGTTTAGTTAAACCTGAATTGCTTCCCGTTATCGTCAGAATAGCGGTGCCGTTTATTCTGCTTCACGAAAAATGTCGTCCAACTGTTGGGAGGGTGGTTAATTTTACTGAAAGAGATTTGATCAGCTATTACCCAAGCTTTTATTTGTGGATTGATGCGGTTAGATTTGGCAAATGGGTGTGGAGTTGCATGCCGTTGGTGCCAAAGTCGAAAGACAAACCTGATTATCAAAAAATCGATAAAATGGGCTTCTATATTGAGTTCGTGCTCATGCATTATATGCTTGAAACCTTGGGAGCCTTTGGCGGAAAAATGGCGGTTAGGGCCTATCTGAAATGGTTCGCTCGCGATGATGCCCAATCGGGATCAATTGCGCAGAGGTTCAATGAATATAAGGAATATGCAGCAATGTTATTTATGCCGGGTCCAGAAAATGTGATACGCGCGACAGTGATTGAGTTCCTGATAAATTCTGGGCATCTCAAGCGCGAAAATATTAAGGATGTGAACCTGGTCAACCGTTGCCTCTTTGAGGAAATGTTGCATTTGGTGATGCGGGCCAATGTTTTTACCCATGGTCAAGCCGCGATGTTTCTTGACCGCTTTGTCGAACTGCAGTCTAAGCAGGACCACTATGTCGACATTGTAAAATTAATTAATGATGCTGCTGAGCAAGCCGCAACCAATCTTCCTGTTAAAACTGGTGAAGCTCTTGGTGGATTTATCGGCGGAATGACGGCAAATATTGCGATGTGGTGGAAGGGGCCTTTTTTCCTCAAGCCGCCGGCGGTCCCTATGGAGAGAGAAGGAGCTTATCCTGATTTTGACAATTGGGGACTTAGTCCTACTTAATTCTTTGTAGATTCAATACTTTTCTGAGTAGTTGATTAAATTGGGCAGGGAGACTCCCTGCCCTCTATCAAGTTAAGAAAAATTTGTTTTTATCCATGCGAGCTTAAAGCTTGAGGCCTTGTATGGAAATTAATAACCCTAGCTCGTCTCAGCGAGCCCCACCCTTACTTCTGTTCGACATATCTTATGCGAAGATATTGATTTGCTGGCGTAACTTTGTTTAAAATCAATTCATTACCGTAAATATTTTATCCAAAAAGGGAGAATTGTAATGAAATTGCGCTTGCTTATCGTTGCTGTTATGAGTTGCATTTTAGTTGGCCAACCAACAAATGTATTCGGAGAAAAATCTCTTTCGAGGAAAACAGGTGAAGCTCTTGATGCTGCTCTGAACTACATCAATCTGATAAACACCAAAGATAATACGTATGGCAAGAATGTGAGCGATGTTGTATCTAAATGGAGCATTGCATACTTAGAAGAATTATCACAAGCGCAATTAGATCAGGCTTGTCGTGAACTTGACGCTGCGATAGATTATCATGAAAAATTCAGAACGTCTCCGGAGATGGCTGCACTTAGGGCTTATCGCACGCCTGAAGTAACATCCGAAGAGAGAGCCATGTTCAAGAAGCATGGCATGACTTCCGATAGTGGTCCGGGGCCGATAGAAAAATTTGTTGCCAATTATGACGAAAAAAAGACAAAGGCCCAGAGCCTTTTACAAAAAATTAAGTCATTGCAATCTGCTACCAAAGCTACGTCCAGCATTCCTGTTGCTGACCCAGGAGTGGTCGCTCCGCAAACACCTGTATTAGCAGCAGGAAGCGAGCTGCCGGTGCAGCCAAGAACTCCAACCAAAGAAGAGATTGAGCGTTATAATAAAGAATTGAAAATTGTTATTGAAAGCAATAAAAAAGCAAATCCATACGATCTTTCTCAATACTCGGAAAGTAAGATTAAGAATGTTGAAAAGCTCCTCAAAAAAGGTGCTAATCCAAACATTATTGATACAGACTTCTATTGTATTCCTGGCTATGGCATTTCCTATCCAGTTTATGATCAAGAAGGCCTATCGAACTTTGACCACCTCTCAGCATGGACCAACAAAGAATCGTTTAGGAACGGGGTTGTTATTTCAATAGTTTCTAAAGAATTTCTTATGGTTTTGGAGGCATTGCTTGAAGCAGGAGGTAGACCGCCGCTTACTGATCCTACGGCTCCTAATAACAACGATATTTGGCGTATTTTATTGTCGTCAAGAACGCCACTGCGTTGGTCTAAGGGCGTGTCTTTTGTATTCCATAAAATATATGAAATCGAAGGTAGGCACATTAGGTATCAAGAGGTCCCGGATAATGATTATCCATCACAAATACTTGAAAAATTGGACGAAGTGCTAAAAAAGCTTCTTCGTGCGCAGCTTGCTTTTGAAGTAGGCGAACCAGGTTTTTTTAACGGAAACTCTAGCCATATTGATGCATACATCAAGTGGGCAAAAGATAATTTTGATGCAGCATTTGCTAGCAAATGTCTTAATGAGCCTTATCCCTATCCCGATAGCAACCAATATCCAAATTCTCTGTATGGAAAAAACGTCAAAGGCTTTACACCTGTTGAACTTGCTGCCAAAAATGAACATCCAAAGTGTCTTAAAGTGATGCTTGAGGCTACGGGGGATGATGGAAAGCCACTCGTTACTGTTGATACAGCGCAAAAGGCGTTGCAAACAGCGCAGTTTGCGGTTGCTGATATAACCAACGTCAGCAGCGCTTTTAAAAAATGCAAGAAGCTACTTGCGGAATTTATCAAGCGCGACGCGTCTGTTAAATCTGTTGCGGCAACTACTCTCTTACGGCAGCAACGTCAGCAGCATCAACCGATACCAGCGTGATATCCAGCTCTTGAGCTCGCGCGATAAAATCTTTTTTGTTAGCTATCAGTGTGGTGGGTGAGAGCCAGGCAAACGCTGCTACGTCTTCCGGATGAAGACCATCAAGTGACGCAGGACCCAACGTAGGAAGATCAAAGCCTCGGTTCTGATCGTGACGTGCCGTTTTGCAGACAACAACATTGCCCGAACCAAGTTCGATGCCGCGTTTAATGCAGGCATCGGTGCCTTCAATTGCTTCGACGGCCAAGACCATGCCATTTTTCATGACGACAGTTTGTCCTATATGTGCGCGTGCAAGATTTTGTGCCGTAGCGATTCCAACATGAATATCATTTTTGAGCTCATCGGTAAGCGTGCCGGTAAGTATCCCCGGCGGTACTAATAACCCGCCGAGTACAACGTCCTGTTGCATGAGGTGCATGCCTCGTTTTACCAATTCGTTACCAATGGCTTCCATGATATTGGTATCATTTTTATTAATGAGTGAGCCAAGTAATTTGAGCGCGAATATATCAAATTTGAGGTGTTTAAGCAGATGTTGCTTGTCGACTTTGCCAATAAACATAACGTGCGTTGTTGCACGCTCGACGAGCAGTGCCAGGATGCCGTTTGGTTTATAAAATTCCTGCGCAATGATTTCGGCACGATCACCAACGCATGCGCGTAGTGCAGCGGCGTTATCTCCGGGAAACAAAACAACAACAAAAAAATCCTTATGGTCGTGCAAAAACTTTTTACATGCCTCTAGTGGAAGCGTGCCGGTGCCGGCAATCAGCGCAATCATCTGAGTCCGAGGGCACGTTCAATATCAAAAGTTAATTTAAGTGCGGCAAGGTCTTGTGCCGCATTGGTGAGACGATCACCGGTAGTGATAGCATTAACAAAATGTTCAATTTCAAGTTTGAGTGGATTGTCTTTGTAGACAAAAACACGCTCAATAGTTGATTCCTGACGATACTTTAGTTGATCAGTACCAACTTGAACACTTGATGTTGCTTGTCGGTGGATTGTAAGATCCTGCGTGGTGAAATCAAGATGAATGTACTCACCCAATTGATGAATAGCCATGGTTCGTTTTTTGATTTGTGATGCCCGGCTCGAAACAATTGCGGCAATCGTTCCATTTTCAAAGGTGATACAGGCAGTGGCAACGTCGCACGATGTGCTGTGTATTTTAGTGCCGTGTGCTGAAAAATCTTTGACCGGTGCACCAACAAGATTAATAACCAAATCTATGTCATGAATCATGAGATCAAGCACAACGCTATCTTTTTGAACGCGCGGTGCGAATGGTCCAACGCGATGACATTCAATAAGTGTTGGCTTATTAATGATTTTTTTTACTTCCTGAACAGCTCCATTAAAACGTTCAACGTGACCAACGTGTAGTGCAACGCCGTGATGGTGAGCTATCGCTACCAACTCTTCAGCTTGTTCAAGATCATTGGTGAGTGGTTTTTCAAGCAAGACATGCTTGCCTTGTTTAAGGCACTCTTTTGCAACCTCATAATGAGCAGCAGTTGGAACGGCAATAATAACGCCATCAACATCAGGCAGCCATGAGCGAAAATCTTTTGATGTAATAACCGTAGCGCCACGAATTTTGTTCCAATTTGCTTCAACTGGATCTGCAACTGCCGTGAGTTGCGCCTGTTGTAATGCTCGTGCATTAGAGGCGTGATAACCACCCATGTGACCAAGACCAACAACCCCAAGTTTTACCATGATTCTTCATCCTGTGTATTACAAGCTATTTTGCGAGAGACACCACGTTGACTGTTTTTAATAAACGATATGAAAATGGCAACATTGGTATCACTTCCCCATATAGGCTCTTGCTGCGCAGATTCTTCAATGTGTTCAAGCGACATTTTGTCTTGAAAAAAAAGTTTCGTAACATGTTTAAGCGCGTTGATACTCTCGCGTGAAAATCCACCGCGACGTAATCCTATAAGATTCAGTCCATAAAAACGAGCTGGTTGCCCACTAAAAAGGCAAAATGGTGGAAGATCTTGGCGAATGCCGCTCATGGGAGCAAGACCAGAATACATACCAATGCGGCAAAATTGATGAGAGGCGCTATGTGCCATGACGATAGCATTTTTTTCAATATGCACATGTCCGCCCAAACTCACGTTGTTAATAAGCGTGACATTATCTTCGAGTACTACATCGTGTGATGCGTGAGCAAAGTTCATTAAGTAACAGCGATTGCCAATTTTTGTTGTGCCGGTAGTGGTGCGTGGTGCATGAATGGTAACAAATTCACGGAGTTCGCAATCAGCACCGATTTCAACTGAACCAAGACTTTCTTTAAGGCCCAACACCTGGCCAGGAAAACCGACTGAGACATAGGCATGGAGGCGGGTGTTAGCCCCTATTGATGTGTTGCCAATAACAACACAAAACGGACCTATTTTTACGCCTGGGGCAAGTTTGACCAAGGGGCCGACGGTGGCGGTGGGGTGAACAAAAGTCTCTGTCCCCTTAAAGAATGCCTCCTCAAAAAATGACGGAGAAAATCCTTGTTGAGGTATATGATCGTTATTCACAAATGTCTTTCAGAAAAAAATTGGTTGGGGCGGGAGGATTCGAACCTCCGAATGGCGGAACCAAAATCCGCTGCCTTGCCACTTGGCTACGCCCCAATAGGAGACGATGAATTACTCTTCACCGACTGTTTTTTTGTATTCTTCAATAATGCGATTCTCAATGCTCAGCCGCATATCAGCGTTAAGCGGATGGACGATGTCCTTAAAGGACCCATCCTTCTTGCGTCGAGATGGCATTGAAACAAAGTAGCCATTATCGCTTTTGATAATCTTCATATCACGAACAATGAAGCATCCGTCGAAAACCATAGTGGCGTAGCCTTTAAGGCGTCCTTCGTTTGCTGGGAAAACCTTTACTTCTGTAATCTCCATAAGTGTCTCTCCGGTTTGCTTCGTGGTAGCGGCGACTCACGTCGTTTATGCTGCACTCCGAGCGATAAAACCTCTTTGAAAACCATGCCAAAGACGGTCTAAATCTAAAGATGCAGTCTCTTTTTGTCAATATTTTTAAATTTACATGCGCAGGCGCATAAAATTATATTTTTTCAGCTGCGCGCAGCTTTGCTGAACGGGATGATGCATTGGCTGCCACTTCCTCAGGTGTTGCGATGACTGGTTTGGTGGTAAGTATTGAGCACGAATCTTGATGCGATTTAAAAAAAGTTTTAACAATTCGATCTTCAAGTGAATGAAAACTAATGCATACCATGCGTCCGCCACGGTTGAGAAAACCAATGCCGGCAGGTAAAAATATCTTAATATTCTCAAGCTCACTATTAACAGCGATGCGCAGCGCCTGAAAGGTACGCGTTGCAGGATGTATGCCGTGGTGTGATTTATATGCTGGTACTGAAAATATTTCTTCAATAACACGCACCAAATGTCCCGTGGTAACAAACGGTGTGCGTTTACGTGCTTCAATAATTGCACGGGCGATGGTACGCGATTTTGGTTCCTCGCCATACTCTTGTAGAATTTCAACCAATGCTTTTTCATCGCACTGATTCAAAATGTCGGCGGCTGTTGTGTGGTAATGTGATGGCGACATGCGCATATCAAGTGGCGAATCGGTTTGGAATGAAAATCCAGCACGTTCATGAATTTGAAATTGTGATGTGCCAAAGTCGGCCAAAATACCATCAACTGACGATATGCCCTCTTTTTTAAGTAATTTATAGAGGTGTGCAAAATTCCCCCACATCGTTCTGAAGCGTTCGCCATAGGCATCTCTAAGTGCCGGAGCGTTGCGTTCAATGGCGTGTTTGTCCCAGTCAACCGCAATCACCGAACATTGTGGTTCGTGATCAAGAATTGCGCGCGTGTGCCCGCCGCCACCAAATGTTGCATCGAGGTAGGTTTTGTGGGGTTGCGGTGCAAGGTAGTGAAGCACTTCGTTGACCAGAACTGATTTGTGAAAAACTTCTTTGGTGTGCATATGTATCTTTAACGATTTACTTTTTTAAAGTCGATTTTGCTCACTGGCTTTGTCGTATAATCAATGAAATTTGGCATGATACCATACTTTTCAATCCCAACAATGATTTTTTTATTTTTAACCGTAGATAGCAATCCAAGATTGAGCTTGCGGCTTGATTCAAGGAGCTCGTAAGTGGAATGCTCGGCTTTGCTGCGTTCATTCCCGTCAAAAATGGCCAAGTATCCGCGTACATAATTGCGGTCGCGATCGGCAATTATGGTGTCAACGTCGAGCATCGTTTTCTGCCCTGGTTTGAGGGTAATCAAAGGAGTTTTGTCAAAGCGCCACACGGTGGCATCATCTTTGTCATCAAGTTCTGGGATCCAACGGCCCTTACCGCGTTTTTCGTAGACAAAGCAGCATACAATGATTGTTTTGCCCGTATTATTTTCAACCATGAAGTCCAATTCAGTCGATTTTGGTTCTGCAGCTTTTTGTGCCGTGAAGTCATACTCTAAAAATTCTTTAAGTCCGTATTTTTCGACTTCGACGGTAACTTTTTTCCCTTTGAGATCAATAAGACGGTCGACATCAAGTAGATTTCTCTCATCAGTGAGCTCTATTACTGCTTCATCAGCTGTTTTTTTGTCATTAAATACGCCGAGATAACCATAGGTGCTTTCACGATCTTGGGTGTCTCCGATGGTATCAACATCAACTTTTTTTATTGTGTCATCGGGTATTTCTACGACGGGAGATTTGTCCCAGCGCCAGTGACGAAAATCGCCTTTGTGCACATAAGCAAAACAGGTGGCAAAGATTGCTTTGCCGGTTTTATTTTCGACGTCGAAGTCAAGTTCGCTGGTGCCTTTGGCGTGGAGGAGGTGGGTAACTGTGAGGAGAGTGACGGCGAGTTGCCTAAAAAGTGTTTGCTTCATTATGAGACCCTTTTTCTCTATCCCGTTTTTCCCTTTACGTGCCTTCATACTACCATGTGTAAGTCGAGGCACAAAAGTGTTTAAGGTTTTTGCCCTAAGATGTCAAAATTTCCTGCTCAATGATGCCAATTTTTTGGGAGAGATTGCGATCCTGCGCAAGCATTTTTTCAACTTTAGTAACCGCATGAATAACGGTTGAATGGTCTCGGCCACCTATATAACTGCCAATAGCCTGCAATGAACAGTTACTCATCTTTTTCATCATATAAAAAGCTATTTGGCGAACATTGGCAATGTCCTGATGCCGCTTTTTTGAACGGAGATCGTTGATTGAGGCATCAAAATGCTTGGCAACAATTTTGATGATGGTATCAAGTAAAATACTTTCTCTTTTGGGCTCACCCAAGGTCAATAGTACGCGCCGTGCCATTTCGATGGATACTTTTTGATTCGTGAGCGCCGCAAACGCGCCGACCCTGATAAGGGATCCCTCAAGCTCGCGAATATTTGAGACAACGCGCGCGGCAATAAACTCTGCCACCTCGTCGGGGAGTTCAATGGAATGAATCTCTGATTTTTTCTTTAAAATGGCCATTTTCGTTTCGGTATCTGGCACTTGAATATCTGCAACTAAACCCCATTCCATGCGCGACTTAAGCCTGCTCTGCAACCCGGCAATTTCCTTGGGAAACGTATCGCTTGAAAGAACAATTTGTTTCTGTTGCTCATAAAGTACGTTAAAAATATGAAAAAAAACTTCCTGCGTCTGCTCTTTGTTAGAAAGAAATTGAATATCATCAAAAAGAATGACGTCGACTTTTTGATATTTGTTTCTGAAGTGCTGCGAGCGATCAAACCGTATTGAATTGATGAACTCATTTACAAAATTATCCGACGTTTCGTAGCGAACAACACTGTTGGGGGCGTGTTCGCGGACTTCGTTGCCGATGGCGTGCAGAAGATGCGTCTTACCCAACCCTGTTCCACCATAAATAAAAAGTGGGTTATAAACATTTGAGAGGTTGGTGCATATGGCACGAGAGGCTGCATGAGCAAGCGAGTTGCTGGGGCCGACTATAAAATTATCAAAGCGATAATGTGCATTCAGAACAGCGCCGGGGCGCTCCTTGGGCCCTTTATCGACGGGGGTAACATAGGCGCGATGAGTGGGCACAAGCTGGGCTGCAGGTGAAGGTTGGGGTTCGACAAATTCAGCGTCAGAAAGTACCGAGGCGGGAATGATACTACGAGTACGTGGTGCTGGCGATGGCGTTGTGCATACAAAGCTAAACTTCAGAATGGGCGCATGAAGAAGGCGTGCAAGATGCGTCTTGAGGAGTTCAAGGTAATGGTTTTGGATCCAACTGCTCACAAATTGATTAGGAACACGCAGGGTGATTGTGTGCGTGGTGGCATCCCACGATTCAAGGCAGACTGCCTTAAACCATGTTTCAACGATTTGGCTGCCAGCCTCCTCCTTGATAATTTTGAGAAACTCATCCCAAATAAGATGCACCGCGTATCCCTCGCATATGATTGAAAAAAAGTGGAAATGTAAGATAACATTTCTATGTCTGACAGCGAAAAAAAGTATACCAAAGGAGTATGAGTATGAGTATGAATTTTTTAAAACCGCTCATATGGTGCGTAATACTTGCAAGTTGTGGCGGTGGAAAACAAAACAACCAGCAATTGGCGCATACCTATTTTAAAATGGCATTTTCAGATATTGCCGAAGGAAGTAACCCTGCGGTGTCGTTAAAGCGTGCCTTAGTGAATATCAACAAGGCGTTGGCGAGTGACAATCATCCCGAATATTACGCATTCAAAGGAGCAATACTTTTCAAGCTTGGTGACTATGAGCAGAGCGAAGTCTGTTATCAGCAGGCTCTTGCATGCCAGCCTGAAGCGGGGTTGCGTGCCGAAATATCCAACAATAGGGCGTGCCTTTTGGCGCACCGCAAGAACTATGCGCAAGCACAAGAGGTGTGGCATGCACTGATACGGGATACTTCGTATCAAACGCCCGAGGTTGCTTGGGTTAATTTGGGCAAAATGTATGTCGAAGAGAAGAAGTTTCAGGATGCCAAGAAAGCCTTTGCGCAGGCGGTGGCTGTGGCACCAAGTTATGTGGATGCGCATTTTTATTTGAGTATTGTCGAACGTGAGCTTGGCAATCGTCAGCATGCGCGTTACGAGGCGGATATGGTGCTCAAAATGGAACCGGAGCATCATGGCGCCCATATGCTTATGGCGGCGATTGATCCGGTCCCACATGAGGTTCGTTAGGAGCGCTGCGCAACCTGTTCTACGTAGCCTTGGCGTAGTAGAATAGACCTCTTTAGAAACCTACTTGCGCGTAACATTCTGTAAGAAAGATTTTAGAACGCGAAATCTTTGTCATCCTGAACAATTCTTTGTCATCCCGGGCACAAGGACCCGGGATCCACGGCTATTTTGGTGTGGGTATTGAGAAACGACTTGTTCATGTTGAATTGTACAACTATGTCAACGATGCTTTACGACGAGAAAGACAACTTAAGGGGTGGTATTTTTGATTGATCCAAGATTTGGTAATGGATCCCGGGTCCTTGCCCGGGATGACGAAAACTGCGTTGCTCGGGATGGCAAAAGCCGCGTCCAAGATGGCTCGGTTAAACAGGTTTCGACAGAGGGCTAATAAATCCCTTTATTGCTTTCTAAATTCGTTATTTTTTAAACTAAGGGGTAGTTGGGGGACAAGCTTATCAAGGGGGGAGTGGGATGAAAAAAGTCGCGTATATTTTTCTTATAATTCACCTGTTTTCGGTGCACTCATTGTGGCTCTATCCACCGGATGAACATGGTATTTTGAGCGTGCCGCCTTATTTGGAGCAACGGGAGCGTGCACAACAGACTGAAAAAGCTCTGTGCGCATTGCTCGACGTTAATGGCCCTGAAGAGTTCGAGCAAATTGTCGCGCTTATATCTCGTTGCAAGCCGGTGGTTGTGATGGTTTATAAGAAAGGCAACAACGATGAGCAGTCAGCTCGCGATGCGTTGCTGGGAGCGTCAAAGACATTTAAGGGCTCTGTTGCCTGTGCCGTCATGGAATGTGGTAAAGATTCGGACAATCATGATGTTTTGGCACATATTTTACTTCACGCCAAGGTCAATCATCTAGCAACTCCTGCTTTCTTGTTCTTCAAAGACGCCGGATTATATGCCATCGATGGCAGCCCGGCAATTGTGCAAGGGCGTTGTACGCAAGAAAATTTGGTGAAGTTTATCCAAACCAAGTTTTTTGCCGACAGTGATCACGATTGTAACGTATGCTCCTGCGATTTTACCCACACACCACGGGGTGGGGATTAGGTAGAAAAACATGGTTTTGGTAACTTTTGAACAATCGGACATGCTTGCTGCAGGCGCGTTATTTGAGAATATATTGCATTTAGAAAATAATTATTGCTACAATCGAGATAGGAATTCCCACCTGCGCTGATGTTGGCGGTGGTGGGCAGGGTGAAAGGGAAAGAAAATGTCGGGGTTTTTCACGAGGGGGAGAGGGTTTATGAAGATTCGTTCACTAGCGATCGCAACAGCGGTGATTGCATGTTCGGTTTTTGCGATGAGGGCGCAGCAACGTCCATCTGAGGCAGATCTTGCTGTCAGTGCTAGCGCAGCAGTTCCATCTCGTCCGGTGACTGCTCCTATGGTTCAACCATCAGGCCCTGGTTATCCAGCGCCAATGGCCCAACCCTATGGTGCTACCTATCCTGCGTCGATGAGTAGCCCTTACGTCGCGACTAGTCCTTATGCCGCGACGACGATGCGTACTGGGATGCCGATGGGGCAAATGACTACGGGACAAGCTGCTGCTATGCTGACCGCCGGAACAGTTGCTGATCTGTCAAAACAATGGAGTGATGCAGGCGCCAAGGCGGTGCTAAGTAATACTGAAACGTCAAACAAAGCTACACTAAGTAATACTGAAACGACAAACCAAATAAGGCTTTTGCAAGAGAAGAGTCGCTTAGAAAAAGAGGCGTTGGAAGCGAAAATTAGTTCAGAAAAAGCGGCACGAGAGAGTGTGAGCGCAGAAAAAATAGCTGAGATGAGACAGAAACAAGAAATTGAACAAGCTGGATTTGATAAAATAATGAAATCTGTAAAAAATGCTTCCGATGCTGCGAATAAAGCGCTTGGTGAGGCGCGAATTGAAATAAACGGGTTGAATGAAAAAATTGTAACGGCAGCTAGCTTAGGGATTGATACAACTAATGAAACTACAGCTCTAATTGAGGCAAGAGCTTCCCTTAAAGCGGCATCAGATGCTATGACCAAGGCGGATGCGCTTCTTGCTAGCGCGTTGGATGAGTTACAGCTCGGAAAGATACCATTAATTAATGGAGCTTATAATCAGGCAAAAGGATTGGCTGATGCTATTGTTTTATCCAGTCACACAGCGACATTGGTTACAAGTATAAATAAAATCAATGCGGAAACTGCAAGGGCTACTCAGGCAGCAAGAGCGAAGGGACCCAAACGTAAACAATCCATTGCTCCAGTTATGCCACCCAAAAAAATTAAGCCAGCACCAGTGGAAGATGAATCGGTTGATGCATAGGTAGCAAGTCAACCGTTTCAGATCAAACAATTAACCGGGGAGAAAGCTCCCCGGTTCTCATTTGTACATATCTCGCAAAGTCCGTTTAATCTTGTATCAGATTCTTCTGTTGCGCAGCCGCAAGATCATCACCAAGCTCTTTGGCAAAATTCGCCGAACCTAATTTTCTGAAGATTTCAATGCTGCTATAAGTGATTGAGGATTCTCGAAATGAATCACGATTTCGCCATAATGCCGCTGAAAAGGTGTGTCGACATCATGAGCAACAAGAAAATTGGTGCCATGTGGATAGTGCTTACGAAAGATCTCGATATTTTCACTGAATGACGTATTTGCTCGTTCAATTGATAATGATGAACTCATAAACTTGCATTCAATTGCCGATAAGGACTTATCTCCCTTACCACGAATAACAAAATCTATTTCATGCCCTTGTTTGTCACGCCAGTAATGAATATCATGCGTTTGTAAATGTCCCTGTATTTCATTCAAAACGCAATGTTCCCACAAAATTCCCATGTCCTCTTTGCGTAGCTCGCGCCAACCACGTGCATAGCAAGCAAATCCAGTATCAAAACCATAAATTTTTGGAGCGGAGATAATCTCAGTTGGTTTATGCGTCGAGTAAGGTCGAATCACATGAACAACGAATGTTTCTTCAAGAATAGATAAATAATTAGCAATTGTTTGTCGTGATACTTCACAAGCAGGTGCAAACTTATTAGCTTCAAATTGTCCACCGCTATAAGCTAGTAAAAGTTCTGTGAATTTTTGAAAAGAATACCGTTTTTCGACACGAAACATATCTTGAATGTCTTTTGCCCAATAGGCATCGATCCATTCTTTAAAAAAATCTTCCGGTAAATCTTTTGAAGTAAAAAATGAAGGTAACCCACCAAACAAAAAACGTTGGTTAATATCTTCGTTTTTAAATGCCGCCATTTCCTGGATGAAGAGAGGGGTAAGCCAAATCTCTATTTTACGCCCGGTCAATGTATCCTTGAATTTGGTGCTTGCGCCCAACGTTGAAGATCCGGTTGCAATAATTTTTACTTCTGGATAATGATCAGCAGCAACTTTTAAGAGTTCAGATGGATTTTGAAGTCGATGAATCTCATCAAGTACGACCCTTTTCCCTTTCTTCGCTGCTAGAAAGCCTTCAATATCTTCTTCTATCAATTGACGTACTCTCGGCCGCTCACAATCCAAATATTCAATGTTATCAAGGCTCTGGCAGAGACTAGTTTTGCCAACTCGCCTTATTCCCATAAGCCAAATGATGTTTCTTTGCTGCCAGTATTGTTCAATCAATTGTTGCCAAAATGGTCGCTTGATAAGCATTTTTAACCTCTTTTTTTAAACTTTTATTACTATATGTTAACTCAATGTAGCACATGGTGTTACTAGATACAAGTAGACCTAACACTTAGTAATTTAGAAAAAGGCACAATTTGCCCCAATTATTCGATCCAGTCTGAACAGTATAAGAGGCGGAGTCTTAGAAAAGCTCCGCCTCTTATTATTGAAGTTACTGAAGTTCAAAGAAAAAAAATTAGTCACGCATGTTTGCCTGCTGCGCAGCCTCAAGATCTTTACCAAGTTCTTTGCATGATTCTTCTAATCCCATCTCGTTAGCCTTGGCCACCAGTGTTTGTCCGTCATGCTCAAGATCAGCAATAACCTGCTTGCGTTTCTCAGTACCAATGGTTGCATCAACTTTGTTTTCGATATTATGTGCGTGTTTCTTGAATATCTGTTCGATAGATTTGAACGCCAGCTTAGCTTCGTCTTTAACCGCTTTTTCTATAACTTTACGCTCGTCGCGTGGAATATCATTTTTAATTATTTCAATACGATTCTCTAAAGTTTTCTCCAAGTCTTCGCTCATGACATCAATTTTGGCAAGACATTCAGGATGTGCCTTGAAGACGGCGATGGATGTTTCCATGGATTTAATTGCTTCAGCCGTTGGTGAGACTTTGGGAATGCTGGCTGTGCAGGTGGTTGCTAAACAAATTACTGACAGTGTCCGTAGATGTGAGTTGAAATGTGTCATGAGAGAGATCTCCTTAAAATTAAATGTTAGACCACAGAGACGAAATGGGCAGTGCGGTCAATTTATCTCCAAACGGAACACTTGTTGTTCCTGAATAGAGCAAGATACCGTGAACAAACTTTTCGTCTAGTGAGTCACGCAACATTTTGAGGCCTTTAAGGTCATTGCTTGATACTGTCTCGCTGCTTTTTATTTCAATGGCGACCACATCGCCGCCTGGCCCCTCCAAAATAATATCGATTTCGGCATGTGAATAATCGCGGTAGTGGAACATTTGAATGTTGAGATCGCTCCACGAAATTTGTTTGAGCAGTTCAAGAACAACAAAGTTTTCTATAACACTTCCCACAAGGTATTGATCGCTACGTAATCTCTCCGTATCGATATTAAGCAAAAAAAGTTGCAGTGCCGTGTCAGTCAGATACACTTTGGGCGATTTGACAAGCCGCTTGCTCAGATTGCCACTCCATGCCGGCGCAAGGTGTACAAGAAATAATGTTTTGAGGAGGTCAATATAACGATGGAGGGTGACGGAAGAAAGTTTGATAGTACGTGCAAGCTCTTCGGTATTCAAAAGACCGCAGGAGCGAGATGCGAGCATCATGAGTAAATTGGGAATCTGTGTTACGTTTTCTATCTTCGATAAATCCAAAATATCTTTTTGGAGCACCAGCGCAACATAATCGTTGAACCAGGCCATGCGCTGTTTTTCTGTTTCCAGATAAAGCGGCGTTGGGTATCCGCCCTTTATTGCGCGATTAAGGATGTCATCTTTTGAACACGCCAAAGACCAGCCGGTTGATAATGGGGTGCGATCGAATACCCGTTGAAGAAAAGTCTCAGGAGTTCCCACAATCTCTCCCTGCGAAAGTGGCCACAACGTGAGGAGTCGCATTCTGCCGGCCAAAGAGTCTCCCAATTTTGGTATGAGGAGCGGGTCCGCCGACCCGGTTAAGAGGTAACGGCCAGGTGTACGGTGCTCATCAACATCGACCTTGATGGGAAGAAAGAGCTCGGGGGCTCGTTGGATTTCATCCAAAATTACCGGTTTTTCTAAGCGGGAAATAAAGCCAATGGGATCGTCTTTGGCAGCCATGAGCGAGGGGAGGTGGTCAAGCGAAAGATAGGTGTATTTTTTGTCCCCAGCACTTATTATTTTGGCAAGTGTTGTTTTACCTGTTTGCCGCGCACCGCGCAACAGGATGATGGGCATGAAATCGAGGGCTTCATGGAGTTTAGATTCTATATGGCGTTTCAGCATTGACTCTCCTGTTTTGTAAAATCTAATACTTGATGTTAGGAATTATAACATTGGATATTAGATTTTACAAAACAAGGTTGTTTTGGGCTAAAATTAATCGAATCCTGTGTGAAAGCAGGTCAAAAAAGACGTTTTTAGTTCATTGCCTGTTGCTTGTTTTGCCTGCTAAACTACAAAGACATTTCAACTTTTGGGTAATTATCTGATTCGGAGAGTGTTATGAGTTTAAACATGAGTAAAAAAAATATAGTGGCGGCCGTAGCCTTGGTTGCCGCCGTGGGCTGTGGTCCCGTTAATAAAAAACCTGAACTATCCTATGAGGAGTTTTGCTCTATGATTACCAAACCTGTTACGCATGCGGAAGATGCATGCCGTTTTTTCCCAAAGTCAAAGAGCGAAGTTCATAGCTACGCGACGTTTGCTATTGAACGGGCGCAAGAGGTGCTTGAAAAGTTGTATGCCATTGATACGGCACAAAGAACATTTGCTAATACAGCGTTTGCATTTGATCGGATAAGTGGTGAGTTTAAAAATATTTGCCACGCATTATCGTTGCTCGAAATGGTAAGTCCGGACAAAGAAATCCGCGATGCATGCCATGAAGAAGTTTTAAAGCTTCAAAATTTTGCAGTTGACGCATTTCTCAATAAAAAACTTTATAACGTTTTCAAATCGTATGCTGAGGGCGTAGCACGGCACGAAGAGCTTAATAATGAAGAACGTTATTTTCTTTCCGAAAAAATGCGCGAGTTCGAGCGAGAGGGTTTCCACCTTCCCGATGAACAATTTGAAAGCGTGAAACAGTTACACAAAGAGCTTGCAGAGCTTGAATTAAAATTTGAAGAAAATGTTCGTGTGGACAGTGGCACGCTGCATGTTAAAGAATCTGAGCTTCAAGGCTGTGATCCACATTTTATTGCCCATCTGGAGCGTGATGACAAGGGTGAAATTATTGTTCCCAATAACTGGCCGGCATTTGATGAGGTGATGGAGCATTGTACGGTATCTGCAACACGTAAACGTATGTATACCCTCTTTAGTAATCGTGCGTATCCTGCCAATTGCCAGATTCTTGATGCCATTATCGCCAAACGTGATGATCTTGCCAAAAAACTTGGTTTTAAAAGTTATGCCGAATTGAATATCGATGATGAAATGGTGCGTACTCCCGAACGGGCTGAGGCCTTTTTGCATGATTTGTCCACCAAGTGCCGCGGTAAGTTGCATAAGGAAGTCGAAGCTCTTGCCTCAGATCTTCCTGAAGGCGTGCACCTGGATAAGCAGGGTCGTTTCCAGCCATGGGATATTGGTTTTGCCAAAAGTTCATACAAGAAAAAACATTTTGCGGTTGATGAGCACGAGCTTGAACAATATTTTTCCGTTGACCGTGCTGTTAAAGGTGTTTTTGATATTTATCAACGTTTCTTGAATTTAGAGTTTGCGTTTGTTACGCCACCATGGTCATGGCATGAAGAAGTGCAGCTTATTGAAATACGTGACAAGGATACACGAACACTGCGTGGCTATGTTTTTCTTGATTTGTACCCACGACCAAACAAATATGAACACTTTTGTCACAGTGATGTTGTGGCGACGACCCAACTGCTGGATGCGCGGGGGAATGTTACCATCGCACCTGCGGTTGCCTGCATTATTGCGAATTTTCCACGCAGTCAGGGAGATCGTCCCGCGTTACTCAAACATCACGATGTGAGCACCTTCTTTCATGAATTTGGTCATGCCATGCATAATGTGTTAGGCAGTACCGAAATGGTTTCATTTTCAGGGACTTCAGTAAAACTTGATTTTGTAGAAGTTCCTTCACAGCTCTTTGAAGAGTGGGCTTTTGATAAAGACATTCTTAAAGCATTAAGTTGCCATTACAAAACTGGACAACAATTATCTGATGATCTTGTCGACCGCATTATTGCGCTCAAAAAGTTTGATTCGGGATGGTTTGTAACGCGTCAATGCATGTTGTCGCTGTTGTCCTTGGAAGTCTACAAACCTGGCGCTCAGAAGAATGTTGACGCCATCAGACAACAACTTGCACAGGATATCATGCCTATGGTGGTACATGATCCTGATCTTCATATGCAGGCATCGTTTGGTCATCTCATTGGTTACGGCGCACGTTACTACAGTTATATGTGGGCCAAGGTTTATGCCATGGATCTTCTTGATACGCTTAAAGCCAAGGGCTTGGCCAATCCTGAGGCCGGCAAGCGGTTGGTCTGTGCCGTGCTTGCTAAAGGTGGCAGCGTTGAGCCTGAGGTGCTGCTTAAAGATTGTCTTGGTCGTGAGCCGCGCACCGATGCCTTTTTTGCCTATTTGGGGATAACGGTCTAATGGAAAACATAGATGTTGCGGTAGGTGTTGAGCAGCTCACTAAAATTTTTCCTGCACGCAAAAGTGAAGCAAAAGAGTTTGTTGCTGTTGATCATATCTCGTTTGAGCTTAAACGCGGAGAGATTTTGGGACTTCTTGGCCCCAACGGTGCCGGCAAAACAACGACGATACAAATGCTTTTGAGTACGTTGACCCCAACGTCAGGACGTATAAATTTTTTTGGACGCGATTTTAGTAAACATCGTTCATGGGCTTTGCAGCAGATTGGATTTGCAAGTACCTACGTTACTATTCCCCATTACTTAACGGTCTACGAAAATCTTGATATTCATGGCCGGTTGTATGGTATGTCCACGCAGGATCGTCGGGCCTGTAGCGAAAAATATCTTACCTTGTTTGGTGCATGGGATATTCGCGATCAGATGTTTGGCACACTTTCAGCGGGACAAAAAACACGCGTAACTCTGGCCAAAGTTTTTATGACCAGTCCGCGCGTGGTATTTCTGGACGAGCCGACTGCTGCACTCGATCCTGATATCGCGCAAGAGGTGCGTAAGTTTATACGTCAACAGCAGCAGGAACAAGGCGTTTCGATCTTATTTACGTCGCACAATATGAGTGAAGTTACTGAAGTGTGTGATCGTGTATTGGTACTCCAATCGGGCAAAATTATTGCTGATGATACTCCCGATGCGCTTGCCGCCAGTATCTCAACGACGCGGATTTATCTTGATGTTGGTGATGGCCTTAAACGAACAATTGCTTATGTGCAATCGCAGCAATTGCCCCATCAGGTTGAGGAGCGATGGATTACGATCGAGGTTGAAGAACGTAAAATAGCAGCAGTTCTTACCGAGCTTGCCCGCGCCGGTGTTGTGTACTCACAAATTTGGATCGAACGTCCGACACTTGAAGATTATTTTCTAACGATCGCACAACAAACGAGAAAAAAGTGAGATTCCATATGAACATTGCACTGCACCGCATTACCGCCGTTATGCTTCGCTATCTTATGATCGAGCGACGTAACTATTTACGTTTTGTTGAATCACTGTTCTGGCCAACCATGGACATTATGCTCTGGGGTTTGACATCGGTCTGGATGGAGCAGCAGCAGGTCAAATTGCCTCAAATTGTGTTGGTGATGATGACCTGTTTAGTTTTGTGGTCAATTGTTTCGCGCGCGCAACTTGAAATAGTTATGCCCTTGCTTGAAGAATTATGGCAGCGAAGTTTGATTACGCTTTTTTCAACGCCACTCAATTGTACCGAGTGGATTATTGGACTTATGCTTAATGGTCTTATCAAAACTGCGTTTGTATTTTGCTTTGGCGCCGCGGTTGTATGGCTTTTATATGCGCTTAATGTATTTGTTGTTGGTTGGATGATGTTTCCCTACGCCCTCAGCCTCATGCTGTTCGGGTGGGCGGTTGGATTTTTGGGCGCTGCATTTGTTATTTACTATGGGCAAAAAGCTCAAAACGTTGCATGGATGTTGTCGTTTGTCTTTGCGCCCGTAAGCGGCATCTTTTATCCCATTGCCATTTTGCCGTATTGGGCACAAAAGATAGCTTGGGCGTTGCCACTTTCGTATGCATTTGAGGGCATGCGGTCTGTGATATTTTCTGGAACATTAATGCCAGAATATTTAATAATAAGCTTATTATTGAGCCTGTTTTATTTGCTTATAACGATAAGTTTATTCGTTTTTTTCTTCCAACGAAGCCGTCGATTTGGATTCGATCGATTATGAAAAGCGTCAGCTATTGGGACATTTCTTTTTCAAGCTCAGCAAGAACAGCCGCGGCAAGATTGCCAAATTCAGTAAGCTGTATACACATGCTTCTATTTGAAGTGAACTTGCTATGTACCGTGTTTTTAAATTTACGGTCATCGACAGACTCTAATGTATCAAGGATGCAATTTATTTCGCTCAAAGATGCATTGAATCCTTCGATTTTACACTGACATAAGAATTGCAATCGTGCTTGTTTGTACTCCGCTCCATATTCGGCAAGGGCACGTACGAACCAATAAAGATCATCTTGGTGCGATTGCGTTTCCCAATATTCTGGTAATGAATAGGAGATTTCTTTGAAGATCTCAAAAAACGAATGCTCCTTGTTAAGGATAATTCCTATCGCGGTAATTCGTTTACGTAAAAATGGGGTTATTTTCCCCTGGAAATCAAGGCTCTCAAAGCGTTCGATAAGTTGGTGTGCGCTCTGTTCATAAAAAGAACCGGGAAACGTTTGTACATCGTCGATTTGAAATGGCGGTGTAAACAGGACTTTGACCTAGCAAAGTTTTCATAGATTTCAATTGACAAACGCCCACACGATGTGTCTTCTTTTTGA
>JBAZSL010000004.1:0-101768 GCA_041662445.1 Candidatus Babeliales bacterium
AGCAACCAAATTGGTGTGGAAACTCTTCACAAAAGTTCATCTCAAAGCGTTACCAGAATATTATAATGACGCTATTAACAACCGTCCCGAAATCAAAGAAGCCTTCCGCAAAATTGATATTGAACGTTGGAATGTACGACTCGCACAAGGCGACAGACTGCCAACGTTTTCAGCACAAGCAATAAGTGGGTTTCAGTCCTTGCTCTACCCTGATGCCGGTATTCGCCAGACACGCGGCTATTATTCTCTTGGCGTAAGCGCTTCGTGGTTGGTGTTTGACGGAGTAGTCAAGCAGTATCAAGAGCGCCAGGCATACGCCAATAAAATTAAAGAAATGCTCCTCAAAGAACAGATCACGCTTAATATTAAGCAAGAAGTACAAGACAAATATTTTGCACTTTCCAAATCGCTCATACGCCTTCAAGCCCAAAAACTTAATTATGTCCGTGCTCATAATGATTTCGTTTTAAGAGCACAGGAGTTAGAAATCGGACAAATCGCGCCAACTGATTTTGAAGTCGCCAAAACGGCGTGGGAACAGGCGCAACTCGACTGGAACTCAGCAGCAATCACTGTTGAGATTACAAAACACGAGCTTATGTACGCGTGTGGCTATCCATCAGAATAGACCGCAGTATTGAAGGTAAATCGGTTTTAACATTGTTAGATGCCAAGCTTTTTGAAAAGATCATTGACGCTTTGTGCTTCAACAAGGCCCTTTCTCTTTTCAGTATCTTTTATTGCTTTGAGCGTTTTTTTATTTGGCGAAGGCTGTTTGTATAGGTGCTCATCGATTGATTCAATGATGATTTCGCGCATGCTTTTGCCAAGGATTGCAGCCATTGCTTTAAGCTTGCGGTGACTACTTTTGGGAAGGTCTATGGTTATTCGTGACTGTTCGGCTCTCATATTCATGGTAATCCCTTAGATTTTTAACGAACTAAATATGAATTTACACTATACCATAAATACTGAAATGCAGAAATAAGGGTGTGTATATCATCGGATGAAGTCGGGGATGGGCGCCTTGAGAAATTCTAATGAGTTTTTAGTCCCAAACTTTTCTACCTGTAACACCCGCGAACAAAAACCCCATTTTATTGCCCTTATCGCCTTTTTAATTTCTATTTGTGCCTTGACAATGCCCTGCTACTTGATAAGCTAAAATGACTATCTGAAATTTCATTTATACTATTATTACGTGGGGGTTATTGTTATGTTTAAGAAATCATTATTTTTCACCGCAATTATTGCAACCATGGGGTTATCGTCACTCGTCGGCATGGAAGAGAAGAAGCAACCTGAGAGCAAAGAGCAGCAAGCAATAAATGCTACTATAGATAATCAATGCATCCTTTGCATAGAGGACACTAGGAATTCTGCGCAACCACGCTTCGCGTGTAGTAACTGTCATAAATTTTATCATACGCAATGCTTTGCCAACTGGATTAATGCAACACCACATGCACCACTCGTACAACAAGGACTGTGCGCTCACTGCAAACAACCACTCGAGCATCCTGTACGTCTCGACCTACGTAGCATGTGCCACATGTTGCGTGACATGGGCGGTCAGCTGATAAACTTTATTCGCAATAAACCATTGCTCACTGCTGGAATTGTCGCATTTGGCGCCTTAATCACAGCCGGTTTATTACCAGGTAACGCTATGCGTACAGAACTTACTTTCGTAGGACTTGCTGCACTCGCTGTTGTAGGCACTTTGTTCCTCGTGGTACAAGAGGAAAGAGCACACCAGAGAGGTCTTGCAGTACCAAGAACCGTAGAAGCAGAAAGCATCAGAGGACTCGAAGCGTTCAGGGATGATTTTGAAGCAGATCGGCAAGCACTGCAGTTATTACAACAGGTAAACCCCGCAGCTTTCGAAGCGCTTCTACAGCAACAAATGCGTGCCCGTGTCCAGCATCGCTTTCCATGATACGGGGAAAATTTGTTCGGTACACTGTGCCACAAAACTGGCATAGGTACGAATTTCCCGCTGTGCGGCACCGTCAAGACGCAATATTGCCAATCGTGCATATCCCGCCAAACTAGCAGTCTCAATAAATTCGGTATACATCGATTGCGGTAAGATCATGCGAGCCTGTTCAGGACAAACTCCCTGTTCCAATAGTTGATTGTATAATGCACATGCCTGTTCGGTAAACGCACGCATTTGAGCAACAACAATCTCGTTGTTATCAACTGCAGCGTCTTTAGAACCCTGTTTGATATTTTTATCACGCTGACGCACCACTGATGACACAAAACATTGTGGGGCTTCAGTAACATACCGACGCGAAACTTCATTCCGCGCAAACCCTATGGTGTGGCGGTACCATTCGCGCACTACAAAAATAGGCATTTTTATTCTGAAACGTAGTTGTGGATGGAAAAATGGAGTCACATGGCGGTTACGTGCTAGATAAGTTATCAATTGCTTATCACGTTCTGACAACACATGATTGATGCTTCCATCTGACTGCGGCTCGCATTCAAACGCTGACTCTTTATGCATCGAAACGCGAGCGGCATTTGCTACGGTCAGGTCGCTTCCAAACCACTCAAGTAATTCAACAAAGCCAATACCATCTTCTAAAAAAAATTTACGTGGTTGATTTCCCGTTGTTGTGGATGTAGCAGAAAAGCTACTCTGCATGTCCATGACGTACCCCGTTCTTGCATTTTTATCCGACACCTTACAAACTAGGGGAGTTTTAAAAAATCCCCGTCGGAAAGATACCGTGATTTGAGGAAGTTGTCATGAAAAATACACGCTTGTTCACCTGGGTTGCCGCCGTTCTTGCAAGTAAACTCGTCAAACTATCATTATCACTCGGTTCATACGCCGTAGGCCTCTCCGGCATTACGGTCACCCTCCCTCTCATGGGACGCATGTTTGGATTAACATCAACTTGCATTGTAGCAGGAGCGCTCGGAACACTGTGCGCATGTTTTACCGGCCTGCCACTCACCTTTGGCATTCCCTCAATTGCTGCAACACTGTCATGGGCTTGCTCAGCGCCATCAACAAACAACTCACAACGCTTGCTCAATTTCTTACTGCACTGCATCCTGCCCCTTACCTGCATGGCCATTTTCATGACCCATCCAGTAGGAGGCAAAGCTTGGTACTATGCACTTTATTGGCTCGTTCCCGTGGTCATTTGGGCCCTACGATCCAGCACTACTTTTTTACACGCACTTCAAAGTACGTTTATTGCACATGCTCTGGGCGCCATCATCTGGCTTTTGACCGGAACACTTACGGCTGACCAATGGACGGCACTCGTACCGGCCGTGGCGTTTGAACGTCTCATGATCGCAGGATTAAGTACGTGTGTGTGGTATGGCATTCAACGTGTTGCCCAACAAAAAAGCAGCCTGCCACGCCGACCTGTTCCGTCGAAGCTTTAGCGAAGATGAAAGTTTTAACGAAGGCGGGCCGGTCGGCCCACGCCAAACAACGAGCTGCTTGAAATTGTGTAGACCCAGCTAAGCTAAACCCTGTTGGCTTTTAGAACAACAAGGTCATTCCCTCGAAGGAGGGAATCCAGAAAAACATACGGTTTCGCTATCGAAATTTTATTATTGCAGGCTAAAACGAAAGCCCTGGATCCCCGCTTTCGCGGGGACGACGTAAGAAGTCAGCGGCCTGCCCGCCGTAGCTAGTTTCAGCGTAGGCGGGGGACGACGTAAGAAATCAACGAAACCTACAACCACTTACCCATTTTTTTCTTGAGAATTTTAACGATCTCTTGTGCATTCTTCTTTTCTTTTTTATCGACAATAGCTACATGCTTTTTAGCTAACTGGAGATGCTCTTTGGTAGGAACTACGTTTTGTTCACCAAGCAAAAATGTAACGGCCGCTGGCTTATGGGAACGAATAGCACCTTCAAGCGCCAATGACGCATACGCCCATAACTCTGCACGATGGCCAACCAAAAATTTCATGATTTCTACATCACCGCTCTCTGCGGCACGCGTTAGTGGAGTATTGCCAAATTTATCAACTGCATTTACGTCTGCATTCAGCCCAATCAAATACTTCACCATTTCCATATTTCCATACGCCGCGGCCCACATCAAAGCGGTAGCGTCATGTTCATTCAGCTCATCTACTATTTTTAATCTTTCATTCTCTGGCGTCTTCGCTGGGATCTCATCAATTTTCCGTCGCACCTCATCCCAGTCAGCAGCATAAGCATCATTCGCAATGGTACCATTCGCCAGCAAGCTACCCGCCATCAAACAAACACCAGCAACAAGCGCTAACAAACGTTGATGCATGTTCATCGCAAACTCCTTTTTTTATAAACTCACTCAAAAACACCGCGCACATTTATGCAATAAACACTATCTGACGCTGCCAAAACAAGAGTTTGTATAAAGACAAACATGAAACATTGCATTCAGCTTGTCGCCCAATGAAAAAGCCGCCCGTCGATCCGTGTGGAACAACGAGCGGCTGGAAATTTTGCAAATTATCAAACGGTTATTAACCAGGTCCTTAATATCCTTGGGCTTGTTGGGCTTGTTGGGCATCTCCTAAAACTTTCAAAATTTTTCTCGCTGTATTCGGACTTATGTCATATCCACCAGCCCCTAGACTCGTATCCGATGCATCCAGCACCTGTTGCTTAGCGAGTAGAATATGGCCCTCGGTTACAATTTCGCCTGAGGCAATTGCATTTAAAACCGCTTGCTCACTTGTAAGAAGAGCCTGTCCGAGAGGTGTCGGCACCGCCTGATCCTGCGCCGCCTTCTGCTCCTCCGGCGTCATCGCCCACAAACTACCACTCACCATCACGCATCCACACGCAACAAGTGCTAACAAACTTTTGTGCATGTTCATCGCAAACTCCCTCTTTGTGTTACTACCCCCGCCCAAACCACTGAGCGTCTATATTCATTTAACACTAAAAGACGGGCGGAAAACAAGAGTTTGCACAACAAGAATGTGGCGCGCTGCCGGCAAAAACGCCGCTTCAAAAGTTCAAAAATTAATGAAAAATTGGCTTTTGGGATAAAAATAGGCCGTTTTGTGCCAGAAATGATTGTGGGCCGGGGTCTTTCCCAGCCCATGATCAACACATTAATACGAACCTATGCGGTTTATTTTTTTCTTGGCTGGCGATGTACTGGCACTTTTCTTCTCGAAGGCCGTTTTGAACCTTTTTCTGTGTCTTCCTGCCTTAATAATTGGATAACCTTCTCATCATCAGCCTTAACCTCTTCTGCATAATCGAGAGCAGTTTTTCCATGTGCATTGCGTAAATTCTTATCGATAAGAAAGTTCTCGAGGAGTGCAGCAATAATGTCCTTATTTCTATTCTTCGCCGCCCACATTAATGCCGTCATGCCATTGTCATCTTGCAAGTTTATGAGCCAAGAATAAGCATCAATGGCTGATTGTATCGCCGCTAGATCACCATCATTAACACTCTTAAACCAAGTTTTTTTTACTTCGGGATACAAGAGGCCCTGAATATCTCCGTTGTATACGACAAGATCAAAGACTTTTTTTCCTTCATTATTCGTTAACCCTTTGTTAGCCCCGGCTTCAAGCAAGTCTTTAACGATCTCCACATAACCAGACCGAACAGCCTTCATTAAGGCAGTTTCCCCATTCTCATCTTGAACATCAACCTTAGCACGAGCACCAATCAAATCCTTTACAACATCAACATGCCCCTTGCGCGCAGCGTAGATTAATGCCGTCGCACCGTAAGAAGGATCCACCGCATCAACATTAAGCAATTCTGCACGCAACGCTTGTATTGTTTTTACATAACCTTTTTTGGCAGCTCGAAACCACAACTCTTCCTGGCTATCCTTCTTTGAAAGAGCCTTCTGCAATAAATCTATAACATCGCGCCGACTAGAAGGGGCTAGCCTTACTGCGGTCTCCCCTTTGGGAGTAGCAATCCGAACATTGGCACCGTTTTCAAGAAGTTTGCTCACGATGTCTACATACCCATTTTCAGCGGCATACATCAAAGCAGTCTTTCCTTCAGCATCTTGGGTATCAACGTCCGCCCAATTCGAGAGCAACAAATCAACCCCACGCCGATATCCCTGACGCGCAGCAACAATCAATGCCGTCTCGCCCTCATCATTCTTTCTTTCAAGTGCTTTGTTATCTGCTGCCCAATAATATAAATACATGTAGGGCTCTGTTCCTGTACCAGCGGCAGCCTTGAACCAAAGTACTTCCTCCTCACTTGGTCCTTTCTTCTTCTCAATCCCCCACAAACTCCCTGCCACCATGCAACTGCAGGCGACAAGCACCACCAAACCTTTGTGCATTCTCATCTCGATCTCCTTTCATCAAAAATACCGCCCATTACGACATCCCAGGACGGTCGCTGGGAATAATTACTTACTCCCCAACACCCCTTGAAAAACAATTTCAGAAAGTGGTCGTCGGTCGGAGATTTCTTCTTTTTTCTGTAACTCTGGCGGCAAATCTTGAATACGGCCCGGTTTACCAATAGCGCACATCGCCTCAACAACATAATCATCAGAAGCTTCCACCACCGCATGCGCTTTATCGTAATCAAAACCTTCCATACCATGCACCACCAACCCCATCAATGCCCCCTGCAACGCCAAGCTCATCCATGCAGCCCCCGTATCAAACGAGTGCGTTCTGGTCGGCTCATTATTAAATTCAAACTTTTTGCGCGAAAGTATGATCACCAACACGGCAGCATTTTGGGTCCATGATTGATTAAAGGGCACCATGAGATCAAAGAACTTTTGCCAGTGCGGAGAATTTTTGGTCGCATAGACAAACCGCCATGGTTGATTGTTATAGGAAGACGGGGCCCAACGGGCGGCTTCAAACAGCGTCATCAACTGTTCATCAGCTATCGCTTGGCCCTCCTTCGCTCTTTTAGCTACGACGGACAGGCCCGACATGGCCCGCGGCGACCAGCGGTCGAGGAAGAGTTTGTTGATGGTATAGGGGGATTTTCGGGTGAACATACGGCGCTCCTTCTCTTTTTTCTCATATGACATTCGAGTATAGCAGAGGGAAACCAGCTATCCGTTTGTAACATCCGCAAACGTTGCTATAATAGCCCTTTCTGACAATTATGAGCACTGAAAGGACTGACTACATGCTTCTTGGCAAAAAATCATTCGTCACTCATTGGCTATGGATTGCTATAATTCTTACGTGCACCTCATATGGCACCACACAACCAGTTCCCTCATCTCAGCAGGAATCGTGGACAAGCATTTTTGAACGCACCAAGAATAATGTCGTTCAGATCTTTGCCTATGGAACCTCCTACGACTGGATGAATCCTTATCAACACGGTGATGACTTTAGATGCCGCGGTACGGGCGCACTGGTCAGCGAACAGGGTGATATTTATACCAATTTTCATGTTGTTGAATCAGCCAATGTTATCTGTATTCAACATCCTCTTTTGTGGAAAGAAAAATTTGAAGTCGACTTTTTAGGCGCAAGCCCATCATGCGATTAGCCCACCTACGCATTAAGCCAGAAGAGCTCAAGCGGCTTCTTGGCATGCTCACTATCGACCGCCTCGACTATCTTGTGTTCGGCGATTCTGACACCATGAAACAGGGCAACGAGATTATGATCATCGGCTACCCGCTTGGCGATGAAACCATTAAGCACTCGCTCGGAACCATTTCAGGACAAGAATACACAACAGTTGGTGGCGAATGCTTTAGCCTTGACGCCTCGGCATATCCAGGAAACTCTGGCGGTCCTGTCGTCAATAACCGCGGAGAAATCATAGGCTTTTTGTCGGCGGTCGCCCAAAATGACAACCATGCTGTTGAACGCATCAGTTACGCAATCCCCGTTAATCGCCTCAAGGCAATTGCCTCTGAGCTTGAAAATGGCACCCTCATGAGACCTTCGTGGTGGGGCCTACGCTTTGCGCCAACAACATCTGACACCATCGCCTATTTGGGGTGCAAAAATGAAACCGGAATTTATGTTGCCAAGGTAGCCGCGTCATCGCTTGCCGATCGGGCCGGTATAAAAGAAGGCGATATTATCACCAAGGTCAACAACTTTAACGTCGACCGCTTTGGTTACGTTATGGTGCCCTGGACTGATTACCGCATCTCATTTGCCGATATTTTGGCACGCGTTAAAAATGGTGACCGTGTAGAGTTTGTCGTGTGGAGAAAGGGCAAATCCGTTACGTGCAGCGTAGAAAAATGCCCACCATCACCCTCAGAAGTTAAGAATTATTACCTCCCCTTCGAAAATGAACCGGCCTACGACGTTTTTGGCGGCATGGTCTTTATGGAAATGACACGAAATCACATTGCGCAATTCTTGGCGGCAATGTACGACTTGTTTCCGCTGCTTCCTCTTGCCGAAGGCACGGCATATACCCAATGGCTTGAACAATTGAAATTCATCGTTGATGGGGACAAAGAGACCCCGCACGTTATTATTACTAATGTGTTTCCCGAAACTGAGCTGGGCAAAAGCTCTATGTTCGGCCCCTTTGATTGCGTCATCAAAAAAGTTAATACCGTATCAGTACATACGATTACAGAACTTCAAGAGGCAATTCGCAAGGGTGCTTCGTCAGGATACGTTTTGATTGAAACTCTTTATGGAACCAAGGCAGCTCTGCCTCTCCACAAGATTTTGGCGCAAGAAAAAGAGCTGGCAGACAAATATGGCTACCAGCTCTCAGTACTTACTGAACAATTAGCTCAAGCACCTAAAACGGCAGGTCGTCCTCAAAAGGCGCCTCGTCCTTAAGTGCAACTTCACCACGTGGCGCTACCGCACCATCCTCAGGAAGAGAAGGTTTCGCTTTTTTCACGCGTAAGTGCTTGGCTTCTGCATCGCTCTTAGCAGTAGTTGCTGGCGAAAATTCATCAGACGCTTCACTCGCAGCAGTCGCATCTTCAGCTTGAGCAGTAGCAGGAAGAAAAGTTACTCTGTCGGCAACAATTGAGTGCTTGCTACGCTTGGTGCCATCGTTTTCTTGCCATGAATCTAATTTAAGACGCCCCTCAACAAGAACAGCCCGTCCTTTGCTTAAGTACTGGCGGCAGCTGTCTGCTTGCGGACCCCAGACATCGACGTCAACAAAGCACACTTCTTGAACCATGGCGCCCGTTTTATTTTTGAATTGGCGATTTGATGCCAATCCCAAACGACACACCGATTGACCGGAATTAAGTTGTTTGAGTTCTGGATCACGGGTCAGATTGCCCATCATAATAATGCGATTGTAACTTGCCATAATAATCCTTCGGTTATGATTTCTTTATGGTGGCTGAGTCTACACACCGGTTTTTTTTAAGCAAATAAGGCGCTTAATCCATAGTCTCTACAAAAGTCTTGATGGCTTCGCTGTCACCAAACACGGCTAAGTCATCACCTATGTTTTCGGCCAAATCATCTTCACCATCCCGGCTAAAACCACCAACTTCTTCCCCTAACAAAAACCGTCTCTTCAACCAATAACCAGCCAATGCCGCTACAACAATACCAACGGTAATAGCTGTGGCCGTGATAGCAGTACGGTGACTATTCTTGGCATCTTGCAGTTGCTGACATGCCGCAGCAAGATCTGCAATTCGAACTTTTTCGAGATCGGAGTCTTGACGTGGTGCCGTAGGCTGCGCCGCATGCGCGCCGACACAAAGACAACCGGCAAGAATTAATGAACATAATCCATAACGAATAAACATAAGAAATATCCTTCACGAAGAAAGTGAACGTGATATGACCTCAAAATTAACCATACGCTGATGATGCTTTTCTGTTTGCATAAGAAAATCATGATATAACAAAGCCACTTCACGTGCCAGAACTTCCGCACGGCAGTTAAACTGAATAACTTCCGGCGCGATCGTGGTGCTCAGTAATAAATTGGGCAGCCCCATCGACGTCACACGGATCAAAGGGCGCGCAAGCACATACGTAAGCCATGATATTTTGAAGGCGATAACCGTTGGAACGCGTAACAGCGCCAATTCAAGAGTTACCGTCCCCGGTTTGCTGAGCGCTGCGCAGCAGCGTGCAAGGCGTGAAAATTTTTCATGCTCATCACTGACAAGCTCTATCTTATCCCAAACATGCAACAACTTATGTCGCTCGGCGCGTGCACGCAAGGCGTGAGGATTAGTAGAGGGCGCAACAGGAAGTACAAATTTCAATTCAGGGTAGTACTTAAGAAGAATCTGGGCAGCAGCTAAAAAAAGCGGCAACATCGCCTCAATTTCAGCACTCCGCGATCCCGGTATGAGTGCAATGCACGACTCCTTGGCAACACCGGGTTGACGATACGGAACAATCGCTTCATATACCGGTGACCCATGCCACTCAACCGTCAAGCCACGTTTTTGGTACCAGGCAACCTCAAACGGGTACATGACAATCACGCGATCGCAATATTTTTTAAGTTTTCTCACGCGCCATGCGCCCCAGCACCACAACTGCGGCGGGGAAAGATAGGTAATCGTGAGTGCAGGATTCTGTTTTTTAAGTTGTTTGATAAGCCGTAAATTGAAACCAGGAAAATCAACAACCACAACTTCATCAAACTGATGCTCAACAATATGATTAACAAGCCGACGCATGAAACGCAGGAGGTATGGCAACCGTCGCATGATTTCTACAATGCCAATGACATTGAGCGCCGTAATATGCTCAAACAGATTAACCCCTGCTTCTTGCAAACACGAGCCGCCAACGGCTTGGATATGCACATCCGGGTTTTGATCACGCAGTTTATGTACATACCAAGCTGCAAGGCGATCACCCGAAACTTCGCCCGCAACAATAAAGATTTTTTTCATGTGTTTTTAAGACATTCGTCAGTTGTAAATGCAGAAGATGCACCGCCCATCATATGGTCCAGCGCTTGAAGTTCTTGTGCAACACGCTGAATAGCCTCATGCACACGATCATGTGCCACAGCGGTAAGCGTGGGGAGCATGACATGTAACGATCCAACACCGTGCTGTAACCGTTGATGTGTCGTAGAAAGAACACTCAGCGTCGATTCGAGCATCGCTTTAGAAGCATGCTTAAATGGCCTTTCATTATCGATCAGTTTTTCGCCAATAGCCGAACACTTCCGTTGCATCACAGCAAGCTTTTTATGAAGCTCGCCGCAGGCACGGTTGCACGCAGCACACGTCTCTATAACCTTTTTGAAGGACTCTTGTACGCTCTCCTTGCACGCAATGCAATGGCATTGCATCTTCGATAAAGCAATTTCAACATCGCCAATGGTTTGTCCAAACAGCGTCGTACCGTCAAACAATTCTTGGGTTGTTGTCCCTATCTTTTCTTTCAATACCGCCTGTGAAAGTTTTTTCTGGTGCCCTGGCTTAGCAAGAACAAATTCATCCTGTTTTTCTGTTGGCTGAGCAAAGAGAACCAAGCTGCACGCTCCAAAAATTATTGATCGTGTTTTATGCATCATCTTTTTAAACTCCGAATTTCATGCATGGCATAACGTATGTATTTCCACAAAGAGATAAGTGAAAACACCGCAAGGGCAACCAACAAAGATCTGTACGTCCTCCGCGGTTCCCAACCGGCGAAGTAGCATACAAAGATCCATAACAAAAACAAAATTTGCATCAGAGTTGTTAACTTACCCCATATAAGCGGACGCACTCGAGCTCCTTTGTAGCACCACAGCAAGATTGCAGCACCACACAGCATGAGCGCCTCACGACCAAGCGCAATGAGAAAAAACCAATGGGGAATTGCAAATGGCATGGTATGCAAAAAGGCCAATGCCCCAAACGAGACAAGCAGAAGAAATTTATCGGCGAGAGGATCGAGTAGTGCGCCAAGATTGGTCTGCTCATTACGTATACGCGCTATGTGACCATCAAGAAGGTCCGTTCCTGCCGCAATTGCAAAAAGGAGCGCCGCCACCATCCACTCTTGATACGCGAGGCTGACAACAACAAAAGGCGTGAGGACAAAACGCGCTATGGTCATCATGTTGGAGATGGTTAACCAGCGTTTGTCAGAGGAGATAAGGGATGAAAGATTGTTGCTTTTTTTCATTAAATTCACCTGTATAAGCATTGATTATACATAATCCAAGCGAGCTTTTAAACCCTAACCCACGTTTGAGACACGCAACAAAATATGGCATACTACAAAAAATAGCCACCAATCACCATAAAGTGAGTTTTTAATCATGACCAATGAGCTTATATTCCTCTTCCACGCCGGCAGTATTATGGCAACCGTTCTTGCCGCCGTTTGGTACGGCAAGGAAGCGTTGATTGCGCTCATCTGCCTGTGCAGCATTCTGGCCAATCTTTTTGTTCTTAAACAGATAACACTTTGCGGTTTTGACGTCGTCAGCACCGACGTTTTTGCTCTCGCTGGACTTGTGGGGCTTACCCTTGTACAAGAACTTTTTGGGGCAAAGCTGGCACGCAAAACTATTACCATTAATTTTGCGCTGCTCTTTTTTTACCTTGCAATGACGCATTTTCATCTGGGGTATTTTCCCAACCCCTTTGACGTAACCCAGCATCACTTTGTTGCGCTGCTTTCACCTTCTTTAAGAATCATTATCGCCTCTGCAATTTCGTATCTTATTTCACAAATATGTTTATTGGTGGTGACACGACTTGCAGAGAAATTCACCCGCGGTGCTTATTTTACCGCACGCACCATGGCAAGTATCGCGCTTGCTCAACTCATCGACACGATCCTTTTTAGCTTTCTTGCTCTTTACGGCATGGTGCATTCAATTGGACATATTGTACTCGTCAGTTATAGCATCAAAATACTAGCTCTTGCATGCGCAACTCCATGTGTTGCACTTGCACGGCTTTTTTTTACATCCTCAGGTAACCAATCGTGATCAACTTTACATTCGAACTTATTCATACTTCAAAAAAATCGCGCGCGCGCATTGGCCGTATTCATACACCCCACGGCATTATTGATACGCCAAGTTTTGTTGGCGTCGGCACCAATGGCGTCATCAAGGCACTTGAAAGCTCGATGCTTGAATCACTGGGGCTGCAACTCATCTTCTGCAATACCTACCATTTGATCGTACAACCAGGAACAGAGATCATTAAGCAGGCTGGGGGTATTCATAACTTCATGCACCGATCGATGCCCATTATTACCGACTCAGGCGGTTTTCAAATATTTAGCCTGAAGTATGGAAGCGTGCATGATGAACTGAAAAGCAGAGGAACCAAACGGCCGGAAAATAGTATTTTAAAGATTGATGAAGACGGCGCTATTTTTCGCTCTTATCGCGATGGGAAACGCATTGTACTGACGCCTGAGCGTTCAATCCAAGCACAAAAAGAAATCGGCGCCGATATTATCATTAGCTTTGATGAATTACCACCCTATCACACCACACCACAAAAACTCTTGCTCAGTGTAGAACGTACCCACCGATGGGAAAAACGGTCGCTTGATGAACATCTCAAAAATCCCAACAACCAGGCGCTGTATGCCGTTATTCACGGTGGACTTGATTATGACTTGCGTAAAAAAAGCTGTGATTATTTGACGTCACTTCCCTTTGATGGATTTGCAATTGGCGGCAGCTTAGGCAAAACGCGCGACGATATGTTTCAACTTCTGCGTATGGTAATGCCCCTCCTTCCCACCGATAAGCCGAACCACTTGCTCGGTATTGGAGATCGACTCTCCATGGAAGAATGTATTAAGCAGGGTATTGATACGTTTGACAGTTCACACCCAACTAAAGCAGCACGCCACGGGTTGCTCTTTACCAAAAAAGGAGCGCTGCGTATTCAGCAGAGCGGCAATGCAACCTGCTTCAGACCGATAGAAGATGATTGCACCTGCCCAACGTGCCAGAAGTACACCATCGCTTATCTGTGTCATTTATTTAAAGCCAAAGAGTTAAGTGCGTTTACGCTTGCATCTATTCATAACGTGCACTTTATGGTGCAGTGGATGAAACGGCTACGAGAACAAATTCTTAATGATGAGATGTAAAATCGATTACTCAAAAAGGAGTCGGTGGTATGAAGAACGTTAATTTTTCTCGTGCATGGCTAGCGTTGTTTCTCATCATCGGTGTACGTCATAACGTATACGCCATGAACGCATCACCATCTATTAATATCGGTACTCAACAAGCACCTATCACCCGTCCCTCAATCGGGCTGCTTACCCCAGAACGCTACCAACAACGTGCCATCAGATTTTTGGAAAAAGCTTTTTTGGGTATACCGCTCAATCTTGGTTATAAAACGTATCAATCAGAACTCATAAAGTTCATGAAGTATCGTCAAGAGAAACCGCGTATCATGTTCAGCACAAACTCACCTAAATTTGGCATGATAAGTATGTTCAGATCTTTTTTCCATTCATCACTTCCAGCAGCAGCAACATTTGCCCCATTCACACGTATGTCTCATTATTTTATGGAAATGGTAGAAGAGAATTTCTGTTTGGGGTGGGTAGAGAAGTTATCGGCATATCCTATAGAGCTCTTAGAACGCTTACCGCGGCAGTCCGAAATGTTATTTTGTCTTCTGAACTATCCATCTCAAACAAGATGGCGTGAGGTAACAACCGAAGAATTTATAGAGCTGACCAAGGGAATCAGTGAACAAGACATCTTGTCATCATTTCTTATTGAGATGCAAATTTTTGCACAAACTATTCTGGACCTGACCAGTCAGCCACAATAATGGTTTATATCAGGGTAGATGTTGCACTTCATTCTAGAATTTTTCTTTAGCCAATGAGCGTTGGCAAATCTTTGAGTGCGATTTCCAGGGGTATCGCTGTGATCTGATCATAATATGCTTTGTTACTACCCAAATAGACAAAATGCAGTTTTGCTTCCGGATAATCCAGTTTAAATTCTTTTAAACCCTTGAGTGCTTTGCTATCGACACGAGATGACCGTTTTATTTCAAAGGCATGCAACCCGCGTGGCCCATACAAAATAAAATCTACTTCAGCGCCACTGGAGGTTCTCCAAAAATATATTTTGTAACCAAACTCTAAGTAATCGTTAATCGCAGCAAGTGATTGAAGAAACAATGTTTCTAGCGCTGCACCATCTGTTTCTTCTTTGGTATCGAGAAGGCCAGTTGGTCGTAAAATTTTGTAAATGCCGGAATCAAAGAAATAAAATTTTTGATGCACAACCATTTTTCTTTTTGCTCGCTGCGTGAAAACATCAATTCGTTGAGCAAGTAAAAGATCTTCAAGGATAGTAAAATAATCCGCGACAGCAGATCGGTTGAGTGATGTCTCACGAGCAATTTCAGAAAAATTTAAAATATTACCTTGTGAGAAACTTGCAACCTCAAGGAAGCGGCTGAACCCGCCGATGTTTCGTGTCAGTCCTTCTTGAACAACTTCCTCACGCAAATACGTTTGCACGTACGATTCCAGATACTTTTTAGGATCCGGATGATGAATGACTGTTGGCAAGAGTCCGTACTGAATCGCCTGCGCTAGATTAAAGTCATCGCCCAGCTCTTGCGCCGTAAGTGGATGCATGTGGTAGGTAAGGGCTCGGCCTGCAAGCAAATTGACCCCTTTGCGCCTGAGGCTGCGTGCGCTTGAACCGGTTAACAAGAATTTGAAGCCACGCGCTTCGATAAGCCGATGAACTTCATTGAGTAGTTCAGGTACGCGCTGGACTTCATCGATGACAACAAATTTGTCGTAGTTGGGGGGAATCATGTTTTCAAGTCGACTTGGATCGGCAGCAAGCGAGTTATAGGTAGAGAAATCAAGGAGATCAAGATACAAACTGTCAGATAAATAACTCTTAATCCAGGAGGTTTTCCCCGTTCCGCGAGGACCAAAAAGGAAAATGCTGGATTTGTCTTGTAACGGTAATTTAAGAATTCTGCTATACATAAGCTCACTTTTCATTAAAAATTGCTACACCTAAGCTCAAAAATTAACAAAATATGAGCTCACGATCAACATATTTCAAAAAACAGGGGTTTTTAGTGCTTAAAAGAAGCCATTAGAACTATTAGAACGCTCATCTCAGCAAGTCGAAGTGGCGGGCAGCCGCCAGGATACGCATACATATTTTTTATCGCAGAGATACATTTTGGTATTATAATGTGGCGTTGTAATGAAAAGTACCATTTTCATAGAGGAGAAAAAATCGTGAAGAAAATTAATCTTTTGGTATTATGCGCTGGACTTTGCTTGTCCTGTTCACCGCTGGTAGCAATGCAACCAGAAACAGTGACGCCTACGACGCAAGACGCTTCGGATGAAGGATTATTTACCGCAGCAGTATATAAATCAAGAGCCAGAAATCTTTTAACAGAAGTCTTAAAAGGTGTGGCTTTTTCAATCGAAGACGCCAGCGAATTTCATAAAAAATTCACCCTATATTTGAATAAGCGAATAGAGAATGCTTCATTAATCAGCACCTTTTTTTTATCCAGCAGCAGACACGTTCTGAGTGAAGCAGAAAAAAGCGCCTATAATGATGAACGGCGTATTCTTCTTACAAAACCTAAGCCAGGGCCTGCCCCCTTTGAACGGCTCTGCCATTATTTTCCTAAAATGACGCGAGAAAATTTAGTGTCGGGAATAAGAACAAATTTGGGGTGGCCGCAGCCAAGCGATTTTTTCGAAGTTACTCAAGAAGAATTTGACAAAGCAGATAAACAGTTTTCACCTCTTGAGCTTCAAAGGTTACTGTTCATTGAAAGCAAAATGTTCGCACAAGCTATCCTCAAAATACTGCCAGAGCGTCAGCGCCACTTTGGCCGATCCGGTGGCCATGGCAATTATCTTGTATCTGGCCCCAACCACATACAAGTATTTGATGGAACGCATTCATTTGATCTGGAGAAATCATGAAAAAATTTAATCTTATGCTTTTATGCGCTGGACTTTGCTTGGCCTGCACGCCGCTGGTAGCAATGCAAACCGAAACGGTAGCTCCTGCGCAAGCTTCTTCAGACGAGGGATTGCTTGCTGCAAAAGTATATGAACAAAGAGCCCACGAATTTTTAGCGAAAGTTATAGGCGAGCCAGCCTCATTTTTACTCGAAGAAGCGCAATACAACCTTTTTTCTCAATTTAACAAATATTTGAATGAGAGAATAAAAATCGCTTCAGCAATATTATCAAATAACATTTCAGAAGAAGAAAAGGACGGAGAAGAACGCATACTTGATATTGATAGGGTTTTTTATACTGCTTTGAAGTATATAGATTCTGAACCAGCGGCTCGTTTTTTCTACAATTTCCCATTAATGGTGCAAGAAAATTTAACCTTTGTGCTAAGAAAAAAAATGAGCTGTCGAATATCAGACAAAATTTATAATATTGAAATGGAATACGCCCAGGCTCTACCTCAAGTTACCGAAGAGGAATTTGGCAAACGGTTTGATCAGATTCCTCCTAACGAACGCGAAAGATTACTGTTCATCGAAAGCAAAATTTTCGCACAGGCTATCCTCAAAATACTGCCCGATGTTCAGTTCCACTCTGGCAATTATCTTGTAAATAGCTACAACGAAGTACAAGCATTTGATGGGAAGAAATCGTGAAGAAAATTAATCTTGCTGCATTATGCGCGGGACTTTGTTTGTCCTGCGCACAACTGATGGCAATGGAATCGTTTTTCCCTCAGCAAAAAGCACCTTCAAAGACGGTACACGGGCTACTTCCAAAAGAGACCTACCAAGCTCGCGCAGCCCAGTACTTGGACACCGTCTTTTTTGGGAAGCCTCTCGATGCACCTCTTGCAATTGCAGAGGCTAAATGGCTAGAATTTAATCATCAGTTGCAAGTTGATCCTGGCCTCAGAAAACATGAAATCACTTTTCACATATATCTCAGTACCCAAATTACACACATTCAACAAAGCAACAATAATTATTACAAAATCGTCCTTGAAGACTATTTAAAAGAACGGAAAGCAAAAGCATTTAGAGCACTTTCGTCTCCAAGTAAACATCTAGGCCCTGCGTTAATTGATGAAGAAAATTTTCAACTTCGACATTCAACGGTGATTGAATCAATATATAAAGAGCTATCATGTAATCCTCGTGAATTTGATGTCGAGATACGCATTCCATCTTTCTTTACGCACATGGTAAATGAAAATCTTGAATGTGGTTTGCTTGCACGGCAGAAAGGCCAACAAGCAGATTTGCAAACTTTTGAAAAGTTAGAAGGCGAAATTAAAAGATTGCGTCTCATTGAAAGTATCGAACTTGCCCAAGCAATCTTTGATGAAATTAATCCGCTTGATGCAGTAGATTAGAAAACCGCTGACATTCATTTTTTGCTTTTAGCCTACTTCTCTCTTATTTTCGTTTTAGCTCATTTTCGAAAATAAGAGATTTTCTTATTTTCACCCAATGCTTATCGATCAATTACCTGCAAACCCATTTATAACGATCAGTTATATGGCAACAAAAATGAATTTTTCTTATACCACCATTCAACGCGCATTACATAAACTTGAAGAACTTAATATTATTCAAGAGGTAAGTGGAGGGAAGCGTAATCGCATGTATTGCGCCAAAGATTTATTGGAAATCTTGGAAAAACCATTACATGTTAAAATGCACAACTGAATGCAACATTCTTAGATCTCATCAATCCGCTTGAAGCGATTGACTAAAAAACCAAAGCGTAACCCCTACCGACACTTTTATTTGCTTTTTGTTCTCTCTTTTTTTTACATTAACAGAAGTAATTTTGTTTTTTAAAAAAAGGGAGACGACGATGCTTAAAAGAGGCGACACTTTTCACATTGGAAACGTATGCCCAGAATCCGGCGTCTATCGCCTGAAAGATAGAGACTGCAAACACAAGGATGGGTGCAATTCTGAAGACCAACGAGAGATTCCTCTGAGCAAAGGAGAAAAATTTCCTCCCTGCCGAATGTGCAAAGGTCGCGTCATTTGGGAGTTTGTCAGAAAGGCTTAAGGTAGTTGCTGACAAAGCCCTTTACCGAATCAAAGCAAACAGAGGCGAGTATTTCACTTTTTGTTAACCACGCAACTTTCGATACTTCCTCCAACTGACACCTGAGCTCCGACTCCTCTGCCTCCATTGCATAAATAAAATCGACATGAATGTGTTCAACATCCTTGCGTGATTGAGGAATTATCTGATAGAGCACGCTATAAGGCCGTGGAACTTGGCAATCAATCTCTCCCTTTAACTTCATATCAGGATCGTCACTAAGAATACGAGCCCGTATTCCCGTTTCTTCAAAAACCTCCCGCAATGCCGCCTCATGCGGTAGCTCATTTGGTTCAATGTGGCCTCCGGCAGGAAGCCATTTTTGAAGCTTATTATGAAAAATGACAAGAACTTTTGTTCTTTCTGGATTCACAACGTAACCAGTGGCCGTATAATCACGTCTGAGATTTTTTGTTTTTTCTATCAATACTTCCATTAACATCCCAACGATCATTCTCAAATAATAAAAATCACTCTAATGGATTTTTTTCAAACCCCACCAGCTGACACTCTACGTGCGGCACAATGCCAAACTGCTCATGCACCATCCGCTGCATCGTACGCGCGAGTTCGATAACATCGTTGGTCGTTGCACCTTGCTGCGTCACGAGCATATTGGCATGTTGATAGGAAACAACGGCATTGCCCACGCGCAAAGCACCTTTAACACCGATTTTATCCAAATAATAGGCAACAAACGGCATTTTCTTGCCATTGATTTCAAAAGGGAGTTCTTCAGGCAAAAAATTTCTAAAAAAGCTGCCGCAGGTATTGGAATTTGGATAGCGCTGGCGACGATGGCGAATAATTTCATCGCGCCTTCCGCAGGCGTATGATGCCTTGATAGTGTCGACAGGGGTTACTTTGAAGGTTGCGTTCACCAGATAATACTGGCGATCAAAAAGTTTTGAATGATCATAACCAAATTCAAACCATGCAGCATCAACATCATGAATCTGCCCAGTTGTGCGATCGATAACACGCGCATGGTGTAAAAACTGACCCAACAGAAACTGAAAATAGTGGATGTTAATAAACACCGACCCGCCAACAGTTCCCGGAATACCACTGAATTCTTCCAGGCCGATCATCTGCTGCGCAAGACAGGTATCAATGAGATGCGGGATGCTCACGCCAGCCCCAGCCGTCACTAGCCCAGCCGCGCCATCAACCTCAATTGTCGTCAGCACAGGACGGATCACCAGCCCATCAAAGCCGGCATCGCTGATAAGAATGTTTGCGCCTGTTCCAAGCACGAAAATATCAAGATTATGCTGTCGCGCAAAATTAAGCGCCTCAGCAAAATCTTGTTCGGTATGCGGCTCACACCAGTAACGCGCCGGGCCACCGGTCATGAACCAATTTTTATCGGCAAGAGGGATATTTTGTTCGATAATCATTACGTCACCTATATGGAGAATCACAAACCCGCTCGTAATGCCTACGCGACTTTTTTACGCCCCCTAGTATGCCTCTTCACCAATGGCTACGCAAAAAATTTTCCCCACCCACTGACGCCTTTGTATTATATTTACAAATATAAAATGTTATCTAAATGAGCCTAAATATTATTTCATTTTGTAAAACATTGAATATAGATCACCGTCCGGCGTAAAGTAAGATGAGAAGCTTACATCCATCATTGCCATTGTGGTAAGGTGGAAAAGGGGACGGCCAGGTCAAAGGGAGGGGGCTCTCATGGGACCACTACAAAAAGCGTTTTGTATGTGTTCACTTTTTTTGCTCTGTTTGTCAGCGTTACAGGCATCAGAACAGAAGGAGGAAAATCATCTAAATTGGGTAGAAATCTGCAAAAATAAACTTTCGACACAGATCATGTTCGACTTTAGTGGGCCGGTACTCGTACAACATGAAATTGATAAACAAAAACACAATTTGTGTCTCACCTTCCCGGGCATGACGCTGCTTTCATTTAACCCTGAATCTGTTATGCCTAAAATGGATGAGCTCAAGAAATCCGGGCTGATAAAAAGCATTGCCATCTCCGAACGCACCGGCGATAATCCGGCGGTCGTATTTACGCTAGAATTTGCATCACACCGCGACTGCCAAGAAGAAACAACTCAAACCGTCGAACACAAACGCAACCAATTTTTGGTCAAATGGAATACCATCGACAGTCCCTATCGACTCATCGTTGATATTTTTATGAAGGAAGATTTAGAAAAAATTATTCATAAAGATGCAGTACTCCTTCAGGCGGCAAATGATGTTCAGCAATATGGTCTGAAGGTGGTGGCGACAACGCCGCCACCTTCAGACCATTCACACACACGTATCACCATTGATGCCGGGCATGGGGGGCAGGATACAGGTGCTCGAGGATACTTGGGCCTTCTTGAAAAGGACATTGCTCTTGATATCTCTCAGCGACTCTATACAATGCTCAAAAATGATGGTTACAACGTATTGCTCACCAGAACTGAAGACAAGGAGCTTTCGCTCTTTGAGCGTTCGCAACTCGCGCACCAACTTGGTACTAATCTTTTTGTTTCTATTCATGTCAATGCATCGCAAAACAAGCAGGACACAACATGGGGTGTTGAAACTTTTTATTTAACGGGACAAGAGCTCATGAACCAACGGGGCAAAACTGGATATCTTTTTGTAAACATGCCTAAGGATATCAGCGTCATTAGCAAGATTGACAACAATATCCAACAAACCATGGACCAATCAAAAACCTTAGCTCAATCAATACAACAAAACATTATATCCACGCTTGCTGATCGCGGTGTTGCAACTAACAACCGTGGCGTAAAACAGGAAAAGTTTCGTGTTCTGTTACGCGCTGAAGTTCCTGCCGCACTTGTTGAAGTTGGGTTTATTACGAATCGCAATGAGGCAAACAGGCTGGCAAAAACAACCTATCGCGCCACCGTCGCCTCAGGTGTTTATGATGGCATTCGCGCATTCTTAAACTCGTGGCAGCCAAAAGATTAATACGCTGTTCACGCCACACAGGTTCCCAATTTAATAAACTGAAACGTAGAAGCATCTGCTTCTTGCATGCGACACATCGCCGCTCTGGTAACAGGAGCACGCAGCTGCTTAACGTGCATACAAAAATCATCAGCAAATTTGCTTGGGTCAATGTGCCACCAGCCATCCGATGATGCGCAAGTAAGAAAATAAAGCTCATTAAATGACATCAACATGCAACGCCGCTCATTAACAAAAAAATCATCTTGCCGACAAAGCCGCCGCTCAAAGATAATGCGTCCGCGCAGACGGTCGCGCTGATCGTAAACAAACCACGTCGTTGTGTTGTTCGGTTCATCAAAGCGAGCACGCTTCATCGTTAATAGACGTTGGGGGAATTTAAACGTAATACTATCCCCCAACTCGCCTTTTACAAAAAATTCCCACGACGGGATGTAATAACGTTCTTGGGTCGGCCGAATCGGATCAATGATACGTACATTATAAATGCCATGCTTTAACATTCCATAAATATCACAGCCACCGGCTATGTAAACAATCTCTTTTCCTTGCTTTGCCTGGCGGTGCAATTCGTCATAACAACAACGATGCCATTCCTTCCATCCAACACCCGCCAGCTCATGCCACATGGTAGCATAGAGCAACCTCACCAGGGGGTGCTCATCAGTGGTGGTAAGCATAGTTTTAAACTGTTCACTCCCCGAAGGTTCGTGAAAACAAAATTCAAAAAAGCGATTTGCCATACCTAAAAGATACGCTCGTTGTTGCCGATAGTTTTCATGGTCAGCCAGAACTTCTGCCATCGTGCGATATTTTTGCAAAACATCCTTGAAATAATGCGCCCGATCTAGAGAATCAAGAGCGCTACAAGATGGCTGGCTCTTGCGAATGGCATCCAAAAAGAGCGGAATCTTTTCCGGACTTGATAGTCCGTTATACACTTGGGTCAGGCGGTCTTTGATTTCCCCGAACGAACCAACTTTTCCAAAAGAATTAAGCGGCTCATCCATTGGAGCTACTGAGGCTATTTTTGCTTGCATGCGCGCAACAAAATCATCAGTTACACAGGTCGGCGGTGGTACCATATCCGCAAATTCATTATGGAAACAGGTACTTGAAGAATCTATCCATTTCTTGAAGATTTCAGCACCATCCTGCACAACCACCGCATGAGCAGAGGAAACTGCCACCATACACCCAACAGCACACCACGAACGCATCTCACGCCTCCTCTCACTTTATTTACAACTATAAAAGATATTTATTAGTGCACCACATGTCGACAAGGGCGTCAAGGGGCCATACTTACCGCCAAGGTTTCCCTAAATGGGAAAAAGGCTTTATACTTGGAACAATCAAGATAAAGGATGCATATGACAACCCAGATTTCCCTGTCCATTGAGTTGGTGTATCTCATCAATTGGATGCTTACTCACCAACGCGCTCAAGTTTCGGCATTGGTTAAGCAGGCCGTAAAACAGGGTTTTATCGAAGAACTTTCTACGCTTGAAGAAGTGGACAATCCTCAGTCCGCAGACTTCTTGTATGCAACGCTTACCAACTTTCTCGATTTTCTTGAAAAAAATCTCGTTAAGCAATTGGAATCGGTCAACGTCAGCCCTAATGCCAAGGATGCTATAGTTCCTGCACTGCGCAAAGTTGACGTAAAAAGTCTTGATTTCAAAACGGTGTGGGAAAGCATGCAGCACACGCAAGAGCGATTAAAAACATCAAAGGCATCACCACGTCGCAAGCGAACAACGCCTACAGTTGCCCAAAATGCAACAGAGATTTTGTTTGAAGAACTTCTCAAAAATTGGAAGCCAACTAATAATGAGACGGTTAATTAGGATCATGCAATGAACAACGTCCGCACACGCTTTGCCCCCAGCCCAACCGGTTATCTTCACGTCGGCGGTTTGCGCACCGCACTCTATAGTTTTTTGTATGCCAAAAAGCATAATGGCAGCTTTCTCCTTCGCATCGAAGACACCGACCAAAAGCGTAGCGTTCCCGGCGCCGTAGAAAACATTATCAGCACGCTTGCATGGGCTGGAATCACCTTTGACGAGGGTCCCGGCAAAGAAGGCGCATACGGACCGTACATTCAGTCGCAACGCCTTGAGCTCTATCATAAGCACGCCCTTGAACTTGTCGAAAAGGGACATGCTTATTATTGCTTCTGTTCGTCAGAACGTTTAGAAAAAATTCGTGCTATTCAGACAGCACAAAAAAGACCACCTTGCTACGACCGTCATTGTCGCGATCTAGCAGCAGAAATTGTTGCCGAAAGACTCCGTAACAAAGAACCTTATGTCATCCGCATGAAGGTACCGCTTGAAGGCGAATGCGTTTTTAACGATATCATTCGTGGCACCGTTGCGATCAATTATAACAACGTCGATGACCAGGTATTGATCAAATCAGATGGTTTTCCTACCTATCACCTTGCTGTCGTTGTTGATGATCACTTCATGCAGATCAGCCATGTCATTCGTGGTGAAGAGTGGCTCCCAAGTACACCTAAGCATGTCTTGCTCTATCAGTATTTTGGATGGACGGCTCCAGCTTTTGCCCATCTTCCGCTGCTTCTCAACCCGGACAAGAGTAAATTGAGCAAACGACAGGGCGATGTCGCCGTCGAAGATTACCGAGCCAAAGGATACTTGGCAGAAGCACTCGTTAATTTCATTGCATTTTTAGGTTGGAATCCAGGCGATACACGCGAGATTTTTACACTCGATGAATTAATTAAAGAATTTTCGCTTGAACGCGTTGGTAAATCTGGCGCCATTTTTAATCTTGAAAAATTGCAGTGGCTTAACCAGCAACACATTCACCGTGCAACCCATGAACGCTTGTTACAAGAAATTAAGCCGTTGCTTAAAGAAAAAGGTTGGGATAATCATTCAGATGCGTATCTCGGCGCCGTTATCGATTTGCTTAAAGAACGCGTTACGGTTATTCCTGAATTTCTGGTCAACGGGCAGTTCTTTTTTGTCGAGCCAACAAGCTATGACGAAAAAGCTAAAGCCAAATGCTGGACCGCTGAGACCGTTGGATATCTCAATGACCTTGCAAAGCAATTTGCTAGCCTCATTCCCTTAAGCGCAAGTGCTGTTGAACAAGCAGTGCGTACGTATGCGCAAGAAAAAAATATCAGTGCTAGTGTTCTTATCCACCCGCTCAGACTTGCTCTTACCGGCGTCAGTGCTGGCCCAAGTTTGTTTCATTTGATTGAAGTTTTGGGAAAAGAAGCAGTTGCGCGACGCCTTGCTGCGGCAATTAAAGTTCTGGGATAAAAGTGGTCAAAGCAAAGACATCGCGCGGGCAAAAAGAATCTGCAAAAGCTACACCGAAGCTGAAGATTAAAAAGAGTGCAAACGTTATCGCCTACAATCCAACACAAGAATTGTTGGATGAAACACTTATCCGCAATGCAATTTGGGAATGTCTCAAAAACAATGATGCTCACGGTGTTATGAAAGTTTTAGATGCATATCTTGAAGCAGCAAACAAAGAAGCTGTATGCCAAGAAATGTCCTTGGCACGTTCAACGCTCTATCACAGTCTCAAAGAAAAAAATCCAACACTTAAGACGCTTGCAAAGTTAGTAAGCGCCACGCATGTGGTAATGCATTAGAGCCTGTACGGAAATTAACAAAATGTTTTAAACCCGCTCGTGGTGAGTGTTTTGCGAGCACAAAGTGCGAGCAAAATGTATCGAACCATGAACACCAAAAAAGTTTTTTTAGTTGACGGGGAGCCTTGTCATTATTTCATTACACGAATGTGCCACATAATCAGGCTTTGCGTTTTTTAATGCGCACAGTGAATTATATCCCCACGTCACCGCAATTACCTTTACGCCAATTCTCTTACACGCCTCAATATCCCGCACTTCATCTCCCACATACAGTATCTCGTTCGGCTTAAGATGATGATTTTTGAGAAATCTTTTAATCACCACATGCTTGCCAAAAAGGGAGCTACCTGAATAGATTTCTTTAACACATGTTATCTGCGCTCGCGCCAGCGTAGTCTTTACTACTTCCTGCATATTTGAGGTAACAATCGCAATATCATAGGTAGCAGCAAGCGACATCAACAAATCTTTTATACCGCTGAAGACTTCAACCGCAGGCAATTTCCCCGAAAACATTTTTTTGATTTTATAGATAAAAAGTGGAAGCTGATAAAAACTTAATCCAAGCCGGTCACGTATAATATCCCGCATATTTTTATCGCGTAAGGTTGTTTGCGATTCTTCTGCATCAATAGGCTTATAACCATATTCAGAAGCAAGCGCATTAAGGCATCTGATTGCAAGTGGATATGTGTGAGCAAGCGTTCCGTCAAAATCAAAAACTACATATTTGACGTTACCTGCTTCATGAGGAAGCGTAGGTTCTGTTGTTTTTTTTATCGTAACCATAAAGTAGCTCCAACAAAAAAGCGAAGGGTCATGATTATGCATATCTTTGGTCTAAGCACCATCAAATACCTAATCAAGTTTTCTAGCCGCTCGAATCACAAACTATTTTTTATTGCCTGCAGAATCGGAAAAAGATCGCCCTTGGCCCTATCCCCACGTGTTATTTTGGCAAAAAATTCTTCCAGTGATAGCCAAAAATATTCGACAAAATCGTTTGGATTATAGGGCGGAACATTGTCGTTTTTAATGAGATACACCCACATAAAAGCAGACGTTCCATGCTCATGAGGCGTAAGTCGAGCTACCGAAGAATATGAAAAATCATTGATATCGAGATTAAGTTCTTCGTGCGCTTCGCGCCTAAAAGCATCTAAGTAACTTTCACCCGAAGCAACGTGACCGCCAACACTTGCATCCAAATGCAGCGGGAAAAGTTTCTTGCTCTGATGCCGGCGTGGAATCCACAACTGCTTTTTTGAATTACAAATAAAGCCATTGATAACACGGAAATTAGAAAGACCTTGCGCATAAACCAGGCGTCTTTTTTCTTGGCCGATTACTTCATCAGCAGAAGTTACAAGATCCAAAATTTCATCGTTGCTCATTGATTACCTGTTATTTGCTTTTCAACACCGTGGAATATTTTCTCATAAGAGTGTAATACGCAGGAATTTGGGAACTTATACGATCAGCTATTTCTTCTTTATAAATATGTGATGTAAAATTGCGACTCTTAATCATTTCAAGAAGCGTTTCGGCATCTGCTTCAGAAATAATCCTTGCCTTACATGCAGTAACGATCACTGGACGAGGCGCATCTGTCTCAGGAACAAGATTAAGAATCTCTTCTTCATACTTTTTAAGAAGCTTCCAAAATAAATCGATACAAAACTCAAAACGCTGAATCAAAGAATCTCTTAAAGATCTCTCAAGCTCATCTTTATCCATTACTATTGAAACTTGCTGAGCACTCATTGCCCTCACTTTTTCAAGGTGTTCTATCGCATCGCTCAACCGTTCAAGAGCAAGTACTAAATTTTCTTTCGCCAAATCTAGCTTTCCCATAAAATTCCTTCTTTTTTTACTTCATTTTTTAACGTATCGGAAGCTGAATACAGATCAACCAAATCTACCGTTAATGGCATAGTGGTTTCTTCAATTTCATCATGAAGTTTGAGAATGATATGAAAATCTATTGGTGAACCACAATCCAATGCGAGATCAATATCTGCCCCTGGCTGATTAGTCCCCCGTGCTCTTGACCCAAATAAATATACTTTGCAATGTGGGAGATTTCGTGAAATTATCTCTAACACTATTTCGCGATATCTTGCAAATCGCTGAGCTGCTGCTTCATTCATATGATCATCTTTCATTCTCGGTCATCACTCTCTTATTATTTCTCCTGATACGCCAACAAATCACCGGGTTGGCATTCAAGGGCTTTGCACAATGCCTCAAGCGTCGAAAATCGAATCGCTTTGGCTTTTCCCGTTTTCAATATTGATAAATTCGCTTCAGTGATATCAACTCGTGCCGCAAGTTCATTGAGACGTATTTTACGCCGAGCCATTATTTCATCAAGTCGTACTACTATAGTTTTCATAATGAGCGCTTTTGGATCGTTACATAATGATTGTGCAGTGGAATCAAGCAGACACTTCCATACTATAAGAAGGGCTCGCTAATCGCGAGCCCTTCTTATAGTGAAGCGTTTAAAACTGAACAAGTGAAAATTTATTTCTTAGCTGCTGCTGATTTCTTAACTGGCTTCTTTACGGCAGTTTTCTTAGCTGCTGACTTCGTATCTTTTTTTACTTTCTTAACTTCTGTTGCTGCAGGCGACACTGCTGGTGATACTACTGGCGCTGGTGCTGCTGGTTTCTCTTCTACTGGCGGAGCTTCAATAGCTCCAATCGCAAGAAGCGCTAACTGAACGTTTTGATCATTTATAGGCTCTACATCTTCCCATCCCGTACCGAATGGAGTTTCATCAGTTATTCCAACTCTACGCTTAATCTGGTTAGGTAGTAACGCCCACACTTCACCGGTTGGCCCGCAGGCAACATAATTGACGTTTTGATCTATTCCTCGCCACTGCAACGCTACGCCTGGTTGAGACGGAGGCGATGCCCAAAGTTTATTGTCCTTATAATCTATCGCCCACACATAGCCTCTCTTGTCAACAGCGAGACGATCTTTTCTTCCACCAAAGACATCCAACCATTGGGTTTTCTCTTGATTCAACTTATAAATGGTTTCATTTATGTCGTTATGGCTCAAGCCATATTTAGCAAAATGGTTTGACAATCCATACACATTATCCCCCATGGCTACTAGTCTTGTTGGATTTGCAACTGAATTCTTAAAAGTACCTATTGCTCGTCTAGTCGCAGAATTTTGAATGCCAGCCCATCCCGTACCTGTTGGAGTCTCTCTTGTTATACCGACACGTTTATAGGTCCATGCTAACGATTTACGATAGCCTTCCTCGCAGTTTGGATATCTAATGGCATATACTTGATCAAAGTTTCCTACCGCAATATTAAAAATTTCAAAAGCTAAAGAGACACTGCTCCAAGAAGTACCCATCGGCGTTTGGGGCGTAATACCATCTCGGGACACAAGACCACCACGTACTACTACCCATAAGGTACCAACAGCACTTGCTGCGATGCTTATTGCTTCCCATGCAGGATTCGTAAGAGCAACAAGCTTCCACGTCTCTCCACCTGGTTTTTCTTTGGTGATACCCTCTCGATAATATACCTTGCCACCCCCGAGACCCCAGACCCATGGTATTTTTTCAGCTTTCGCATAAGGCATACATAACGATGCCGCCAGCGCCACGCCAAAAAGTAACTTCGCCGTGCGTGTTCCGTACTTCATCTCTTTCTCCTTTCATGGTAACAACACCATGCAACGTTCACTGATTAACCTTACTTGCCTCATACGACTACTTTTTCTTGGCTTGCTTCTTTACAGCAGTTTTTTTAGCTGCTGACTTCGTATCTTTTTTTACTTTCTTAACTTCTGTTGCTGCAGGCGACACTGCTGGTGATACTACCGGCGCTGGAGCTGCTGGTTTCTCTTCTGCTGGCGGAGCTTCAATAGCTCCAATCGCAAGAAATGTTAACTGAACGCTTGAATCAGGAGCAGGCCCTACATCTTCCCACAACACATTAAATGGAATTTTATTAGCTCTTCCCGTCATCCGTAAAATCTTTCCGGAAGTACTCAGGACCCACACTTCGCCAGCTGGACCAGCCGCAACATAGCAAATGCTTTGGTCTATTGGTTGCCACTGCAATACATTTGATGGTGTCTCTAGAGGAAGCGATTCCCAGAGGTGGTTATCATAGTCTACCGACCACACGTTGGCATCCTTATCAATAGCAACGCACATTCTCGCGCCACCTATGACATCCAACCATCTACTTTTATCCGGTGATAGCTTATACATGGTCTCACGAATCTTATTGAGGCTTATGGTATATTCAGCAGTACAAGCTGACGCCCCATACACATCATTCCCCGAGACTACTACACTCATTGGATTTGCAACTGAATCCTTAAAAATACCTATTGCTCTTTTGGTGTCAGAGTTTTTAATTCCAACCCATCGAGTACCGATTGGATTAGTTTCCGTTATACCATCACGCCAATAGGACAATGCAAGAGATTTTTTGGTCTCAATATTCCTAATGGCATAGACTTGATCAAATTTACCTACAGCAATATTAAAAATTGCAAACTCAGAAGGGACATACGACCAAGAAGTACCCATCGGATTTTTGGTCGTAATGCTTTGTCTGTAGAGAAGCCTTTTATCATTTGTCACCGCCCAGAAGGTACCATCAGCCCCAGCTGCTATGCTCACCAATCCTTGAGGGGTTTCAACAGCCACCCATTTCGTTCCTTTGGGATTTTCATTCGTAGTACCCTCTCGATAATATAACGTGCCACCCCCGTAACCCCAGACCCATGGTATTTTTTCAGTTTTCGCATAAGGCATACATAACGATGCCGCCATCGCCACGCCAAAAAGTAACTTCGCCGTGCGTGTTCCGTACTTCATCTCTTTCTCCTTTCATGGTAACAACACCATGCAACGTTTACTGATTAACATTACCTGTCTCATACGGCTGCTACGCAGCTACGGGTACGAGCAAAGCGTTGAGGTGCATCAGTAAATTTGTGAAAGCGTTGATCCACTTAATACCGCAGAGATCTATGAAACGCAATAATCCGAAGTAAGAGGGCAAAATCCTATCGCACGAGAAGCATGCAACAATTGTTCAATGTGTCTCAGCAATAGGTTATTCACAAAATGCAGTGTTTTTTATAAGGAGATCATTTCTCTGCGTTGAGCAGAATAAACGTTTTTCAATGCAAGCAAAAAGATTCGAGGATCATCATCGAGAAGTGCTTCATTAAGATAAGCACAGGCAAGTATCGGATCTTTCAAATCTTGAACCAGCTTTTCCTGGTAATCGCGGAACACTCTCTTTTTCATATGAAATTCAAAACTCACAGTATACAAACCAACTAAAACCTAAACCCCAACTTGCTCAACTCCTGCCGCAACTCATACAGCGGCAAGCCAAGAACAGCGGTGTACGAACCAGTAACGCTTTTAAGATACGCAAGTCCATGCTCTTCGATTGCAGCAGCCCCTGCGCAGTGAAGTGAAATAGGTCGGGAGGCGAAATAGCGATCAACAGATGGCGCATCGACATAAAACTCTATCATAGCTCCGACAGCCCAACAAACTTCTGCGTCCACGTGCCACATATCATCGCGAAAAAAGAATTTTTTCAGACAACATCCGGTCACCGTTTCAACAGGTCCTTTACACTCGGCCGCAAGCATGGCAACCGCATGGACACGATCGGTAGGCTTTCCGAGAACCGCCCCCGTTTGTGGATCTTTTACCAACGTATCTGCCGTAAGCACAAAAAGATAATCATGATCAACATCAGCGCGCGGCGGGAGTATGAGTGAATGCATTTTGTCTTGTGCAATCGTAGTCACCTGATGTTCAAGCGTGCCATCGGCATGCGTATACGACTCATCGCTTCCGTGTTCAAGAACTTTAAACGGTATACCCGCGTACTCAAGCAACGCCTGCCGTGCACGTGATTGGGATCCAAGATACAACGTATCGCGCGTCATTATTATTTCTCCACACATTCCCATGTTCCTGCAAAATTTTGTCGAATTTTTTCCTCAAGCTGAAGCTGAAAAAGGCGGTCTTGAAGATCTATAACTGAAAGGCCTGTTTTATCCAAAAGTTCATCAAGCGATGCTGGCCGAGTCAAACACGCGACAACAGGATCGACGGCCTGTTGCACCGATGCGTCACCAATCGTTGTTTGAACCTGCACCGGACGACGGACAAGAATTTGAGCGCCCACCGTAGAACCCTCACCGAACTCTTCAAGGATATCGTCAAGATTGTTCACCAGCTTGGCCCCTTCCTGAATAAGGCGATGGCAGCCAGCACTCAATTCTTCTGAAATTGAACCAGGAACGGCAAAAACCGCACGGCCTTGATCAAGCGCACAATGAGCCGTTATCAATGCCCCACTCCGTTCTGCCGCCTGCACAATGACGCATCCCAAACTGAGCCCAGAAATAATGCGATTGCGCGCGGGGAAAGTTCCTTTATCAGGAGCCGTCATCAGAGGAAAAGGTGAAATAACGGCACCCCCAGTATTAACAATGCGTTCAAAAAGTTTTTTGTTTGATAGCGGATATGGCTGCAACAGCCCTGAACCGAGAACGGCCAATGTTCGGCCACCGCACTCAAGCGTTATTTCATGCGCAATGGTATCCGCGCCCTCGGCCCCGCCACTTACAATATGCCACCCTGACTCAACAAGCCCTGGAATGAGCTTACGCATGGCACGAGCAGCGTAATCGGTAGCACGCCGCGAGCCAACAAAGCCTATTCTTTTTGCTTCACGCTGCAGTGATGCCCCTTGATAATACAACACCAAAGGTGGCGCATGAATTTGACGTAAAATTTCAGGATACGCTTCATCAAAAAATGTAATGATCGTAATGCCATGACGCCGTGCGCATTCCTGCGCATCATCAAGGAGATTTTTGTCAGCAAGCCCTTGAGCAATAAGTCCGGCAAGCCGCTCAGATATCCCAGCTATTCTGGCAAAATCTGAAGAGTTATACGCGTACAAAACTTCGCCATCAAGATCATGCTGGTGCTCAACAAGCTCTCCCCAATCGACACTAGGAACGTCAGAAAACTTGGCCAAATAAAGATGTCTGAATAATTTGAGGACAGTAGCAGGGCCAACATCATTAATCAGTGAAAGATGTAAAACGATGCGACTATTGCGGTACTGCATACTGTCCATGATGTTACATTACTTCTGTTGTTCAGGTGTCTCTGATACTTCGACTTCGCCCTCAGAACCTTCAAACGCCACCATTGCTGCAAGCGTCTGCCCTTCATCAAGACGCACAAGACGAACACCTTTTGCTTGGCGTCCCATAGTGCGAATCTCTTGAGGCGAAAGCCTAATAACTTTGCCGTTGGTATCAATGAGCAACACATTCGATGAATCGGACACTCGTTCCAAGCCAATGACATAACCATTACGCCCATCAGTTGGAATCGTACGCACGCCAACACCACCACGGTGCGCCACACGGAAATCAGCAACGCTCACACATTTGCCATATCCATGAGATGTTGCAAATAACAAGTTGCTTGATTCAGGAATAACCTCAAGCCCAACAACAATGTCATCTTTGCGTAACGAGATACCACGAACACCGGCAGCATTACGGCCCATTGCGCGAACCTCTGCTTCTTTGAAGTGAATACCCTGTCCGTCACGCGTCGCAATGACAATCGAATCGGTACCAGAGCTGAGTGCGCAGAAGGCCAGCTCATCTCCCTCATTGAGGTTGATTGCGCGAATACCGGTGCTACGAATTTTGGTAAATTCATCAGCATTTGTCTTTTTAATGGTACCTTTGCTGGTTACCATAACAAGGAATTTACCTTCCATATCACGAGCACAAAGAAGCTTCACAATTGACTCACCTTCAGCAAGCTGCAATATGTTAACTATTGCTCGCCCTTTAGCTGTTCGTGATGCCTCAGGAACTTGATAAACCTTGAGGCTATAAATTCTGCCAAAATTGGTGAAGAACAAAAGTTCATCATGGTTACGAGCAACAAAAGCGTCCTGAATCACATCATCAGATTCTTCAAGATCGGCTGTTCCTTTTTTGCCCTTACCACCTCTGTGTTGTACAGCATATGTCTCGAGTGTAACGCGCTTGATATAGCCTTTACGTGTCAATGTCACCAGAACCTCTTCATCAGGAACAAGGTCGGCATCGCTCAAGCCATCAATTGGACCTTCAATGCGCGTACGACGTACATCAGCATAAGATACTTTAACATCTTCCAGTTCTTTAATTACCTCGACTTTAAGCTCATTTTCATCGCCCAAAATAAGCTCAAGCTTGGCAATCACTTTTTTCAGGTCTTGAATTTCGACGTTAATTTTTTCACGCTCAAGCCCCGTCAAACGCTGGAGGCGCATATCCAAAATGGCCCTTGCCTGTTCAAGCGAAAGAGCAAAGCGGGCATTGAGTTGGACAATAGCTTCTTCAGCTGTTTGGGATTTTTTGATAAGCACAATGACATTGTCGATACTATCGAGCGCAATAATCAAACCATCAAGAATGTGGCAACGTGCTTTATGCTTTGCCAAATCAAATTCTGAACGTCGCGTAATGACCTGCTTGCGGTGGATAAGAAAGTGATCAAACATTTCACGCAACGTAAAAAGCATAGGGCGATTTTGATAAAGCGCCAGCATGATAATCGATATTGCTGATTGCAACGACGTATGCTTGTAGAGAAGATTGAGAATGACTTGAGGGTCTTCGCCACGTTTTATTTCAATCACAACGCGAATGCCGCGTCGATCTGACTCATCACGAATATTGGCAATACCTTCAATAATTTTTTCTTTAACAAGTTCGGCAATTTTAGTTATAAGATCCGCCTTATTAACCTGGTATGGCAGTTCTGAGATAATAAGCGCTACGTGCTTTTTGCCCTCTTCAACATTAACAACACCACGCACTATAACCTGGCCATGACCTGTCTGATACGCCCTAACAATGCCTCCACGGCCACAAATAATACCTCCAGTAGGAAAATCTGGTGCCGGAACTATTTCAAAAAGTTGCTCATCAGAAAGTTGCGGATTTTTGAGTAACGCAATACACGCATCAATGACTTCACCAAGGTTATGTGGCGGCACTGATGTCGCCATACCAACCGCTATACCCGTTGATCCGTTCACCAAGAGATTGGGAATTCTGCTTGGTAATACCGTTGGTTCGGTATGCGATTCATCAAAAGTTGGAACAAACTGTACCGTGTTCTTTTCAATATCGGTCAGAAGATCACGCGTAACCTTGGCCATACGAACTTCGGTGTAACGCATAGCTGCTGCGTTATCGCCGTCAATCGAGCCCCAGTTACCCTGCCCATCAAGCAACGGATATCGCTTGGAAAAATCTTGTGCCATGCCCACCATGGTTTGATAAATAGCCGCATCACCATGTGGATGGTAGCGCGCCATAACCTCACCAACGACCATGACCGATTTTCTATGAGTTTTTTCAGGATATAACCCAAGTTTATGCATTGCATATAATATGCGTCGGTGCACCGGTTTGAGTCCGTCACGCACATCAGGAAGCGCGCGGCTCACAATAACCGACATTGCATAATCAAGGAACGCGGTCTTGAGTTCTTTTTCAATAGAAACCGGCGTCACCAAGTTCATTTGTTTTTCTTCGTTTCCAGCCCCCGTGACTGCCATATAAAATCCTTCCAAACGCTACAGCATGTTCGAGACACATTTAACGTGCTTGTGATCGAATTGACAGGCCAATAGCATACGCTGATTTGGCCTATCTTGCAAGAAATCAGGACATTTTAAACTCTTATAACATTTTGTGCAAACGACCTACCAGAGCGGCCAAAGCAAAGATAGCGCAAAGAGCACCAGACGGGCCGCAAGACCAGCAGCCACATCATCCATAACAATTCCCATCCCACCCGAAAGACGCCTTTCGATAACGTTAATCGGAAAGGGCTTGGCAATATCAAAAAGGCGGAACAAAACAAACGCCGCCAGATACGCTTGCCACGAATGAGACACCCCAATTAAAGCAATATTCATCCCCACAAATTCATCAATTACTGCACACGATGGGTCGCGTTGGCCAAGTTTACGCGCCACAAGCCCAGAAGACCAAACGGCAAAAGGGATCACCACGGCCATCAGTCCAAGATGAATCGTCCACGGCAAAACCGGAAGCGCCCACATGCATAATACGGTAAACAAGCTGGCGGCAGTACCGGGGCACATGGGAACATGACCAATAGGACCAAGCGTTGCCAGATAACGAACAAATTTCAACATGACCGCCCTTTGATTTTTTTGACTAGTTGCAGGTAACGAATCACATAATCAATTCCGGTATAAGCCGTAAGCGCCACAACGCCATAAAAAAGTACCTTAATACTTACTAAAACGCCTACGTAATTGAGCCCTGGCGCATACCCGTCATCAATGAAGAGCCAGATAAATGCCGCGTAAATCATAACCATCTGGGCTGCGGTTTTATATTGTGCCAAACGAGTCGTTACCAACACGCTACCTAACCGCCGTGCACGAATGCGAAGCCAGGTAACAAGCACATCGCGGCCTACAATGACGACCCAAACCCACCACGGCGCAAAACCTTTAAGAATAAAGCAGGCAAGAGCCGCTCCCATAAATATTTTGTCAGCCAATGGATCAATAAAAGCGCCCATTGTACTTGTCATGTCATATCTACGGGCAATATATCCATCGTAAGCGTCAGAAAGTGCCGCAAGCGTAAAGACCACAAGCGCAGCAAAAAAATTCCCCTGCCAAAACCAATACATGAAAAATGGAACGAGGGCTATGCGCGACAGTGAAAGCATCGTTGGAATAGAAATCATGTGAACGTCCTGTTCTCAATTTATGGGGTAACATTCGGTTAGTATATCAAAAATCATAATGCTGCATGAATTGCACCATGAGAGGATCCTATCCATTTACGTTGCTGTAAATTATACTGAGCGTCGATTTTATTCGCAAACTAACTATGGAGAGAAAGATTGTTATGAACAACAAACCACGTATTTTGATTACCTGCCTATCCGGCAAACTTTTTGGCGGAGGAGAAATGCATGCGCTCACGTTATATAAAATGTTGCGAGCCGCCGGATATCATACAACGATGCTGGTTAACGCTCACACCGCACTCCATAAACGACTTATTACTGAAGGGTTGCCGTGCTATAGCGTTCGCCTTCGTTGGTTGCAAAGAAACTTTCGCTCAATTTTTTGTTTTTTGATCGCCCGAAAAATACGCACAATTTGCACGCAAGAAAAAATTGATATTATTCACTGTAACGCTCACGAAGAAGTAAGAAGTGCCGCACAGGCTGCGCTTGGAACGTCTATCGGAATCATATTTACTCGTCACATACCCGATCGCTTTAACGTCGCCAAAATCAAGGGCGCGCATGCTTCAATTGGGGTTACGCCAAACATCACCACCTACATTGAACAAGAAAATATTAAAAATAATGTTGGGATGAACACGGTACTCCATATTCCTCCATTTTTTGATTCAGAACGACTGGATCGCTTTGTACCAACCACGCCACGTGAAGATTTTTTTTCGATTAATTTTGGCGTCACAATCAAGCCTTTGCCATTATTCTGCGTTATTGGCAACATGGTTCCCGACCTCCAGCACAAAAGTCATCCACTGCTCTTTAAGGCGTTGACACATCTCATCAACGTATTCGGTCAACACGCCCAGGTTGTACTCGCCGGTGACGGCCCTATGCGGCCAACATTTGAGCGTATGGTCAAAGAACAAGGGCTCGCTGATTATGTATATTTTTTAGGCGCAACCGATAAAATTCCCGGTATTTTATACCACAGTGATTTTCTTGTACTCCCCAGTATCAAGGAAGCATTTGGACTTGTTTACGCCGAGGCAGGCATGATGCGACGAGCTGCTATTGGCGCCTACCAAACAGGAGCCGAAATTGTTCTTAGGAACGAACACACAGGTCTGCTTTTTAAAAATGGCGACGCGCACGATCTTGCATGTGCCATCAAACGACTCATCGACAATCCAACCTGGACACAACAAATGGGAAATCAAGCTCACGAACATATTATGAAAAATTTTGTTCCACGCATCACGTTTGAACAACATGAGCTGCTTTATGCACAGCTTGCACAACGGCAGCAACCTCTATAGTTGCAACCCATGCACGACGATGAGGGGCGGTCACGATGGTGGTATGGGCGCTATCTAGAGGCGCCCATTCTGGATTTTTCAATCGCATAAGCGCCACAACGGGAACTTTGACAGCGTTAGCAAGATGCATCGTTGATGTTTCAACCGAAATAATAAGGTCACACAGGCTCATAATTGCGGGGAGCTGAAAAAAGTTATAGTCCGCACAAAACAGAAATGTATTATTGAACGAAAGTTGATCAAAATACTTTTTTGTTGCTCTAAATTTCTCCGGAACAACATTAATAATAAAACTCACATCGCCCCATGTATCCTGCCGTTTGAGCGTACGAATAAGATCTGCCACGCGCCCAAGAGACCAACTTCGCTTTTTATCCTTGGCAAATGAATTGATAAAAATAACACGGCCGAATTGTTTAGACTTTCGATCAATTCCCCATTTTAGAAATCGTAATTTGGCAAAGATAATCCACTTTTTAGGAATATCCACAAAAGGAAAACGCTGTTCTGGCATAACCTCAACACCAAGCACCGTTGTGAAATATTCTGAAAAATGGTCAGTCACATGTCCTAACGCTTTTTTGTCACGCCACCAAAACCCTTGATCAAGCCGTTGATAACTCAACCGTTTCGTAATGCTATAAAATTTTGTAGGCTCCTTGACCCCAACAACAAATCCTTGTGCCGATAGTTGTCGTGCAAGAAGTGCGTATTTATGAGAGCGTAACGTCGCAAGCGAAATCACCAGAGGGTACTTCTCGAGTTGAGCCTCTTTGATCGACCGATAATATCCTGACGGTGAATAGGTATGTGTATATATCTTATGAATAAATGGACAAGCACTCAGCCAATCATAAAGGGCATAGCGAGCAAGATGCTTCCATTGCCAAAAACGACGCGTTCGACGTAACTCATCCACAAAAATATGAACTTCAAGATGCGGATATTTTTGTGCAAACGCTTTGAAATAGTTTTGCAAGTACGTAAAATCACCGATTGCCAAATGAGCGACAAAGAGAACTTTGGTTGCACGTTGTAATAATTCTTCAGGAACCTGTTGCATAACCTATACAATATTCTGAATTTGTTCGCGTGCCTTTTCCAACTCAACTTTAATATCAATACCTGCGGTACTGACTTGGTATGACGGACTTTTTGCCATCATCGTGTTGGTCTCACGCAAAAGCTCTTGCAAAATAAAGTCGAGTTTTTTGCCCTTTTCATATGACGTCGCTTTAAGAATAGGATCAATGCTTGAAAGATGACTTTTAAAACGCGTCACTTCCTCATGAATATCAATCTTGCGAAGCGCAACTTGAAGTTCTTCAACGTGAGTATTTGGCTTCTCTGGATGTTGATTAGCAGCAAGCGCTTGGTGTAATTCTGCTTTGTACTGCACAACAACCTGTTCAGCGGCTATCTCTATGTCATGAATTTTAGCAGCGCAAACGGCAAAGCCTTTAACAAAATCATGTTCAAGCCGCGTACCTTCCTCAGTACGCATGCGCATCAACATATCGGCTGCTTTGGTAATAAGTGCAAGAATAGCGCTTTCGTCTTGATGCGAAACACTACCTTCTTGTGTCACAAAAACATCTGGCAGATTTATAAGATCACTCAGCGTTACATCTTGGCCAAAATTGTATTTTTCTTTGATAAGTCGTCCGGAACGCACATAACCCTCAATGGTTTGCCACGACGGAACAATGGTTGTAAGCGCATGCGGCGATTCTGAGAAACGTAGATTGAGATAAACCCTACCACGCGCCAGCTTCGTTTGAAGAAGTCCAGATATGGGAATTTCTAACCGACTGAGACTTCCTGGCAATTTGGCCACAACTTCCAAAAAGCGTCCATTAAGCGCCTTAAGTTCAACCGCCACCCCAACAGTTCCCGACGACAAATTGATCTGCTCATTGAGGCTGCAATACCCTGTCATGCTTATCAACACAAGCTCACCCTTCCTTAATCGCCAAGATTTGCATACACATTTTGCGTATCATCCAGGTCGTCAAGCGCTTCAAGAAATTTATAAACAGCCTCTTCTTTGGACTTTTCCTGCAACGAAACAGGTTCCTTGGCAACCCATTCAAGCTGGGCCGACTCAACTTTGAGACCAAGTTGTTCAACTGCCTTTTTGACCTTATCCAGATCGTGCATTTTACATTCTATTGAGAAAAGGCCGTCATCAAGACGAACGTCATCAATATTATAGTCCAGCAGCTTTTCCAGAAGATCATCCTCAGACATCGTTCCGGTAGCACGAATCACGCCTCTGTGTTCAAACATCCACGCCACCGCACCGCCCTCGGATAAGGCACCGCCAAATCTGGTAAATTGATGGCGTAAATCCGACACTGTACGATTTTTGTTATCGGTTAACACTTCGATCATAACCGCAATACCGCTTGGACCATATCCCTCATACGTATGGGATTCATAGGCAGATCCACCAGCAATCTCTCCCGTGCCTTTTTTAATCGCACGCGCCACATTGTCGCTTGGCATATTTTCGTTTTTTGCCTTATCAAGAATTAAGCGTAGTCGTGCGTTACGTGTTGGATCGCCGCCACCTTCACGCGCTGCAACGGTAATTTCGCGAATGAGTTTAGTAAAAGTTTTGCCACGCTTGGCATCTTCTTTGGCTTTTTTATGTTTTATGGTCGACCACTTTGAATGTCCTGACATCGTAACTCCTGCGTTTATACCTGTATTTGAGCCCCCACAGGCCTCTACCGCTACCATTCATACTACTCCCACACCCCGCAAAAATCACAGGACAATGTACCCTGTTTTGCGATCATTGTCGACAGCCTAAAGGAATAGTTGTTGGAGCAAAGTAATAAGTTCCGGTAGGTAGCGCACAATGAAAAGTTCCGCTTTTGGATAACGTATCAATCACCAAATAAACGCCCCTGTTCATCAACACGTTCTCCAAACAACTTTCGCCGCAAATAGAGCATTTTTTTTGCGGGAATGATTCTGCCACGAGGGGTTTTTTGCAACAATCCCATGCGCAGAAGAAAAGGCTCAACAACGTCTTCCAGCGTTTCGCGGTCCTCGCCGGTCATAGCAGCTAACGTTTCCACACCCACAGGCCCCCCATCAAAATCTCGCATAATATGGGTTAACAGATCCCGATCGAGTTTATTAAGTCCATCATCATCTATTCCCAAAAAAGTAAGCGCCTGCTCGACCAAGGCTTTATCAATTATCGGACAATGGCTAACCTGTGCAAAATCACGCACACGACGGACAATGCGCTTAACAATACGCGGTGTTCCACGTGCACGAGATCCAAGGCATAATGCGGCATCGGGCTGCAGCGCGGTGCCTAAAAATTGTGCATTCTGAAGCGCAATCTGTGTTAATTCATCAGGATTATAAAAATCAAGCCGTTCGACAATGCCAAAACGTGTCTGCAGGGGGGCTGAAACGAGCGATGTTTTAGTCGTTGCGCCAATAAGAGTAAACCGATTAAGCGGTAAGCGAATCGATTTTGCCCCCGCACCCTGTCCAATAATGACATCAACACAAAACTGCTCCATGGCGCTATAAAGTATCTCTTCAACATTTTTAGGCAATCGATGGATTTCATCGATAAAAAGAATCTCTGATGGCCCAATGCCCGAAAGTATTGCCACCAAGTCACCGGTGCGCTCGAGTATTGGAGCGCTGGTTATTTTGAGGTTAACGCCAAGCTCTTGAGCAATAACACGAGCCAAAGTTGTTTTTCCAAGTCCGGGAGGACCAAAAAGCAGCACATGGTCTAAGGCCTCATTACGCATTTTTGCTGCCGTAACATAAATTTTTAATTTTGCCTTAATAGTCTGTTGACCAAGATATTCCTCAAAACAACTCGGTTCAAAGCTTATGCTCTTGTCTTCGGGGGTTTCTTGCAAACTTAATAACTCAACCGGGGATGAAAAATTCATAGCATTACCTCATATTTTTCAATGCTTTTTAAGCTTATCATACCCATGACAAGTTAAAAAACTTTCAATCCATCTTATTTTTGATAAACTTTGTGAGTTCAGTTTGAATTGGGTTGCTAGCTCAATTGGTAGAGCAACAGACTCTTAATCTGCAGGTTCAGGGTTCAAGTCCCTGGCAACCCACCATCACAACATTCACAAAATTATTGCCCCTCCATCAGACACTCGCTAGAGTTGATGAGTATAATTTTGCGCAAGGGTGGCGGAACTGGTAGACGCACTGGCCTTAGGAGCCAGCCCTCGAAAGAGGATAGGGGTTCGAGTCCCCTCCCTTGCACCAGTGAAAAGGAGGAGTTGGGTATGTGTTCCGATACTGAGATTCCAGAAATCAGTGGCGCAACGCCGTTGCCGCCACCGCAAGAGGCTCCGGTTGAAAGCTTGCCCACACCGCTCATCTTCAATGCAATACAACGTTCATCGCATCTTCTGAGGATAATCATCGATATTGACAAAGCCATGACGAATGCGGTCCTTTTGCAAACAACCGAACATTTTAGAAACAGCTCATTTGGAGGATTTGATCTAAAAAAAGTTCCCAGCGAGTATGTACAAGAAATGTATGCAGCAGAAATTTTTGGGCATACTAAGGATTATTTTTTCCATCATATTGCTATAGATTTTTTGATGGATGAAATCATTGCACACAAAATTGCCCTAGTAAATTATCCCCGATTTGTAACCGTGGAAGTTACTCCTGACCAAAAGATTAGCTACCATTTTGACCTTTCGATCGCTGATGCGTTGGAACTTAAAGAATGGAAACATTTCGCCTTTAGATCACCCAAACGAAAACGCTATAAAGATCTTGATAAGCAGGTATGTTCCTTTGTTGAAAGTCGCCACAATCAATCTCGCAGATTAAATTATACGCTTGTTGAAGAAGATGATTGGGTACTTTTTGAAACTACACTGCTTGATTGCAAAAATAATCCAGTACATTACGGTTGCCGTAGTTCATTTTGGATCAAACTTGGCCGACAGGAGCTCTCAGATTCTCTTGCAAGTCAACTCATTAATAAATCTATCGGCGATTCTTTTCAAACAACATCCTTCTCTGGATATGCACCGAGCAACCAAACAGGAGAATGTTGTTACAGTTTTCTCGTCACTATCAAATCACTCATTAAATGCGGACACACGTCGCTTGAAGTGCTCAAGACTACGTTCAGGCTTAAAAATAAAACTGATGTTCATAACAAATTGATGGAAATATTTTCGTATCGCAACGACATTTCGCAACGGCAGGCAATCGTTGATGAGGTTTTTCATCTTTTGCTCTCCAAGCATCGCTTTGAAGTTCCCAAGCACCTCATTTTGCGCCGCGAAGAGGATATTATCGGTAATTTATCGCGCCAGCCCGACTATCATGTTTACAAATCGCAAGAAGATTTTCAGACATCGGTAGAAATGCTTGCTGAAAAGCAACTCAAAGAAGAAATCATCATTGATCAAATAGCCTACACCGAAAACATTAAGGTTGATCTAAAAGATACCATCAATTATTTGTATCTTTTGAGCAGTAAGCGACTTAAAGAATTCATTTATTTTAAGCCGCTTCTTGAGCGCATTGAGGAAACAAGCAGCCCAATCAATATATCGACAATATCGCAAGCCGTTATGCGCGAAAAAACGCTCAATTTTATTATTCATTCATTAACCAAGTAGGGCGATCGCATGAAGTATACACAAATACGCGCGACCATACTTATCGCACTTACATTGGCAACTTCAAATATATATGCCCAAATACCAGCAGCTGCGCCTGCACCACTAATTCAAACCGTATGGGTCGTCGACAACAAAAACACACTCTTCTTCCGTGAGGGCATATCGCCGCAAAATGTTTTGGGGACTGTGTGGAAAGAGATTCCTGGCATCAAAATTATGCAAATTGCAGCCGGATCTTGTGGCAACGTTTGGGCAATAAGCGAAACGCGACAGCTTTTATTTCGCGAAGGAATAACGCCCTCAACACCAGCTGGCACAGGGTGGAAAATAGTCGACCAGGTAACAGGATTTGTCGAGATCATCATTGGTGGGCCAAATGATTCCCTTGTGTGGGCTCGCGATGGGAACAGTAAGGTCTTTCGTAGAATTGGCATTACCCCTGGCAATCCCATCGGAACTGGGTGGGTGCAGGTACCCAAGATAGATGCCCGTAGCGTTGCCATAAGTCCCGAGGGCGATGTATGGCACCTTGGCTTCAGATGGCAGCCTTTTCAATATCTTTACGTAAAAGTCTACCACGCCCGTGATGCAAATTTTTCAGGATGGGACCACGTTTTCACAGAACCAATTGATTGCAGCAAAATTGTACTCGACCCAGGCAAGGGGCTGTGGGTTCTTATCGCTACTAAGAAGAAAATATTTTTTACGACGCGAGAATATTATGAGCTACGTTTTCACCCATTTGTTGGACAAACTACAGCATTACAACCAACGTCTTCGCTTAACATTCAAAATCCACGACTTTTGAATATTGCAACAAATAAAGGTGGCGACGTATGGGGAATTAAGCTCGGTGGTACTGTCGTTGCACGCCAGGGCGATACATGGACTGAAGCTGGAAATTTGGAACCTTGTGTGCAAATTGCCGTGGGGTCACTACCATATGCGGCACAACCGGCTGTAGAAAAACCAATTGTAGAAAAACCGGCCATAGAAAAGGCGGCTTCAGCAGAGAAACTGCCTGTAAAAAAATCGCCTGTAAAGAACCCACCTGTAAAGAAAAAACCGTTGGCGAAGAAAAAACCTGTGGAGAAAAAATGAAACATATTCTCACATTACTCGGCTTTTTTTTACTAACCCTCAACACCGCACAGCCCATCAAGGTCGGCGGCATGTATTTAACGGCTGAAGAGGAACCCGCAGCCCGGCGTGAATGGCTCAAATCGTACCCAAATGGCAGCAAACTTCTTTTAAACATGGGACTGGATAACGAATATCATCTGGCCGCGATTAAAGAACCTGGAACAACCCTCTACTATCTAGGATTGCAAAAAGAACCCTACGACATCACTATTAAACACGACGAGGGAAGCGATTTCATCACCTTCGAACTCCCACAACTCAAAGATAGTGATGCATGGGCCATTGGACCGTGGAAGGTAGTGCCGCAACATGGCTCACTGGGCCCACGTTTATTGTTATGGCATGAAGAAAAAGGTGGCTTTTTATGCGCCGATCAGACATTCTCCCAACTTTTTATCACCAAAGGGGATGTCCGCTCGGGGAATGTTTCTTTTTGGTACTATGGCTCTAAACGAGCAGAACCATCCGCAGAAACAACGCCTGCGGCCCCAGCAACGCCACTCAAGGAATATGTCTTTAAAGAACTGTCTAATGGAACCAAGGTAACGATATGGTCCAACCAGAATAAATCTTACATCACCTATAAACGCGTCCCCGCACCGATGTTCGGCAAATCTGGCAGGCCTATGCCAACGTTAATACAACCAACCAAAGCCATCATAGAAACCTCACCTACACCACAAATTTACGAAATCCAGATAAATGAGCTCGGGGTCTTCTTTATGCCTCCGGGCAAACCAGGAACCCGCAGCGTACCAGGCTTCGGCCCCTATAAGGTCGTCCCCGTTGATCCCAAGAACCCAAATTTGCAACAAATTTACCTTCAAAATGCGTCCGAACCGACTAAATATGTTAACGTTGACAGCAATGGAACGGTTATAGCAAATGCCACCGAACCAACAAGTTTGGCCATCAGGTTGAATAAATTCTCATCATGGATACAATGGTAAATCGCTAACTGCTTTTTACGACATATCATTTTTCGGAGTTTAAACCATGTCAATCACCTATCAACCAAGTGTCAGACGCAGAAAAAAGAAACACGGATTCCGTAAACGCATGGCCACTAAAGACGGACAAAACATTCTTCGTCGGCGCCGCGCAAAAAAACGCAAGAGATTGGCTGCGTAAGACACACTCAAAAATTTAAAGGGCCCCGAAATTCGAGGCCCTTTTTTAGTGCTCAAAAATTGCGTACAACTATTGTGCGAGTCCAAGTAACTCAACATCAAAAATAAGTGTTGCATTAGGCGGTATGACACCACCGGCACCGCGCGTGCCATAACCAAGATGCGATGGAATAATCAGGCGACATTTTTCGCCAACCTTCATCGCCATAACACCGTCATCCCAGCCCTTAATTACGTGGCCAATGCCAATGACAAACGAGAACGGTTCGCCTCTATCAACACTGCTATCAAATTTTCGTCCCGGTTTTCCACCCTCATCCAACCATCCCGTGTAATGCACGGTAACTTGCTGACCTTTGCGGGGACTTTGTGCACCAGCCGGAGCTTCTTTAAGTATCTCACGGCGTAATTCCTGATTATCTTGTTTAATCATAGCTACTTTCGTTGGTAATGATTGTCGTTCATTTTTATTATCGTTTGCACCACACGATGCGCACACACAACTTGCACCTACAAATACAACATACTTCGTATAAGAAAACATCTTCATGTCATTTTTCCTTTCCGAGATAACTTACTTTTTTCCTATCGGCAAAATACACAACGGAACCTCATCTGGCACACCTTCAAGAACTTTTTGTACCGCAGCGTCATCAAACGCTCCAACCAACACCGTACCCATGCCCAATGCCGTTGCCTGCAGGTAAACATTCTCGGCCGCAGCACCAATCTCCATGTGCACATATTGACGTGCACGTTGGCCATATTTTTTTTCAGTAATCTTGTAATTTGCGCAGAGAACAATACTGGCAGGAGCCTGATGAATCCACTGTTGCGAAAAAGCTGCTTCGCTCAACGCGACACGTCGATCCCCATCATGCACTTTACTCAATTCATGCTTAAGCGGGTTGTACCTAAAGATTCCCACTGAAAGGCCCCTAACCTCACCGACAATAAGATAAATTTCAAGCGGATACAGAGCTCCCGCAGATGGTGTAGCACGCAACATACGTTGTTTATCAGTCAAGCCCTGGCACGCCCAGAGCAACTGCGCCACATCGGCAACAGCCAATGGTTCATTTTTATATAAACGCAATGAACGCCGCTGGCTTATCGCTTCTTCAACCGATGTTGAACTATGCGTGCGAACTTCAGGAAGTTTTATGGCCTGATCGCCACCCGCTCGCATAAACTTCAGGACCACAATAAATGTAACAATGGCGCATATTAATGCGATAACCCACCACCACGATAAACTCTGCACGAAAAACCCCTTTCTGTGAAACCTTACCTTTTGACTTACTTGTCGCTACACTGTACCAAGGTTATTGTAAAAAGCTCTTCAAATTAAGGCCCTGGTATGAATCACACGAAGCTTACCACAAGTCTTTTACTTCTGGCGATTGCCGGAGCGGTCTCGTTTTATACGTTTCAACGCCATGTTGCGCATAAAAAAAATCATTTTCTCATTGAACACCCTGCGCAACGAGACCTCACACAATTTGTCACCGCGTCAGGCAATCTCAAAGCAAAAGATCCCATTTCAGTCGGCAGCTTGGTAGCAGGTAAAACTATCAAAATTTTGGCCGAAGACAACGATGCTGTTAAAAAAGATCAACTTTTGGCGGTTCTTGATAATGGAATTGGCGACAGCTCCATTAAACGGCTTAAGGCGCTTTTGGCAGATGCCACAGCACGTTTAATCTACACCGAAAAGTTTTATGCACGTCAAAAGGCCCTCTATAATTCAGGCCAGCTTTCCAAAAATCTTTACGAGCAATACACGCAAGATTACGACGTTGCCAAAGCACGTGTCGACCAAACAACAGCAGAATTGGAAATAGAAACAAAAACCTATGAAAATCTTTTCATCCGTTCCCCTGTCGACGGCATTGTGATTGCTAAAAAGATAAATCTTGGACAAATGATTACCTCGCAACTTGATGCTACCGTGCTCTTTGAAATAGCACAAAATCTTGACTGTTTGGAAGCTCACCTTGACGTTGATGAAGCAGACGTTGGCATGGTCAAGGAGTGCCAAGAAGCATTCTTTACCGTCGACTCATTTCCCAAAGAAAAGTTTTGCGCAAAAGTAAAACGGCTCCAGTACCAAGCAAAAATTATCGACAACGTTGTCACCTATGCCACGGTCCTTGATGTAAATAATCCAGATCTCAGACTCCGTCCGGGCATGACCAGTAATGTTGATATTAAAGTTGCTGAAGTGAAGCAGGGATGGAGCATCTCCAATCGTGCATTTCGTGTAAGCACACTTGAACTCGAAAATACTGCAAAAAAATTAGGCCTCACGATTAAAAAACTTCCTGTCGAACCACGCGTTACATCGCCTAAGCAATTAAAGACAAAAGATTATTTGTGGATTCTTGAAGATGATAAAACCATCAAACAGATTGAGGTCACCTTGGGCATTAATGATGGGAAACACATGCAAATTATTAATGGTATTAATGCACAAACACATGTAATCATCGATATCACCGCTCCCACCCAGGACAACATCCTTCTTAAGGGTGTTTTTGGTAAGCCGGGCGGAATCGGAAGTAAGTAACACACCCCTATGAAACTCATTGAAACAAAAGACATCGTTAAGACTTATGTTATGGGCGAGACAAAATTAAATGCCCTTGACGGCATTAATCTTGTCATCGAAGAAGGCGAATTTGTCGCCATTACAGGATCATCGGGTTCTGGCAAATCAACACTCATGCATCTGCTAGGATGTCTTGATACCCCAACGTCAGGGACATATTTTTTAGACAACATCGATGTTTCAAAGGCAAGTCGCGATGAACTTGCAGATATTCGTAACAAAAAAATCGGTTTTGTTTTCCAAAAATTTTATCTTTTGACCGATCTTACGGCACTTGAAAATGTTGCGCTGCCCCTCCTGTATGCCCGTGTAAAAGAATCTGAGGCCTACAAAAAAGCCGCCGATCATCTTGCAAAAGTCAACCTGACCGACCGCCTGCACCACTACCCCTACCAACTTTCTGGCGGACAACAGCAACGAGTTGCCATTGCACGATCTCTTGCCAATGATCCTCGTATTATATTTGCCGATGAACCAACGGGTAATCTTGATTCAGCCACCGGCAAAATCATTATGGACATATTTATTAAGCTTAACCAAGAGCACGGTGTAACCATCATCATGGTTACACACTCATCTGAAATTGCACGTACAGCGCGACGTGTTATAGCGCTAACTGATGGCAAAATTACTCGCGATGGAGCACAATCATGATGCTTATTTTACGTTTACGCTTTGCTCTTCGTTCACTACGCCACCACAAAATGCGCTCCTTGCTCACCACGCTCGGCATTATCATTGGCGTAGTCGCCATTATTGCCGTTATGTCAATTGGAGAAGGCGCCAAATACAAAGTTCGCAAAGAAATAGAAAAAATGGGATCAAATTTTATTGTGGTTCTTGCCGCAAGCCCAAAAACGCTGACACAACGTGGCACTATGTACTTTACACTCAAGCCAACTGACGTGCAGGCAATTCGTGATGAATGCAGCGAAGTTTCTCTCATTTCGCCAGCGGTTCAATATCAAGGAAAAGTCATCACCGAGGGAGCCAATTGGCAAACCACCGTTGGAGGCACCAACGAAGTTTATTTGGAAGTTCGCCAGCTTAAAATGGCACGCGGTGATTTTTTTACCGAGCAAGATATCCGTTCTGCAAGCAAAACAGTCGTGCTTGGCCTCACCGTTGCAAAAGAACTTTTTGGCGACAAAGATCCTGTTGGCGCAATTGTTCGCATCAAAAAAATTCCGTTTAAAGTTATTGGGGTCATTGCAGAACAAGGTCGAGCACCCGATGGTCGCGATCTTGATGACGGTGTTTTTGTTCCCATCACCACTGCGTTACGCAAATTATTAGGCAAAACAAATTATAACGCACTTATCATGTCCACACATCACAAAGAGCAAATGGCATCTGCTACGCGCCAAATACGCGCTATCCTCCGCCAAAAGCACCGGCTCCAAGAGCAGGATGAAGATGATTTTACTATATTTTCACAAGATGACGCCTTCCAGGCATCTGAGGCTGCAAGTGCGATTCTTAATCTGCTGCTTGTTATCATTGCTTCGATATCGCTTATGGTTGGTGGCATCGGCATCATGAATATCATGCTTGTCACCGTCAGTGAACGCACCAAAGAAATAGGCATCCGCATGGCGCTTGGCGCAACAACATCAAGCATTTTAACTCAATTTATTTTAGAATCGGTCGCCATCTGTCTTATCGGCGGACTACTCGGAGTGTTTTTGGGGATTACTACGGCTAAAATAGTAGGCCTGATCTTGGGTTGGCCTATTTTTATTTCCCAGAAATCGATAGCCATATCACTTGTATCGGCAAGTCTAACAGGCCTCTTTTTTGGGTACTATCCAGCAAAAAAGGCGTCCAGTATGAATCCTGTGGACGCTCTCATTGAAAATTAATACTCATCAACTGATCCTCTACACAAAGCCCTAAAGGCGAACCGGCCGAGATATCCCGACCGGCTATAGATCATTATGATTACGAAAGTATTATTTTAGAAAGGTCGCTTTGCCTCACACATCCCGCAGGTAGCTCGAGTGTTGCTGTTAAGATAGGTACAGCTTGGACAAGCCCATTCAGGGACCTGTACAGGTGCTGGCACATGGACTGGATCCTTGTGTTCTTCCGCGGCTGGCCTTTGTGGCTGTTTCACTTCCTGGCCTGATTTTTCCAATAGAGCTTCGATTACTGCTTTCTTAACTTTTGCATCGCTTATGTTTTCTTCTACGCTACCACGCAGCCGCGCATGAGTATCACCTTGGTGGCACGTTGGGCAGCAACCAGCATGTACATAACGCAAATAATTAGCTTTACACGTAGGGCAAAAAACTTCTTCTTTTAATATCCCCTCGTTACGTGCAATATCTTCATTTATCTTGGCAAGGTTGTATTGCAAAACATCCACTGTACATGAACTCATTAAAGCCTCATAAGAAATCTTTTCTAGAAGTTTTTTAGCTTCTACTAAATACGCTGCGTCTTGGAGCCTCACCCCTTTGTCAACCACGGCACGTTCTAACTCTTTTATTATTATATCGTATGGTGAATGGTACATCTGCGTTGTTGCATCGTATATTGTATGGTACTTAGTCTTACTATAAATCAACCGCGCTATTTCTTCCCGCCCTTTTTTTATTTTGTCTGGTATTCGGTACATTGTTATTTTCCTCAATATCTCAGCCAAAGCTATATCATTGAGATATGGGATGAATAGCTTTAATACATCACATTGGCAATGGATTGCTGCGCTTTGCCAGGCAGTCGCTATGATCGGCTCTTTTGTGTTTGGATCTTTTTCATTCGGATCAAACAACCCAATACGACGCGTGATTTCAACATCAGGAAGACCTTCTATCAACGTCTTAACAACACCAACCTCTCCTGCTCGAACAGCCGTGCGAAGATCGCTTCGTATTTTTTCATCTTTAGGGTCTGTAACTGGTGTACGCCCATACTCGTCAGCATCCGGCACTTTCTGTACCGCAGAACAGAACGGCACCATTGTCATACCGAGGGAAACAACCAACATTACATGTAGATAACGCATCTTATCTCCTTTCTCAATAAACCTACCAACACAACATATGGCAAGGTTACGCAGAGAGAAGACACAAAGCACAAGGGTTTTGTAAAAAAAGAGACTTGGGGGATATTTAAAGAGCTTCACAGTCCCTGAGAAAAATTTTTTTATAGGCATCATAAGCACGCCCCGCCATAGTGCTGTAGCTCAAATCATCCGTCATTACACGTTGATCATTCGGTAAAATTGTATTCAAAAGGATCATCATGCGTCCTGCCACCAACCGAATCATTTTTAAATCGGTTACCTCCTGCCCTTTTTTTGTAATCAAACCTACAAAAACTTCAAGCACTATCATGACACTTGCAAAGTAGATCTCCTTTGAACCAAGCCATTGAATCAATTGCTCGGTGACATTGAAAGCCATCTCATTAAAATTTTGTGGATCGGGAGATAGAAATGCAACTTCGCTCAAACGAAGGTGAAGTTCTTTTGCCTGTGGTAATGTAACCGTCCCCTTCAGTATTTTGAAATACGCACAGAAACGCTCGGTAATGAATGCATCAAGATCATCAGGGCAAGGATTTTCCTCGCCCGATGTTGTCGCGAGATTTTGAATACATGAAACAAGTTGGTCGAGATCACTTTCAAATAATACGGCCCCTGCAGGAGAACCTAAGATTGATTTACAAATCGTTTTCCTGTTGGCTAAACGGCTCAAATATGGTGTCGGCTTCATGTCCATCGCACCAAGCGATGAAAGGCCCAAGAAAATTATACCCATATACAACATGCTTCGTAGCATTTTCATCGTGGTCGTCCCCTATGTAAGTAGTTATTTTTCACGCTTCTTAAACATTACCTACAACCACCCCTTTTTTTAAGATATGAAAGAAAATTTATAGGAAACTGTAAAGATACTCATAAAAATTTCTACGTAAAGAACATTTGTAAGGGCGCCCCCAATTGAACGCCCTTGTTGAAAAACAAAATTTCGAAAAATTTTATATTCCCTTAGAGACTTTCTCATATGCCTCAAAAGCACGCTTCGCGAGAGGCTGATCATCTTGAAAAATCGCGGCTACAAGCATCGCTATGCGCAGCATTCCCAGTTGCATCATCTCTCTGTCAGATATGCGTTGCATACTCATACACACCACATTTTCAACTGCAACTAACACGCTTGCAACTTGCATCTTTTTCGCGCCAAGCCATTGAGGCAATTGCATAATTGCTTTGTACACTAAAGCATCATTAACATCATCATCAGGATCGATTGTTGATGGGGCGGAGTCTGATGATTGGCTTGAAGTTGATTGACTGGGTACTGAGCCTGTCGATGATGCCGCAAATGAGCTTGATGAAGATGCGTCCGATGCTGAGGATATTGATGATGGCACTGTTTTTGGAGCAAACATATTAAAACGATCCATAAGTGTTTGGGCATCGGGCAATGTAACGCACCCTTTAAGATGCATGAAGCATTTACAGAAACGCGCAGTAACGACTTCATCACATAACTCTCGGCCCTCGCCAAACTGCTCTGCTTTTCCCATTTTAGTCGCAAGATCTAAAGTAAATGATGTTAGTGCATCAAGATCTTCTGCCAACAATCCAGCCCAAACATCAAAACGCAAGATTTTTTTACAAATCTCCATCCTCTTGCCAGCTATGCGATATCGGGGATCTTGATTCAATCTCTCTTCAAGCCCTTCAAACATTGCACCAAGTGATGAAATTGCAAAGAACACTGCGCTCGCACATACAACGCTTCGCAAAACTTTCATTATTATTCCCTTCTTCATTCAATTTTTTTCAGCTAAATGTATATCGCTTTGATCTGAAATCATTCATGCGTTTTTAAGCCTCATTCAATAAGAAAGCCCTTTCTTTTAAAAGACAAACAAATTTTATGAACAAAACTAAATGAATGTACCCGTAAAAATTTATATGTAAAAAATTTTGAGTTTTCATGTGCTCTTTTTTTCCGTAGTATTACCTATTGTTATCTACAGAATGCTTTTTTTAAATTGATGTATAGGGAGTTGCTATGAAGAAACCTACACAATCATTTCTTTTTGTTCTCCTATTGCTTGGCGGATTTTCTCTGCAACACAACGCAACTCAAGCCATGCTCTCTCCTGCTGATGGCTTTGATGAGGCTCCAAAAGGTTTTGACCGCTTGCATACATGGTTCTTGTCGTTGATACATCATGATGCAGCACAGCCTGAAAATGAGGCTCCGCTTGATTTTAATGAACATGGATACACAGACCTTCATCGAGCTGCAATCAAATGCAACATTAATAGAGTAAAGCAACTTTTGGAGGAGGGGGTGGTGGTCGACGCAAGAGACGCACATGGGCGAACCGCACTCCATTATGCAGTGATGGAAAAATGCATAGCGAATGAAGATAAACGGTATGATATGATACGGCTTCTTCTTGTTCATGAGGCAAATCCAATGTTGCAAGATATGGATGGCAAAACAGCATTACATCATATATATACCCCGGGCCATGAAGCATTCGATCAGAATGAAGGAATTAAGGAGCTTCTTGGAACATATAAGCAGCGGGCGCCAGGCTTTTACCGCATGATAGAAAAACCACTCAGCAAACCCTCTTTTTTCAACACTTTTGCTGAAATACGACGTAAACGGTATGCGCAGCAATGGTTTGAGATAACAAAATTGCTTACTGCTGAAATATTCTTACGGGTTGCACAAAGGCTTGATGCGCTGAGTACCCCATTTCCGGCCGAAATTGGCAAGCTCATAAACAGTTATGACACTCCACTTGATATACAAGATAATGATGGAAACACCGTACTCATATTGGCAGCACGCCATGGCGATGCTGCGATTGTACGCCTTCTGGTTGCTGCCGGAGCCACTATAGAAATAAAAAATGATGCTGGAAACGATGTATTTGGTGAGATTGAACAGGCCTTGCTTGATCCTGAGGAGAAGGCAGTAGTGCTAGCGGCACTAAATACTCCGGTACTTGAAAGAGTAAAAAGGTTGGAAGGGGTCTAATGAAGAACGCACAATCTTTTCTTTTTATTCTCTTATTGCTTGGCGGATTTTCTGTGCCCTACAACACAACTCAAGCCATGCTCTCTCCCGCAGACGGCCTTGAGGCTCCCAAAAGTTTTGGCCGCTTTTGCAATATATGCACACGACTCTGGTTATGGATAGACAAGAACGGACCTCTTTTTGACGCTATTGAAAATAATGATAGTGGGGCTATAAAAGCCTTTATTGAAAGTGGCGCTAACCTGAATACCCAGGGAGACGGCGGAGTGACTGCGCTCATGGTAGCTGGACATTCTAAGACTGAGCCTTCTATTATGCAGCTTCTTCTTGAGGCAGAAGCCAACCCTAATCTTCAAAATGACAATGGGGTAACAGCCCTTCATGTGGCTGCCAACGAATTAAATTGCGAAAAAATAAAACTTCTTCTTGCTCATGGCGCTGACCCAACGATTCAAACTAAATCCGGACTCACGGTGCTGCCTTTTTTGAAAGCGATCGCTTATGGATTAGTGGTCCCCACCGCTAATGGAGTAATTTATAAAGAAATTGAGTACACAGAGTTTAAGCTTATTATTACGGATCAAGGGGCATTGATGTATGACCAACAATCTTACGAAACAGCCAAATTGCCCGTTCATGTAATAAGAAACTGAAATTGTGCGGCACGCAGTCCAAGCTGCGGTGCTAGCGGTATTAAATATTCCGGTACTTGAAATAATCAAGAAGTTAAGAGCTGAAATCAAAGAAGTTGAAGGAAACTAATGAAGAAACTTACACGATCGTTTCTTTTCGTTCTCTTATTGCTTGGCGGAATTTCTATACCCTACAACACAACTCAAGCCATGCTCTCTCCCGCAGACGGCCTTGAGGCTCCCAAAAGTTTTGGGCACTTGTATGCATGGGCTTCTTCTTGGATGAGTGGTAATGCAGCACAGGCCGATATTGATGAAGGACCGGCAGCTAAAAGGCCTCGTATCGAAGCGCCAGAAAGCAAAGAACAGGAGATTGTAACCCCGCGATTGCTTCCTCTTTTCGGTACCATAAGCATTGATGAACTCAAAGCAAAATACCTGGGCGATGTTGATGAACAGAGATGCATTTTTGCCTGTGATTTCCGCATAAAAGATATTGAAAAGGCACAAAAAATTGATGGCGGGTATATGTCTGGCAACATTATCAACATTGATCACCATGCACCCATCCAAAGCATGATGTCATTTGTTACTGCAACAAGTTTAGCGATTGATTATATACTAGCGTATGGTGATATTCCCCACGATGCTCTTGTACTCATCAACCATACCGATTGTGATAGTATTTTATCGTCGCTAATTATATGTGGAATCCTTCTCCCTGATGGAATATTTGCACAGGCGGCAGAATCTGCAGACCATACCGGACAAGAAAATGATATTGCCGATCTTTTACAAGCGATTGCCCCCAAAAGAGATCTAAATTATTCTCGTCGCAATTTATTAAAACTTCTCGCACACGAAGCACTCGATAAAGATGCTGAAATATTGCTACAAGAACGACGTGCGGAGCGAATTTTTGCACACAACCTCATAGCAACAGGCAAGTTAGAGCAGCACAATCATGTAACGTTTCTTCAGCTTTCTGGCGATCAGAATGTTGACATTCAGCTTTTAATTGGTCTACTTCCCAAGGCAGAAATAATCATGACTGCACGGCCAATGCCCGATAATCCTTCGCTTATTGGTATAAAAATCATGTGCGGTGCAGTAGCTCCTATCGGGCTCTATCTCAATAAAATTGGGCTACCCGATGGATTTGATGGACGATGGGATGCGGTAAGCAATAAGCGCGCAGGCGCAACAAGGCGCTCGCCACTGGATTATATCGACATGATTAATACGTACATAGATAAAGAATTCAGACCTGCTAAAAATTAAAAGCCCCAGCCGCACCGAATTTGAGCAGCTGCGGTCATCATCGAAAGCCACTTCTCATGCTCTTGCATAAAGCACCTTACCGTCCCTTTTAATTTTATATTCGAGCGTAGTTATTTCATTTGATCTGCGATCGAATACTTCTTTGGTGTGAACGATAATATCCTTGGATATATCTTCAAGACCGCGTAGTGCTCCATATCCAGGGATTAAGGGTATTTAGCGGGCGCTTGAACCTTTTATGAACAAAAAGTGATTTTTTTAAAGAAACTGGCCTGCCATACGAAGCCAGGAGCCGTAGGTGACGGCGTAGTATGGAGGCAAGCGGATTCGAACCGCTGACCTTCCGCTTGCAAAGCGGACGCTCTACCAACTGAGCTATGCCCCCGAAGATTTTCAATGGGCCCAAGTCGACTCGAACGACTGACCTCCCCGTTATCAGCGGGGTGCTCTAACCAACTGAGCTATGGGCCCTCGTTTATGTCAAAAACACTGATCCAATGCGTAATTTTAATTAATAACGTGAAAATTATATCGATATTTGGCCAGTGTTGCAAGCTAAAATTAACTGGTATAACGGGCCCATTTCAACATCATATGGCTTTATAGTATCCAATCGATGCGTTTCATCGCAAGTATTTGCTCATGAACACTGCAAAAGCATTGACTGTAATGACCCAATTCACGTACGCTAAAAGAGTAAATAGCCCGTAAATAAGGACTGAAAGGGGTGGAAATGGGAAAGACATTGAGGGTCGAGGACCTTGAACAACATCATCCGGACACCGATGAACTTGCCGATAAAGACTGGAAACATACAAAAACAGGCAAAAACACCAGAACGCGTCGTAGCGCCAACGTAATTCGCAAATTCTTTAGCGGGACACGAACCATCGCAAATAATAACCAGAGCCAACAAGGACGCCGTAAAGTTTAGCTTTTCCACTATTAAGCTGGGCGTGCTATACTTCACGTTAGCGCTTGTAAATACTTATCATTCTCAACGTTAAACGTGGTGTCCATGCTTTTTGACGAATTACAAGAACAACTCAGAAACACTCAAACCGATGTCATCGCAATCCGCTCGTTTTGGCAGCAAACAAAGCTTGATGAAAAATTTGCTGATCTTGACAAGTTGGTTAACGATCCTGATTTCTGGAAGCATCCTGAACGAGATGCCATTATTGCCGAACACCGCAAACTTAAAGTCATGGTTGAAGATTATCACGCCATTGATAAAAACTACGGCGATTCCCTTGAACTTCTCGAAATATTTAAAGATAACGATGTAGAGCTCGCCAATCTTGCCAAAGAAATTACGGCATTGTGTTCCCGAATCGCTCATTTCAAACTTAATCTCCTCTTGAGCGAAGAAAATGACGCCAAAAATTGTTATTTAAGCATTAATGCCGGCGCAGGCGGTACCGAATCACAAGACTGGGCACAAATGCTCCTCCGCATGTACCTCCGGTTCTGTGAACGGGAAAACTTTAATGTAAGCGTCTTGGACTGCCAAAGCGGTGAATCGGCTGGCATAAAATCTGCCACTCTTTACGTTAAAGGCACAAACACCTTCGGCCTTTTAAAAACAGAGAATGGCATCCATCGCCTCGTACGCATATCCCCTTTTGACGCCAACAAACGTCGCCACACATCATTTGCCGCCGTTACGGTAATCCACGAAGCCGAAGATGAAAAGATTGATATAAACGAAACTGATCTTCGCATTGACACCTTCCGTGCAGGTGGTGCCGGTGGCCAACACGTTAATAAAACTGAATCGGCAATACGTATCACGCACATACCAAGTGGGATCGTTGTTCAGTGCCAAAACGAACGCTCTCAAGGTCAGAATAAGCAGCTCGCCCTTAAAATGCTTAAAGCGCGTCTTCTGCAAAAACAGGAAGACGAGAAAAAAGCACGCGAAGATGCCAAAGAAAAGAAAAAAATTGAGTGGGGCTCTCAGATCCGCTCATATGTTCTGCATCCGTACAAAATGGTCAAAGATCACCGCACTGATTTAGAATCACCGCGTCCCGACGATGTGCTTGACGGTGATCTGATGCCATTTATCGAAAAAACACTTCTCGCAACGGCGCAACAAAAGAATATATAAACCATGTTTTTTACCAGCATTGTTGAACACACTCATACACTTATTTCTCGTGCATCTACCCAAACGGCATCCGATAAGCCTACAACTATCGTACTTGGGCTTTCGGGAGGGCCGGATTCAGTTTTTCTGTTTCATGTATTGGAACACCTTCATCGTTCCGCCTCCATAAAACTCGTCGTTGCACATCTTGACCATGGCTGGCGCACAACTTCGGCCAATGACGCCATTTTTTGTATTCAGATGTGCCTACGCCACAATATACCCTGCTTTGTAGCAACGCCTGATGGAACCATTGCCAACAATAATGGGTCTTTAGAAGATTTTGGCCGCCGTCTTCGACGCGCTCATTTTAAAAAAGTCGCAGACGAAGGTAACGCGTCATTTATTGCTCTTGCCCATCACCTTGACGACCAGGAAGAAACTTTTGTTATGCGTCTCATGAGGGGATCAACGCTTGCAGGTCTTTCATGCATGCGTGAGGTTGATGGCATGTATCTGCGCCCCCTGCTTTCGATTCCCAAAAAAGATATTGCGCGTTACCTTGATGAACAAAAAATTCCCTATTGTACGGATCCAACTAATGTTTCTGATGATTTTTTACGCAATCGCATCAGAAACCATGTCATTCCTGCGCTTCGTTTGTGCGATCAACGTTTTGATCAAAAATTCACGACAACACTCAGCACACTTGCCGCAGAAGATACTTTTTTGCAGAACTTAACTGAACAAAAATTTAACGAACTTTTTACGTATGATGCCACGCTCAAAACCCATTGCGCACAACGCACAGAGCTCCTCGCACTTGATCGCGTACTGGCACAACGAATTGTTTTGCTCTGGCTTATTCGCCAAGGTGTTGCATTTACCCCGAGTACTTCATTGATCAACGAAATTATGAGGTTTCTTGAAACACCGAACGGAGCATCTCATCGCATTGCTGCTAACGCGCTACTTCACAAACAACGTGGTTTGATCTGGATCGAACGCCAACAACAGGAACTACATACTGCTGTTTGACATGCATGCAACCCGTCACGTACTCTAAGAAAAAAGGATATGGAGTATGGGACAGGAAGGCGAAAAGCCATTTATTAGTACACGTAACAAGAAGCTGCTTGTGCGTTTTTTGCTTCTTTCGCTTCTTGCTCACTTTATTTTTGTAATATTCTTTTTCCATTACGATTACCATCACAATCTCTTACATAATCTTGCAGTATTGACCCATATTATCGATACACAAGAGACCCCGGTGCAAACCAACAAAAAAGTTAAAAGCAGACATGAACAAGTACTCGCCTCACTCAAAGAGCTCAAAAAACAACGTGAAACTAACCTTCCAGCAAAGTTACGTGCACCAAAATCAAACTTTGGCTGGGTAATTTTTGAAGAACCCACCCAACAAATTCCACAACCGTTGGTAATTCCCACAACACTCGATGGACCAATTGGACAAGCACACCACGCACAAGCAACTGAAGGCAAACAGGGTCCCGTACAGAAAAAAGTTTTCCGGGAACAAAAGCCCACGCTTCATAAAAAAACAATTCCCGCACCGCCACAAGCGCTCAAACAAGCCGCAGCCCCCGCTCAGCTACAACCACCACTGCCACAAGCTGTTGCCAAGCTTGCGCAACCAGCAACAGTTATCGAAACGTCACCCATGATAGGCGAACAGGCCCCAACGCAACAGCCAGCTGAACACAACATTCAGGCTGAAGACAACATTGAAGACCGTATTGCACATATCCGTGATTTAGACGCACGGATCAATGCCTTTGCATCAGGAAGCGCGCTGCCAACTACAGCATCCCGCGCAACAGAAACAATACTACACGCACCAGAACAAACAGCAGGTAGTAGCAACGTCGAGCCAACTGAAGAACGACTTATTGGTGGGCCTGGTGGCATACGCGTCCGCGGAGCACGCAGCCTTACCCACAAATCACCACGCAATATTATTGCGCTAACAAAAGGATTTATTGAGAAACACCATGGAGAAGAAGGAACGGACCTTATCGATCGTGATGGGGATCCTAACAAACGGCCAAGCTTTGAAGAGCTCAAATACTTGTCCTATGAATCGCACGTCAGCTGGTGCCTTCAGGCTGCGTGGAAACAAAACTTTGGTCGATCAATGGTCACAAAATACCCTTCACGGATGGAGGCCATCATTGAATTTACGCTTGACGAGCAGGGAACACTTACCAAGAGCGAGCTTTTACAATCTACTGGCTATCGTGAAATTGACACGATGATTATGAAAAACACACAATTTGCAAGCCCATTCCCGCCGCTGCCCAAACATTTTGGCACTTCGAACTATACAACAGGGCGCGTCATTCATGTCTATACCGGCACAGATGAATATTGAACTTAACATTCCCTTTATTTTTTAAGGCAAGACCATGTACACTGAAAAGTGTTATTGATAATCGGCCCTTTTATTGAGGATGGCCATGAAGAAAAAAATATTTATCTGCTTCATGTGCGTCACCATTGATCTTGGATTTCTGCCCCACCGCTGCCTGGGCTTCATGGCAGCTCAGCCAACGCATGATTTTTTTTCACTCAGCACCACAAACACGTGGCGCGAATATCAGGTCAAAGCACCAGAAATTACGTTTAACAAAGAGAAATGGGCTTGGACATGTTCACTTACCTTGCGCAGCAAACAAGCGCTCAAACTCTCCACACTCGTTTTGCAATGGAAAGGTGAGCGCATTAAACAACTTGCCGCCGCACTTTATCAGAAGAAAGAACGCGATATTAGCGTGATACCAATCCAAAAGAATTTTATTTGTGACGGCATTTGGAGCCCCTCGCACCAACAAATTATTTTCACCCCGGACACTAAAATTGTCGCCGTCGATAACTATCATCTTGTAGTTAGCTTCCCTAAAGAATCTGAAAACATTATCAAACACGGCAAATTTGTTATCGTTGATGCACACCTTTCAACAATGACACATCCCCAAGAAGGTTGACCAGAGCCACTGTCCGTTGCTTTCATCGTACATCCTGTTATTCTTACTTCATGAAATTATTGCACCTCAGGCAATAAAAAAAGGATGGCGAGTGGCTCGTGTTATCATTGTCGGTGCTGGACTTACTGGCCTTAGTACCGCGTATTATCTTGAACAAAACGGTTTTTTTGATTACACCCTCATCGAAAAAAACACACGCCCGGGTGGCCTACTGCGCTCGGAATCTGTTAACGGATTTACCTTCGATTATACGGGACATTTTTTACACTGCAGCGACCAAACATTTCGTCAATTTTTACATGATGTTGTGGGATTTGAAAAACTCGCTCAGATAACACGGTCATCATCTATTTTTTCGCACAATACCTATACCGATTATCCTTTTCAAATGAATCTTTATGGACTTCCACTTGAGGTCATCACCGAATGTATCGCAGAATACGCACAACGCCCTACGCACATAAGCAGACCAACCACATTCTACACGTGGGTGCTCAAACATTTTGGTCGCGGTTTTGGCAAACATTTTTTCTTCCCCTTCAACCGTAAACTTGCCGCTTACGACGTACGCCGCATGCGCCCCACATGGACGGGGAGATTTGTTCCCAACACTAATCTCAACACAATTATCGCTGGCGCACTTGCAGCAAAAGCTCAATCAAACGTTGGCTATAATAGTAGTTTTTATTATCCCACCAACGGCGGCATCGAGCTGGTCATTAAACAATTGATCCGCACCTTGACCGCTCCCATAAAGACATCTCAATTTATTACCGAAATTGATCCGCTCACTAAAACAATTACGTACGCCAATGGCACACATGAACGCTATAAAACGCTCATCTCAACCATGCCGCTTAATCAACTTCTAGAACTCATAACGGCATCATCACGCACTACGCTTCACCGCTACGCATCAAAACTTCATTGCAATGCAATCATTAATATTAACTTAGGATTCGCCACACAACTTCCCCATCAAGGGCACTGGGTGTATTTCCCGGAACGACACTATCCATGGCATCGCCTTGGCTTTTGGCACTCAATCTGCCCACAACTCGCCCCACCCCAAAATAGCTCAATTTACGCTGAGTTTTCCTATCTACCCAAGCAAATATCCCCGCATCGCCTCAATGACAAAATCAATCAAACTACCGCCAAGATTCTTGACTTTTTGGGGGTATCAGAACATCACATTGCCGTCAAAAACATACTTCAACTTGATCACGCTTACGTTATTTACGATACATGGCGCGAACACAACATACATAAAATTTTGGATTCGCTACGTGCTATGGATATTTATTCAATAGGTCGCTATGGCGCGTGGAAATATTCAAGTATGCAAGAAGCTGTCATCGAGGGGAATCAAACCGCCGAGGCGTTATGCAAAAAGGAGAAAGTTCAATGGAAGCACAGCAACGATTCTATGCAGGCAAGCGTATTTTAGTTACCGGTGGTGCCGGTTTTATTGGTTCTCACCTTGTCGAAAAGTTGGTTACCCTGGGAGCGCGCGTCACCGTTCTTGATAATTTCACCACTGGATCACTGAATAATCTTAAAGCCATCGTACACAACATCAACATAATGTATGCCGATGTTCGATCTACCTATAGTTGCCTTAGAGCAACACTTAATCAGGATATAGTTTTCCATCTTGCAGCTCTTATTTCAGTTCCAGAGTCAGTAAAAAATCCTGCTCTCTGTTATGCCATCAACGTTGATGGCACCAAAAACATACTTGATGCATGCAAAAAAAACGTTATCTCTACCGTGGTCTACTCATCGTCATCAGCGGTCTATGGCACCAACAATGGCGTCTGCAGCGAAACTGACGAACCATGCCCACAGTCTCCCTATGCCATAAGCAAATACCGCGGCGAGCAATTGTGCAAACAGTTCACCCGTGACCATGGTATGAATACGGCAATTTTACGCTATTTTAATGTCTATGGTGAACGTCAAAACCCCAACGGCCCCTATGCAGCAGTACGATCAAAATTTGCCCAACTCTTACGTACCAGCCAACCACTTACCATTTATGGCGACGGGAAACAAACCAGAGATTTTATTCACATATCACCTGTTGTTGAGGCAAATTTAGCTGCCGGTATGTGTAGCACCCTTTACGGTGAAATCTTTAACGTTGCTTCGGGCACAAGTATGAACCTACTTGATTTGATTACTCAGCTCGAAAAGGAAATGGGAAACCGCCACGTATCAATCGTTTTTCAACCAACACGTCTTGGCGACATTGAACATTCGCAAGCAAAGACTGAAAAGCTTCAACAGCTTTTACAAAACTCTCTCAGCCAAAACGCCCCCACGATATGGCAACAAACCCAAAAAACTGCTACTCTTTAAAGGTCTTTTACATAAATTTTCTGCCCTTTATGCCGAAGTGGTGAAATTGGTAGACACGCTAGGTTCAGGGTCTAGTCCTGCAAGGGGTAGGGGTTCGAGTCCCCTCTTCGGCATTATATCTTCAAAAATAAAGCGTTTATTGAAGAGCAAAGACCTTAAAGATATACTTTAACGATTACGCGGAATATTCAGCATATAACAAAGAATTTGGACCTTGTATGACCACTAAAAGAGATTACTACGAAGTTCTTGGCGTTGAACGCAAAGCCTTGCCGGATGATATCAAAAAGGCCTATCGCAAATTGGCGCTCCAGTACCATCCTGACCGCAATCCTAATAACAAAGAAGCTGAGGCAAAGTTCCGCGAGGCAACTGAGGCTTACGAGGTTCTTTCAGATACCAACAAACGTCAGCAATACGACCAGTTCGGCCACGCCGCCACCCAAGGTGCTGCAGGGCATTATGACAACATGGAAGACATTTTTGAAAGCTTTGGCGATATTTTTGAAAATCTTTTTGGTAGCCAAGGTGGACGCCGTCAGGCCAAACGCTCTGCGCCGACAGCTCAACGCGGCCATGACCTTTCACAAAATATCAGCATTACGCTTAAAGAATCATACCTCGGATGTCAAAAAGAGATTCGCATTTATCATTTTCAGCCATGTGAACTTTGTAAGGGCAATGGTTGCAAGGAAGGCAGCAAGCCAAGCATATGTTCAACCTGCGGTGGCAGCGGCACTATTTTGCACCGTCAGGGATTTTTCACGCTGAGCCAGCCCTGTTCCACCTGTCACGGGCAGGGGTTTAGAATCACCAATCCATGTTCAGAGTGCAAAGGCCAATCACGTATCCAACGGCATGAAAAGCTTATGGTTTCTATCCCTGCGGGCATTTACCATGGAGCAGAGCTCCGCATCCTGGGCAAAGGAGATGCAGGAGTTTTTGGGGGAACTTCAGGAGATCTGTATTTAACCCTCGATGTCCAGCAAGACAAAGCTTTTTCGCGCAAAAATAATGATTTAGTCACCATCCTCAATCTCACTTACCCACAATTGGTTTTGGGCAGTCAGATTGAAATCGAAAATCTTGATGGATCCAAGGAAAGTATCAAAATTCCACGCGGATGCCCGGTGGGCAAAGAAATTGTCGTTGAGAACAAAGGCTTTGCCAAGCTACGCGGTTCTGGGCGTGGTAACCTTGTTATTATCACCAACTGCGATATTCCAACCAAAATGGACGACCCTACCAAGACGGCTCTTTTGACGTACGCAGAAAAGTTGGGCAATGCTAGTCAGCAAAGTTCTGGCGGCATCTCTGGCTTTTTCAAGCGTTTTCTTGGCTAAGTTTCACCAAAAGTTTCCTTCTAAATACCAAGCTTTACACGAGCGATTAAAGAATCGCTTTCTTGATTCTGCATATCAACCTATGCGAAACTAAGCTTATTGGGTGGTATCAAAAGTCAATATTTTGAAGGAGAAATATGGTACGCATATTACGCAGTTTTATCTTCGTATTGTGCTTCATCAATTTTCTACAAGCAGCAGGCGTAGATGTAGCCGTTTATGGGTTAACCGAAGAAGGCAAAATCTATTACCGCAAGGAAAAGGAGTGGGTCCTTCTCGATGATACAACACAATGGGCTCATATTGCCGCAGGAGCACATGGCCAGCTTTATGGCATAACCCATGTACCATATCGAGCCGATGAGGATACTAACAAAGATTATCCAACCGCTGCCGATATAGAAAAGTGGCCAACACTTCTTGATGGTGGCGACATCTCATTAAGATTAGGTGTCTCCGTAGAAAATCCTATGGGTACTAGTTGGATAAAAATGCCATCACGAAAACTTACATATGGCAGGCTGGACCATTTTATCGGCGTAGCTGCAGGTCAAAACAGAGTCATAGCCTGCACCGTTCCTAAATATCGCGATGTCCTTATACGCTTCGATCCATTCGCTGGGGATGTAAATGCAAATGCCGTAGCCCCATGGCAAGAGATCAAAGGAACCGCTTATGCTGTTGCTGTTGATCCTGTACAAGATACATCGTTTATCGTAGACGATTGGCAAAAATGGGCCGGAGGGAACACCTATAGTGCTGTTATAGGACATATCTATTCTCGTCCATATAGAGCAAGCGGTTGGAGGAACATATCTCCCTACTGCGAGGGCCATGTCACCATGGACAATATAAACCGACTAGATCAATATGTTGGCGAAGAAGGTTGGGGGAAAACGCTTCATGTGTGCGCCATCAATTCAAATATCATACAAATTGCTGCAGGCAACAACACGCTCCTTGGCATTGGCAAAAACGGTTCGATTTTTGTCAATACCGATCCAGCCAATGATAAGTATACCTCGCTTGACCCAGCCCCTATTAGGCTGCCAGCCCTTTACTCCATGGTGAGTCAATCTCGCCCTTTTATCGCGGCAGGGGTTAGAAATGATGGAGCTAACGAGATTTGGCTTGTGCAACGACAAACCATTCAAATTATCCAACAACAGAATCAACTTTATTATGAAGGACAAACAACCAAAACAGCTTCTCAAGGATTTGTCACTGGACGAAATCTTGAAACGGCGTCATTTGTATTCCGTAGAAAAGGCACCGAAATTAACAACAAAACAGGATTTGGTTGGGAATTGATGTATAGCTCTATAGACACAACGCCAGAACAAAAGTTTATTTTTAAAGAAATTGCCATCGGCTCATTCAATCCTCCAAAAGCACCAACTATAAAAGATATAATGCAGAATTTTTTCAAGGCTCTGCCGAACAAACCCAAGTAAAGCCACTGCAGCGGTACCCCGGTTTTTCATACCGGGGTACCGCATGTAAAATTCAGGCGTTTTCAAACGTTTTCTTGGTTAGTTTTCATCAAAAATTTCTTTCTGAATATTAAGCCCTACAAGAGCGATCAAAGAATCGCTTTCTTGATTCTGCATATCAAGCTATGCGGCATTAAATTCGCTTTGAGCCGATGATGGGATTCCACCTAGATGGACATCATCAGGGTTGCATTGTTTTTCAGCATTTTTGAAATAATTTTTATATGTTTTTACAGCTTTACATATCGAAATTATCCATAGAGCAGCAAGGCTTATGCCACATACTGTGTAACAAATTTCCTGATTATTATTTTTTCCCAATAGATGTACCCACATTTTAGTTCCATCGGTTAGATCTGCTGTAGGCAAGAGTGTATACACAAAATATGCGGCTATAGATGAAATAATATTGGTAATGAAGATTAATTCAGAAATCATTTCAATTTTTGATAAGCCCTTTTTTTGCAGTAACGTTTTGTAGGGAGAAAATGTATTCTTTATTGTCTGAAGAATTGATTTTGGCATTGTGTCTTCAAACTTAAATGTATTAGCGAATAATCCTATGTACAAAACAAGCATTTGCACAAGACCTCCAGCTACTAAGAAGGGCACATATGCGCGCAAAGAACTTGGATCTTTGATTAGTTTTCCATTTTGGTCAAATAAAACCACACATTGAATCGGTAACAGCCCTGGCCAACCCTTGTGAAAATGCATATTGCCAATAGAAAAGCATAATGGGTTTGGGGTTTTTATTCCATTTTCCGCTTCTTTTGGGAGGCCACCTGGATTGATATGTATGTGGGGACTACATGCAGGATTAGCAATCTTAGCAACTGACGCATGACCACATTCATGTAGTATGGATGATACGTAATCTAGGGCTGGCAAAAATACCCCGTTTTTTAATAACAAGTTAAGTACATCTTTGATCTTCTTGCTTTGGGGCGATACATCACGTTGTTTTGTAGTCCCCAATGAAGCAGCGATGCTTGATATAGAAATGTTACGCGAGGCACTATCCACATACGTAGTACTCAAAATACTCAACATGCACAATAAAAAAACTAGGCGCTTTGGAAACATAGGTAATTCCTCTTAGTTACAAATAACAGGGCGCAAATAGTATCACAGGATTTCCGGCTAAGCAATATTCATGCTGGAGATGCAAAAACTCGAATTTTCTACACAACCTAATTAAGACAACTTGTGCATAGTTATTTTTTCAAACGCTTTCCTGGTTAATTTTCACTAAAAATTTCTCTCTGAATATCAAGTTTTGAGCGCTCCAACAACATTATTGCAGCATATGCGCATTGTGTTACACTGAACGCCTTTGTTAATCATCTTACACACCATTTGCTACGGGGCCTTCACAACAATGTGCTTCTCCACAACCAAAACTCGTTGCGCGCGCATACTGCTTCTCGCGTTGTACGTGCTTATACACCAGCCACTCTTCTGCGCTGAACCAGAACAGGCACAGCCTTCAACACCATCATCGTATGAAAAGCTGGCACAGGCCTACCTGCCATCACTCGTCAAAGAAGCGCAAGCAGAAAAGCTATCCGAGGAAGAACGTCAAAAAAAGATTAATGCGCTGCTTCGAAAAAAGGGCTCTAAAGGTGTTTTGAAAGAATCTAACCTCAATGCCCCAGCAGTTGGCGAAATTGAAAAGCTTGAACTCATTTACAACCTCATGCACGAGCATGCTCAATCATGCCCAACACTCACTAATAACGTTGTGCATGATCTCGAAATATTTTGTGGAGGCCCCTCTGATCTTAAAGATCATGTATTCGGTGCCATTGATCACACCACCACCGCATTCGGCAAAGTTGAATTGCAACGCATGTTGCTTGAACCAAAAACGGATGTTGCAGAGCTCAGAGCTCGCCAAGATATTATTAAAACACTGATCAAAAATCCCGCTCTGGTAAAAAAAATTGAAGCCTCCCTGCAACAAATCAAGGCTGCTGAAAGCGAACTGTTGTGGTTCTGGAAGCAGATGGATGAAACAACTGAACAATTTTTTGATCAGGTTTATTTCGGCAAAACACTCGGCATAAGTTTTTCGGGGCTCAATACAAGCTCAACCGCCACTAATGCTGCAGCCATGTGGACAGAGTTTGGAAGTACGTTGTGGTGGAGTGTTGGGTTGCCCCTCTGTTTAGCTGCTGCAGCCGAACTCTGGTTGATACACTTACGCAAAGAACACAACTATAACTATGAAGCGCTACCGGAGGAAGTTAAGACTTTCGTAGAAGCAGTAAAAGGCCTTTCTCCAACGTCAGAGAATGATAAAGAATATCAGCGACTAGTCAAAGCTGCGAGTAATCTTTCGTACGGATATCCAGACAAACTCTCCAGCCTTATGAAGGTAGAGAGCATATTTTCCACCATTCCCAATGCATCATTTCCATCTGTAGCTGCTGCACTACAAGACCCATCATTATTGAAAATTTACAAAACCATATTTATTGTGGTTTTCGACTTCTACACAAAATGGTTCCCTAATTTCTGTAGAACAGACAAAGTAGCTCCTTCAATTGAGAAAGCTATTATTGGGGGGTTTATCTTTACCCCTTTACTCGGCTGCTGCGTACTCATAAAGGGGAATATCAGCTCCGCACGTCACTTCAACGCGGTAAGCAACATCATTCATGCAAAAATGATTAAGGCTGCTTCTTATTTTGACGCGACTGGTGAACTCATCAAGATCATGTCCACCGATAACGCTCTGAGCAAAATGCTCGTGGATACTACCACACAAGCAAAAGCTCGTTCTTCCGAACAAGAAGCTCAACTTAAAGAACTTTTACGGCTCATGGACACCTCAACGCTGCATAGCAATCCATCATTTTTTTCGATCAAGGGACGTCCTCTTGCCGCCTTCAAACTTATGCAAAACACTAAAAATGAATTTGCGGGCGTTCTGCAACTCGCCGGCAAGCTTGATGCATATCTTTCTCTTGCCAAGCTCTATTGCAGCAATCCGTGGGGCCGCTATTGCTTTGTTGATTATGTAACTAATTCGGCAATACCCTACCTCAAAATTGATGATTTCTGGCACCCTATGCTCAACCCAAATAAAGTTGTCGCTAACAGTATTGAACTCGGCGCAACAAGTGGCGCGCGCAATGCTGTTATCACCGGTCCAAATGCTGGCGGTAAATCAACTGCTCTTAAGTCAATCGTGCTTGCTATTATTATGGCGCAAACGCTTGGCATCGCACCGGCTCGCACAATGAAGCTTACGCCATTCGTCCAAACTGGAGCCTATCTCAACATTGCCGATGCCATTGGTAAAGAGTCGCTCTATCAGGCTGAAATGAATCGTGCACAAGCGTTGCTTAATTCAATTAACGCTCTCAAGCCGGGTGAATTTAGCTTCGTCATCATGGATGAAATTTTCACCGGAACCAACCCTGAAGAAGGTTCTGCAGGAGCCTTCGGTATTGCTACATGCCTTGCATCGCTACCACAAAGCATGTGTTTGATTGCCACACATTACAAACAGCTTACCGGGCTTGAAAAGGCCGCTGATCATAGTTTCAAAAACTACAAAGTGAGTGTAGTTATTCATCCAGATGGAAAAATAACCCCAACGTATATCTTGGATGCCGGTATTGCTGATCAAAAGATTGCTTTACAATTGCTCACAAATGCCGGCTTCAACAACAAGGTTTTGCAAGCAGCAAAAGATGCCATGAATAGTCAAAAGTCCCAAAACCATAAGGAGCTCTCATGACAATACTGCGTTTCACTAAAATCAAAACTCGTTGTGCACGCATACTGCTTCTCGCGCTGTATGTGCTTGCCCACCAGCCACTCGTCGGTGCTGAACCAGAAAAGGCCCAGCCAGCAACGCCTTCGTCGTATGAACAACTGGCGCAAGCCTACCTGCCATCACTCGTCAAAGAAGCGCAAACAGAAAAGCTATCTGAAGCAGAACGTCAACAACGTAATGCAAAAAAAGTTGAAGCTCTCACCAAAAAGGCTAAGGGGGCAAAAGTTGCTTTAAAAGAGTCCGACATTGATATTCCAGTCGTTGGAGAAATCGAAAAGCTCGAACTCATTTACAACCTCATGCACGAGCATGCTCAAGCATGCCCAACACTCACCAATAACGTTGTGCATGATCTTGAAATATTTTGTGGCGGCCCCTCTGATCTTAAAGATCATGTATTTGGTGCCATTGATCACACCACCACTGCATTCGGCAGAGTTGAATTGCAACGCATGTTGCTTGAACCAAAAACGGATGCTGCAGAGCTCAGAGCTCGCCAAGATATTATTAAAACATTGATCAAAAATCCCGATCTGGTAAAAAAAATTGATGCATCCCTGCAACAAATCAAGGCTGCTGAAAGCGAACTGTTGTGGTTCTGGAAGCAGATGGATGAAACAACCAATCAATTTTTTAATCAGGTTTATTTCGGCAAAACACTTGGCATAAGTTTTTCGGGGCTCAATACAAGCTCAAGCGCAACTACTGCCGCAGCCATGTGGGCAGAAATTGGAAGTCCATTGTGGTGGGGTGTTGGGTTGCCATTGAGTCTGTTGGCTACAGCCAGCGCTATAACTACGGGTTTAGTTCGCAAAAATGAATATGATTTTACACAGCTGCCAGAGGCAGCTCGAGAATTCGTAAGAGCTACCGCAGCCGACCCGGCCAATCTTGATAAAAACATGGCGACAGCAATTGAGAAGATAGGCGGGCAGCAAATGCAAGCAGCATTTGCCGCACTTCAAAATTCGCAGCATGGCGGACAAGAACAAGTAATGCAACATTTTCAGGATTATCAGGATGTCATCGCCGATCAGTCAAAAGATATTCAGGATTCTGTCAAGTCGTTGGGAATCTTAGGCGTGCTATTCAGAATAACACCCTCTTCTCTTTCTCCGCTCGTCGCAAACACAATACAATCACCGTCATTTTTAAACATTTACAAAACTTTATCGCTTGCAAGCTGCAAGGGAATCGTCGAATTATATACAAAAACGCTTCCGGGGCTCTATAAAAACCAATCTACGTCCACTGCTGCCGCGATTATCGCAACATTATATCTCGCTATCCCACCAGCAATTTATCTCATGCTCATAAAAGGAAGCGTCAGCTCAGCGCGTCACTTCAACGCGATAAGCAACATAATTCATGCAAAAATGATTAAGGCTGCGTTCTATTTTGACGCGACGGGTGAACTCATCAAAATCATGTCCACCGATAAAGCTCTGAGCAAAATGCTCGTGGATACTACCGCACAAGCAAAAACTCGCTCTCCCGCGCAAGAAGCTCAACTTAAAGAACTTTTACGGCTCATGGACACCTCAACGCTGCACAGCAATCCATCATTTTTCTCGCTCAAGGGACGTCCTCTTGCCGCCTTCAAACTTATGCAAAACACCAAAAATGAATTTGCGGGCGTTCTGCAACTCGCCGGCAAGCTTGATGCATACCTTTCTCTTGCCAAGCTCTATTGCAGTAATCCATGGGGCCGCTATTGCTTTGTTGATTATGTAACTAACTCGGCAACACCTTATCTCAAAATTGATGATTTCTGGCACCCTATGCTCAACCCAAACAAAGTTGTCGCTAACAGTATTGAACTCGGCGCAACAAGTGGCGCGCGCAATGCTGTTATCACCGGTCCAAATGCTGGTGGTAAATCAACTGCTCTTAAGTCAATCGTGCTTGCTATCGTTATGGCACAAACGCTTGGCATCGCACCGGCTCGCGCAATGAAGCTTACGCCTTTTGTCCAAACTGGAGCCTATCTCAACATTGCAGATGCTATCGGTAAAGAGTCGCTTTATCAGGCTGAAATGAATCGTGCACAAGCGTTACTTAATTCAATTAACGCGCTTAAGCCTGGTGAATTTAGCTTCGTCATCATGGATGAAATTTTCACCGGAACCAACCCTGAAGAAGGTTCTGCAGGAGCCTTCGGTATTGCTACATGCCTTGCATCACTGCCACAAAACATGTGCTTAATTGCCACACATTACAAACAGCTTACCGAACTTGAGAAGGCCGCTGATCATAGTTTCAAAAACTACAAAGTGAGCGTAGTTATTCATCCAGATGGGAAAATAACCCCAACGTATATCTTGGATGCCGGTATTGCTGATCAAAAGATTGCTTTACAATTGCTCACAAATGCCGGTTTCAACAACAAGGTTTTGCAAGCAGCAAAAGATGCCTTGAATAGCCAAAAGTCCCTACCCGCTGCTTAACCCAAACAAATCAGGTCAGCAGGGCATGCAGTTTTTGCATGCCCTGCTGAAAAAAGTACTTGCCGCTTCTCATTCTTCTTGCTACTGTGTCCTTCCTCGTCGCGTTTTCAAAATGCTCATTTAATTATGCAATAGTTACACCGGGGGCTCTTTGTTCATAGGGGAGCCCCCACTTTATTGCACTCAAAAAGCGGAAAGCTTGCATAGCACGGTGATTTTGTTACGCTACCAAAGGTTTTTTGACGTTCGAGACTCTGTTGACTTTTAGGACAACAAGGTCATTCCCTCGAAAGAGGGAATCCAGAAAAACATATGTTTTCGCTGTCGAACTTTTATTATCGTAAGCTAAAACGAAAGCCCTGGATCCCCGCGCGAAGGCGGGAATGACGTAAAAAGCCAACGAAACCTAGTGGAACACTCCAAATGAGCGCATATGTACACAAAAAGAAATTTTTACCTCGCCATCATTCTCTTGCTGGGAATATCTCTTCCCCTCATGCCATATGCCATCATGCTTGACCCCGCGGGACACACGCAGCAAACAGGCCGAAGATTATGGGGCTCTTTTGAGCGGGCTGAAACATTTAAATGCGCAGAGACGCTCAAAGATTCATTAGAAAAATATTCTAGTTCAACACGTGTCATCCTCACGCGAGCTCCAGGTCAAGTACTCGTTCCTCTGCAAAATGCATCATTTGCCAATCGCCTCAACGTCGATTTCTTTGTACGCATACACTGCGTCAAAGCTGATACCGAAAAACCTCACATCACCGTGTACTATCAGGAAATTGATCCGCTCATCGACAATGCTCAACATGCCGAAATGCCTCATGCTTTTATTCCCCTTCATCACGCACATTTCCGCAGCATTCACCGCTCGTCGGATAGCGCCAAAGCATTAAAAAAATTTCTCAGTTCTGCTGAACATCAAAAAGACTTTGACTGCTACGGCACCACCCACGGACTACCCCTCGCGGCTCTCATGGGCATCACCGTGCCCGCCATAGTTATTGAAATTGGACTTTGTTCAGATGATCAATGGAAACTTTTTATTGAACCCCTTACACAGGGGCTTAGTTCCACCCTCAATCTTACGAATGGGCAGTCATGATTGATAGCACGATGATAGCTTCATATCTCGGATATTTGTGGCTTATCGCAGGGCTTCTTCTGCTTCTGCTTGAAGTAGGTACCCCTGGCCTTTTTGTCTTTCTTTCGCTTGCCTGCGGAGCTTTTGTCGCAGCTATAGCCGCTTTTTGCGAGTTGTCACTCTTCACCCAATGCTGGGCGGCTGTTGGAGGCGCTTTAATCAGTTTTATCATTCTTAAATATTTTTTTGTTGGGAAAAAGCAGCGTTGCGCAACCAACATTCACGCGCTTATTGGCCAAGAAGCTGTTGTTGTTGAAACAATCGAGCCTCGTAAGACTGGCCGCGTTAAAGTGAAGGGGGAAGAATGGCAGGCGCTGTGTCGCGAACCACACATTCTGCAAAAAGGAACCATCGTAAAAATTGTACGCATCGAAGGCAATAAACTCATCGTTATTTAGGAACCACATGATTATTTATTTTCTTGTATTTTTTGCTGTTTTGGTAGTTTTTGTAATGACCGCGTTACTCAAAGCTACCTATCTTGTCAGACAAGCAGAGATTATTATCGTCGAACGCTTGGGAAGCTTTCATCGCATCCTTGACCCAGGACTTCACTTCATTACGCCATTTCTTGATCAACCACGCGCAGTGTTGTGGTCATTTACCAAAGAAGATTCACGCGGTAAAACAACCTATCGCTACACCGCCTACGTTGATCGTATTGATTTGCGTGAAGCAATTTATGATTTTCCCCGTCAAAGCGTTATAACCCGTGATAACGTCACCATCGACATCAGTGCGTTACTCTACTACCAAATCACCGATCCCAAAGCTGTTGTTTACGAGGTAGCCAATCTTTCACAAGCTATCGAAAAACTTGTGCAGACAACAATGCGTAATATTATTGGCGCCATGGATCTTGATGAAACACTTACCTCACGCGACAAAATTAACGACAAATTACGCGCCGTCCTTGACGATGCCACCGATAAATGGGGTGTTAAGGTAAATCGTGTTGAGCTCCAAGAAATTACTCCACCAGGTGACATTTTAGCGGCTATGGAAAAGCAGATGCGCGCCGAACGTGATCGACGAGCCGTGATTCTTGAAGCCGAAGGTAAAAAAGGCGCGGCAATATTGGAAGCAGAAGGTGATTACCAAGCACGCGTTACACGCGCACGTGGTGAGGCAGAAGCTCGACAACTTTTTGCAGAAGCTGAAGCACTGGCTATTCAGGTCGTTCAAAAGGCAGTGCCCAATGCCAATCCTCTTCCCTACCTTATAGCGGTTAATTACATCAAGGCGCTTCCTGAGATAACCAAAGATAAGAATGCCAAACTCATTATTGTGCCGTATGAAACAAGTGCATTGGCAGGAGCTTTTGCCTCAATTAAAGAACTTTTTGCTCAAAAATCTGAGTAATCGTTTTGTCGAAGGATCACAATGGTGCTCCGCAAGCTCAAGCTCATTCTTGGTCTTGGTTTGTGCATTGTTTTTAGCCTCTGGTGGTTTGGCGTCAACAACCAATCAATGGAAGAAAATTTTTATTCGCGGGAAGAGTATCATCAGGACGTGAGTAAGATTTACTTCGATTTGGGACGTAGCGCAGAACATCGCGGCGATGTACACGCGGCTATCCGCGCTTATCGCATCGCGCTGGAGCATATGCCTGATTTTGCAGATGCACAAAAACATTTAAGGCTCTGCCTGCAAGCAGCAACATCATCGCAGACGACGCTCGTGTAAGCGGTGAAAGCTTATGGCAAAATGGTGGGCATAATCGCGGAGCGCCACAAGCATCTGATCAGCAAAATTGTGTTGATTAAGTTTTTTCCCCCGCGGAATACGGGGCGAGAAAATGGTTTCTTCACGCTTGGCAAGTGCAACAACTTCGGCACCTTGCATAAGATCGATAACTGAACTTAATTGCCCCTTGCCCCCATCAATCACGACAACATCAGGAAGATCTGAAGAATTTTTATAACGGCGAGCAACAATTTCTCGTAGGCATGCATAATCATCATTATGATCAACGGTCTTGATAATAAAGTGACGAAAGTTTTTTTTATCAGGCGTGCCATCAACAAACCGAATACACGCTCCCACCATATGCCGCCCTTGCGTATGTGACACATCAAAGCAATCAACAGTATGAGGCTCATGCGGCAGTTTGAGTAATCTTTTAAGTGCCTTGGGCAACGATTGCTGGTGGGAAAGTTCTTGCTCAGCATGAATTAACCCGAGCCGAATCAACGAGGCATCGTGCCCCTGCGATGGGTGCACAATGGTAACGTTATAATCTTTGTGATGCCACTGCGTCATAAATTTTTGCACCACATCATGCGATGTCACCAGATCAAAGTTGAGCACAATGGTTGCCGGAGGCGCATACGAGCGATAAAAACTCATCAAATAATCTTCGGCGTTATCACACGCATCACCAAAAGGAAAGTGGAAACTTTGGCGCTTAGTAAGAACTCCCGCACGTTCACGAAATACAAAAATCGCTTTGTTATCGGGCGTAACAACCCACACATCTTTATATGCAACATGCTCATGATCAGCGATGGAACATTTAAGCGCCTCAAATACTGAGGAAAAAGCATTGTAATAGCCATAAAGCTCGCGCGATTTCTCGTACTCATAACGAGCGTTGTGTTCTTCGATTGAATGGAGAAGTGATTCAAGAAATTTTTTATGCCCTTGGCGTAGTGACGATTTAGCAAGCTCAAGTCGAGCACAGTATGCCTCAACATCAAAATCAACACGACACGAACCGGCACACACTCCCATGTGATAATAAAGGCATCCATTTTCGATTTTTTTCTTGCACAGTTTAAGCCTGAAAGTTTTAATCAAGAAATCATACACTTTACGCGCTGACGTCTTTTCTAGAAATGGTCCAAAATAGGTCCCCTTGCGTTTCTGACTCCGCACAATGCTAAACTCGGGAACTTTTGAGGACGATATAAAAAGATACAGAAATGGTTGGCCATGTTTGAGCAATACATTGCACCGCGGTTGATGCGTCATCACCAGATGGGCTTCAAGAAGCAAAGCTTCAAGCTCATTATCGGTTTGAAGATATTCAACGGTTGAGCTTGATGCAAAAATTGCATCAACTTTGACATCCATACCCTGACGCTGGAGATATGAACTGCAACGCTTTTTAAGATTTTTAGCCTTGCCGATGTAGACGGGCTGATTAAGCTCGTTTTTAAATAAATAGACACCCGGATGGCCGGGGAATTGCTTAATCTGCTCGGCAAGAGTTGATTTTTTTTCTTTGTTCATAATTTTAAATGCCCGTCTGTCTATGTTCTTATCTACAAATATAAATTTATTACAAAAAGCAAAAAGTGGCTATTCTCCGCATTATTCTTCACTTTTTTAGTTTTTTTCCATTTACGGAGGTCCCAAAAACTTCTATTCTAGTGGCGCGTTAATAAATTTTTGGAAGTTATCCTCGTTTACTTAAGTGAGAATGCTATGTTTGACCGCCTACGCTTTTTCTTCTTCTTTCTTCTGATCTGCGCTACTGCTGGATGGATGGGCCACAAGATGTTCCGCTACTTTACTCATGCAACCCCTCCAACATTTGAACTCAAGGGCATAACACAAAATGGCACCTATGCTCGTACTACTCACGCCGCAGTTACTGCAGACACTGCTTATAAGATTGCATCGGTAAAAATTACACTTGATGGCAAAGAGATACTTAATGAGCGCGTGAAGGCTCGTCAATTTGAAGCACCATTTACTATCGAGACCCTTTCGTTGCCCGATGGACCGCATACGCTTGATGTTGAAGCTGTTGATGCTAGCTATCACCAAAATAGAACAGACCTACGCTGCAACATTTTTATTGATAACACACCACTACGCGTGGCATTTCTTGATCCAGAATATGCAGTCGACCAGGGAAAGACGGCTCATTTGCGCATTCAATCGAACAAGAAACTTGCCCGTGCTGAGATGAAAATTTTTGCCTCAACGTATTCATTTTATGCAGAATCAGACGAATCAACATTGTACGAATGTTTTATTCCCGTCAGTTGTGAAGAACGTCCTCTGGAGCATATGGTCACGGTAGATATACAAGACGTCGTTGGCGATAAAGCCCAACTCACCACCAAAGTTCAGGTCAAGGCATTTGAATTCAAAAAACAACACGGCTTTACCGTTCAACAATCCAAGCTCAATCAAGAAAAAGAATTGAGCATGAGTATGAAGATTTTGGACGAGGCCCTAGCAAAATGGGTTAAAGAATCTCCACGCAAAAAAGGCTGGTCCGGTCCTTTTGAATATCCTATATCGGTACAACGTATGTCCACACCATTTGGTGAAATTCGTATGACGGCAGAACGTGGCCGCTATATGCACAAAGGTATCGATCTTATCAACCGCCCAAAATGCGTTGTATGGGCAGCACAAGACGGCAAAGTCATCATTAAAGATCGCTTCTTTTTGACCGGCAACACCGTAGTGCTTGATCATGGGCTTGGCGTATTCACGTTATATGCGCATCTTGAAGAGTTTGCTGACCTTGAAGTTGGCGAAATGCTCAAAAAAGGCAACCCTGTCGGCAAACTTGGTATGACCGGGTATGCCACTGGCTACCATTTGCATTGGGAACTACGCGTTAACAATATGCCTGTTGATCCTATCGAATGGACGAATAAAGTTTATTAAGTCACCATCAATGAGAACACCTCATCCAACGAGGTAGCGCCTGCTGCAACTTTGGTAACACCATCATAGACAAGTGGTTTCATTCCACTCGCATGCGCCGCTTGGCTCAGTGCCGCCGCACCGGCTTTTTGCATAACAAGTTCACGCAACGCATCATTCATGGTAAGCAATTCAAATATTCCCATGCGGCCATCGTAACCGAGATGATGGCAACGGCGACAGCCAGTCGCAGCGTATGCTGATGTAAACGATTCACCATGAGTGTTAACAAAAATCTTTTGCGTCTCATCAAGCGGTTGCTGCTTTTTACACTGCGCACACAAGCGACGAACTAAGCGCTGAGCAAGAACTCCGGTTAGTGTTGCACTAATAAGAAATGGCTCAATCCCCATCTCCACAAGACGCGCTACAGCACTTGGTGCATCATTGGTATGCAATGTGCTTAATACTAAATGGCCTGTAAGCGCCGATTCAACAGCAATATGCGCCGTTGGCTTATCACGAATTTCACCCACCATGATGACATCTGGATCTTGACGTAAAATTGCACGTAACCCATTTTCAAACGTAAATCCGGCTTTGTTATTCACATGGCTTTGCGTAATGCCCGCAATTTCATATTCAATAGGATCTTCAATCGTCACAATATTACGCGTACCAACATCAAGCGATGAAATAAGCGCATACAGCATTGTCGTTTTTCCGCATCCGGTGGGACCGGTTACCAAAAAAAGCCCGTGCGGCTGACGCATAAGTTCACCAAGTTGGTTGTACATATTCTTTTGTAAGCCGAGCGAATCCAGCGAGAGAAGACGCGATGATCGGTCAAAAATACGCACCACCATTTTTTCGCCATACAACGTTGGGTACGTTGAAAGACGAAAATCAATCAAACGATCAGGTTCCGTACTATATGACAACGTAATAGCCGCGCGCAAACGACCATCTTGCGGAATACGGCGCTCTGCAATATCAAGGTTGGCTAAAACTTTAAGACGCGAGACAACCGCCAAGGCCTGTTCGCATTCGATCGTATGACGCTGGTACAAAACACCATCAATACGATAACGCGCCATCATTGCATCGGCCGCAGGTTGAAGATGAATATCAGAGGCATGAAGTGTTACAGCCTCGTATAAGAGCGTATCGACAAGAGCGATAACGGGGTCTTGACCAAGACCCCGCTTGAGTTTTTCTTCGTGGCTCAGAAGAGCGTAGACAAGGCTCTGCGCTGAACCACCATGCGCCAACATTGCTTATCCGAGCTTGTAGCCCACAATAAAGCCAATGAGTGTGGCAATCGAAATAAGGATATGATCCTTAATCCAATCAATCTGATGATTAATCAGCGCATTAAAATCGGTTGGTTCGGTCATGCCAAAAAATGCTTTAATGGCTACCCAGTCAATCAGCACAAATTTCGCAATTTCCATAAGCAGGATGAGTAAACAACTCATAAGCAGGGTGGTGAAAATAAATTTGAAATATTTTTTAAGAATAAAACCACATATAAAGCTCATCAAAAAATAGACTGCTGCTTGTATGGCCTCCGCAGATGAACCACCAATTTGCGTTGACCATTGCTTGAGGTCAAATTCGTTCCAAAATCGTTTCACGCTCTCTAGAAATGTTTGTAGATATACTCCAACTGCTGTCATCTGGCATCTCCTCTTTGTTTATGGGACCGACATGTTAACGATTTTATGCGCAACTAGGCACATGGTAGCAAAACTACTGCAAGCGAATCTAGTATCGGTCGCAAACACATAAAAGGATCCACTACAGCCATAAAAAAAGGCAGGCACATAAGCACCTGCCCAAACTTGTATTCACTAACGCAACTAGGCAACAAGATCTTTCAACTTTTTGCCAGCTTTGAATTTTGGAACACGTTTTGCAGCAATCTTCATTTTTTGACCGGTTGCTGGGTTGATACCAACGCGTTCTTTTCTGCGCATGACCGTGAATGTGCCGAAGCCTGTTAAAACAACAGCTTTGCCTTTTTTCAAGCTTCCTTCAACGGCTCTGATAAAAGATTCGACGGCACTCTTACACGCCGTTTTAGGAAGTTTGGTTTCTTTGGCCATCTGCTCAATCAAAGCAGCCTTATTCATAAAATCTCCTTGGGATAATACGATTGACGACAATTACATCACATTAATCGCTGCCAACCCGCTGAGGCGACAACACCTCAGAGAATTGTTCATCTCTTAACTTTTGTCAAGTAGGATCACTTCAAAATTTCACTGATCAGAAGAGCCTAGCCGAAATGACAGGCCATAATAATATCGGTTGATTCGCATTTAAACAAATAAAATATTTCAGAAAATGCTCCGAGGCGAGATTGCTGTTGATAGTGGTGTCACATTGTGGTACCATCTTCCAAGTTACTATAAGTTCTGATCATAGAAAGACCGCCTCCGATGAATAAAAAGCAACGAGAGACGCTTCAAGCTATTTTCCATGAACCAATCCGTGCCAATGTAAAGTGGGCTGACATTGAATCACTCCTTAATTATCTTGGGGCCGAAATAAGTGAGGGCGGTGGCTCCCGCATACGCGTTATTCTCAATGGAGTCAAGGCAGTTTTTCATAGACCACACCCAAGGAAGGACACCGATAAAGGGGCGTTGGTATCAGTACGTAGATTTTTAGAGAATGCGGGGATACAACAATGATGAAATATAAAGGTTATTTGGGCGAAGTTACGTATGATGCAATTGCAAGAATATTTCATGGAGAGGTCCTTGGATTGAAAGATGTTATTACATTCCAAGGAACAACAGTTACGGAACTCGAAAAAGCATTTAAAGATTCCGTCGATGATTATTTGGATTGGTGTAAAGAACGAGGAGAGGAGCCCGAAAAATCATTTTCCGGTAATCTTCGTCTCAGAATATCGCCAGATCTGCATGCCAAGCTCGCGCAGACCGCTATCATACAAGGGATAAGTCTCAATTCCCTTATCATTGATAAATTACAAAAGAAATAAACGATGGTGCCGAGGGCCGGACTCGAACCGGCACGGGCTTTTCCAGCCCGAGGGATTTTAAGTCCCTTGCGTCTACCATTCCGCCACCCCGGCGTATTGTGGAGGCGGCACCCAGAATCGAACTGGGGAATCGCGGTTTTGCAGACCGCTGCCTTACCACTTGGCTATGCCGCCCTTCGATTATGTCAATACCGTTAGAAACCTTATACTACTCTACCATGCATATTCGCAGGACCTGAAGATTCGATTAAAAGATCGACGAAAGTCCCAGGCAGCACTTCCGTTCCTTCAAAGATCACGCGTATATTTCCTTCAGTTCTTGCAAGAAGTTTACCATGCCCAAGGCGTTTTTCAACCAAACAACGCAGTGTTTTTCCAATATTCATCGCATTGCGCTGGCTGGCGATTTCTGTTTGACGTTCCTGCAGCCTATCTAAACGTTGTTGCTTGACCGCATACGAGCAGTCATCGGGCATTGAACTCGCTTTGGTAAAAGCACGTGGTGAATAAATAAATGAATAAATAAGATCAAAGCGCACCGCTTCAACTATCGTCATAGTGGCTAAAAAATCTTCTTCAGTCTCGCCGGGAAAGCCCACAATAATATCGGTTGAAATAGTGGCATCAGGCATACGCTCGCGTATCCATCCGATTTTGGTGAGATACTCAGCGGCAGTATACGTACGATTCATTAAGGTTAAAATGCGATCCGATCCCGATTGAACAGGAAAGTGAAGACTCGCCGCAACCTTAGGACGATACGCAGCCATAATATCAAAAAGCTCGATGGTCATATCCTGCGGATGTGGACTCATAAAGCGCACCAAAAAGGTCCCCTCACATTCTGCCACCCGACGCAACAACTCAGGAAATAGCGCACCGGTTTCAGGATCTTTGTAAGAGTTTACGTTCTGACCAACAAGCGTTATCTCTGTTGCGCCTTGTGCAATATTTTGTTGCACCGTAGCAATGATACTGCTCATGGGATAACTTATTTCCCGTCCACGCGTAAACGGCACAATGCAATACGAACAGTACTTATTACACCCCGTCATAATGTTAATAAATGCACGACAGGGCTCTTCACGCGGTATGCGCACACCAGCGCTACGCGCATATACAGAAACTGGTCGCAGCGCGCCAACAAATTTGCATACATCACGATCTTGGCCGCCAGGAACTAATGGCGAATCAGGTTCACGATCATAAAGTTGCTTGGTTGTTTGTAGCCGCGTTACAACATCATTGAGATAGGTATGCAATACGTCACGCTCTTCGCGCGCACCGTAGACAAACATCACATGATCAAAGCGCGTATAGATTTCAGATTTTTTGTAACTGGCGACACACCCAATAATGCCAATACTCATATAGGGCTTGTTGCGTTTGAAGTCTGCCAGCTTTCCAATATAGGACCACAGTTTTTGCTCAGCTTTATCACGCACCGCACACGTATTAATAATGATGATATCTGCCAAAGCTTCGCGACCGACTTCGTTGCAGCCCAAATGGGCAAGGTGGTCGGCAAGTGCGTGGGAATCGGCAACGTTGGCCTGGCAGCCGTAGGTTTTTATGAAAAAGTTAATCATGGACATTTTTTCGCTTTTCTTGCTCTGTTTCAATTCGCATTCAGTATATCAACGCCCCAAAAACAGGCAAAAATACGGCATAAACGCACGCTCCACCCGCTTATAAAATGCGCAGAGCATGTTAGAATAGGGGATATGCTGTTTACAACGGAAAAAAAGCCTTTTAAGAAAGTTACATGTTATGGCCATTCAAGCAGGACTCGTGGGGCTCCCCAATGTCGGCAAATCTACCCTGTTTAACGCCCTCACTAAATCAAGTGTTCCAGCGGCAAATTACCCCTTCTGTACCGTCGATCCTCACGTCGCTATTACGTATGTCCCTGATGAACGGCTTACTAAGCTCACCGCTGTTTTTAAATCACAAAAAATTGTTCCCGCAACGGTCACCTTTGTTGATATTGCCGGGTTGGTAAAAGGGGCTGCTGAGGGCGAAGGCCTTGGCAACCAATTTTTGGGGCACATCAGCGAAGTTGATCTGGTTTTGCATGTGCTACGCTGCTTTGAAGATTCTGAGATTACCCACGTGCACAATAAAATTGACCCCATCAACGATTTTGAGGTTGTGTGTGCCGAACTTATGCTTAAAGATCTTGATGCTGCCACCAAGCGCGAAGAAAAACTCAATGCACTGCTCAAGGGCGCAAAAAGCCGCCTTGCAACCACGCAGCAAGTAAAAGAGTGGGAACAGGAGTTAGTACTGGTGGGTAAATTGATCGCAGCATTGGGCAACGGCAATATGGCAGAGCTTCAGACACTTATCGCTCAAGCACATGCAGAAAATATACCGGTCGTACACCTACTCTCCGGTAAAAACTTTTTGATTATTGCTAATGTTTCCGAAGATGATTACGCCGGAAAAAATTATGAAGCCAACCCGCACTTTCAAAAGTTGGTACAAAAATTTGGACGCGATCGCGTTATTCCCGTATCAGCAAAAATTGAGTCTGAACTTTCTCAAATGAGTGAGACTGATGCTGCTGAGATGATGGAATCACTTGGTATTACGCACAAAGGACTTGATGATATTATCGCCAAGGCATACACCAACTTGGGATTGATTACCTTTTTTACCTGCGGCCCCAAAGAGGCACACGCGTGGAGTTTGCATAAAGGAACGAATGTGCAAAAAGCTGCCGGTGAAATTCACTCTGATCTTGAACGCGGATTTATCTGCGCTGAAGTTTATAACTGCGCTGATATCTTTGCACTTGGAAGCGAGCAACACTTACGCGCGGCGGGAAAGATTCGTATGGAAGGGAAAGAGTATATTGTGCACGATGGCGATCTTCTTAATATCAGATTTAATGTGTAAAATTTGAGTAAATTGAAAAGGGTGATGGTCGAAAGCCGTCACCCTTTTTGTTTATAGCTGATGGTTGATTTTTTACTTTGCCGCTTCGATTACAACCGACATCGCCAAAATCGATTCGATCAACTGACGTGCGCCGTTTTTATCAATTGTGGTCAATTTGCCGTGTGTCTTAAGATCTTGTGCATAACCAAGGAAAAATGGATGCAATGCCGTTGGCATGTATGTTTTAAAGTCATCCCATTTTCCAGCAATCTCAGTTACCACCGCAAAGCAACAGGTAGATGATGCTTCAAGATATGCACCGCACGTTTTGCAGAGTGCGTAGACAAGTGTTGCAGGTAATAAAAAGCTCATGCCGTAACAGTCTGGTATTAATTTTTTTGCGGGCTTCTTTATACACTTATTAAACCACGAAGCTCCGCGATCTTGGCCAGGAAGAGACTGAAGCGGTTCTACTCTCGCAAAAGAAGAAGAGTATTGGGAGGCTGACTGAGATGGTTGCACATCATCATCAAGCGCTGCATCATCCTCGTCGCTGTCCATAAGCTGCACATCTTCACGGGCACTTGACGAACCACCCTGACCAGATTGCTCAGACTCAGGCGATGTTTCTGGACAAAAATAACGGATAACTGGTCGAGAAGAGCTTCTGCAATCGGACCTATTCCGATACCACTTCATTCCTACCATACCAGTAACACCCACAATCCCTGCCCACAATGGCGCATAACGATTCATTGCCGCGCCAACTTTATTCATAAAAGACTTTGAGTGCGCAATCTTTTCATTGAGCACCATGCGCAATGCAACCCATTTTGCTTTTTCACTTTCCATCGAACATGTTGCCGAAACTTGTTGATTCGCTGCTTGTGCAGAGGCTGCGCTGGAAATTCCGGCGCATAATAAACTGATAACAGCCAATGTTTTACCAAATTTTGTCATGAGAAAATCTTTCGTAGTCTTATTTTGCTGCTTCAACAACAACGGCTGTAGCCAAAAGCGCTTCGATCAACTTACGTGCACCATCGCCATCAATAATGGTCAATTGGGCATGTCGCTTAAGATCGTTTGCATAGCCTTGGAAAAGTGGGTGCAAAATCACTGGAGTATATTCCTTGTACACATTCCACCCTTGCACAAAGTCTGTTAATGCTATCAGCGATTGCGCGGATTTGTCTTCCCAGCGAGCGCCGCATACGGTGCAGAGACCGTAGGTGAGTGCTTCGAGGATGGCAAAGGTAAGGAACGTTGAGCAAGCACCACGTTTATTGTTACTACATGAAGCACTGGATGGAGAAAAGCCGCTTTCTGGTGACGATCTTCTAACGCTCTCATCAGAACCCGTTAACGCAAACATCGCCAAAGAGCCGGCAACTGCCGTGGCAAATGCACACAGCGCAGCGTGATTATTGATTACCGCGCCAACCTGATTCACCACTGTTTGGGAGACTGAAAGCTTATCGGTAAGATGCATGCGCAGGATGCCCCACTTCGCTTTTTCAGCGAAAAAAACATTGTTTGCTACGTCTGTAGCAACAGGAGCCTGCGGAGCTGTTGTTTGTGCAACAAGCGCACCGCCAGAAAAGAGACCAACTGATAAGCCAAGAACAACCACAACTGATTTCATTATCTGTGCCATAAAAAACACCTTTCACCAAGCCAACTAACCCTATAAAAATGCCGTTGCAGTTTAGCAAAAGCCCATCTGCTGTCAAAAAAAAGATTAAACCCCAAGAACCCGTTTTTTTAGACTTTTTTGCGACATCACAACACGCTGCCGTTGCGTTATCGCTATTTTGTAGATGTAATTGTAGAAAAAATCGCGATCGACTGATTTTACTACCGCCTGCGCATGTGCCTCCGCCAAGGCAACGGGATAGCCATTACCTTTGACACACTGATCGCTGCACACAGCGCACACACGGTCAACAAGTGTAGCGTCTTGCGCAACCCACGCAGGAACTTCGATACGTACAATTTCGCTTCCGCTATTGAAATAAAAAAAGCAGGGACGGAGTGGCACCGGATAGAGTTCGGTCACCGCACTTGTGCTTTGAAAGATAATGGTACGCTCACCGGCATCAAGAACAAATGCCAAAAGTTCACGATCTGTAAGCGTAGTAATTTTTTGTCGCACCACATATACCTGCTCAGGGGGCAGCAAATGTTCAACATCCGGTGCCGTTATGCCCACCTGCATGATATACGCAAGATCGCGAAAACGCGGCATACTCAAATATCCTGCAACAGGAACCTGATGATGATAGAGGTCCTGTAACGAGGCGCAGTAGCGGCCCAAAAATCTTTTTCTTACTGCTGCACTTTTTTCTTCCAAATGCCAAAAAAGTAAATTGCCATCAAACAAGGCAACAAGCGATGTGCTACCGCACGGACCGCCAGCACGTTCGCGCACTTTGTGCGCCAGCAGATCAAATTCATGCTCTTCGCGTAGTAAATCAACCGTATCTGCAGCATATGCAAGCTGTTGAGCTTCACATTGCGCAGGAACATAAATATGTGGTTCCGAGAAAAAAGTTGCCGAGCTTGGCGAACCATAATGCAAACAACACCCGGCGGCATTGACCAAGCAACATTCAGCGCCACTCAGATGATGATCAGGATAAATTTGTGAGCCATCAACCGCACATACCGTATATGAAGATGGTGCGTGAGAACTGCTCATAACATCGCTCAACTCGCCCGTCCATGTTGCCAGATGTTTCTCACGCTGTTGTGATTGTACCTGCTCTTTAAAACCCGGACATCCAACAAGGCGTTTCAAAAAATCTTTGGTAATAAAAGAGAAAGCGGCATGTTCGCTAAAAAGAAACGGCGTGATCTTGGTAATTTTCTGGGCAACAAGCGCACGATCAAGCATGATTATCGCGATACCACACAAACTGCAGGCTCATAATACCCGCCATCACCAATCCTCGTGTTGCGCCGCACAATGTTTGCGGTGGAAGATGGGCTGCAAGGGCGGTTACCAGTTCGATCAAAGCTGCCAGCGCAAGAAAAAAAACAAAACCAAAATTGAAACCGGAAACATTTTTTTGGCGGTGAATTTTGACCACCTGTGGCGCTTGGCTTGCAAATGCTGCTGCAAAACTAAACCACCCAAAGGGCTCGGCTATCGAAACAGGATTGCAGAGTGCAAAAGGAAGAATCGCGACAAAAAAGACGGTGTTCAATAGATAGAAACGTAATAACCTTTTGGATTCATCACCATGTGCATAATACACGCGCTGCACAATAAGCGTTATGGTAGCCAGTGTCTGCAATGGTACCATCACTTGGTAGGCCGTAGGCAAATGAAGCCCAAAAATGTAATAGAGCAAAAATAGGTATGCATTGAAATAGAAGGCAAGCAGTAGATCGCTCACACCAGTCCCTGACTTTGCTCTAAAGTTGGTAATTATTTGTGGCACGAAACAGGCAAAGTAAAAGAACTGCGCAACCCACATACTGAGTTCGATGAGACGAGAAGGCGAGATGAAAGACCAAAGCCACGAAAATGCCATTATATAAGCTCCTCACGGGAAATACGATTTTCTGTCCTAGCTAGTTTACCAACACCATGGCTGTTTTAAAAATGATGCACCAAAAACGAAACAACCCCGTTTTGTGTGAGCGGGGTTGTTTCTACTTGAATTTAATTGCGAAAATGGATAGAGAGGCGCTATGCAAGTTGCGCAACGATGGAAACAGAAACAATGCTTTCAACAATCATCTGCGCTTCTTGATCGGTAATTTTGAGCTCACCTTTTCCATCACAGCTGGCGGCCAATTCGTCAAATAGTGCATGCAATGCACGTGGTGTTTGTGGCTTGTGCTTTGCCCAGTTTTTAACAAATGACGTCAAGGCTTGTTTACTTGTTGTTGCTTTTTGTTCTAGCCAACCGCCAAGGCTTTTGAAAAGGGTTTCGCCAAAAAGAGCTGCTGCCACCATAATAAAAAATGCAACAGAACGCACTGTATCCTCTCCACAAGAAAACCATTCAGTATTATTATTGCAGGTAAGAGCAACTAAAAAGCTAAAAAGCATCAACCCCTTACTATTATTCTTCACCACCTCGCCAATTTTTCGCATAACCGATTGGGAGACCTTCATCTCTTTACCCAATACATCGCACACATATCCCCATTTTCTCATTTCCGTAACGGTGATTGGCTGAACAGCGTTGACGTGTTGTTGCACACCCACCTGACCATGAACGCAGCTCACCGAAAGAACAGCGACGAGGCTCATTAAACAACTCTTTATTTTACGCATTGTGAACATAATCAACCTCTCAATAAAGCCGTAGAAACCTACACAAACTTGCTTCAAATCGCGCGCCAGCGTAACATAGGTTTGTCATCTTTTCAACAAACACCTATACTAAGCGCCATGATACCATTTAGACAGCTGTTTACCTTTACTAAGCTTGAGGTTGCTACAGCCTTTAAGCACGCGCACCTTAAAACATATCACCAAGGGCTTACGCTCCTGCAGGCGCCTCTTGAGCATGCATCGCGAAGTGAACCTTACGGCAAGTTGCTTATCATCATTGCTGCCGCTGCCGGAAAGGCACATGACCGCAATGCCATGAAACGAAAATTACGCTCCGTTTTTTATCAAGAAAAGCTGTACCGCACCGATCCTTCATTCTGGATTCTTATCGTGAAGAAAAAAGCCGTCGGCATGCCGTTCAAAGATATTGAAAAATTCCTACAAGAGTCACTCTCGTGAAACATCATTATCTTCATTGCACCAAAAAGTGGTGCTCCCTTGTTGCCGCCAGCACCTATGCCGTAGCTCGCCAACTGCTGGGACCCGCCTATGTCTGTATTTATCCGGTAACGTGTCCCGATTATGCCCGTGCAATGTTAACGCACAAGCCATTCTACGTGAGCATTCCCCTTATTGCGCTACGGCTTTTAAGCTGCAATCCCCTCACGGCACTCATTCGACACGTACATTACAAAACATTTTGCAGTGTTCATGGTTCGATACACCCGATTTCGCCAGAGGCTACATCGGGCACTCACCACGAACGGATTAAAACCCCGTTCACCCCGCCTACGCCACAGGTGGCTTCGACGGGCAGGCCTGAGTGTATCGCTCGTCCGCCGAAGCTATCGAAAGCGAAGGCGGAAAGGGCGAACGTTAAAAAATAAAATTGGGGAATTTCTGTGCTACGTCGGCTCATCATCACTATCACCCTCTTCCTCTGTGTCATTCTAGGGTGCCTCGTTTTTTTAATGGAACGGGACTGGGTCGACTTTTCAAAACTTGACGCCTACAAGGCCATACACGCCTCGGTCGTGCTTGATGATGAAGGCAACGAAATCGCTCATTTCTCACTTGATAAACAGGCTTCAGTACCCTACCAAAAGATACCTGCTATGCTTGTTAAAGCATTTGTCGCCGCTGAAGATCATAATTTTTTTGATCACCCAGGCATTTCATTTCGTGGCATTGTCCGATCTATGCTCGTCAATATCTATCACGGACGTAAAGTACAGGGAGCCAGCACCATCACGCAACAACTCGCACGTGGCATGTTTTTATCGTATGAACGCACCTATCTGCGCAAGATACAAGAGATATTTCTTGCGCTCCAACTTGAACGCCAACTTTCCAAAGAACAAATTTTCGAGCTTTATCTCAACAACATGTACTTTGGCCGTGGTATTTATGGCATTGAAGCAGCATGCAAACGTTTTTGGAATATTCCCCTCGAGCAGATAAGCATTGCCCAAGCAGCAACATTGGCAGCCGTTGCTAAATCTGCGCGTTTTTTTTCGCCACTTAATGCACCCGCAAATGCCCAACGACGACGCAATATAATCATCGAAAGTATGTATAAGCTTGGATTCGTCAATAATAAAGAGCGCACACAAGCACTGCAAACGTTATTACGCACTCAGGATTATGCCATTGGTGACCCTATGCGCTTGTATGTACAGGAGTGGATACGAGCGTGGGCCGAAATCACTTTTGGCAAGGATAGCGTGTACCGTCGTCGACTAAAAATAAAAACAACCATCAATACCGCGATCCAAGAGAAAGCAGAACTCGCTTTTGGCCAAACCATACAAAGTCTTCGTAGCCGCATGGGATCTGAAATTAACGGTGGCCTGATTTCACTTGATCCAGAAACCGGACATATCAAAGCGCTCATCGGAGGATTTGATTTTCGCCAATCACAATTCAACCGTGCGCTCCAAGCACGACGCCAAATTGGGTCAACTTTCAAGCCCCTTATTTATGCGCTGGCTATGAAGGCCGGCATCGAAATGGATAGCGTCTTTGTCGACGAGCCTATTTCTATCCAGCTTCCCGCTGGAAATGTGTGGCAACCAAAAAACTGGACCGATTCGTTTGATGGGCCGATGACACTTGCCCATGCCATCACTTTTTCGAACAACATTGTAACCATAAAACTTTTTCTCAAAATAGGCGCTTCTTACGTCGTCGCATGGGCGCAACGTTTTGGCCTCACACACCTTTTGCCTTATCCCTCTGCCGCACTGGGAACAGCTGAAGCAACGGTAGCCGAAAACGCAGCCGCGTTTAATGTGTTTGCCAATAACGGCACCTACGTCAAACCATGCCTTGTTGAATGGGTAAAAGATGAAACGGGAGCAAAGATTTGGCAGGCAGAGCCAGAACGATACCGCGTAGTGGATTCCACTATTAATTCAAAAATGGTTAATTTACTTTCGCACCGCATGAACATGCTTAAACGCCGCGACCCTGATGGATGGATCGATGCTGATTCCATCGGCAAGACGGGATCGACCAATGGCGCGGCAACTACCTGGTTTGTGGGGTCAACTCCCTCTCTCACTACAGCATTGTACGTTGGACGTGATGATAATAAACCCATGGGTAGTCAATTATTTGCGTCAGGAACAGCGATTCCCATCTGGATTAATTTCTACAAATCGTTACGGCATCCAAAGAAGCATTTTTACATCGACCCACACCTGCGTGAATACAGCATCAATTGGATTTCGGGTGAAGAAGTAGATAAATCTAATGATCCGGATGTCATTACGCTATTACGGTAAAAAATCAACCGGGGAGCGGGATGCTGATTGCATCAACGTTATCGTATACCATCTTGCCATCCAAATTCAGACTCGCACCTGGTTGCAGATTGATATGAATATCGTAATCGCCGCCCTTCGCATGATCACCAAACACAATGCTCGATGAAAGAGCTTGGGGGAGCGTCTCATTGCCATAATTAACATTGAAAAAATATGTGGTTGGATCAACATCTTTAAGTACCGCAATAAAATTTCCATCCGGACGCCAGCTAATAGGATAAACTGATTCTCCAACACCCGCTAAATTTGCCGCATCTATCAAAGAAAGCATCGTCCCATCAAAATTGTACGTTCTTATCAAATTTATGCCCAAACGTGAGCCACATGTAATCAAATATCTCCCATCCGGGTTCCAACTGAGCGAATGAACTAAAGTATCCCGACCCCAAGAAGTATGCGTACAAAATGTAAGCGAAGAGCCATCAAATCGATATACGTGTATTTCATAATTATCTGTCGGCCTATACCCACCCACGGCAAGATATCTGCCATCAGGGCTCCATCGCACTGCGTAAATAATGTTACCGTAATCTATATATGCCGCGACAGTAAGCGAAGCGCCATCAAACCGCAGCACTTCAGCACGAGCTGGCGCCGAAGCATTCCCAATAACTAAGTATTTTCCGTCGGGGCTCCAATCGAGCGATTCAGAATTTTCATCAAACTGTGCAACAAGTGGTAATGATGTTCCATTAAAACGGAATACCCTTACATAACACAAACTTATTGGCTGATATCCCCCAACGGCAAGATATCTGCCATCAGGACTCCATCGCACTTCAGAAACAATGATATCGAAATCTGCCTCTGCCCATAAGACAAGTCTTGTGCCATCAAAGTAATAAACTTTTATATTATGTTTATTATCTCCGCCTATGCCACCGACCGCAAGAAATTTGCCGTCAGGGCTCCACTGTACAGATTTGACAACCGAATCTCCGTCACCATACAGCTGTGTATCATATAACGTCGCAGCAACCACATCAAATCGATATACACGTACTTCTGAATTATGCCCTGTAGCAAAAAGCCACCCATTTGGATGCCAACTGAATGCATGCAGGCCCGATTTATCACTTAATCTTTCGGCCAAATTTTTATAGGTCAACGTCGTATCACTCACACACGTAAGTTTGCTATCTGCGATAACCGTCCCACGCGCGAGACGAAATCCGGTATGTGTTGTTTGCATATCGCAGCCATTAAGATAGAGGACCGATGTAACATCTGTCATTTTGAAGAAATTATTATCGGTATACGTATTGTTGAGCGTATAAGGTGCATCGGTAAAAGTTGCCGGAGCGACAGAAAAGGTAACGTCAGGATCAAAATATAAGCAAGAATTGTTGACGATAAAACTTGGCATCGGTGAATGGTACACGAACGCCGATGTACCGGTGACCATCACATCATTGTGAATAAAGAGTTGTCCCTGCTGAAGAAGAAAATCATCCGCAGGGGCGAATACAACATTATCAAACACTAGTTTGCTACTAAGAGCTGCGCAGCGCAGTGGTGGATAGGTAGGCGCGTTGCGCATGCTTGTTACCACGGCATTGGCAATGGTAAGCGTTATGTTGGTATCAACAAAAATTTGCGCGTTTTCGCCAACAATAATCTGGCAACCTTGTGCATCAATAATCGTATCCCCATTGATATGCACTACGTTGCCCGCTGGAATAACAAAATCACCATGAAGAATAAGCGTATGACCACGACCATCGATATAACCGCCAGTAGTCAGTGTTACACCACTATCAAACTCAAGGTCCTTAAGCATGCGAACCGTACCGGTTTCGCGCAAATCAAGATCACCGGATACCGAAAACAAAAGATCCATCGAAACGCAGGCATCGGGCATAACGGTGAAACCTTCGTTAAGTCTCACAAACCCTTGTGCAACTTCATTGTTGTGAAAAACGTGATTATTTGTTTCGTAAGCCGTCTGATTGTCGTATGCCGTGATACTACTTGCGGTGAGCAATGCGCTGTTTGCAATGGTTACTACAAACGCACACAAATGAAACACATACTTCATAGCCTCTCTCCCTTTTTACAAAAAAGCCTGATTAACGTGCTTCACTTTAGAGAAAAGAAATGAGGTCGGTCAAGCCCTTGCCATATCATCAGATTATTGCGCTAGCCTAAACACTCTTGCGTAATAACTCGGTCACTGCCACATCTACCGACTGCGCAGGCGTGTCGCCACCACCTTGAATAAGAACAGAGCTTCCTCCGCCACGCCAGCCGCATGAATCTTTGAGGAGCTGCGCAACCGATTTAAGTGATACGGTATGTTCATAGCTCTTTGCAAGATACCCTACAAAACTCCAACGCCCCGTAGCAGTATCCTTACTCACAAGCATATAAAAACCGGGTGTGCAACGCTCAAGTTCTTGCGCTATAAACCGCAAGTCTTCAGATGCAACATCATCAAGTTCAAGATACAAATAGGGAACATTGCCAATGGTTTGTATCTGCTGCACCCACGTTACTATTTGGGATTTATGCAACTGTTTTTTGAGCTGTTTAAGCGCAGCAAGTGCGTGTTGATAATGTTCCTGCAATTTATGAACAGCATCGCCGGTCTCTTCGGGCTTAACTTTAAAATCATCGCCCAATTTTTTTACCGTGGTATAGGTTTGCTGAAACAGCGTGAGGGCCGCAAAACCAGTCACAAGCGTAATGCGCCGTGTACCACTTGCTAATGCGGTATCGCTCAAAATTTTAAAAAACCCGATATTACCCGTACGCGCAACATGTATTCCACCGCACAATTCAGCAGAAACGCCTGGAATCTGAACTACACGTACATTATCAGGATTATATTTTTCACCAAAAAAGGCGATAACGCCTTGGGCTCGTGCAGCATCCAGCGTGGTTTGTGAAATATTGGTCGCGATATCCTCCATGATGTAACCATTGACCATCGTTTCAACTTCTTCAAGTTGCTCGGCACTGAGTGCTTGATGATAGGTAAAATCAAAACGAGCATGCGAATCTGCAACTAATGAGCCCGCCTGTTTAATCTGAGGCCCTACAATTTTCATTAACGCAGCCTGCAAAAGGTGCGTTGCCGTATGATTTTTGGCGATAGCAGCACGCACACGGGCGTCAACTACGCACTCAGCCATATCGCCTATCTTAACGGCCTCAAGAGGTGACGGTGTTGCTTGTGCGCATGCTAATTTGACGGCTATGGCGGGTTTTGGTCCATTGCCAACTTTTTTAAGCTCGACTACGGGATAACATACGCCATTAATAGTAACGGTACCGGCATCACTTATTTGTCCACCCGATTCAACATAGAATGGTGAAGCTTCGGTGATAATCCACAAACAATCACCTACGCAGTTGGCAAAAATTATTTTGCTTGTTGCTTGTAAGGCTTCATATCCAACAAATTTTGTACTCACATTGTGGGTAATAATAAGCTCTTGCTCGGCGAATTTTGCTTTTTTGCAGGACTGTTCTTGCTGTTTTTTCATCTCGGTCTCAAACCCCTGCGCATCAAGATCAAAACCGCTTTCTTGCGCAAGCACACGAGTAAGTTCGGGAGGGAATCCGTAGGTATCGTAAAGTTTAAAAATCTGCTCACCGGAAAGTTGCTTCTTTTCACTCTTCCTGTTTTCTGCAAGATATTTTTCCAGAATGACTTGCCCCTGAATCAGATTGACGTTAAATCGTTCAACCTCTTGAGCAAGCAGCGTCATAATAAGCGGCTTACTGGTCACGAGTTCCGGATACACGGGGCCGAAGAATTCGATAAATGCTTCTGCCAACTGAGGAAATAACGCGAGATCAGGAGAAAGCTTTTGCGCAAAAAGAGCAGCGCGGCGAATAATTTTGCGTAAAACATAGCCACGACCATCATTTGAGGGGCTACAGCCATCGGCGATCAAAAGAGATGAAGAGCGAACGTGGTCTGCAATAACATTGCATGCAACTTGTACCGGCATTGCGGCAGTTGCATACGAAATACCCGTCAATGTCTCAATGCGTTTAATAAGATGCATAAAGATATCTGATTGATACACATTGTCTTTGTCATGAATCACCATGCACAGGCGTTCGAGCCCCATACCGGTGTCAACGCCGGTAGTCTGAAGCGGTTTAAGTTCCCCATTTGGCTGACGATCATATTGCATAAAAACAAGGTTCCAAATTTCCGTAAAACGTGAACAATCGCATCCGGGCGCACAGGTTGGCTGCTTACAGCCACGATTGGCGCCGCGATCGACATAAATTTCGGTACAAGGACCGCAAGGGCCGGTATCGCCCATCTGCCAGAAATTATCTTTTTCTCCAAGACGGATAATACGATGTTCGGGGATTCCTATTTTTGTATGCCACAAATTGTAAGCATCATCATCGTCTCTGAAAACAGAAACATAAAGATTTTCAGAAGGAAGGCCTATTTCGACGGTTAAAAACTCCCAGGCAAATGAGATTGCTTCTTTTTTGAAATAATCACCGAAAGAAAAATTGCCGAGCATTTCAAAAAAAGTGAGATGTCGTTCAGTAAATCCAACCGCATCAAGATCGTTATGCTTGCCGCCTGCGCGTACACACTTTTGCACCGAGGTAGCTCGTGTGTAGGAACGTTTCTCTTTACCAAGAAAGACATCTTTAAATTGATTCATACCGGCATTGGCAAAAAGTAGCGTAGGATCCTGTGCAGGTATCAGCGAGGAACTTGGAACAACGGTATGCCCGTTGCGCTCAAAATAACTCAAGAATTTTTGGCGTATCTGAAACGAATCCATAATGTTCACACTCGGTTAAAGGATTGTAAAAACCACGAAAAGAAGCTTAGCATGCTTTCTGGGGTGAGTGAACCGGCTAACGAATGAGGCAATGCACTCTTCGATTGTTCTTAATTTGATCCACGTTTTTTGCGCACCTGCGTCCAGTTCCACCAGGGCGTCTTTTCGCCCGTTTGTGCTTCATGAATAATTGCAGCAAAAACATCCCACACGCAGGGATCCTGACGCACGCCAGTAAGCTTGCACAAACGCTCATATAACTCATCGGGATGTGCTTGGGCGAGGCGGGCTATGGTGGTGATCCCCAATAATTCAAGATCTTTTTGGATTGCAGGCCCAACGTTGCACAGCGATCGCAGCTCATTTTTTCCAGACTTTTTCTTCATGTTTTTTGATCCCATTTAGAAACCATTCTATTTGTGCCATAGCTTGTGGCACTTTTGGTAACAGCTGCAAAACCCACAGCCCAAGCCCATTATTGCTCATAAAACCGGAAAAGTCGCAGCACCTGGCAAAACATACTGATTTTGCTAATGTTTATCGAAATAGACGAGAGGTAGCACATGAATAATATTATGAGCAACTTGAAGTCACTTGGTTCACCAGAAAAAGCACAGCACCTTAAGCGATTTTTTAAAACAGGGCCGGGAGAATATGGTGAAGGCGATATTTTTTGGGGCATCACCGTTCCCTTGATACGAAAAACAGCCCGCGAGCACAAGCATCTCGATGTACAACAACTTGGGAAAATGCTTGAACATGAAGTACATGAGGTCCGACTTTGCGCCCTGCTTATCATGGTCTTGCAGGCGAAAACGGCACCTGATCAGATGTATAACGTGTATCTCAAAAAAACACATTGTATAAATAATTGGGATTTGGTCGACCTATCAGCTCCAACTATTGTTGGAAACTTTTTGATCAATAAAGATTGCTCGGTTCTTTATACGCTTGCGCAATCAAAAATTGTATGGGAAAGACGCATTGCGATCATTGCCACCTATGCATTCATTCGAAAAGGTGAATACGCCCACACACTAAAACTTGCCAAGATGCTCATAAATGACCGGCACGATTTGATGCAAAAAGCTGTTGGCTGGATGTTACGAGAGGTTGGGAAACGGTGCTCGATGCCAACTTTGGAAGATTTTCTTGAAGAGCATGCTGCTACCATGCCACGAACCGCTTTGAGGTATTCGCTCGAACATATGACGCCTGAAAAGAAACACTATTTTATGCACGCGAAATTCAGAATCTAACGATTTTAAGCCACTAAAACATAGCATAGTTGCAATAAAACCCATTCAAAGTTACATTTTCTGAGTTACATCAGTAAAAAGCTCATAGTTTAGAGGGTGAGGCCATGTCGACCTCGGTTGCTACATTAGAAAAAATTGTCGCTCTGTGCAAACGTCGCGGGTTTGTCTATCAGTCTGCTGAAATTTACGGCGGCCTTAATGGCGTCTATGACTTTGGTCCCCTTGGTACCACGCTCAAAAATACTATTAAACAAACCTGGCTCAAATACATGACCAGTTTTGCAGAAGAGATTTTATTGCTGGACGGATCAATTTTGGGCAGCCCGGACATATGGAAGGCATCGGGCCATTTGGATAATTTTAGCGATCCTATGGTTGACTGCTTGTCATGCAAAAAGCGCTATCGGGCCGATGAGCTTGATCTATCCAAAAACTGCCCATCGTGTGGCAATAAACAATGGACAACAATCCGCCAGTTTAATTTGATGTTTCAAACACAACTCGGTGCAATGGCCGATGCAAGCAGCATCGCCTATCTGCGTCCTGAAACTGCACAATCAATTTTTGTTAATTTTAAAAATGTATATTCAAGCAACCGCGTCAAAATACCTTTTGGCATAGCCCAAATTGGTAAAGCGTTTCGTAATGAAATTACCCCAAAGCAGTTTTTATTCCGCATGCGTGAATTTGAACAAATGGAAATGGAATTCTTCTGCAAAGAAGCAGAAGCCGATGCCTTCTTTGACACATGGGTCGAACGCAGAAAACAGTTTTTTACATCACTCGGGCTTACACCTGACCGCATTCGCGCTCGCGTACATGCGCCGGAAGAACTGGCTCACTATGCAAAAGCGTGCACCGATATTGAATATAATTTTCCGTTTGGATGGAAAGAACTTGAGGGCATTGCCAATAGAACTAACTACGATCTTAAACAACATTCGCAGCATTCTGGCAAAGACCTTGCGGTGTTTGATGAGGCAACCAAAACTTCGTACACTCCCTACGTCGTTGAATGTTCGGTGGGCGTCGATCGCCTCTTTTTGACGCTTTTGTTTGATGCGTATGCCGAAGATGTCATTGAAGGCGAAACACGCACGGTATTGCGGCTTCATCCACGTATTGCACCGTATATTGCGGCGGTTATGCCACTCACGAACAAACTTGATGAGCAGGCACATACATTTTTCACCCAGCTCAAAGGTGCTGGGTTTAATGTCCAATATGATGCGTCAGGATCAATTGGTAAGCGCTACCGTCGCCAAGACGAAATCGGCACGCCGGTCTGCTTTACGTATGATTTTGATACGCTCAATGACCACAAAGTAACCGCACGTAATCGTGATACGACAAAACAAGAACGTATTGCACTTGATCAGGTCGAAAATTATCTGAGCGATTTGGTTAAGTAGAAACTGGCTGCAATTCCACCGGATTTGGATGCAGAAGTTGCTGCCGCGCATCGTAATATTTTTTGAAAATGATACAGTCGCTGATAGCAGTCGTTAATTGCACGAGCAAATAAAGTTTTTCAGCCGTCTTAGAAGAAAACAGGGTACATAACACCTCAAAACCACCGTATATCATTTGAAAAGAAAGTGCTGTGCACATAACAAATGTTAGATTAAGCAGAAAACGCTTTTGACGGTTAGACAATGCCTTGGTCTGTACAATGGTTTGAAATGGGCCAAATCCCGTAAAAATGTTCTTTAACGTAATGTTGGGAAATTTTTTACCGTCAACATATGCACAATACGTGCAGATTGCTTTTATGCACGCATAAAGGAAAGTTGCGGCAGATATGCCTCCAAAGCCGGCGCTTATCCCTTTGCACAATCCCTCATAGATTTTCAAGCCATTTCGAAGACGCGCACTATCATTTGAGAAATCTCCCCTTATCAACGGCAATTGCATAAAATGAAGATGTCCTATAGAAAAAAGCGGTGGACTACTACTCTTTCGTCCAACATAAACCTCTGTTCGTTTTTTGACATTACACAATATATTAGTCATAGCAACGTGCCCATACTCATGAGTAATCGCCGCTAACGCATACACAACAAATGCACAGGGAAGCAACTGCGCAATATCAATTGACGGGTCTTTGCATGTTTCAATTACGGTATTGAAAGCCTTACTAACAGCTGAGGGATCATTTTTGCCTTGAGCAAACTTACTGAGACATTCCTGCACCGTTTTTTCAGGCGCATTAGATATTGGTTGCTAAGCCCCAACAAGAGCACTGCATACAACAAAGCTTGCTACCACACCAAAATGCTTTATCGTATTCACAATGATCTCCCAGCAACATAACAGACGCAGACTACAGTATTTCAGACAGGCTGGTTATCTTATAAGAAATAATGAAAAACTCAAAAACAACGTGATTTGCGCACAAATAAGCACATAAAGTAACTACCACCCAAAAATAATCAAATTAAGCATGGATAAATCCCGTTCGTGCTTCCTTCGATACGTCCTCCTATGCTAAAAGCTTCGGAGAACACTTAGGGCGAACGGAGACATTAGCCTGCCTCGTTCAATCATACGTTCCTAAAGGCGTTTTTTTAGAGCGCAAACAATATTCGTACAGGCTCTAAAGTATTTTATGGTGTAGCAACGTCCTTTTCTTCTGCAGTAAGTTCAAAACCAGCAAATCTAAGCTTTTCTATGATTTCTAAGTTTTTTGTTTGCTGTGCATGCCAAAGTAGGCTGTGCTCGTTTATGGTACTTGTAAGAAATTGATGCTTGGATCCACTAATAAGACACTCTACAATTTCGGGCACAGGAGGCGGAGGAAGAGTAATTGCATCATAGAGATCCCCTATGCCAACTATTACATGGTTTTGAAATATAAGTAGTGCTACAATTTCAGTTGCTTTGAATTTAACCGCATATCCAAGCGGCGTGTCGCCCTTATAAATGCTATAAATACTCCGAGGAAACTTCTCAATAAAAAATTTTGTGAGAGTGATATTCTTTTTTTTGATTGATTCAGCAAGGCATGCGGCTTGGTCAACAGGTGCTCCTTTTGCAATAAGTAATTCCACTGTACGAAGAGTCTGTCCGTTTTTTATGGCGTAATCAACGGCTACTTCTTTCACTGTAGCATTTCGATCAATAATAAGCTTTCGTATAACGTCCTCCGCCCACGGCCCTTCATCAATTGCGCATTTAACTAAAGGAATACCATTATCTATTTTTACATTAACGTCATCAATTTGATCGATAATATTTTTGGCATTGTCAAACTTTTTCTGTGTAAGCGCAACGAAAAAGCGCTCAACAGGACTGAGTTCAGGTATGGGCTTGGCTGACTTTTTTTCTTCTTCTTTTTTCAGCTCAAGTTCTATTGGTGCTAGCGCTACACCTTGCGGGCCGGCAGCTTTTACTTCAGGCTCTTTGTCTTTTCTGAGTGATAATGGAAGTAGCGAGCCTTCTAGTTGCGCAGGAAGTCCTTCTTTTATTTTTCGAAGAAGCTTTACATATTCTGCACCCTCAAAATCATCGACTGCTTTTACATCAAAATATAGGTTATTTTGGGGTGATGGGCTTACGACAAAAATTCCGGCGTCCGCATACTTTGTTCTAAGAGCTTGTTTCTTTTGTTCAGCAAGGCGCCCGTTCCACGCATATAATGCTTCCTCTTCTTCCTTAATGAATTTTTCGGCTTCAGCAAGAAATTGATCGCTATCAAAATTGTTTTCAGCAAAGTACGCGCGGCATTTTGGATTTTCTGCTTGGATTTCAATAATGACATTGTAGCTTGTTTTAGGTACTGGGTCCTCGAAATATGTTGTCTTTATTGATCTAATAAAGAAAATTTTATGTGTTGCAAGAGAACGTATACTCATAAAACAACGAATTATCTTATCGAGATTGAAATATCGGTATTCTGAAGAAATCTTTTCGATTGTCTGAATAGAATCACCGGGAATCATAGAGACAATGTTGTGTATTTCGTTTGTAATAATTAGTTCAAACGGGATATCCTTTGCATAAAGCAAGATTGTCTTGGGCTCTTGTTTAAAATATTGTGTAATCCTAAGAGGAGTTTTTCGGCTTTTTGCCAACGCTGATCCTAGGACGTATCGACATTTAAATTAACCACAAAAACGAGCATGCCAAACAAATAAGAGCTTCGAAATTTTTCTGCAGTTTTTCATATCGTGTAGCCAATTTTCTAAAATTTTTAAGTTTGTTGAA
>JBAZSL010000005.1:0-93153 GCA_041662445.1 Candidatus Babeliales bacterium
TAGGACGTATCGACATTTAAATTAACCACAAAAACGAGCATGCCAAACAAATAAGAGCTTCGAAATTTTTCTGCAGTTTTTCATATCGTGTAGCCAATTTTCTAAAATTTTTAAGTTTGTTGAAAAGACGCTCTATTAGGTTGCGCTCCTTGTAAATGTATTTGTCATATTCACGTTGAACCAGACGGTTGGATTTTGGCGGTATAACTGGAATAGCATGCATTTTTTCTGATATATGTTCTATAATCGCATCGCCATCAAATCCCCTATCACCAAGAACATAATCAGCTTTTTCATCACCGAGAAGTGGTATGGCTTGAGTAAAATCGCTCACTTCGCCACCTGTTAAAATGAATTTTATAGGTAACCCAAGAGCATCACACATCATATGAATTTTGGTTGTTAAACCTCCTCGAGAACGCCCCAGAGCCTGATCTTTTTTTTTAACGTCGCTGCCTGTTGATGGGCTCTTACAATAGTTGAGTCAATCATGAGATATTCATTATCTCTATCTTTGATCAAACTTTTAAAAACTTTGTCCCACACATTCTTCGCAGCCCAACGGGTAAACCGTTTGTGTACCGATTTATACTTACCGTAACGCTCTGGCAAGTCTGACCAACGTGCACCAGATCGCAAAACCCAGAGAACACCATTCACAAAATTTAAATTATCAACCCCGTGTCGGCCACGATCACCTTTTTTCCCTGGTACCATGTCTTTTATCTTGTCCCATTGCTCTTTCGAAAGCTCGTATCGTTTAACCACAAGTAACTCCTTCTTTGTTTCTTGTGGTTAATTTTCTCATTTTCAAATCAAATGTCGATACGGCCTAGTTGATTGAGTATTCTTTATGGGGAAAAGCGCAAGCGCCACGAACGGACTTTGGGCATTCTGCCAATTTCCGTACAGGCTCTCAACGAGCATACAAAACAAGATTTTAGCGGGCATTTGCACCTTTTCATTGGTTGAACATACTTCTTTTGCTATAGTGTCTTCCTCCACAAAATCCGGCGTTTTTTCCGCTACTTTTAAGGTACAAATGCATATGAAACTACACAATGACTCTGAAAAGCCACTATGGCGCGTTTTGAGATACACAAAACCCTACTGGAAGGCGCTTGTCTTCTCGCTTATTACCGCATCGCTTTTTGGCGCTGTATGCACCGTCCCAACGTATGTGCTTAAACAAACTATCGACGAAATTTTTATCAAACGCTACAGCCATCTCATTGTCCCTTTTTTACTCATTTTTATTGCCGTCTTTCTCCTCAAGGGACTTTTTATGTACCTCTCAAGTTACTCGATGCAATGGGTAAACAATAAAGTCACCATCGACATTCGCAACGATCTTTTTTCTAAAATTATTAACTTTCCAACTAGCTTTCATCAATCCAAAAGCACGGGACATCTTATGTCGCACTTTCTTAACGACGTACAGATGATTCAACAGGCGGCAGGAGCGGCAATTCGCGATGGTGTTCGCAGCTTTTTTGAAGCAATCGGCTTAATAGGATTTGCCATTTATCAAAATTTCACCTTAGGCCTTTCGATGCTCATTGTCGGACCATTACTCGGTTACACCATTACCAAATTGGGCCGTGCACGTAAAAATGCCTCTATTGCCATTCAATCGCAACTTGGTCATATAAGTTCGATGCTTCAAGAAACGTTTGTCGGTATCCGCGAAATCAAGGCATTTAATGCCGAGGCAGTTGAACAATCTCGATTTAAAAACCTTCTCCAACGCTGCTTTGGCGCGGTCATGCTTAACGTACATATTGAAGCTATTTTACCAGCAATTGTTGAAGCAATCGCAGTTACCGGATGTGGCGCTATTTTTTATATTGCTGCACATCAGGTACTTGATGGAACCATTACTGCAGGTCAACTAACTGCTTTTGTTGCTGCCGTAATTCTTTCCTATCAACCGCTCAAAAAAATTATCAATGTTTATTCAGAAGTTCAGTATGGTCTTGCAGCTGCAGAACGCATTTTTGCGGTGCTTGATACCGTATACCCTGCAACACAAAATCGTACCAAAGAACTCCCCTTCTTTGCCTCTTCAATTGAGTTCAGGGACGCATCCTTCAGTTACAACGAACATGCTACAGTATTTTCTCATGTGAATCTCGCCATCCGCAAAGGTGAGTCGATCGGCATTGTAGGACAGTCGGGAGCAGGCAAAAGCACCTTGTGCGATTTGTTACTCGGTTTTATAACCCCTCCCGTACAAACAGTATTCATTGATGGTATTGATATTGCGGAGATTTCGCTTGCAAGTTTGCGCACCCATATCGGTTATGTGGGGCAACGAACATTTTTGTTTAATGATACCGTTTTACGCAACGTAGCCTACGCACGCCCAAATGCCCAAAAAGAAGAGATCATTAACGCTTGCAAAATCGCACACGCCCACGAATTTATTGAAATGCTCCCTCATGGTTATGACACGGTGGTTGGTGAAAATGGCACATTCCTCTCAGGCGGACAAAAACAACGACTCACTATCGCCCGCGCGCTTCTTAAGAATCCAGATTTATTGATTTTTGATGAAGCAACATCAGCATTAGACGAAGAATCTGAAAGACTCATACGATTGGCCATCGAAGAAATCCGCGGAAGTAAAACGATTATTATCGTCTCTCACCGACCAACCATGCTCCACAAAGTTGATCGCATTTTTGAGATCTCTAATGGGTCTATTCAAGCACTGGGGCGTGAGATACAGTATCGCTAGGCGGCTCTTGTTGAGGACCTTTCGCCAGGCTATCACAAAGATCTTGATCTGATACAAGATTGATGAAGCGAAGCACCGTAAGAGCAATGTGCCTACACCTCCGCTCTTCTTCAGTTGTTGGTTGAGCAGTTTCACTTGAAAGAAGCGCAATAACCCTTTTCAGCCTATTAATCAACTCGTTAAGTTCGTGCAAGCGATGGTTTTTAAACCAACCGCAGAGACAGTGTGTTGGTTCTACCGCTTCTTCAAAAATTCTGTTGTACGTCACATGAAAAAACGCACAAGCAAAGCCAAGCGGTGTACATTGGTGACTGAGATAATTTGGATCAGCTCCTGCTTTCAGAAGGATTTCCACGATCTCTGCATGTCCATGCAAAGCTGCTTCGTGAAGCGGACTAAATACTGCTTCTTCAAATAAGCTTTGAGCCGGTGCGTTAGGACTCACATTTTCAGCAAGAAGCCCCAAAACCAACACTACATCACCCTCATGCGCAGCACTACAAAGTTTTTCGAAATCTGCATGCTCAAGTCTTTTTTGTTCTAGCAGCGGATGACCATCAGCCATAACCATACTCAAAAGACTATGGTGGGGTGTGCTGCACATGGTTACGCACAAGCAACATACAAACCGTATGAAGTCATTCATCAGTTACTCCCTCCGATATTTCTACTGACACCGACGAGTAAGTGTACTAAATTTTCTTTAGTGATAGAGATAAATTGTCTACCAATAAAAAAGGGAGAATCATGTATGCCGTAGGTGTGCGTCACATTTTTGCATTGTCATTTTCATTTCTTTTGGGAATATATCTTGTGCCCATTGTCATAGCAGCAGCAAAAAAAATAGGATTTGTTGACCGTCCAGACGGGCGGCTTAAACGTCACAAAGAACCCACTCCTTATTTGGGTGGGCTTGCGCTTTTTATTGCTTTTATTACTACTATTGGTCTTTGTTACCCTTTTGAAAATCAGATTCTATGGTTTTTACTGGGAACAACGCTTTTGTTATTTGTTGGCCTTATTGATGATCTTAAAGTGTTGCGGCCAGCTCAAAAATTCTTTGGGCAATTTATTGCCGTGTTGTGTTTTTTGAAAGGAGAATTTTCGCTCAAAAATGCATTCTTTTCTTCCCCGGTAAATATTTTTTGGTCATCATTTTGGATGTTGGCAGTTATTAACGCATTCAACTTGGTTGATGTTATGGATGGTTTGTGTGGAACCTTAGGCCTGGTGAGCTCAATAATGCTGTGCAGCATCGCCTATGCCATGGGGAAATATACAACAAGTTTGCTACTGGCAGCATTTATTGGAGCCTTGCTTGCATTTATTCTCTACAACAAACCACCAGCAAAAATTTATTTAGGTGATGCGGGGTCGTTGTTTATTGGGGGATTTTTGGCAGCGATACCGCTACTTTTTGACTGGGACAAAACCCTTTTTAGATGGAATTTTGAAGGGTATCTCAACGTGATTTATATCTATATTAAGCCGCTACTCGAAATGTTTTTTGTTCCCTGCCTTATTTTGTGGGTTCCGCTGCTTGAAGGTTTGGGCCTTTTTATTATCAGAACGCGATTAGGCATGCCGTTCTATTACGGAAGCCCCCATCATTTTTCGATTTATTTACGTAAAAAAGGATGGAGCTGTGCCAAAGTTCTTGGATTTGCGGCCGGTGTCTCAGTGCTTATGTCAGCTTTGGCCGTATTGTTTTTGTACCGCCTTATTTCATTAACATGGATTATGGTATGGTCATGCCTCGTGGTTGCAGGCTGGATTGTGATTGTCTTTGGCGTTACCAAAGATGCGGCGCATAAGTGATTGCAACCGTCGCGATAAAAGTTATAAAAGTAACCGTTCTAATGTAGGTAAACCCACAAAGCACATGCGCGATGTTGGCAAGTGAGAGTGCTATCAATGCCGGATAACAAAGAATAGCAAACGGCTCAATTACATGAGCAACCCCTGCAAATCCAAGGTTTGCCATTGCAAATGTTGTGGTAACGGTCAGAAGAAGCGCGTGCCAATAGCTGATGCGGCCAAGAAAAACCTCGTGTGTAAGATAATCCGCAAAAACTGCTGTAAGCGCAATGGCCGTTGTGATACAGGCAACGGTGACCGTAACGTTGACCAACAAGCTCGCCTTTGAACCAAGTACACACATGGTCAAAACGCTGAGAAGCTGTTCTTTGGGCACATCAACAAATACCAACGCTCCGTATTTTGCAGCAAGGAGGCAAAAGCCTGTATACACGATGCCTAACAAGCACCCCCCGATAATGCCCGCCTTAATCCCAATTGATATAATTTGGCGTGACGAAAGCTCTTCTTTTTGTGCTTGCGCCTTGATTGCCGTAACAATAAGACCAGAAAAAAAGATGGTAGCGAGCAAATCAAGTGGACCAAGCCCCTCAATTATTCCTCTAAAAAAACTGCTCATGGAACTCAGCGATGAGACAGATGGTGCGACTGGTGAAAGAAGACCTATCACCACAATAGAAAGCAGCAGAACAAGCTTAAGTGGCCCCAAAAATTTACCCAAAAGCTCAACGATTTTACCACGTCGCATGGTTGCCACAAAAACAAGAGCTGCAGCGGCTAGGCTAAATGCAAAAGTCGACAGATGGGGGAAGTGCCATGTAACTGCCGCATACGCTACCGTAATACAACGAGGGGTTGCGCCAAGAGGACCAAGTAGTAACATACAAATGGCGGCAAGAAATGCCCCTGGAATTTTTCCGATAGTACCAAGAAATTTTTTGTACGATCCGTCAAACAACGATGCTGCAATAAGGCCCAGCAGCGGTACCACAATACCGGTAATCAAAAATCCGATGATGGCATAAGAAGCTTGAGACGTTGTTTCGCGGCCGAGGCCCAGAGGAAATACAATATTTCCCGCGCCAAAAAGCATGGCAAAAATTGCGATGCCTATGGGAAGAATACGGGACAAGGATGTACGCGGCGTGTTCATGGGTACCTCACGAAACTATAAAAAAACCCTACAATGCTTATCATCAAAATGATCCACATGGAGTCATGCATTGCAGGGAAATAGAGGCTTTTTAAAGCCAAAAAGTCAACCTGCTCAAAATAACGTTTTTTTTTGAAAAATCAATTAAATGGGCTAAAAATCAATATCGGGCACAGCTGGAGTTGATGAGATCAATGAAGATGACGAATCTTCATCGGATTGAGCTTGTTTGCGCGCACGTAATAATTCGTGTTCTTCAAGCTTTGTTATAACCGCCTTCAAGCGTAGGGCTAGTGGTTGTCGAAGATCAGTAGTAGGATCAAACGACTCTTCAGTTTCCATCGTTTCTGTTGTCCGTCTGTTCCTGGCAAGTTCTCCTTGCAAACGATCTTGCGCAGCACATAGCGCGTTTCTTTCTATATCATCGGTAATAGCGCTATCGGCGCCAGCCTTCAACAAGGCATCAACAATTTCGGGATAGCCACAATAGGCAGCGAGATAGAGCGGCGTGCGATTACTAACATCCTTGGCATTAACACATGCTTTGAATGCAAGAAGGGCATAAACAAGGTCAACATATCCGCTGCGAGCAGCATAATGTAAAGGAGTTTGTAGCCATTTGTTTTGTGAGTCGGGGTTTATGCGATGAGCAAGCAGTATTTGCGTAATAGGCGAACTACCACTTTTGACAGCAAGGTGAAGAAGCGTGTCATGTAGTTCGGGATCCCGCGCAGTAAGATCTGCATGATCAAGACCGGCGAGAAACTCTTGTAGGTTCCCCGTTGTAATTGCATTAAACAAAAACTCATTGCGCTCTTGTGCATCCTCCTGTCTATCAATTCTTCTTCTTTTTGCTTTTCTTGCGACGATATTTTCTTGATCGGTAGCAACAAGTTTTACTTTACGCAACGGTGAAGCGGCGTGTAAGCGAAGAGCCCCAGAAAAACTCATACTGAGTGCGAGTGCTATAAATTTTGAAAAAGAGAACGTGTTCATGCTGATCCCATAAAGAGAGATTGTATGTAGAAATTTGTTCACAGTATACCCTTTGGACTATGAGGTCGCTGTTAAGCTATGCATTTTTATGACGGATTTCTGACAAACTTTTTTTCATATTCTTCAAGTATTTGTATGATTTTTCCCAACTTCTGCTTCTGCTGATCAGTGCAGTCCAAGCATCTGAGGTACCGCTCTGCGTCTTGTCGCGGTGTCAAATCCTCAAAGACCCCGTGATCTTTAATGAATGGATCTGCATGGTAATCAATGAGGAGCTGCACCATGCGCTCATCCCCTTGCGTTGCTGCATAATGCAACGAGGTTAGTCCTGTACATTTTTGCGCATTGGGGTTTGCATGTTTGGTAAGAAGAAACTCAACTATCTCATAGCGTAGAAAGAGAACGGCTTCCAACAAAGCTGTCGCACCATTATTTAAATCGCGAGTCTCGACTTTTGCGCCTGCGGCAATAAGCATCTCTACGATTGCAGCATTACCACATTGAATGGCCAAAAACAATGGTTCGGGCCTCTGGTAATACAAAGAGGGTATATCAACTTCTGCTGTCGTATTATTTTGCAAACCTGGCTTTGCACCAGCCGCAAGGAGAATGCGTGCTATGTCGGTTTGACCATAGCGGGCCGCGTAGTGCAATGGTGTTTGCTTATATTTATCTATTGCATTGGGTTCAACGCCAACGGCAATAAGCCGCTTTACGAGCGAAGTATCACCTATTTGGACGGCAAGGAACAAAAAGTCCGTAAGGTTGGGGATAAATTCACTGATAATTCTGTATGGTTCAAGTGGCATCTTGTTCAAATCGTCTGTTTCGAAACTATCTACAATTTCCTGGAAGGTTGGATGCGCAAGAAACTTGTCCTCTTTTCTTTCTACAGCTTCCAGGAACTGTTCAAATGTTCTTGGGACAGACTGAGTTTGCTCCACTGTAAGTATTCTGCGTTTCTTGGCTGGATTTTCATCATCCTGCATCCCCAGGAGTAACGTGTTGCAACATATGAGACTGCAGATGGCGAAAAGCGTCAAACGAGCGTGTGTTCTCATAACGTCCCCATGTTTTTTTCGTGTTCCTCTAGTATGTGTATAACTTGTTTTAGCCTCTGAATCCTCTCATATTCCTCATTACGAATCGCGTACTGAAGCTTGCTTCGAGCAACTTCCAGTGGCGTCTGGGGCGGGAGGCCTATGGAGACAAAGCCCCTACCTCTGATAGAGGTATCTGCATGGCAGTCCAGAAGAAGTTGCACAATTTCCGGATAGCCTTCTCCAGCTGCACGATATAAGGCCGTATCCATTGTTACTGTCCTGTGAAAATTGGAATTTGCACGAGCCTCAAGAAGAATGCGAACTACGTCGATGTGGCCACTGCTGCTAGCCCACTGCAACGACGTCATGGTTAGCAATAAATCTATTGCATCGATTTCCGCACCAGCAGCGATAAGAGCTGCTACTATTTCAGCATTGCCCTTTCCAGCGGCAATGAATAAAGGCGCATGATGAGAGTATGATTGTGGCATATTTGGATGAGCGCGTGGCACATAGGTATTAATCATGTCGCAGATCTCAACTGCTGCTGTATCAAAAGAATCCTCAAGTTCCTTAAGAGTATCCAGTCCAAGAAGGCTTTTGACTGCCTCTAAGTCTTCTTTTTCCACTGCCTCCACAAGTTGCGCATCAAGTTCTTTTTCTAGTGGGTCTCGATCATTATTTGGTTCTTCTTCCGTTGGAACTATATTTTGACTGCTACCTGATAGAAACGCTGCTGGACCATAAACGGCATAATCATTCATCCCCATCAACCTGCAGTTGCACAAAAAGCTTGCGCAGAACATGAGCGCAAGAAGCGTCGAACAAGACAATGCATTCATGAAATAGGCTCCTGTTTGTCATCCCAAGATTTTGCGAGCATTTTAAGGTATATTTGCGGCAATAACAAGCATAATTGTGCTTTGACCGCTTCAAAATCACCAGCATCGACAGATGCCGAGCACTTCTTTCCTATCTCAACATGCGACTTATGAAGCTCTGTGAATGACCCACAATCATCAAGCGACTTTGCAGGAAGCTTCCAATAGGCATCTAAAAAATTAATACTTGGTGTTCCTGCATTGTTACAAAGAACAAAAGCAACACGCATCGTTGGATCATATGGCTTGTGGTCAACAAAAATTTTTTTTGATGCAACGAATTCTTCGACAATAAAAAACTTTTCATGATCTTGTGCCCAATATGCAAAGCTGGTCTGGTCGCCTTGGTCCTTTGCGCCGTCTTCTTTTCTACATATAATGCGCAATGCATGATCAAGCTCCTGTGGCTCGACCATTACAATACCGCTTCCCAGTGATGCGTTAACCGGTTTAAGCACAATATGATTGCTGTTTAATATGTGCAAAATCTCAAGAGCTACGGTAAATGAGTATTCTTTGGGGAAGATTCTATAACGTGGTTTATAACCCTCAAGCTCATGATCATTAAAAAGCAACCCTGTTTCGTATTTGTTCGTAACAAACTTTTTTGTTACCTCATCTAAAATCAAACACTGCGGATAACGTTGTTTAAATTCGGCACAGGAAAAACGATTCTTTTTGGCATTACCTGCAATAAGCACAAAAGCCGAAGAAGAGGGTTTGATTCCTTCAAGACTGCGTACATTGCGTCCACCAATTTCTTTAAAAACTTCTGGCGCAAATTCTTTTCTAATTCCCCGCGTATTCAAAAACCAGGGCGTTTTTTGAACTTGTTTAAGAACGTTCCAAAACTTTGACCACATCTGGCCCTGCCCATAAAGAGCATCATACCCCCTAAAGGTGGATCCAAGACCTTGGCCAAATTCACAAATTTTTATTTTCTCGCCATCAAATTTAAGATCGACGATGCAAAATGAAAGTTCATCAGGGTAGTTGTTATGAATGTTACTGTAGTACCACGGTGTTGTAAGTTGGGATGCATGTATGGTGCAGAATATAGAAAGTACAAAAAATAATTGGCGGCGTTGCATGGCTTTTCCCCTTTTCTCTTTTTTTTAGAACGCCTCCCCGATAGTTAAGTACCACGCAAGTGACTTATTATCCTCGGGAAAGCGACGCTTCCACTTCCAACCAATATCAAAACGTATAGAGCCTATAGGAGTTTTGTAACGGAATCCAAATCCCGAACCGGGATACCAGGTATCTTTCAAACCAAGAAACCCTGACTGACTAAGTACGCCAATATCCTGGAAAAGAACAACGCCGAATGCTTTGTAAAGAGGAATACGTAACTCAAGGTTTGCGTTGAACATCGAACCACCGCCCTGGATGGTAGTAACCTGCCCGTCATCCGAATAACCAAGAGGGGGAAGCGAATCAATTTCATAACCACGAACCGAATAGGGGCCGCCAAGGTAAAAACGCTCGATGGGCAGTATGCGTTCAAATTTATCTTTAAAAATATGACCAAGCCTTACACGACCAGCAACAATGCACTTATCTGAAATAGGGTAAAAAAGTGATTGTTCAAAACATAGTTTTGCCGAAACAGAGTCTTTGTCCTCAGGCACCATCAGCTTGATGGATACATTAGTGTATGACCCCTTGGTGGTATTGCTATGACTGTCGAGAGTATCAATGGTAAGACGTGGTTCAACAAGAAAATAGGGCAAAACGCGATGCATGAGGTTCTCATCAAACTTAAGGTTGCCTTGTTTGCGCGTGATTTTTTCCCACTCATTACCTACTTTTATGTACCACTGATAGTGTTCCTTGTATTCATCATGAATATCTGCATGAACGCCATAGTTGTGGCCCTGATAAGCAGCTCCGCTATTACGAATTTCAACAGGGTTGATGTATTTATTGGCGAATATTCCGCATGTTCCCATGCCGGAAAATCCAAAGGGCGAGGGCAGGTGGTAATCACATGCAAATTTACGTTCAAAATTTGTCCAGTCGCCGGACGTTGAAAGTCGATCGGCTCGATTTGTTGGATTTTTTATGATAAAAGAGGCGCCAATTTTTGGCGTTGATTGATGTTTAAAAAGAACGTTCTTGCTATTGGTAAAGTAACCAATACGAGCGCGCAGTTCAACCGGATCATCATCAACAACGGTAACAATGGTTGGCTTGTCAGTGCAATGTTGTGCAAGATGATGGGCTTGAACTTGAACGGTTTTAAAAACATCCAACTTCTTGAGTTTGCTGCGTGTAAGCGCAAGCTTTTTGCGATCCCAATCTGCGCCCTCCTTGAAGGCGAATTGCCGCTTGAGTTGATCAAAATCAACGGTTGTTACACCACGAACAATGGTTCTGCCAAATTTTACCTGAGCTCCCGTATGTATGTTCCAGGTGACAAGAAGTTTTGTTTGATGCGATGATGCAAGCGGTAGCACCGTGAGTTCTGGCTGAATAGTTGCGTACCAGTAACCTTGCTTATGGAAATAGGCCGTAAGGAAAGTCCGTTGTTCCTGAAGCCAATTAAGATCAAAGGCTATATTCTGTTGCACAGGATTGTGATATCGCTTAAAAAATTCATCAGCCTCAAGATTTTGAAAATTTTTGATGGTGCATCCGCCCCACAATCGTTGCACCCCTTTATCAACGGATATGACAAGATCGTACATGCCCTTTGTAGAACAGCGCGTAAAGCTTGTATCAATGATGGAAAAATCCCAGTATCCATGTGCAATATAAAAATTTTTTAGATGATGCAAAGCAGTATCAAGCACCTGTTGGGTACAGATTTTATTCTTGAGAAAAGCCTGTATAAAATGTGCTGATTTTTCGGGGATCGACGTAGCACGATTGATAACCGCAACAGTGTTTATGAAGGTTGCGGGCCCTTCGTGAATTTTTAAACAGAGGCCTACGTCACCTACCGGCTGTACGCCAATGTGTGTATGCCAGTATCCATGCTTATAATATTCATGCAGCGCTTGTTGCATAATAATATCAGGAGAAAAGAGTGGCTCGGGGAGATCGTTGCCAATAAAGTCCTGTCGAATAATATCATTTGAAAAAGCATTATTACCGCTTAACGTGATGAGTCTTCTCTTTTTTAATGAAAGCTTAAAAACGAGTGATACATGCGGAACCCCTGAGCGAGCACGGCGTGTAACAGAAAATCGCGCATTGATAAAACCAGCTTTTTTGAGAGCCTTTTTTATTTTATTAAGGATCCTGAGAACTCTTTTTTTGGTATACGCACGTCCTTCAAGCGAGCGATGCAGCTTGGCGGTGATTGCGTCGACAATGCCGTTGATATTGTCATTTTTTTTGAGCTTACGTTGGTGCTCAAGATCATCGATGACCAGCGTTGTGGTATCGATAACATAGGGACGTTTCTTTTTGAGCTTTATATGGATCGTAAGTGTTTTGTTGCTTTTGTGATATTCAATCTCATCACGTATGGAGCTTGCAAAATATCCTTGGTCGCGCAGGTAATGACCGATTTCCTTGATTGATTCATCGTGAATATTGGCATCAAAAACATCACCCGGCTGAAGGCGATAAAGATTAACGTACTGGTCCTTGCCAAACCAAATGCCCTCAAGTTCAATCTTTTTAACGAGCCAATAACTGGTAATGGAGAAATGAATACACTGTCCACGGTTGGTGTAAGAGAGATCAACTTTTATTGAGCTAAAGCGCTGTTTCATCAAAAGGCGCTTACACGCTTTTTCAATATGCCGTCCCGAAATAAATCCTGGAATTTTTAGTCCGGTAATGTGGAAAAATTCGTGCTTTGAAAGAGTAGTATCACAGTCAAATGAAATATGATCGACATGAAAAACGTTAGATTGACCGCCCTCGGTAGATTGTGTCAGAGCAGCAGCCAAAGATTCCCCGTAGGTAACATGCGGGGTTGATGCAGGAAGATGTAGGCACCACGCAAGGGCCAAGGTTGTCATAAAAGCTATATAACGGATTGTCACTGGCGATTCATTTATGGTTTACAAAGGGGTTGGTTTTCTCTTTACGCACTGTTTCGATTTGTGTATCATTCAAGTACTATTTTCGTATTTTTTCGACAGATTGTAAAAGGCCCCATCGTCTAGCGGCTAGGACGCTGCCCTCTCAAGGCAGAAACAGGGGTTCGATTCCCCTTGGGGCCATACTTTCCTCCTACGCCCTCGCTTCGCTCTTGGCTACGGAGGAACAGGCGCCTTCGCTCTCGCTCGCTAAGACGTAGTTGGGACGAACGGAATTTATTTAATATCCGCTTAAAATATTTTTTCATTAGTATGTTGTTGCTACCGCAGAAATAAGAAGCTTATTGCGGTCACGGTTGCTGGCGAATCAACCTCTGAATGGTGCTGCCGTCCATTTATTGCTTTTTGCAACGGCACAGGCTGTTGTTACGCCTGTTTTAATGATGATATATGCCGTCCAAAGAGCACCTAATCCAAATGTTGCGCATAATGCACTACCAGCAGCTGCGACTGGTCCCGAGATGCTATTTACCGCTCCGAGTCGTGATGCCAGCTCTGTCATAGTTGATTTGTTGAGTATCTGTGTTGCTTGAGCTTGGTGTATAGCTTGGCGTGCTTCTTGATAATTATTTTCATGTACTGTTTGCGCGTGTTGTGCGGAGTCTATATTCTCTTGCGCAATGATCTGATCAACTTTAAGGCGGTCTATGAGTGCTCGTTCCTTTTCTACACAAGCGGTTGCTAGGGAGATTTCATCAACAAACGCTTGTTGCGCATTTTTGGAGGAAGCTGTTGTAGCAAAATTTGCTACTTTGGCAGCGGTGGCGCAAACATTGACTTTATGTTCGAGCAAAGATTTCTTGTAGGTCAATGCAGGTGTTCCGGCGCACACACTACCGCCCCAAAAAATCTTAACATATCTATCCCATAACGAACTGACACTTTTACAGAAACCGTTTTCAGTAAGCGCTTCTCGTTGTGCTACGGCTTGCATTGCATCGGCACATTGTTGTTTTAATTGAGCTATTGTAGTGTTAGCCGGTAAGGTTGCTAGCTGTGTGCTGTAATCCGTTAATGATTCTTGACAACTTTTTTGACGGTTTATTGTTTGAGCAATTTTCTGGGCATACGTTATATTATCGTTCTGTGCTCGTCTCAACCAATCGGTTGCGTTTTGGATGCCTTTTAGCGCCCTGTCCATAAGACCTTGTTGCTCTTGAATAACCTGCGCTGCATGTGCTTGTGTATTACTGAGCTGTTCAATCCGTGCGGATAGATCACTTCTATGAACCATATCATCTACGCGTTGGGCAACGTACTTTTGGCGCTCAGGATCATAAAATTGGTGGCGGATAGATAGCAAGCTATCTTGCATTTTCTCAGAAATCCATGAGCCTACAGCAGATAATTTTTGCCATGACGAAGAACCGGCTGCTTGTACGGCTGGAAAAGCTGTCTGCGTTGTCCATGCTATTGGCATTTGTACGCATTTAAGAGCTGCCGCGGCAAATTTTGAGCCAACAGGGTCTATAACGGCTTGGCCCTGTGTTAAGTTTTGGTCAAGTGTCATATACACAATGGTGTAATAAACAAGTGCTGCAAGTGCAGTAGCCGTAACAAGCTTATGCTCTTGCATCCATGTAAGTTTTGACGTAACAAAACGAGCAACTCGTTCCCCACCAGTTTTGGCAAGCTTATGAAGCGTAGCCAATAATGCTGCGCATGCACCGTACTTTGCTTGTGGAACGTTAAACGCAGGTTTAAGTGCAGGTATAGCAGGTGTTTGCGATGAAACAAGTGGTTGAAATTTCCTGGCTGCTGCTGGTGGTACTGCGACCGGAATTTGTGCTGCCGGTGCTGGGCTGAGTGTTGCATAGAGCGCAAGGTTTTCTCTTTTCATAATGTCGATAAGCCCAAAGCTTTTGTCGCGTTGAGCTTGTTTAAACAACTTCATCCACGATGCACGCGTTGCCGGAGTTAATCTATCTGCTTTGGTACTTTTGCAATAAGCCGTGAAGGTAGCTACGAGTTTTGCATCATTTTCGCCAGCAGCATATACACCAGTTGTACTTACCATTACAGCGAATGATGCTAAAAGTATAAGTTTCTTCATGATAAAAATAACCCCCATACAATATAATTCTTGTGTGATCGATTTAAATCAGCGCGCAGGCAGCAGGAACGGGTTTAAGCATTTTTAGTACAGGCTTAATCTTTTTGGTCCCCCCACGGGACAAATAGTATTATATCCACCCTATCAGCTCTAAAAACATTCTGCAAACGCGGGAAATACTGGCATTTACGGGCAAGGAAGGCTTTTTAGTGAAGAATTATGTCTGTTCGTTACACTTCAAGCTTGAATCATCCACATACCATTCATAGTTTGTTTCTATCTGAAACAAATTGCCCCGACAAACGCTTTTTGCGTGTAAAATATAACAATTGTAAATAAATTCTCGCCCCCCTTTTGCAAGCGCTCTTAAACGCTGCTAGGGTTATCACTATGTTATTCATACGATAAAGTATGTTCCATGGGGGGCTCACAAAGCCGTCGTTAAAAAAGATTTTTAAGGCATTTTTTTCATACATTCATTAGTGGGGGTTATTTCATGAAGAAGCTTATACGTATCGGCTTGCTTGCAACCGTGCCCTTTTCAGGCAGTTATGCAATGCAACCAGCGGAAAAACCTGCAATTTCGTCTGAACAAGAAGCTGGATCATCACATTCGCCACGCCTATCATTTATACAACGTCATCCTGGGCTTATCGCGACCAGTACATCACTTGCTGCCGTTGCGCTCATGATCGAAACATTAGCGCTTGCGCATAATTCATCGTTTGGTGATGTTTTTGGTACTGCCCATGCTGACTGGGATGCGTGTGGACAATGTTCTTCAGTTTATGAACGTGTATCTAATGCCGTGCATGCGCAGCATTTTTTGGATGAACATTTAGGCACAATACTCTGCGCCGCAAGCGGCACAGGCTTGGTAGCCTATATAACATTAAAAGGCTGGGCTCGTTACGCTTTTCAAAAAATCATAGCACAATGCACGCCTTCAAAAGCTGCAAAAACTGAGCGTTATTTTCTGCTTAGAAATCTGCTTAGAAAAATGAATCTACGGGGATCAATAGCTGATTCTTGGGTAACTTCAATGCGACAGCGGCTGTTAACAAAGGAAGAAATGTCTATTGAAGATGATGTAAGTTTTCTACTGCAGTACGAGGGACGACTTACAGACGCTTGTTTAGAACCTGCTTGTAAACAAATTATAAATTTACCAGATTACCTGCAAAGCAGATGGATCAACTATCTTGAATTACTGAGAAAAAGAAGATCCGGCTATGCGGAACCAATTATTTCCGCTATGTGCCAATTCATGAAGGAAAATCCACAACTTCAAAACCTAAAGCCTTCAAACGAACAAGAGATATCTGCTAATTCGCAACTTTGGGGCCAATTCTATACGCAACGCGAAGTTCAACGGCAACAAGCTTACAAGACGGCTTGAAAAAAAAACCGCTGTCCAACCTGCAGAGCATCATTCTTACGTTGTAGCAACCCTCGCTGTCAGTGTCGGTCTATGCCAGAAATTCTCAAACTTGAATTGCCGCCAGAATTACCGTTTATTTATCACAGTAGATCTCTAGGTCATTAAAAATTCGCAAGCCTATGAGTTAGTCACCAATGATTCTAAAAACTCCACGGTAATCTCGTTCGTTAACAAATGGCTCAGTGCTCAGGTCTTGAACATCATTTTTGCCAACACCACGATAAAGCGTATCAATAAACTTTTCGAGATTATCCGAAATACCACAGGCGTGAATCATGACCCCACTTGTTTCAAGATTTTGGAGCGTTCCTTCAATACCAAGTGTTTGTGCAGTTTTTTGCGCAAGGGTTTTGTACCCCTCACCTTGCACTTTGCCAACAACTTTAATTTTGATGCATTTTCTCACAGAACATCCTTTCTCCTTGAGATGACCGAGATTGTGCCGATTTTTACGTCTCGGGTAGTATACTCAACGATGTGTGGAGGCGGAAGTATTTGAAAGCTTAATATAATTCAGGCAATAGACGCGCATAAAGATTAAGGTGGTGCTTGACCATACTTGGGACATTAAAGTCATCCAGTTTTTCATGATGATGCTTAAGTTGTTCATAAAGCGTTTGATTTTTCATGACAAGATCAAAATGATGTGCCAGCTCTTGCCAATTACCTGGCTGTATAAGAAAACCGTTATTCCCATGAGTAATTATCTCACTAATTCCCCCAACGTTATACGCGATGACAGGCAGTTTGCACAATCGTGCTTCAATGACGGCACAGGGTAACCCTTCCCAAAACGAGCTCAAGGCAAACACATCCCAAGACTGAAGATAGGGAACAACGTTTTGCTGCCACCCCAACAGAAGTACTGCTTGAGTGAGGTTGTGAGCGGTGATCCATGATTCTATTTCGGGTCGCAATATACCATCACCAATAAGGTGTAACTCCAATAGCCGTTGGCTTGGGCCTGCAGATGTGTGATACGTTTTTTCAAATGCTTTCAATAAGTCGAATATATTCTTTTGCGGTTTGAAGCATGAAATAGTCCCTATGATAAATTTTTGCGCCTGCACAGAAATAGGTTGCGCGCTTTTGATCGACGGTAAAAATTTGCTTTGTTCAATCGCAGCGCGGATAATCGAACTTTTACGCGCAAAGAAAGGGAAGCTACGTATGCCAATTTTTTGGTCGTGTTCAGAGACACATACAAAATGCGTGGTAATAAAGCTGGTCAAAAGCTCGCAGAGATAAACGAGAAACCATATCACGCGATTCTGGTGCTCATGAAAACCGTAACCATGTATGGTATGAACACGTGTTGATATTCCCGCGAAAAAAGCAGCCCAACGTCCAATGATTCCGGCTTTGGTGCTGTGGGTATGTACAATAATATTGCCATGTTGTTTTTTGAGGTTGCGCAGGAGCCGTGTAATGGTTATAAACGCACATACTTCGGTGATAAATGAGGTAAATACTATCTCACGCCTAAGACATGTAATAAGATTTACAGAATCAAGCTTCTTTGCTTCTTCAACAAGCTCTCCTTCATGCCCCGAGATAAGTGTTGCGGGAACATTGTGGTTGGCCATACCCTCCATAAGCGCAAGGCATACTTTTTGTGCACCACCAAGTTCAAGCTTGGTTAAAATGTACACAACATGATAATTGTTGAACTGGTTCTCCACCCCTCTTCTCCTTATTAATCAAAGTTACATAGTGACGAGTAGCAAGCTGACGATGAGTCCATAAATCATAGATGACTCAATAAAGGCAGCGGCCAAAATGGTTGGTCTCAGTATGTTGGCGTATACCGTTGGATCGAGTGCAATCTGATACGTACCTCGTGAGGCAACATATCCTATGCCAATAGAACTTCCAATCGCTGCTGTACCGAGGGTAAGTGCGGCGACGAGTGCCTTGATGGCCATTGGATTACTGTAGGTAATAATGAGCGCTAAAAGCACACAAAAAATCATGGGTGTTTCAATGATTGCCTGGTTAAGCAGCGTGAAGGGAAAAAGCTTGTTATATGCATTTTTATTGAGGCCAACTGAGGTGCATGCGGCACGAGCAAGGAGTGATTGACCAACCGATGGGCCGATACAACCAAGGGCGATGACCATGCCCGCAGCAAAAAGCTTGATGCTCGTATCGGCATCAATGAAGGCGGTGAGCTGCGTTTTGACAAGCATTGCAATAATGAACGAAAAAATAACAGGCGCTTCGATAATGGATTGTGCAATGATCATAAAGGTCATAATTTTTTGAGCAAAAAATGGTTGTCGCGCTATTGCCTGTGATGCCGCACGTACCACAAAACTTGAAGCTATGCTTATGGCTGCGGCGGCGACACCAACCGCAAGCCCAATGGCGAACTCAACACGGGCGACCTCCCATGTCATTTCCCTTGATCCAGAAAGAAGAATAAGAAGCGTGGTAACAAGGGCAATAATGGCGCCGCTTTCGATGAGTGCAAGACCAATGATCATAGCTCTAAAACTCTGCTCGTTACCCGTTGGCTGGCGCGTCATAGCATCTTCCACTCCGGATGCTGCAATACCGAGCCCAATTCCAGCACCAATGGCACCGAGCAAAATGGAAAGACCCGCTGAAATGTAGTGAAGTAAAATCGGGGTCATCATGTTGCCTCCTTGTGCTCATGAGCAGGTTCCTGATAGGTGCCAATGGCCAGATAGGTAAGGGTAAGCATGGTAACAACAAACGATTGGATCAGACCTTCGCCAATACCAAGTCCTATTTGAAGCCACGAGAACAAAAATACAATGGAGAGAAGAATCGAAGATATTTTTGTTAAGCGCGGAAAGACAGGGCCAACTTTTTCTAAGGAAGTTGCCCATGAAAAGATCACCGCAAAAACGGTAAAAATCATGAAACCAATTTTGTAACTGCCAAACAGATCATCACGAACCATATCAAGAATAACGGCACCACCAAGAATGTTGCCAAAAAGACGGAAAGACATTGAGGCAATCTTTGAAAGCTCCCCTACAATGTGAATGGGAATAAGCAGGAAAAAAGGCTCTGCAAATTCTTTGAGATACCCTCCTACGCCATGCACACTAATTTTTTGGTACTGAACATAAAGAAAACTTGTAAGGCCTATGGCAAGCGTTGTGTTGAGATCTTTAGTTGCTTCTTTGAGGAAGGGTAATATGCCTACAAGGCAACAGAAAAACGTAAAGAAAAAAATTGAAGCTATAAAAGCAAAATAATGATAATTAAACGAAGGAAGTGATTCTTTACAAAGATCTGAGAAAATTGAAATTATCTGTTCAAAACACATTGAAACAAGATTTGGCCCACGGTTGAGATAATGGCGCCCAATCATAATAAGCACCAGCATAATGCCCATGGCGATCCAGGTGGCAAGAAGAATATCAATATTTATGCCCCAGAAATCACCCTCAAGGCCAATTTTTTTAAGTGGGTAAATAGTTTCATAATCAAAAATCTCGGCGCTCATAGTAAATTTTTTGTGTACCTCCAAACAATAATCCAAAAGCTTGTCATGAATGCACACGAACTCCACATCATGCTGATTGACATAGTGTGAATACAAAAACCAAATGTCACGGTAATCAGTGCAAGCCCGCCAAAAAAAGATACCACAAGCCATACGGCGCCCGTAGAACGTGCAGAAGTATCAACCACAAAATGCGCACGCATCCTTCTGATAAAGAAAAGGGCATACAGGGCACCAAGAATGCATCCAATGGCGAGTGATAATACAATAAGTGAAGTCATTATTTTTCAACCGGTAAGAAACATCTTTATATACTACCAATAAACTCATATTAATACGTTGTTGCCCTTGCCGCAAGAAAGTTACCCAAGCTACGAAGTATTTCTTTTTAATAGACAAACTGCCTTATACTTAACACGTCAATGTAGGGAGTGATGATAGTCATAAGGAGAAAGGCTTGTACATGACGAAATATCTTACGCCTATACTGTTTACTTTAGCCCTCGGCATCTTTGGGTTAAGAGTTGTTGGTGCCGTCAATCGGCAAGCGCACATTCCCAAAGAGGGAAGTGTCTATACCGCTCAGATGGGCAAACATCTTTTTGTGCTGGTGAATCAGATGGGGGAGGTCTTATTTGAGGACGATATTGCCAAAAACATGTCCTTGATCCGCGGTAGCTTTACCACAGGCGCCATGGGACTTGATAAGCAGCTGGCTGCCGCCGTTGGCCAGATGCGCATTGCCCGTGACAGCGGCCTTGAGGGGTTCCTGGGTCTCCGCAAACAACTCTTATATATCACGTTACGGAACTGTCCTATGCCGGCCAAGGCGGGAGCACACATAAAAGTTGGTTCGGTACGGTGCTATTTTACCGATCCTATGGGTCGTTAAGACAACCGTTTGCTTAAAACACTAGAGCTCCTACTCCTGCGGGACATTTTTGATAATTTTACAAATAGTTGATTTTTAAAGCATGAGGGGCTTAGGATAAAGGTAAGCCGTACGCGGTGTATGTGCTCTTTGAAAACTTAAAAAACGGGGCAATTTGGAAAAGGCGGTTTAATCCTTAGGGAAAAGGGGGGATCCATGACACGCCAAAATTTCTTATTAATGCTTCTTGCTGCGGGAGTTGGTCTTTTGGGGGTGTACACGTTGGCGGCCAAGCCACGTGTTCCTGCAACGGGTATACATACTGTTCAATATCTTTATAACACTATCCGGGCGACCGACAATAGAGCCGATTTTATTTTAGCAGCAAAGGATATCGCTACATCTGATCAACAACGACGTGGTATTCATATTTATGAACCGATGACGGCTGCAGAATGTGTGAGTAAACCAAGCCTTATCGCAGGATCTGTTTCGCCAAACAAGGCAATCAAGGCCAATGATCCGCTTAAGCCAGTGTTTGATCAAATCAAAAATATTTTGGAAGATAATAAGAGCACTAATGTTACGCTCCAAACAAACACACCGCTCCTTAACGTACTTGCAAATCGACTTTTTCTTAACGATAAACTTTCTAACGGCAAACCCAACACAATCGTTCAGGCATTTGTTAAGAAAACAACTGGTAGGACAATGACGAAGGCTCAATTAGTTCAAAAGTATGGTGAAATGCTTCTTTCTTTTGATCTTGGTGGGTATCGCTTTTTCTTGGTTGATCCATGTCCGCCAAAGGCCTACGCAACGGGCAAGAGTGTAACGTATCCAGTACTCACAGCTGTCATGATGAACTGGCAGTGGTAAATTCGTAATTAGCGTTCTTTTGGGGTAATCGGCCGCTTTTTTAATGGGCGGCCGATTTTTTTGGTAAGTTATTTCCCAAGTAATAAGATTTCTTTGAGCACCGCATCAGGATTGAGCGACATCGAATCAATCCCACGTGCAACCAAAAACTCTGCTACTTCCGGATAATCGGATGGAGCCTGGCCACAAATACCGATCTTTTTCTTATTGCGATGAGCACCGGCTATTGCGGTGGCAAGCATTGCTTTGACCGCTTCATCACGCTCATTAAAAATATCAGCAACAAGTGCTGAATCACGATCGACGGCAAGAGTGAGCTGCGTTAAATCGTTTGAACCGATGGAAAACCCATCAAAAATTTTACTAAATTCATCGACCAAAATAACGTTAGAGGGCACCTCGCACATCATGTAAATGCTGAGATCCTTTTCCCCCTGCGTCAGACCATAGGTGCGCATACCCTGGATGACAGCTTTTGCCTCAGCAACGGTACGTACAAAGGGGATCATAAGAATAACGTTAGTAAGCCCCATCTCTTCACGTATTTTTTTCATTGCCCGACATTCAAGCTCAAACGCAGCACGATAATTTTCATGAAAATAGCGAGACGCGCCACGAAAACCAATCATAGGGTTTTCTTCAGTTGGTTCAAAAAAGGTTCCGGCGATGAGTTTGCGATATTCATTACTCTTAAAATCTGACATGCGTATAATGACGGGGCGCGGATAAAATGCAGCAGCAATGGTTCCCGCCTCTTGTGCAAGTTTATCGACAAAAAACTGTTTTTTGTCTTCATAGTCGCCAACAAGATTGTCGATTTTTGCACGATCTTCCGGATAGAGCACGCGCTCAGGATGCACCAATGCCATGGGATGTATTTGAACGGTATTATTAATAATAAATTCCAAACGAGCCAGCCCAACTCCACTTACAGGCAACCGTGAAAGCGAAAATGCCTCATCGGGATTACCCAGGTTGATCATGATATCGACAGGTGGTTTTTTGATGGTGGTGAGAGGAATTTTTTTGACCTCAAAGGGAATAGTCCCATCATAGACGATACCAATCTCGCCGCTACTACAATCAATAGTAATTGATTGCCCCGTTCTAATTTTTTCAGTAGCCCCTGTTGCACCAACGATGGCAGGAATTCCCAGTTCACGGCTTACAATTGCAGCATGGCACGTCCTTCCTCCACGGTTGGTAACAATGCCAGCGGCGGTTTTCATAATAGGTTCCCAATCAGGATCGGTCATGTCGGTGATGAGTATTTCTCCTGGTTGGAGCTGGCTCAACATTTTTGCTGAGGCGATAAGACGAGCTTTGCCGGTGGCAATTTTGCGGCCAACGCTTTTCCCGTAACAGATCACCTGCTTTTTGAGCAATGGATCTTTTGAGGGGATGTATTCTTCGAGCAATGCCGTATGCTGTTTTTGCGAATGCACCGTTTCAGGCCGCGCCTGCACAATATATAATTTGCCGTCATTACCATCTTTAGCCCATTCAATGTCCATGGGACACCAGATTTTTTTTATGGCTGAATAATGCTCTTCAATCACAAGGGCCTGCCGAGCCAGTTCCAAAATTTCGATGTCGGTTAAAGCAAAGCGGCGACGATCACGTTCTGAAACAGCAACGTTTTTGGTGGTTGCTGTACCCTCTTGCATATAAATTAATTTGAGAATTTTATTGCCAAGTCGTTTCTTAAGAATTGGTTTAAAACCAGCCTTCAACGTTGGTTTATGAACATAAAACTCATCTGGATTTACCGTACCTTGCACAATGTTTTCACCAAGCCCATATGACGCAGTAATAAAAATGACGTCTTTGTGTCCACTCTCGGTATCAAGCGTAAAAATAACACCGGCACTTGCTTTGTCGGAACGGACCATTTTTTGTACACCAATCGAGAGTGCAACACTCAGATGATCAAAGTTGTGATCAATGCGGTAGGAAATTGCGCGATTAGTAAAAAGTGATGCAAAGCAACGAGCACAGGAGCTCAAAAGTTCCGCATCGCCACGCACGTTGAGATACGTTTCCTGTTGGCCAGCGAAAGATGCTTCAGGCAAATCTTCGGCGGTGGCAGATGATCTGACGGCAACATCACAACCATGACCATAACGTTGTTCCATTGCATGGTATGCTTGGGTGATTTCGGTTGATAAATCGGTAGGAATAGGAGCATTGCGAATGAGCGTTCTGATGTCATGGGCAATGATGGCAAAATCATCCAACTTATTTTTGTTGATCGTGCTTAATAAGTTTTTGATGGGCTCAACTAATTTGTTGTGCTCCAGATGGTAGCGATATGCTTCTGCTGTTATGGCAAAGCCGGAAGGAATCAAAACGCCCTTTGGCCCAAGGTTTTGAATCATTTCGCCCAGCGATGCATTTTTACCACCAACCACTGCTACGTCGTGAATAGAAAGATTCTCAAAAGATCGAATAAAATTCATGGCAAACTCCTTAAAATACGTACACAAGCCTAAAGTAAGTAATGTGTTTTTTAAATAAAAAGGTTATTTATGTTGAATCCGCAAAGCCAGCACTTGATGTTTATTGTGTACGACGGGATTGAGAACTCGGTGTTTCAGAGTCAAGTCCTGAACCCGTTGCTTCAGCAATTAGCACAAGACGTAAGCTTAGAAATAACACTCGTATCCTTTGAAGTCATACAAATCCCTCCTGAAAAAGTAATGCGCCTCGTTCCCGCGCACGACCGCTTGCATTTGGTAATGCTGCGCAGAACGCGCTTTGTGGGACGCATAAGTCTTTGGTTCGGAGTTATCCAACTTTATACTCTTATGAATAAACTTCCGTGTCATCACATGGTGACGCGGGGGCCGCTTGCCGGATGGATAGCAATGCACACCTTGCGAACGCTTAAGCTGAAGCGCCTCAAGAAAGAGAATCCTGCGCCAATTCCGACACTCAAAATACAAGCACGCGGTTTGTGTGCCGAAGAGTTCCGCTATGTGCATACAAAAAATAGAAGCTCTTTTTTTTATGGAATTGCCTACTATTTGATCTATCGACTTTTGTGGTTCGTCGAACGTGAAGTATTTGGTGGAGGCATTATCAATGATGTTTCTATTGAAGTGATAAGTCCTGGGCTTAAAGAGTATATGGTAAAAAATTTTGGCACGGATCCGCAAAAAATTGTTCTTGCTACACGCGATATTCCACAGCCGGTTATGCCGGCATTGGTAACTCAATGGCGTGCACAGGTGCGACGACACTTGAATATTAATGCTGATGCGTATGTCTATTGTTACAGCGGATCATATAAACCATGGCAATGTGCAGATGAAACAATACAATTCTTTGTGCAACAGCAGATGCTGAATCCACAGGCATTTTTGTTAATTTTGTCACAAGATAAAGAAACGTTTATACGGGCCCTTGGCCGTTATGGCGTCCCCTCTTCGCATTATCGCGTCGCAAGCATATCACCGCGTTATCTGTTGGAATATTTATCCGCAGCAGATGCGGGACTTTTGTTACGCGAGCCTGATGTGATTAACTGGGTTTCGCGCCCAACTAAAGCCCTAGAATATCAGGCAGTTGGTCTAAAAATTATTCATAACAATACAGTTGCCTGGTTGGTTCAAAAAGAGTAATGTTTTCTAGAATTTTCTTTTTCATCAACTCAGCAGGGAGATTGTGTTATGAAAAAATATGTCTTTGCATGTATGGCATTGATCTGGTGTAACACCCAGTGTGCAGCAGCGCTACAAAAGCCTTCCACATGGGTTAAAAAATTCGCCACTATCTTTCGAACACAAAAGCCTTCAGAAGATCAGACATTCGTCATGGAACAAATTCAAAAACAGGTGGGTCTTATCGCGCAATTTTTAGGCGATCTTGATACAACACACCAATTTTCGGATGAAGATAAACAAATTTTAATCAAGCAGCTTGAAGGCTTGCTCAGTAGTCTTATGTATTTGACCGACATAGACGAAGCATCGCTTGCATGTGCCTTTGTTGCAGCTGAATGGCGAATCAAAGTACTAACTTTTGCCATTGATGTTAAAAATACACTTAACCCAGTTCAACAGCGAAGAAAATCTAGGCAAGAAAATGAAGAAGCTCTGGTAGATGGTGATGATTTTTACAGCGTTTGAAATATTAGAGCAAAGGCGCCTGCCATCTGTAGCCACGAACGGAGTGAGGGCGAAGGCGAAAAGTATGGAGGCGATGGGAGTCGAACCCATGTCCGCAATAGCACGAGCGCTAAGTCCTACATGCGTATCTCTTGATCATTCTCTTAAACAAAAGCAAGAGCACCTGCGTTTAAGAGCCGGTTCAGTATACGATGCTGGCTACACCCCTGGAAAAGTCTTACCAACAAAGTTCCATCTGGTTTATACGAGTGGGTCAGCTGATAGACACGCCGACTTCACAAGAATCGCTAACAGAGCTTATTAGGCAAAGCAAGCGACTGGAGCAGCTGTATAGTCTGCACTTATTTGATTGACGGTTTCTTTTACGAGTTTGCCATCAAAACTCGGCACGCACTCAGCTCACGTAATATCACGTCAAGACCAAATACGCCCCCGTAACTTTCAAAGACCTTTACAAATCTGGTGCTGAGTATAATTTAAATTTGCTGAAAGTCAATAAAAATGCGCTTTGTCAGGGAATATCGAGCGTTTATGAAAAACAAATTTGACACCAAACGAGCTCCTTTTACACAACGATTCTCGCAAAATCGTCAAGCATCCGATTTTCCTCGTAAAAAAAAGGCTTATGGCCAACATTTTTTACGTAAACAATCGGTGGTTGATCACATGATCGAGCGTGTTGCCATTGATGCGACAACCTCGGTTCTTGAAATAGGCTGTGGCGATGGCTTTTTAACCACATCAATTCTTAAACAAACTTGTTGTAAGCAACTCTGGTCGTATGAAATTGATAAAGAATGGGTCTCGGTGGTCACCAAAACCATTACCGATCCACGTTTTATCGTCAAAAATCAGGATATTTTGACGGTTGACATGAGTGAGCTCAGGCCTCATAAACCATGGGTTGTCTTGGCAAATCTTCCCTATCAAATTACGTTCCCTATTCTTTTTTTGTTTCAGAAAAATAAAGATTTGTTTACTGAAGGCGTGGTGATGGTTCAGGAGGAAGTTGCTCAAAAAGTTGTTGCGAGCAGCGGCAGAGGCTATGGCCCGACAACTCTTTTACTCCAACGCCATTTTACGTGGGAGTTGCTTGAAAAAATTGAACCTACGGCGTTTGAGCCACCGCCAAAAGTTCATTCACGATTATTATATTTCACATCAATTCAATCGGTTCCCACTATCAAAAACGAAGAAAAATTTTGGATCTTTATACGTAGTTGCTTCAAGCACCCGCGCCAAACATTGCGTAACAATCTTAAAGCCCTCTATCGTCTACAGATGGACAAAATTCCACCAGAGGTTCTGAATTTGCGTGCCCAACAAATGCCCTTTGATCAATTTTTATCGTTATGGACAAAAATCGATAGTTCTGAAGAGTAGTGGAAATAAAACGTGAAACGATTTACACTTTGGGCCATTCAGATCAGGTGGTTGAGAGTTATCTAACGGGGAAAACTCATGGAAAATACAAAGCAGTTCAAAACAATTTTGCAGATGATTGGCAATACGCCTCTGATGCGCTTGGAATTTGGAACAAACCCAACATTGCTAGCAAAATTAGAAATGCTCAATCCTGGTGGAAGCATTAAAGATCGCAGTGCGCTTTTTATGGTGGAAGAAGCTGAACGCACCGGCAAGCTCATGCCTGGTGGCACTATTGTTGAAGCCTCTTCGGGTAATCAGGGCATTGCCTTGGCGATGATTGGCAAAGTTAAAGGTTATCGCGTCATTATTACGGTTCCGGATCGCACCGCTCATGAAAAAGTTGCCGCATTGCGTGCTTATGGCGCTGAAGTTCATGTATGCCCTAATACCGATTCACACGATGATCCACGTAATTATCATACACTTGCTGAACGTATGGCGCATACCATTCCCGGTGCACATATGCCCAACCAATATTTCAACAAGGCCAACCCTAAAGCACATTACACCACTACCGGCCCTGAAATCTGGCAACAGACTGAAGGCACAATTACTCATTTCATTTGTGGCGCCGGCAGCTGCGGAACCATTTCGGGTGTTGGCCGTTATTTAAAAGAACAAAATTCAAACGTCAAAATCATTGGCGTTGATGCAGCAACATCGATGTATTCAAGCAAAGAGCCAAAAGCATACAATGTTGAAGGACTTGGTATTGATGTTATCAGCGACACTTTTGATCAAGCAGTAATCGACGAGATTATACCGATTAGTGATGATAACGCATTTGCCATGACACAAAAATTAGCGACGCAGCATGGTATCTTGGTGGGTATCAGCAGCGGCGCAGTAATGCACGTTGCTCTTGAATATACAAAAAAGTTAAGCACTCACGACGTGGTCGTGGTTATTTTTGCCGACTCCGGTCGTAATTACTTAAGCAAAGTATTTACGCCTCTTGCCCATCGCGAGACAACGGAAACTGCATGTCAATTCTGAAAAACTTTATCAAATACCAATCATTGGGAAATGATTTTATTATTTTTGATTGGTACAAAAAGCCATTAACCTTTATGCAGAATGAACTTAAGGGAATGGCGTGGAAACAATTTGTAATGCGCATATGCGATCGGCACTATGGCGTTGGCGCTGATGGTGTTTTGATCATAACCGGATGCCCACAAGCGGGAATGCCGGAAATGCTCATTTTTAACGCTGATGGCAATCAAGCGGAGAACTGTCTTAATGGGCTACGATGTGTGGCCCATTATCTTTTTACTACGTATCATTTTCCTGAAAATTTTTTTGTAAAAATTGGCGCACGTGTTGCTGAATGCATCGTTCAACACACACGACAAGGGCAGGCATGCGAAATTATTACGCGTGTTGGTGCCATAAACTATGAAGGTGAACGGGAGATTGTTGTAGAACAGACGCCGCTCAAAGGCCATGTTGTATCAATAGGCAATCCGCATTTTATTATTTTTGATAAAAAAGATGCATCATGGGTGCGCGCTCATGGTCCGGCAATTGAATCGCATGAAAGCTTCCCTCACAAGACCAACGTCGAATTCATATGGCAGTCTCGTGCAGGAGATAACAGTTCTTATGAGGTAACTGTTTTTGAACGTGGTTGCGGCATCACACTTGCCTGTAGCTCTGGCGCTGCGTGCATTACCGGTCTTCTGTTTCAAAAAAACCTCATCGTAAAAGAACAAAAAGTCACCTTGCATATGCAGGGTGGTTCATTGGTTGTCTGGGTCGATCCAGATGGATCGGTTGTCCTCCAATCAAGTGCTCGACCAATTTTTTGTGGCATATTTGAAGAGCCTGTTGAGGCGTCACAAGTTTTTAGTCAAGATGTTGTGGTTGAGCGCTAAATCAAACTATCTGCTCAGTTCTGCTGACTTTTAATAGCCAATCAACGTACACTAAGGTTTAAAAGGTGGAAGAAGGAAAAAGGAGAACAAACCTGTACGGAAGAACTTTATGGTGTCTAACTTTGTTGTACCGTTAACGGTCCCCGAAAAATCACGCGATATTTTTTCCCAAAATTATACAAAAGCCACCGAAAATTCTGGACGGCTTTTTTTATTTGCCGGCGATCAAAAAGTCGAACATCTCAATAAAGATTTTTACGGACCCGGCATTGCACCTGACGATGCCGACCCGCGTCATTTGTTTGAAATAGCCAGTAAAGCCCGCATCGGAGCTTTTGCAACTCATTTAGGGCTGCTTGCCCGTTATGCTGGTGATTATCGCAACGTGCGCTATGTGGTCAAACTCAATGGCAAAACTGATCTTGTTCCGGCAACAGATTCAGATCCACGTAGTTACTGTTGGCACTCGGTAGCAGACGTTGCGGCATGTAAGTCACATACGGGTCTTGATATTGTTGGTGTGGGCATCACCGTTTATCTGGGAAGCGAATACGAATCTCGCATGCTTGCTGCCGCCGCACAGGCTGTCTATGAAGCGCATCAAAATGGATTGCTTGCCATTGTTTGGATGTATCCACGTGGACGCGCCATTACTGATGAGCGGCATCCGGACATTATTGCAGGCGCCGCTGGTGTTGCTGCATGCTTAGGCGCAGATTTTGTTAAAGTAAATGCTCCCAAGGCATCGGACGGACGTAAAAGTGCCGAATTATTGCGCATCGCAACCATGGCTGCTGGAACAACTAAAGTTATTTGTTCAGGAGGTTCTTCTAAAGACGCTGCTCACTTCTTACAAGATCTACATCATCAAATACATAATGGCGGCGCACAAGGTGCTGCAATTGGCAGAAATATTCATCAAAAAAGTCTTCCTGAGGCAATCAAATTTTGCCACGCATTGAGCGCTCTTATAATCGACGATGTCGATATAACGGAGGCAATAAAATTTCTGAACTAAGATGATCAAAGTAAGGGGGGACGAGAAATGAAAATGCGACGCCTTTTTGAATACACGCGATTTCTCAAAAGTTTATTCAAAATCAATGCACGACTTATGTGGGGAATGTGGCGGCTTACACGACTTCCGCAACCAGCGATAACCGTTTTTGGCGGATCTCGTATTCCTCATGATAGCGTTCACTCCAAGATGGCAACACAACTCACCAAAATGCTTGCCGGTGAAGGTTTTTCTATAATCACCGGTGGTGGCCCTGGAATTATGGCTGCAGCAAACCAGGGCGCTATCGAATTTTTAAAGGAGTGCAATTTGTCGGGGAATTGCCCCAACCAAATTATTTCTGCCGGCATCGGACTTTTACGTTTAAATGTTGAAAAAGACAATCCTTACGTCCAAGAGAATATCCAGATGACACACTTTTTCTCGCGCAAGTGGCTTTTGGTACGTTATTCGGTCGGCTTTGTAATTTTCCCTGGTGGTTTTGGGACCATGGACGAACTTTTTGAGATTGTAACATTGGTACAGTGCAACCGCATGGCCAAAGTACCCATCGTCATGATTGATAAAGGTTATTGGCAGCCACTTTTTGAATGGATTGATCATAGAGCAGTGACCTACGGACTTGTGACCCCGGAAGATAAAAATATTCTTATAGCGGTGGACACGGTTGAAGAGGCGTTCAAAATTATTTCTGAACGCTGCAAAAAATTCGACAAGTCTTTACTGTATAACGGCAACAATAACAACGGTCACTGATTAAGAGACTGTTCACCCATATTCGTTGATTAAAAAGTAATCCTTTTTATAATTACTTCTTGTTGCCTATCGTTACTTCCTGTAACCGTCAGACGCAAGGAGAAAGTAGTCATGCAAGCACGTCATTTAACGCTTTTATTGCCACTCGCATTGCTCTGTATCTTCCCAACTGCCCGCGCAATGCTCACCCACGAACAACACAGGCAGTTGGAACTTTTTGAACAACAGTTAATACAACAAAATTTTGAAGATGGGCCTGTACAAGATTTTTTGAGTCAACTGTCCCTACGCGTACAAGAAACACTTAATGACACCGCACAAGCATTGGCTCTGCAAAAAAGATTGCCTATAGAACACATCATCTCATTGTATGTTGAAGACCTAATTGAGTTGCTGCAACTGAGCGAAGAGGACGGTCAAACGTGTCGCCTGCTCGCTAGAGAAAGCTTTGAGAAAAGCCTTGCTTCAAGAAAAATGCAAAATATTCACATATCACAGTTAGTCATGAAGGTACTCGTAGTCATTGTCATATTTTATCTTCTTTTTGTACCAGCCAAAGGATGCCTGTGTTGCGCACGCGCTCATTCACCTACGGACTTATGACATTGCTCATACCGGCTGCTCTAATCGGAGCACAAGTTGCTCCCGAACCAGCAATCACCGCTTTTACGCCATTGCAGAAATTGGCAACGGCGTTTGTTACAACAGAGTCGATCCAATATGCATTCAACGAAACTTTCATTTTCATATGTAACTTGCTCGTGCAACAGCCTGATAATCGAAGCGCTATCAAAGAATGGTTACGCAGACAGAACTTTGGTCAAGAAATTAATTTTCATGTTGATGCGATAAAAAAGCAGATAAACAATATTGGCAGATCTATGCGTAAATATACACATATTCGAAGTGAGTCCGAGCTTCCGCTAGAGAATGTTAATTCTTACCTCATGAGAACAGGTACAGCCCTTGAACATGAACATAGACAATTCCACATCAGATTGATCATTCTTGCCGCGTTACTTGATCACTACGCTGACAGCAATATTTTTTCTGATATCAAGTTGCTACAAAAGGTGGTGGCAGAACAGCAGAGGCCAAGCATGCTGGAATGTGTCTCGTGGCTTCATCACTTCGGTGTTTAAAGCTGCCTGACACGCATCGTCGTTTTTGGCACTATTCTTTAGGAAACTATTTTCAACACAAGCGTATCTGGCAACCAGTTTAATTTTCTGAGCAGGCACGAATAAAACCAAGACGGCTCTATGTGCTGCGCACCTTTAAAAACTTGATCAACAATGTAGCGTGCTTCGTCAGTAGCCTGATGAGTGAATGGCATTGGACGAGGAGCTTTGAGCATCTCCGTTGCCACGGGGCCAGGCAACACAAGAATAAATCCAATATTATCATTGAGGTACTGCAAGCGCAGTGCTTTGAAGCAGGCATTAAGTGCGGACTTGCTTGCGCCATAGCCACCAGCTCCAGGACCTGCGAAGAGTGCATTAACTGAAGATGTTGCAACAAAAGTTCCACCGCCATAGGTTGTTACTCCATTGAGCCATGCGTCGACCCATGCAATAACCCCAAAGTAATTGGTATCAAATATCTGTCGGTGATTGTTGAGAAGTGGTTGAAATTTGCCATCGGCATAGCCGGTACCAGCATTCAAGAAGAAAAGTGTTGGTTGTAGCCCCTGCTTTTTAATCGCCTCAGAGACTGTTGCAACCTGTTCTGGAATGCTTACATCGCATACATATGGAATAAATGCTTCGCCAAACTCATGAGCAACCTCTTTGAGTATCTCTTCCCTCCGTGCAATACCAATAACCTTCCACCCACGGTTTATCATCTCACGAGCTACTTCACGCCCAATTCCCGATGATGCACCGGTGATCAGACATGTTTTGGTTGATTGATTGATGGGAACGCTTTTGTTGAATAGTGAGAATATAACGAGCGTGCTCAAAAGTAGTGCTGATGCTCCTGTAAAAACGTAAGCAAACCATTTAAAAAACTTGATGAACATGAAAGATCCATTTCTTTTAAAATTTTTTTTTAACGTGTAAATAATCTTCGGCTGGCGACCTATCTTTTCCATTCAGGTTAAAAAATTCTGAGAAGTTGTAGCACTATAGTGATAATGCACTGGTTCGCTCGTCAGAATTTTGTTAAATTTTGTTTGTAACCAATGATAACAAAGTCAGAGAGAAGGTGCCTGCAATGAAGAAAAATTTGCATATTCTGTCGCTGACGCTCGTTGCTATATGGCGTTTCAGTAGTCTGTTGAGTATGGAGGCTGATAATACCCCCCTTATTGAAGCGAATAAAAAACAAGCAGTTTTCACGAATGCCATAAAAAATGGCGACGTCCAACTTATTAAATGGCTTTTGCAAAAAAAATTTCATCCAGAATTCGCTGTAGAAGATTCAACCCGCACACCGCTCGGCCTTGCCTGCGAATGTTTAAACGACAAAATCAGGCATTTCAACATGCAGATTAAAGAGCCCGAGAGTGCGTGGCATGGGTGCTGCGGCTTCGGTTGTCTAAAAAAAACCGCGGGGAACATTGAAACGTTCAAAGAAATTATTTTTCTTCTCGCAGACCGTATAAAGCCAAATTTTTCCGACCAAATAAGTATAGAAGTAACTCTCGAATGGCTTACAGGACCGTATGAAGACAAAGAACTTAGCGACCTATTACAACGGCTCCTTCCGCCGAAAATTGAAGGACTGGGTTATCAGACATAATTTGTTTGTCATACAAAATGTCATAATTTTTTTTCATCATTGCAAAAATGAGAAGGACCATGGGTTGTCGCATCCATAGTCCCCTTAATGGCCAATGTCTTTTACACTTTACCGAAAGTTTTAAAACCACGCCCCATGTTCAAAGTAGCCGGCAGCGCGATGTGATTCCCAATCGAATTTGTACCCCAGTGCTTTAGAATTCTTGAGATAGCCTGCAACCTTTCCATTCCACATAGACCTGGCATAATCCTCAACGTCTAGGCCGCGTTTGCTTGCTCGATCTTAATTGATCATCCCATTAGCCCTCCCTCATTGATACCGTTGACTCAGCTGTCTTTTTAGACAGTTAAAAACATACATACAGATCATTTTTTTTAAACAACTGTAAAAATTATTTGTTCGTTCATTTTGTTTATTCTTTTTTTTCCAAGCGTGCTATTAAGTCACACGACGACTGCCATCCAACAATATTTCCAGCACTACGTTTTTGCAGGTAAAGACGATCAATAATTTTTTGCGTCAAGGAGCTGATCACGCGTTATAATGTCGTCAAAGTATGATCTATTTATCAATGCCTTATCGGCACCTTCGCTGCAAATTAAAACTTTGTGAATAGTTTTATTCGCCTTGTTGGGAAAAAGTGCCAGCTTCTTTTCAAATTCATCTATAACACTTGTGCCAACTTTGGATTGCAGATATTTTATTTCACAAATCGTATAAACATTATCTGCTCTATCAAATATTAAATCGATTTGATAGCCAGGATTTTCTCGCTCGGTGCCGCGACTGAAAAAAGCTCCTGATTGGTAATGCACGCCAGAAAAATTCAAAATCTTAGCGATAATGTAGTGATATTTTCGGCAGAATCTTTCAAATGAAAACCCAAGCCATTTGATGTAACTATCCATTTTGATAGCCGCCTTTGGATTCTGGTTATAAGCGCCCGTCTCAATATTCTTTTGTAACGGTTTGATAAATTTGAAATAGAAATGAAGATAGCTGTCATCTATGACATAACGCGTAAGAGTGCTTTTCTCGTCTAAATTAAATGGGCAATAATTGCTTATGAAACCCGATTTTTCTAAATCAAGCAAAACATTACTCAATGAGCCACCAGCGGTAATGTCAAGTTGGCGGGCAAGCTCTTTTCGTGTAACAAATTTTTTCTTACTGAGAAGTTCAATTATTTCTTTATAGTGAATATTTTTTGACATATTGCTGGTGAAAATGCGCTCATATTCACGGGTAAAAAAACTACCTGACGTAAAAGAATTTTTACATAAGCTCAAAATGACCGATGACTCTTTGTTGATCCATTTTAGATATTCTGGAACACCACCAACGGTTAGGTAGGCATCCATAACTTCTTTATTGCTGCGTTTTTTTAGAAACTCTTTTGTTTCAACAATATTAAACTCTTTCAGATTAAATTCGTATTGTGACCTATTGTATAAGGCCTTTGAGTGAACTACATGATCAAGCATAAATGATGGTGCCGAACCACACAGTACAATAATCAGCTGCGGGTTATGGCGGAAGTAATTATCCCACACATATTTTAATTCCGAGACCAGAGTGCTTTCATACTGTGCAAGCCATTGCAGCTCTTCCAAATAAATGGTCCATTTCCCCCTCCGCGTATATTTCGCCAATAGCTGGAAGAACTCTGTCCATGTACTAATTACCACTTTGGCGATGGTTGGATCTTGTACATACACAGCCAATTGAGTCATGACATTGGCAAACTGTGCCGTTTCTTTGAGCCCTTCAATTCCCTCAAACTTTAGAATGTTTCTGGTTCTAAAAGCCTGCTCAAGAAGCTCAGTTTTTCCTATTCTTCTACGGCCGTACATGATGATAATGCTCGCTTCGTTTGATGAACCTATTGCCCTAAGTCTCTCAAGTTCAAGGAAGCGGCCAACAAAGTTTTTTTTAATTTTGATAGAGAGGGCTTTCATTTTTGTGCCTATTTTTTTTAAGAAATCGCTTACGAAGTTTTTAGCCAACGATGCATAGGCTAACAGCTACCTGGATCAATAGGCAATAGAGTAATTTAGCCAAGTAGCTCTAAAAAGTATGCTACTTGGCTAAATTTTGACGAGCACGGTCCAGAATCCTTGGCTGCCTTTCAAGCCGCTAACGAATAAAAATTAACTGATTTCGTGCTGTTTGGGGGAGTATTTTTTGCAATTTGACGCCGCAAGCGTCACAATGAGTCTCAAAATGACGGTAGCGGCGTCAAATTGTTTTGAAAGGGACAGATGGAAGTAGATTTTATAATTTTTGGAGCGCTGGGCTTCTGGGCGATAGAGGTCAAAAATGTGGTGAATTTCTTACATCGCTTCGTCCTGATTTTCCGTTGGATCACATGATATAATTGCATTACTCATGTAGACTTTTTATACAAAAACTTTTACTCGTTAGGATTTTCATGCTGTTCATGCGCGCATCCCTCTATGGTTTTGCAATAATGCTTTTTCCCATGGCGCTTATGGGAGCACAGGTTGTTCCACAGCAGCCCATAGCCTCATTCGAACCATTGCAGAATCTTGCTCACGAAAAATGCATTACAAAATCGATGATAAAAACGGCATTCAAGGAGGCATTCAGCTTAATCTGCAGCATGGTTGCACATCAGCAAAAGGAGGATCGTGATATCCTCAAAGGTTGGCTGCGCGGGCCAAACAGCAAGGGCAACATTGAAAAATTTGTTGGGCAGATAAGCGATCAGCTTAATAGTCTGCACAAAGCAGCCGTCAATAACGAACTTACAGCGCCGGAGATTAATCTGAATTATATATTTTCAAGGCTCTCTGATGCTCAAAAAATTCTTGAACAAGAACTTGAGATGCTTGAACATGAACAACGTTTTGTGTCTGCAAAATGCATCATCCTTGCTTCGCTTCTTGATCGTACTGATGCAGATGTTCTTTGCGAGAGTGGCGAACGACTGAGCGCTGCCGTTGAAGAAAAAATATCTCAAGGGGCAGGCACCTTGCGAGCGCGGTTACGAAACTGCACTATTTCTTAGAGTCTGCACGGCAATACTCCGTAAATCTTGCGTTCAGCGCCAACGATCGTTAAAATTTCGATACAAAATCACTAAAGTGCCACCACCCAAATGTGAGATGCTCCATGAATATGGATGTTGTTGTAGCCTTCGGCGTTTATTTTACGATCCTCGGTTCAATAGGCTTCTTCGCCTACCGCAAAAGCTTAAAAGCCGCCGACTTTATCCTCGGCTCACGTTCGCTCAATTATTGGATCACCGCCCTTGCTGCACACGCAAGCGACATGAGCGGCTGGTTGTTTATGGGATTTCCGGCAGCAGTATACGCCCACGGACTCATTGAAGCCTGGACAGCAATAGGCTTGGTCGTTTTTATGTACTTTAACTGGAAATTTGTTGCGCCTCGTTTACGCATACTTACGGAACGTTATCAGAGCCCAACTATCTCGTCATTCTTTTCAAAGCATTTTGATGACAAGACGGGATTATTGCGTACCGTCACCGCGCTTTTTTGTTTATTCTTTTTTATGTTTTACATTTCGGCAAACTTTGTTGTACTCGGTCATCTGTTTGAATCACTTTTCTCCCTCAGCTATGCAACGGGAATTTATATTGGCGCCTTTGTTGTCTTTTATATTTTACTGGGTGGGTATCTCTCCATAGCCTGGGTAGATTTTTTTCAAGGACTCTTCTTACTCGCCATGATTATTTTGGTACCTCTCGTAGCTTTCTTCCATACACAAGGCATTGGACAAATTGTGTCGCTTGCACACGCCAAGGGCTTATCGCTCAATCTTCTTCCCCATTCATTGTCACATGCACTTTCTATCATCATGCTTGCTGCAGGATGGGGACTTGGTTACTTTGGCCAACCGCATATCGTCACCAAATTTATGGGTATCAAAAATGTTAAGGATATGCCCAAGGCGCAGTATGTGGGCCTTTCATGGCAGACTATCACCCTGGGAGCTGCTATCTGCGTTGGTCTTATTGGTATTGCATTCTTCCCTCAAGGGCTTGCCAATAACGAGCTGATCTTTGTCACTATGACCAAAGCATTATTTTCTCCATTTTGTGCCGGCATCATCCTGTGCGCCATTATGGCATCTGCGATCAATGTCATTGGTGCACAGGTATTAGCGTCAGCATCGATACTGGCTGAAGATTTTTATGGAACGCTTCTTAAAAGAAAAAGTACGCTTGCAGTTCAAATAGCATCGCGCGTCAGCGTTGTGGTGATTTGCGTAATTGCACTGAGCTTCGCTTTGATTAATGATCAAAAAAGTATTTACGATCTTGTCTATTATGCGTGGACAGGGCTTGGATGTTCATTTGGACCACTCATGCTTGTGTCATTACAAACAAATATGAAAAACACACGAGCGGCAATTGCGGGTGTCATTGTTGGCGGCATTGTTGCCGGCGTCTGGCCCCACTTCAACTCAGCTATCCCTGCAATGATTCCTGGGTTTACCGCAAGTTTGGCAAGTATCGGTATTGTGGCGGCGTTTAAGCGATAAAAGTCACAAACCCTAGCCCCCTCACAACCCTCCGGAATATACTCCGCATAAAACTAGTTTTTTAGGCAGAATCATTTTGCTGGAGGGAATAATGAAGATCTCGATACGATTGTTTCTCATCACGTTACTGAGCTTGTGTTCATTACAATCGCCACTGTCGTCGGAACTATTGATTGTAAAAAAGACGGCCGAAGGCTTTGTACCGCTTGATGCTAGCGATCTTAAAAATAGTGATGCCATTGCTGCTATTTTGCTCACATATCAATGGCCAATGTGCATCGCGTCAGAGTTTGCCCGAGAAAGAGCAGAATGAGCTCTTAAGCTCAGGACAACCGTGCGCTGAAGAATTTTTCATACAAAAGGAGATCAACGAACAGCTAAAAGGCAATAGTTATTATGTAGTTTTTATTCCGACAACTATCTATGAACTCTTTTGCATCACGCAAGTTTTTGAAGCTAAAGATCAATTCAACCCCTTCCAAGCGCAAGCGGAAGACACGCTCGGCGAATCCAAGCGTGATGAAAAGCACTGGTCTGACCTTAGAAAAATACTCAACAGCGACGAAACAGCACCTGTTATACGAAAACAAATGTTTGATATCTATGCAGAAATTAACAAAACATTTTTTTGGGGGCGGGCGAAAAATGCTTCTTTTTATATCAACAATTCTCTTGCAGCCGAGCTGTTCAGCAAATATCCGCTACTTAAAAATAGCGTCAATGACCTGCATTTTTCGTCAACAATTCAATCTCATGCAAATGAATTTGCACAATCCCTTACCGAAAGAATACTACGCGCACACAAACCATTTAACGATAACCCAATTTATTGGCGTATAGGTAGAGGCGCATTTTCGCTGATGAACGAGGAGATGGGAAGACTAGTCGCAAGCCTTAAGACAGAACCTCAAACAAACATCTTGGCAAAAATTATAGCCCTAGAATATGAAGCGAGGAGACAGAATAAGGCGCTTCTGTTACGCGGAACTTCGCTCGAAGAATTCCAAATTAGCCTCGGCAAAAATCCCAAAAACGCAGCTCTCTTGGGAAGTACGCTGATGAAGCAAGAATGTGAATTTGACGAACACACACATGAACGCCACGACATTCCTTTTGAAACCGCCTACCTCGAAAAAAAGAATGAGCCGTACTCAATATCATTCGGCAATTCCCCTTTTGCGGGAGCCATGAGAGACACAACTGCTTGCGCCTATTATTTTTTGGGTGGCTCACGAGTATATAGTGAAGCAAAAGGTCTTCCCCGCACCGCTGGCTATGCTCTTTTAATTGATAAAAAGTCCTATATTCAGGATCAATGCGGCAACCTTTTTTTCATTCCGCCGCTCGCATCTATCGCCGCTCTTTTTCAACATAGTGAACTTTTTCATCCAAGAACTAAAGCAGCCGTCAGTTTAAAAGAAAAAGACAAAGTCATATCGATTCGTGGTCTTTTTGGTTGGTATATCAAGGACCCTACTGGAGCGATAGTAATTACCAGGGATCCTCTCCGGCATGCAGCGCTCTTTTCAGAATTTCTCGCTGCAAATGCACAGATTATAAGCAGAGGAGCTTTAACTGCTGAAGAAAAGAAACATATGAAAGAGGCGCACATTAAAGCCGCAAAATTTTATAAGGCTGCTCAAAAAGGCTTACGCGCGCTACAAAGGGCGGCAAAAAAGAAACGACACAAGCGTTCACCAGAAGCTGAAAAGAAAGCGGCTGCTCAGCGCATTACGCCAGAAAAAGCACTGATACAGTTTGCAAAGGCATTGAACGAAAAGCAATTCGAAGTAGCTACATCATTGATTGAATTGTTGAATGCTAAAGAAGCAACAATACGTGATCGACCATTGATTCTTTATGTTTTGAAATGCAACATACCTGTGCCTGAAAAAAATGCACTCATTAAGTCGCTCATTGATAAAGGAGCCGACATCAAAGATTGGCATCTCCTCACTGAAGCAATCGAGCAAACAAATCCAAAACTCATAGAACTTTTTCTTATTAAACGTGCAAACCCTAATCCAGACACCACCATAGGTTCGGTGCTTAGTCGAGCACAAGACAAGCTTCGTCGCGCAAAATCAGAATTGGAGTATATACAAGAAGATCTAAAAGACCCAAAGTCCCCATACTATGCCGAAGCTCAAGTAAAAAAACCCCGCATTGAAGAAATGGTGCGCAATGCGCAAGCGGTCGTAGCTCTACTCATCAAAGAGGGAGCGCATCTCACCCCCGAAGAGCAGGAATGGGACAGACAGAAAAAAGCGCTCGATCTACAACGGGATCAAAAAGAAGCGGCTCGCAAGCAGTGGGCGGAGAAAAAATAATTTGAAAAGATACGCGCCGTTTTATTTACCACCTGCAAAATCGCAGATAAAGGATAATGTAATGGAAGATACTAATGCAGGTCTAAAAAATCCCAATAGTTTGTTTCTTTTACTCATCAGTGTTTGCCTTTTTATCACCTACAAGCCCGTCCTTGCCGCACAAATTGTACCGCCCGCATCCGAAGCAATTTTGCACAGCAATGAATTTCAAAACGCTCTCCAACGAACACAAAACATAGTTGCGCATGCCGTATGGGAAAAACCGGGAAAAAGGGGTTACCGCGATTTCATTGATCAAGAGAGCAAGACTGCAATCACCTTCATGAATATCCCAGGGATTGTAGGTTTGCTCACGCCACTCCCTGCTGGGACAGAAAATGACCTGGAGGGAATACGCGCATACGCAGGTCTCCGTGAAAGCCTAAAAAACGCAAAAAGTAATATCCAGACCATACTGCAGCAGCTTGAGCAGATGGATCACGATCGAGACCGCTATCTTGCGCAGCACGAAAAAGATACGCAGCAAGAAAAAGATGACGCTGAGGAAGATTTCAACAATCGAGTAGATACACAGATACAAGCCTTACAAGACATATTGCTACCGTTCCACGATTGGAAGAAGCAAATTCAAGATGCCATCACAAAAATAAATATGATGCAGATACAACGCCGTGAAAGGCTTCAAAAGCTCCTCATCGAGGCTGTGATAAATTCTCCCGATCCTGTCATCACAGATGCGTTGCAAGATGGCATAAAAAGCAGCGGCAACCAATTGCTGGCGTCAAAGCTTGATACTGCTCTTACGGTTATTAAGCAACTCGTCGACCACATTAAAACCTCAGACTCTGTTCCCCGCATTGTAAACGATCATCTCCTCATCAATATACCTTTATGGCTCACCAAACTTGTTAATACGACGATAGATGCCATAACGTTGTTGAATGGCTACAATGCCAACGTTCAATCCAAAAAACGATTTTTTGAAATTGTGCGTGATGATCTTCCACTCGACATTTTATATGAAATCGGCAATAAATTTGCGACTACGATAATTATGAAAAAATCTATTGATGATGAATTGGAAAAACCATTTTTGTTCATGCTCGCTGAACGAAGATTGCTCTCTTCAACATCATCGCAGGAGATTTTGCTCCTGATCAACGCGCAGATAAGAAATGTCACCACGTCAGATATAGAACGAATACGATATAGCGAAATGCGCGCAGCGCTTAACAGAAAATTCTGGCTAGCTGCACGCCTCGTAAAAGCACGGGACGCGACAGCCAGGAACTAGTTTGCAGCCTCACTTTTCCTCAGGAAACAGCTGCAGCAAATCGTAAATATTTTTGAACCCCACCGTCGTACAATTGGCTTTGACAAACTGATTGTGCGCAACAAAGGCGCGTTCAAGTCCAAACTTTTCAATCTCTTTGATGCAGGCGGCAATCTGATTAACCGATTTAATCTGCCCGGTCAAACTAATTTCGCCCAAGGCAACCGATCGTGACGGCAACGGCTGTTGAAAATAGCTCGAAAGTAGTGCCAATGCTATTCCCAAGTCAGACGATGATTCACGAATTTTAAATCCCCCACTGATTTTAAAAAAGATATCATGCGCGCTGAACCGAATCTGAAGATACTTTTCTAAAATTGCAGCTATAAGCACGACCCGTTTGGGGTCAAGACCCGCCACCACCCGTTGGGGAATACCAAACTTTGACGCCACCACAAGGGCTTGTAACTCCGACAAAATGGGACGAGAACCCTCCATGCAACACACCAACGCCGCTCCTGCAACACCAGACGCTTCATTCAAAAATTGTTGGTTCACATTGGCAACTTCAACCAACCCCTTTTCATGCATTTCAAAAAATCCAACTTCATTAATGGTGCCAAAGCGATTTTTGACCGAGCGCAAAATACGCGTGTGCCAACGGTCTTCCGCCTGAAGATAAAAGACTGCATCGACCATATGTTCAAGCACCTTGGGGCCTGCCATCTCGCCTTCTTTGGTGATATGTCCGGTAATGAGCACGGCGATATCATTTTCTTTGGCCAGGCGCATGAGATGGAAAGCCGATTCGCGCAATTGTGCAACCGTGCCAGGAATCGCGTGGGATTCTGCAGAAAGATGACAGTTCTGAATTGAATCTACTACCAAAAGCGCTGGCTTTGCCTGTTGGGCTGTTGCCACAATGGTCTCAAGACTTGCCTGATCTGAGAACAATAAATTCTCGTTTCCAATCCCTAGCCGCAACGCTCGTCCCTTAACCTGCTCAAGTGATTCTTCTGATGAGAAATAGAAAACTTTGCGATCGGCGGCAATAGCATCGGCAACTTGTAACAAGAGTGTTGATTTTCCAATACCAGGATCACCGGTCAAAATAATGAATGAGCCCGGAAGAATCCCCCCGCCAAGCACAGTGTCCCACTCACGAATGCCGGTAACCATACGTTTTTGGGGTGTTAATGAGATCTGCGAAAGCGGCACAAGTTGGGCGATATCTCCGGACTTTGCACTGCCTCCAAATGAACCCCGTGCGAGTGGCGCTGTCTGCTGCTCTACTAAGCTGTTCCATTCATTGCAACCGGGGCAACAGCCAACCCATTTGATACTTAGGTAGCCACAATTGGTACAGGTAAAAGATGTTTTTGTTTTAGACACACTCACCGCTCGTAGCCATTGCTTGGGCACTCCCTGCCACCACCCCACATTTTGGCTTTTCCATAACAAAGCAGTTACGGCAACGAGCTTCATAACACTCGGCCGCACCGACCAAAATAAGCGGGTCATCATATTTTGCCGGAAGACCATTGATAATGCGCTGCGTATGATGCGCGTCGCTACCACATATCACACAGATAGCTTTAAGCTTGGTCACTTCATCGGCAAGGGCCAGCAGCGTTGGCATAACGCTGAATGGTTCGCCTCGGAAATCAAGATCAAGGCCTGCAGCGATTACACGTTTGCCACTTTCAACCAGCTGCTCAATCACACTAATGATGGGAGTGCTAAAAAACTGAACCTCATCGAGACCAATAACATCAACGTCACTACGGGAAAGTTCTAGAATTTTTTCAAAACCACTCGCCCCGTCCGCTATGACAAAAGCGAAGCGCTCTCGTCCTTCATGCGAAACAATGCACGTCGGAACTTGGCTATAACGTTTATCGATGTGATGCTTGATGGTTAAAACGCGTTGCTTGGCATACTCTGCACGTTTCAGGCGTCGCATAAGCTCTTCTGTTTTGCCTGAGAACATCGATCCGGCAACAACCTCCAACCTTCCGCGTTTCCCCTTTTCGGAAAATTTATTCATCTCATCACCCAGAAAAATAATTTTTTTGAATGTTCTAAACGCGGTCAGTATAACAGGCTTCAAAAAATTTACCTTGGTATCCCATCCTCTAACCAATCAGGACGCTGTTCTCCTCTGGCATCAGGAACTTGATAGCGACCATTATCAGCAAATATACGATTGCGTATAAGAGGCGTAAACCGATGAGCAATGTTTATCAAAACTTGTGCAATTTGCGCATGTGCATCAGCACGTAAGATATGAATTGATCGTTGGATGTCGCTCGTGCTATTACCAATTATAGGACGAATAACATGTTCGCCAAAGAATGTTACCAGTTTATCAACAATCATCGGCGCGAAAAAATAGATAATAACAATAGCCAACGTCACCAAAACTGAAATCTTCAACCAATTCACACCAGCAACAGTAACTCGTACCGCATAAACCTCAAGCGCTGCACAAAGCTCTCTTATTTCATCTTCACGAACACTACCAACTCCCAACCCTCTGTTAATTTTGAGCATATCGTTTTCGATTTTATCCAACGCAAGTGCAAGAAATTCTTTTTTCCGCTCATGTTTCAATTTTTTTGCGTTGATAACAGCAATGGTCAAACAAATCTTGCCCAGCGACGTCAAAAACGGTTTTTGCTTCGCCCCATCAACCGCTACTTCTTTATTTGCGAGGTAGTGAAGCTTTTCGATTACCAGCGCATCGTGTCCAGGACACTCAAATAAACTTACAAAATGCACAAGCTTGAGATAACAAAGTTCATTAAGCGCCGCAAGCAGTACAATACTCTTATCGTCATGTTGTTTTTCAAGCCACTCGATTAATTGCAATACCGCAAAGCCATCATCAACTGTCTGCGCAAATCGCGTAAAATCGATATGATTTTGATGAAGTGTTAAGCCCGAAAAGCACCCCGCCTGCACACACTTGTCATAAAAAGTTTGTACCGCCTTTTGAATCGCCACATCACGTGGATCACCCAAAGAAGCAGATACCATTCCCAAATGAAAAAACAGTGTCACACAACAAGCGATTTTTTTCATCATAAAAAAGCTTTCTAATAAGCACCAACCCCTAATGGGTCGACTGGGAGTGCACTACCGTTGTCATCTTGAGGAGCCCCAACCAAATCACCAAGCCCTCTAAAAAAGTTACCAACACGAGCCATTGCGGATGGCTGGCTGCCTTGACTTGGCCCTTGAGGAGGCACCATCGCCGATTGCAGTTGGACACGATGTTGCCGAATTTGAGCTGGTTGCGAAGGTTGGCTTGGCCCAACTGCTGGAACGTGAGCTAGATTTCGTGCTTGAGCCAAAGCTGATGGAGCTCCAACTGGAACTTGGGCTGAAGGAGCTGCAGGCTGCGGGACTACTCCTGCTACCAATTGACCCTCTATCGCAGCACCAGAAAAAAATGCTCTACGCAAAGGGAACGACAAATTCGCTGCCGTAGCATGCGCAACCTCATCAACAAATTTTTTATAAGCATCCGTAGCCACTTTCACAAGTCGCTGGACAATATGCTCATCAAGATACTTCATAACTTTATCGGTAAGCTGAGGGCAGAAATAAATTACCACAATCACCGCAACAATGATCACAAGCAGCAATACGCTCATTATTACCGCAGGAGAAAATAAAAAGCTCTTTCCTTTGTTAACAACAGGCATACGCACCGCATACACTTCAAGCGCCACAACAAACTCCCGTATTCCACTGTCTTGGACTTTGTTCTCGCCTAACTTGCTATTAATCGCAAGCATTTCTTTTCTAATTTTGTTGAGAACAAATACCAACGCCTCTTTCTTTTGTTCATATTTTAATTTTTTGGCGTTAACAATAGCAATCGTCAAAAACATTTTGCTCATTATCGTTTGAAATGGCTTATAGGCAACCCCCTGTATTTCCACTTCCGTATCGGCAAGATGCTGGAATTTTTCAATCAGCGCCTCACGATCCTTTGCGCCATCAAGATTATTCATGATCTGCGTAAATTTGATGGTACAGAGCTCATTAATTGCCGAAAGTAAGAGCACACTGTTAACATCATGTTGTTTTTCAAGCCACTCAATTAAGTGCAATGCTGCAAGGCCATCATCTTCGTTGTGTGCCAGTCGGGCAAATGTAATATGAGCTTGCCCACGATGCACATCGGCAAGGTACCCTCGCTGCATGCATTTGTCATAAAAAGTTTGCAACGATTTCTGTAACGCGCTATCGCAGGGTTCATAGCACAACGCAGGAAAAATTAATGCGCCGCAAAAAAGAGTAAGAAGCCTAACTATGTTTTTCACCATGATGTTCACCGCCAAAAAAGCCATACACAAGTCGAAATTATTTAACGCTGAAAATAGCGTGCGAATTTAGCAAATAGTCAGGCAAAGTCAAGAGAGATTAACTTTTAGACGTTAGCAATACGCCGTTCGGCACGTAATAAATCTTCAGGGGTATCGATACCAAACACATCATGTGTCGTCTCGTGTACTTGAATGCGCAGGCCGTGCTCAAGAAAACGTAACTGCTCAAGTTTTTCGGCATCTTCCAAAATACTTTTTCCCATTACAGCAATTTTATTCAATGCCGATGCAGTGTAGGCATAGAGCCCTACATGCTTGTAATACGTTTCTTTTGCAACAAGTTTGATGGGATCATGTTCATCACGAAAAAAAGGAATCGGTGCGCGCGAAAAGTAGATCGCCTGTCCACGTGAATCGCAAACAACTTTAGCAATTTTTGATGAATGAATATCATTGGGATCGGTAATCAATTTTTTTAGTGTCCACATATCCTGGTCATCTTGCGTGCTTGTTTGAAGCAACGTCGCAACCATCGATTCATTGACAAATGGCTCATCACCTTGCCAATTCACCCAGATGTCAGCGGTGAGTTTGCCCGATACACACAACTCAACAAGTCGGTCAGTACCAGATTTGCACGTTGGGCTCGTCATTACATAGCGACCACCAAAATCCTCAATCACTGCAGCCGACTCATGCGAATCGATGGCAAAAAAAACTTCGTCAAAAAGCGTGCATCGTGTTACCGCATCCCACACCCAGGCAAGAAGCGGACGCCCTTTGAGTGGTGCAATGACTTTGCGAGGAAAACGTACCGAATCTAAACGCGCTGGAATAATGCATATAATTTTTTTCTGTTTGTTCATGAGGACAAGCCCTTATGGTTCTTGTGCCTATTTTCTTTTATCAGGATTTAATGATATTATCACACCCGTCGAAGAATGTGATGACTTTAATAAGGATCTTTATGACCGCTGGATATGTGCTTGTTAAAAAATCACAACCCTTGCAGGGCGTGGTTGATGTGTATGGGGCAAAAAATGCAGTACTCGTTCTTATCACTTCGCTCATATTGACCGAGGGCGTTTCAATACTTGAAAATGTCCCCAACAATGCCGACGTCCGGCTTATGATCCAGTTACTCCAAGAACTCGGCGCCAATGTCACCTTTGACATCAGCAACAAAAAGCTCACCATCGACACGTTTGGCATCTGCCGCTATGAAGTTCGTCCCGACATTATGAATAAAATGCGCGCCTCAATTTTAGTTATGGGACCACTTCTTGCTCGTTTCGGCAAAGCACGCGTTGCAGTTCCCGGCGGCGACCTTATTGGCCAACGCCCTATCAATTACCATCTCAATGGATTCAAGAAGATGGGCGCAACGATCAGTAGAAAAGATCCATTTGTCGAAGCGCAACTTCCTCAAACGCCCCAAGATGTCACCTATACACGCATTGTACTTGAGTACCCAAGCGTTGGGGCAACTGAAAATCTCATGATGTTTGCATGTCTTCACAAAGGACACGTTGCCATCATTAACGCCGCACTCGAACCAGAAATATTTGATCTTATTGATGTCCTCAGAAAAATGGGCGCACATATCGATATCCTTCCCGGAGCGACCATTATGGTCGAAGGCGTAACCCGCCTCAAACCGGTGGTGCATACCGTAGTGCCAGACCGATTAGAAGCCGGAGCTATTTTGGTTGCTGCAGCAATGACCGGTGGCACCGTCACCGTCGCCAATGCACGGCCAGATCACCTTGATATATTTCTTGAAAAGCTTACTGAGATGGGCCATACCATCACCACCCAGATCGATCCGCATAGGTTGTCGCTTGCACCGGGAATAACCTTAAAGGCAACTCGTCGTTCACGTGCAATTTCTTTTAAAACATGTCCTTACCCAGGATTTCCAACAGATCTTCAACCGCTTATGATGGCGGCACTATGCGTAGCCGAAGGAACAAGTACTGTCGAAGAAACGGTGTATGAAAACCGTATGCTCCATGTGCAAGAACTCGGCAAGATGGGGGCTCAGATAGCAGTAATGGGTTCTAAAGCAACCGTCAGAGGCGTTGAAGCGCTCTATGGCAAAGACGTTATTGCATCAGATATCCGTGCATCATGCGCACTCGCATTGGCGGGATTAGTTGCTTTTGAACAAACCAGAATAACTGGTGTCCACCACTGGCAACGTGGCTTTGATCAGTTGGAAAACAAATTAGCTCTTTTGGGAGCTTCAATTGAACTTGTTGATGATGCAATTAACGTGCAGGAAAGCTTGCAGATAACTCCGACACTTCCCTCGTAATTGACGCCTGACGCGTCTTATTAAACAGTAACGTCAAGCGATCGAGATACTTTTCAGCATTGTTGTTCGAATTTTCCATGGCCAAAAAGCGAGCCGCATGTTCTGCGCGCAAAGACTCAAAGAGAATATGCGTAATTGCACAACGCAAGTAGCATACTGAAAGATAATCTAATATTGTTGCTTTATTCTGCTCCCAGATAACATCTGTATCGCTCGATGTGGTAGAGGGCATGAGGCTATCGTGTGAAACAGGAATAAGCGTCGATTTTTTGGGCATCTGAACGAAAAAAGATTTGGCGATATTATGATAAAAAGTTACTGAAGAATACCGAATGGGGGCTTCAACAATTCTTCCAATTATATCGTCCGCAACGGCAAGAAAATTATTTGAGTTGAGATCGGCGTAGCTACACACCAACTCCCCCAATTTTTTTTCTTTAAGAGCAGCAATAGCCCTCAACCCAACAGCTATAAATGCCGGTGCTTGATGCTTTTCGATAGTTAATGAAGTACCTAAAAATTTAAACATATTTGAATTGAGCCCACCACATAAACCTTTTGAGGTGCCTATTACAATATAGAGAGGCCGGCTATCAAGAAGGTCGTCAGGGAAAAGCAATTCACTGCGCCAGGTCTCAGGCGCTTGTTGGAGCATCTCAAGAAAGAGCTCTTGAGTGTGATCAGTATAATTTTCAAGAGGTCGATTGATTTTCTCGAGTTTGCCGTAGAGTGACATCGAAATTAGGCGCACGGCATGAGTAATTTTTTTGGTCGTTTGAATAGAACGAATTTTATGACGTAACTGCACGAGCTGAGACATGCTCATCCCCACCGCATATCAACGCACTGAATTTATCAACACTTTTTACGAAGGTAGCTTAAAAAATGCCTTTTTACAACGACGTTGTAGTAAGATAGTGCTTTGTTAAGGTAAGAAAGGGTCCCGCTATATCAGGAACTTATCCATGATACTCATAATCGACGGATACAATGTTCTTAAACAGTTATTTCCTGGTCTTAAAAATAACCTTGATAAACAAAAGGCAGCCTTTATCCGCCAATTGGCTTTCTACAAAAGAAAAAAAACGGCAACGATCCAGGAGATAATTGTCGTATTCGACGCAGGGCCATTTTCTCATGCATCCAGAAGCATTAAGTCGGATATCGTCATTATGTACTCCGGTACCAAAAGCACGGCAGACGCATGGATTTTGAGTTACGTTGAAAATAACCGCAACAAAGAGATTCTGGTCATCACGCGGGATCGGGAAATTCGTGAGGCCTGCCAGCAAATGGGCGTTGATTCACTGGGGAGCGATGAATTCTATCGCATCCTTCATGATAGTTTAATTGAGCTACCCTCCCCACAAGCAACTGAAACAACTATAGAAAAATATGACCCTATCATGCTGGATGATAATGAATCCCCCACTCACTCGCTTAGCCCTGAAGCCCTTGATATACTTATGGAGCAATCAAGCATTGAAATGGTGAGCGTTAAACCAAACGATAATGACGTTCGCCACTCACGCCAGAGCCCGGCTCACAATTTAACCAAGAAAGAACGCCGCATTCAGGCAAAAATTAAAAAACTTAGTTAAAAAAACGGTTTTGACCATGAAATTTCATCGCTCCGAATGTGCCAACATCGTCAGCACATCGCTTATACCACTCCTCGAACGATATCGTATTTTAACCTTTGTTGGACCACTTGGCGCCGGCAAGACAACGCTTATTAAGGAACTTTTACGACAATGCGGGGTTAAAGAAACGGTTACTAGTCCGACATTCGGTTACTTCAATATGTATCAGGGCGAGCATGAACGCGTATTTTATCACTTTGACCTTTATCGCATCACAACAATCCATGAATTTCTTCAGGCAGGATTTGATGAATACCTTCACCAAGACGCTGTTATTCTTATTGAGTGGCCAGATGTTATTGACCATCTCCTCAAAGAACGCGAGCTCAAAAAAAGCGTGCGCCGCATAAGCCTGGCACTCGATTCAACCGACCAAGAGCAAAGAATTTTGCATATTTCCCCACAAAATGCATAAGGGCCGTACAAAAATATTGAAAAAATTGCCGTTCTCTTTATGCTGAGCTGGTTGATTAATTTTTTTGAAAAAACGCGCTTGTAGGGGAGGTTCCCGAGCGGTCAAAGGGGGCGGACTGTAAATCCGCTGGCACAGCCTTCACAGGTTCGAATCCTGTCCTCCCCACCATCATGAATAAGCCTCGAGCGAAAAATGAAAAAAACGAACGGTTGCGGGAATAGCTCAATTGGCTAGAGCGTCAGCCTTCCAAGCTGAAGGTTGCGGGTTCGAGACCCGTTTCCCGCTCCACAGGATGTGCTGGCATAGCTCAGTTGGTAGAGCAGCTGATTTGTAATCAGCAGGTCGCTGGTTCGAGTCCAGTTGCCAGCTCCACTGAAAGTCTTTATACTGTGCTCGTCGCCCCTTTGTAATGGGGCGTTATTTTTAGAAAAGAAGCAACGAACGTAGGTGCCCACGTAGCTCAGTTGGTAGAGCACTTCCTTGGTAAGGGAGAGGTCACCGGTTCAAACCCGGTCGCGGGCTCCACACCCAACGGGTTATACAAAAGAGAGCTTGAGAATATGGCAAAAGAGAGAACGATCATTCATCTAGAATGTGAAGGCTGTGGGATGAAAAACTACAGCAAAAAAGTATCCAAAAAAAGAGAATTCGGGAAGCTTGCCCTTAGCAAATTTTGTGCTAAATGTCGCAAGCATTCCACTCACAAAGAGACGAAATAATGAAGAGGAAGGCCAGTAGCTCTAATTGGTAGAGCGGCGGACTCCAAATCCGCGGGTTGGGGGTTCGAATCCCTCCTGGCCTGCCAGTGAACACAAACGCCAAAGTCGTGCGGGGTTTATTAAGATGAATAAAGCAATCGCCTTTCTCAATGAAGTGAAGGCTGAATTAAAAAAAGTAACGTGGCCGACACAAGATGAACTTATCGGCTCGGCTATTATTGTCTGCATATTGGTGGTGGTGTTTGCTGTGATTCTTGGTTGTATGGACGCAGTTTTTACTGCTTTCATCAAACATGTAACGCGCTTTTAATAAGGGTTCTCAAAATTTTTACGTGGTTGGTTGAACAATGAAACGTTGGTACGTAGTTCAGGTCTATACCGGTTTTGAAGATATCGTCAAAAAGGACCTCGAGAAACGGATAATCGAAGAGAGCATGCAAGATATCTTCGGTGAAGTTTTATTGCCTGCAGGCGAAACTGTTTCATTTTTTTCCGACGATAAAACCAAAAAAGAAAAAATTTTCCCAGGTTATCTCCTTATTCAAATGGAGATGACAGGCGATGCATATCGGCTTGTTTCTTCGACGGCACGCGTGACACGCTTCTTGGGCGGTGAAGTCCCAGTCCCGTTGTCCGATAAAGAAGTCGATCGCATCTTTGCCCAGATGTCAGGTAAACTTGCTGTTCCTCACGAGAAAGCTCCCTTTGTTGTTGGGAACGAAGTTCACATTTCACAGGGGCCTTTTGCGGGATTCGTTGGCATTATTGATAAGGTCGACGAAGAGCGAGAAAAGCTCACCGTTATGGTCAGTATTTTTGGACGCATGACTCCCGTAGAACTGGGTTTCGATCAGGTCAAGAAATAACATTTAGGTAACGCTATGTCTAAAAAAATCAAAGCCAAAGTAAAACTTCAACTCCATGGTGGATCAGCCACTCCTGCACCACCAGTTGGTTCGATGCTTGGTCAGCACCAAGTTAATCTCATGGACTTTTGCAAGAAATTCAATGCTGCAACAGCCAACCGCAAGGGCGAAACGGTACCTGTTCTCATTACCATTTATACCGATAAGAGTTTTGATTTTATTCTCAAAACTCCACCCGTTTCTGAATTGCTGCGCAAAAAAGCAAACATTCAATCCGGCGCAAAAAATCCAGGCAAAGAAACAGCAGGATCGATTAAATGGAAAGACATCGAGGAAATTGCCAAGGTTAAAATGCCTGATTTGAATGCAGTGGACTTGGAAGCAGCGAAGAAGATAGTTGCTGGAAGTGCACGAAGCATGGGACTTTCGGTTGTCGATTGAAACTTTCAAAGACAGTAATAAATGGACGTGCAATGAGCAAACTAGGAAAAAAACATATAGAAGCCAAAGAGAAGCTGGAGGAAGCAAAAATTGTTTCCTGGAAAAGCGCTTTGGATTTTGTCGTAAAAAATGCCCATGCAAAATTTGATGAATCTGTTGACGCAGACATTATTTTGGGTATTGATGCCGCTAAGGGCGAACAAACCGTTCGTGGCTCGGTATTACTCCCACATGGCACGGGTAAAAAAATGCGTGTTTTGGTATTTGCCAAGGGCGAATACGAAGAACAGGCAAAAAAAGCCGGCGCTGATTATATTGGAGCCGAAGACTTTGTAGCAAAGATTGAGGGCGGCTGGTGCGATTTTGAAGCAGCAGTTGCTACCCCAGATCTTATGGGTTTGGTTGGTCGTGTTGCTAAACTGCTTGGCCCTCGTGGCTTGCTCCCAAATAAGAAGGTCGGCACGGTTACTTTTGATATCGCGGGTATTGTAGCAGACCTCAAAAAAGGTCGCGTCTCATTCAGAAATGATAAAGGCGGCGTCGTTCATGCACCATTTGGCAAGATTTCTTTTGGCGCAGATAAGCTTACTGAAAATCTTACCACATTGGTTCAGGCACTGCGCAACACAAGGCCACCGACAGCAAAAGGTAAATTCATCAAAAGAATAGTTCTCTCATCAACGATGGGCGTTGGCATTTCGGTCAACCCTGATGAAGCTGCGTAAGCTTAAAAGCACGAGGAAAAATTCATGAATCGGCAACAAAAAGAACAAGTCGTCGCTGAACTTCGTCAGATGATGTCCGATGCGCAAGCAACGTTTTTGGTTAAATACCAGGGTCTTTCAGTTGCATCGCTACAACAGTTGCGCAGAAATCTACGCGCAGGCGGGAGTAGACTTCAAGTGGCTAAAGCTACTTTGATGCAAAAGGCGGCCCAATCTATTGACGGAGCACAAACTTTCTCAGAATCCTTTAAGGATCAGGTTGGTCTTGTTTTTACTAAAGACAATATTTCAGGCACTGCAAAGCAGCTTATTGATTTTGCAAAAGAAAACCAGTCACTGAAGGTAATCGCTGGGCTCTACGAAGCTCGCATGCTTGGTAGCCAAGAACTTAGTTTTCTTGCTTCACTTCCATCGCGAGACGTACTTATTGCTCAATTGTTAGGCACTATGCAGGCGCCAATGACCGCTACAGTACGCATTTTATATCTGCTTATTGCTCGTTTGGTCTTTGTCCTTAAGGAAATCGAGAAAAAACAAGCCGGAATTTAGTAGGCAGACATGCAAAATTGTGATAGATTGAGCATTATTTGCCTTTATTTCCGGGGGACTCTAACAAAAAGTAAATAGAGTTTTTGAATAAAATAAACGTAATTAAACGCTGTTGGTTATAAGGAGTTATTTCTATGTCATTAAAACTTGTCGATGAAATAAAAAAAATGACCGTTATGGAGCTTGCTGAACTTATCAAATCTCTTGAAGAAACATTCGGTGTTTCAGCTGCCGCCCCCGTTGCAGCAGCAGCCCCAGCCGCAGCAGCAGCACCTGCAGCAGCCGCCGCTGAGGAAAAAAACGAATACAAAGTTACTCTTCAAGAAGCTGGCGCAAGCAAAATTAACGTCATTAAGGCTCTTCGTGCTGTTACATCACTTGCTTTGGGCGCGGCAAAAGAAGCGGTTGAAAATACCCCTTTTGTCATAACAGAAGCCTCACCAAAAGAAGAAGCACAAAAGATCAAAAAAGAATTAGAAGCAGCTGGTGCCAAGGTTGAACTTTCCTAAGGCGCCGCTCAAACACGAAATTTGTTAATGGGTACCGTTTTTAAGCGTGCTTTGAACGGTATCCATTTGGTTTCTTAGAAAAGATGTGTTTACGCGACGGGAGCAGTTGAATGTCTGTGTTTGATAGAGGTAAAGGTCTTATACGAAAATCTTTTGGCAAAATCAAAGAGGTTGTTTCTCTGCCAAACCTCATTGAGGTGCAATCGAAGTCATTCAATGACTTTGTGCAGCTCGATTGTGTTCCATCAGAAAGGGAACATATAGGGCTCGAGAAAGTATTTCGTGATACATTTCCCATTGAACACAATGAACGCATCTCTCTTGAATATGTCAGTTATGAACTTGGGGATTGGGCGTGTATCTGTGGACAATTGACGGGAATTCAAAACCGTTATAAATGGGCTTGCTCTTGTAAAAAAAGTGGCTGTGGTCGTCTTGCAAAAGGGAAAATGTGTCCCCACTGCAAAGAACCAAATGCTGCTTATATTCATTGTAAAAGATGCTTTTCACGAGTATCAATAAAAGTCCCTGCCACTGTTGATGAATGCCGTTACAGCGGACGAACATTCTCGTTGCCTCTCAAGGTAAAGATGCAACTCATCAGCTGGGACATTGATCCAAAAACATCACAAAAAATTGTTCGCGATATTAAAGAACAAGACGTGTTCTTTTGTGATCTTCCCGTTATGGTTGACCTTTATGAAGACAATAACGGCACTTTTTATTTGGGAAGCCAGGGAACCTTTCTTATTAACGGCGTTGACCGCGTCGTTGTAAGCCAAATTCACCGCGCTCCGGGCGTTATGTTCACGCTCAGCAAGAAAACAAAGGATTTCCGCGGACAGCCTTATCACATTGCCCGTTTAATTCCGGGCAGAGGTTCTTGGTTGGATTTTGAGTTTGATCACAACGACCTCATTTACGTCCGTATCGATAAAAAGAAAAAAATGCTTGCCACAACATTCTTGCAAGCTATTGGCGTTGAAAAGAACTCTATTCTCTCTCTTTTCTATAACTTTGACACCATCGACGCTCGTGATGGTAAATTTAGCCGCAAAATAAATGCTGACCTTGTTGGACAGCGACTTGAAGCTGGATCGCTCCCCAAGGAGTTAGAAGAGAAATTTAGTGTTGGGCAACGTCTCAACAAAATTCATCTGGAAAAACTTGCAAAAGAAGGCATTAAGAACCTTCTTATTCGTAAGAGTAGCCTTGTGGGTCGTATCGTTGCTCAGGATATTATTCTTCCAAAAACAGGCGAAGTCATCGCTTCTCTAGGTGATGAACTTACCGAAGAAATTATAGAGCAGTTGGAAGCATGCGCTGGCATTTCTTTTAAATTGATTCAATCGTCAGGCCATGCCGTACAACCAACTATGGCACTTACCTTTTCTCATGATGATGCTTCATCCAGAGAAGAAGCGCTTAAAGAAATTTATGTCAAGCTGAAGCCTGGTGACATTCCAACCATCAAGGTCATGGAAGAGTATGTCAACAACCTCTTTTTTAATCCACGCTTTTACGATCTCACTATTGTTGGCCGTATTCGCACAAATCGTAAGCTTGGCTTATCAATCAGCGAAAAAAATACCAGCTTAACCAAAGAAGACATCATTGCCACCCTCAAGTATCTGGTTGGCCTTAAAGAATGTGGCGAAGGTGAACTTGATGATATCGATCATTTGGGAAATCGTTGCGTCCGACTTGTCGGCGAACTCCTTCAGAACCAGCTTTATATTGGTTTTGCACGCATTGAGCGCATTGTTAAGGAACGTTTTAGGCTTCAAGAGAATTACGCTTCCTTAATGCCGTATGACTTTCTCAATGTACGCCCTCTTGCCGCAGTCTTACGTGAATTCTTTGGCACAGGACAACTTTCACAATTTATGGATCAAACAAATCCACTTGCCGAAATGGCACACAAACGCCGCCTTTCAGCCCTTGGTCCCGGTGGTATTACGCGAGAACGCGCAACATTTGAAGTTCGTGACGTTCATACTTCGCACTATGGAAGAATTTGTCCTATTGAAACTCCCGAAGGACAAAATATTGGTTTGATTTCATCGCTTTCGACTTATGCACGTGTCAATGAACTCGGATTTATCGAAACGCCGTATCATCCAGTACAAAAAACGCTTGTAAACGATGAAGTGCAATATCTTGATGCTTTCGAAGAGTTAGGTCAAAAGATCGCACAATCAACAACTCCAGTTGACGCCTCACGCCATCTCACAGGACCTAAAGTTCTTGTGCGTGAGGATGGCAATATTCTGAGTACCAATGTTGAAGACGTAACATATATCGACGCATCTCCGAAGCAAATTTTCTCCGTACCGACAGCGTTGATTCCGTTCCTTGAGCACGACGACGCAAACAGAGCGCTCATGGGATCAAACATGCAGCGACAAGCCGTTCCTCTGATCAAGTGCCAAGCACCGGTTGTAGGAACAGGTCTTGAGCGTGAATTGGGATCTCTTGAAGGCGCCGTTGTAAGTGCACGCACAGCGGGAACAGTGGTTTATGTTTCAGCAGAAAAAATCGTCATTCGAATTCTTGATGAAGAAATAAGTGAGGCTGAATGGCTTTCACGACCTGTTGATGTTTACTACCTCAAGAAATTTGCTCGATCAAGTCACAACACGTGGATACACTTTAATCCGATTGTTTCTGTTGGCGATGTTATCAAAAAAGGTAACCTTCTTGCCTGCGGATCAGCCACTAACAATGGCGAGCTCGCACTGGGCAGCAACGTACTTGTCGCTTTTATGCCATGGCAGGGATACAATTTTGAGGACGCTATCGTCGTCAGTAAGCGCTTAGTCGCAGATGATATCTTTTCATCCGTACACGTTGAGGAATTTATTGTCGAGGCCCGTGAAACGAAATTGGGCGCAGAAGAAATTACTCGCGATATCCCAAATATTCCTGAAAAAGATCTTGTTGCGCTCGATGAAGACGGCATTGTCAAAATTGGTACCCGTGTTAAACCGGGTGACATTCTTGTCGGCAAGGTAACGCTCAAAGGTGACGTCCAAGTTTCACCGGAAGAAAAGTTGCTGCGCGCCATTTTTGGTGAAAAATCACGTGAAGTTCGTGATACCTCATTACGTGTTCCGCCTGGAGTCGAGGCCACTATTGTTGATGTTAAAGTCTTTTCACGCAGTGGTATCAGAAAAGACAAGCGTTATCGAGAAATAGTTCAACGAGAAACACAAAAGATTGAAGAAAACTTTGTCTATCATCTATCGATTCTTCAAAAAGGCATCAAAGAGCGCGTTATTGCTTTAATTAAGGATCATAAAGTAGGCAAAATTTCATTAGCTGATGATATTGAAAAATTTCTTAACATAACCACCAATAACAAAGAAATTGATACAAAAATCAGAAGCTATAAAGAAATACTCACTAATCAAATTCACGTTTTGACCGCACTAAAGGAAGATCGCATTGCACAATTACGTAAAGGCGACGAACTTCCTTCTGGCGTTATCAAAATGATTAAAGTATATGTCGCAACTAAACGCCGTCTTTCAGTCGGCGACAAAATGGCAGGCCGCCATGGTAATAAGGGCGTTGTCTCACGTATTGTTAATACTGAAGATATGCCTTACATGGAAGATGGTCGTCCCGTTGATATCGTTCTTAATCCGCTCGGTGTTCCTGGCCGTATGAACGTCGGACAGATCCTTGAAACTATGCTTGGCATGGCAAGCAAGGAAATAAGCCGACAACTTGCTGAAAAGATACAAGATCTTTCTTATCAAGAAATTAAATCTTATTTGGCCAAATACTATGGTTCTCCGCTCATTACTGAGATGGAAAAGACCTACGGTAAAGATTCTATTACTGAGCTTGCTCATAAAACTATCGATACCGGCCTAGCATTTAATACGCCGGTGTTTGATGGAGCTGATTACGCTCAAGAAATACAACCTTTGCTGAAAGAGTTGAATCTTTCAACTACGGGAACCTACAAACTTTATGACGGTCGCTCAGGACTTTCGTTCGACCAACCTGTCACCGTCGGATATATATACATGATGAAATTAAACCACTTGGCCGATGACAAATTGCATGCTCGTTCTGTTGGCCCATACTCGCTTATTACGCAACAACCACTTGGTGGTAAGGCGCAGTTTGGTGGCCAACGATTAGGTGAGATGGAAGTCTGGGCTTTGTACGCCTATGGAGCTGCTTATACGTTACAGGAAATGCTCACCATCAAATCGGACGACGTTAATGGTCGTATCAAGGCATACGAAGCCTTGGTCCGTGGTGAAGAGGTTCCAGAACCTGGCATCCCTGAGTCATTCAACGTTCTTGTTAAGGAGCTACAAAGCTTAGGGTTGCAAGTTGATCTATTCAAGACAAGCAAGGAGCAGATCAGTGAATAATAGGATGCTCGACCGTTTCCGCGAATATCTCAATACGACGCAGTTTAATGCGATGCGAATCAGTATCGCATCGCCTGAAAAAATACGCTCTCTGTCTTATGGCGAAGTAAAAAAAATAGAAACCATTAACTATCGTACGCTTAAGCCAGAACGCGATGGTCTTTTTTGCGCACGCATTTTTGGTCCCGTCAAGGACTGGGAATGTAACTGCGGTAAATATAAGCGCATGAAGCATCGCGGCGTTACCTGCGAGAAATGCGGTGTTGAAGTTATTCAGGCCCGTGTACGTCGCGAACGTATGGGGCACATCAACCTCGTTTCTCCTGTATGCCATATTTGGTTTTTAAAGGGCATTCCAAGCTACCTTAGCTTGCTTTTAAATATGACAGTGCGCGACCTTGAACGCGTCATTTATTTTGATAGCTACATCGTATTACACCAAGGGTCATCCCCTTATCCGCAAAAAACTATTCTGAGTGGACAGGATTACGAAGGCTATGCCAGCGCTAACCCTGAAGACATTGTTTTTAAGGCTGGCATGGGCGCAGAAGCAATTCGTGTCCTGCTTTCCATGATGGATCTAAACTTCGAAGTACGTAAACTCGAGGAAGAGTATACCCAAACAGCCTCTGTAGCTATCAGGCATCGCATTGCCAAACGCTACAAAGTTTTATCCGGTATGCTACTTGCCAATATCCGCCCAGAGTGGATAGTCATGGAAGTTCTTCCCGTATTGCCTCCAGATTTACGTCCGTTAGTTCCGCTTGAAGGCGGTCGCTTTGCCAGTTCTGATCTTAATGATCTTTATCGCCGTGTTCTTAACCGAAATATTCGTTTAAAGCGTCTCATTGAACTTGAGGCTCCTGATGTCATTATCAAAAACGAAAAGCGCATGCTTCAAGAAGCAGTTGACGCCCTTATTGATAATGGCCGACGTGGACAGCCTGTACGCGGTTCTAACAAACGTCCACTGAAATCATTAAGCGAAATGCTCCGCGGTAAACAAGGTCGTTTCCGTCAAAACTTGCTTGGTAAACGCGTTGACTACTCAGGACGTTCGGTCATTGTCGTTGACCCTGAACTCAAGTTACATCAATGCGGATTGCCAAAAATAATGGCTCTTGAACTCTTCAAGCCATACATTTATGTCGAGCTTCAAAAACGCGAATTGGCGCCAAACCTCCGTGTTGCCAAGCGCATGGTCGAAGATATGACGCCAGAGGTATGGGAAGCATTAGAAGAGGTCGTAAAAGACCGACCTGTTCTACTTAACCGTGCACCAACACTGCACCGTCTCAGTATCCAGGCTTTTTTTCCTACACTGGTTGAAGGAAAAGCAATTAAAATTCACCCTCTTGTTTGCGCAGCATTCAACGCAGACTTTGACGGTGACCAAATGGCCGTTCACGTACTCTTGAGCAAAACGGCACGCGCCGAGGCTATCAAGTTAATGCTTTCAACAAGAAACATTTTGACGCCAGCTAACGGCAGACCACTTGCAATTCCATCTCAGGATACCGTGCTTGGTCTTTATTACATGACCAAAGGACGTAAAAACGTCCAAGGCGAAGGCCTCTTTTTTGGCAATGTCGCTGAAGTTATATGTGCATATCAACATGGCCAGGTAAACATTCAGGCACCGATCAAGGTTCGCCTTAAGCCCGGCAACGTGGTCACTACCACAGTCGGTCGTATTTTGCTCTACGAAGCACTGCCAGAAAATGCTAATTTTGAATGGGTAAATAAAGCCGTCAAAAAGAAAGATTTGGCCACACTTGTTGCACGCGTTTATAAAGCATTTGGCGCAGATGCTACCGTCGAGGCACTCGATAAAATCAAGAAGCTTGGCTTTAGCTATGCAACACTTGGCGGAATATCACTGTCCATGGACAATTTGGTGATACCTCAAACCAAGACCAACATCATCAAGAAATCCCAAGAAGAAGTAAGCCGCACTGAAAAGCTTTATCTTGATGGCGCAATCACCAATGGTGAGCGTTACAACAAAATCATTCAGATTTGGGCACGAGCCACTGAAGATGTTGCAAATGAGATGATTGGAGTGCTTGAAGAAGAAGATCGCAAAGCTTCTGCGAATGCTGAGAAAAAAGCTATTCCGTTCAATCCAGTTTTCATGATGCTTGACTCTGGCGCACGTGGATCACGTCAGCAAATTAGACAGCTTGCAGGTATGCGTGGACTGATGGCCAAACCATCTGGCGACATTATGGAAACACCGGTCATTGCAAACTTTAAAGAAGGTTTGAATGTTTTTGAATATTTCGTTTCAACACACGGTGCGCGTAAGGGACTTGCAGATACGGCATTAAAAACCGCAGACTCTGGGTACTTGACGCGACGCCTTGTTGATGTCGCCCAAGATGTCGTCGTCTCCATGAACGACTGTCAAACCTTAGGGTATGTCGTCATCAATGATCTCAAAGAATATGGCGAAATAATTCAACCACTGTGTGATCGTGTTTACGGACGCGTCATTGCCGAAGATGTTAAAGATCCTGTAACGGGAGTGCTTATTGCTCAACGTGGTAATTTGGTTGACGATGCTCTTGTTGAAAAAATCAGAGATTCTGCAGTTTCAGCCGTCTCGGTGCGCTCGGTGTTAACGTGCCAAGCCAAACGCGGCATTTGCACCCAGTGTTACGGCATGGATCTTTCAGCGCTTTCACTTGTGTGCGCAGGTACAGCAGTTGGGGTTATTGCCGCACAGTCAATTGGTGAACCGGGAACGCAGCTCACCATGAGAACGTTCCACGTTGGTGGTACTGCTACCGGCCTTGTTGAGGCAACCTCCTTCAAAACACGTACCTCCGGCAAGCTTCAATTTAAAGGTGTTCACGCCGTCAAAAACCGTAACAATCAATGGGTTGTTATGAATCGCAAGTCACAACTCGTGATTGTTGCCGAAGATGGTCGTGAAGTTGAAGAATGTGCGTTGGAATATGGTGCAGTAATTTTAGCTGATGATAACAGTATGATCAGTGCTGGACAAAAGATCGCCGAATGGGATCCATTTAAGGTCATTTTGACAGAAAAGAGCGGCACTGTTCAATTTGTTGATTTAGTCGAAAACGTCACCTATCAAGAGCAATTTGAAGAGGGTGTTGGACAATCGAAGAAGATTGTTCTTGAGCGTCGCGATGACAAACGCCAACCTTACATTGCCGTTGTTGGCAAAGACAATAGCGAAGAAGTTCGTTATTACCTTCCAACAGGCGCTATTATCACGGTCAGTGACAATCAAGAAGTTGCAGCTGCTGATGCAGTAGCCAAATTGCCTCGTGAAGAAAAAAGAACCAAAGATATTACCGGTGGCTTGCCACGTGTTGCTGAACTCTTTGAAGCGCGTATTCCAAAAGATACCGCTGTATTGAGCGAGGCTGATGGCATTCTCCGTTTTGGAGGACTCCATCGCGGACAACGTCGCATTACGGTTACTACCGATGACGGCGAAGTGTTTGAATATACAGTCTCACGCAGTCGACATCTCAACGTTGAAGACGGCGAACACGTTAAAGCTGGCGATACATTGACCTCTGGAACCCCTAATGCGCATGATATTTTGCGCATTCTTGGTTCGGACGAAGTGCAACGTTATCTTGTGCGCGAGATTCAAGAGATTTACACGCTACAAGGTGTCGATATCAATGATAAACATATCGAACTCATTGTGCGTCAAATGCTTCGTAAAGTTCGCATCGTTGAGCCAGGTGATACCAAATTTGTTGCAGGCGATCGTGTAGATAAATTTCATCTTCAAACGATTAACCGGCTTGTAGCAAAAGAGGGTAAAAAGCCAGCAACATCAAAGCCTATTTTGATGGGAATTACCAAGGCATCGTTGGGAACCGAAAGCTTTATCTCAGCAGCATCGTTCCAAGAAACCACAAGGGTGTTAACAGAAGCTTCGCTTGTCGGGCAAGTTGACTATCTTTACGGGTTGAAAGAAAACGTTGTTATTGGTAAACTCATCCCTGCCGGAACGGGAATTTCTTCCTTCAAATCGAAATATATCGGTGAAGAGCTTTCGGAATTCGAACGCAAGGCTCGCGAAGAAGAACAACTCGAAATAGGTCTTGATAAAGTATCCTTGACACAGAAGTAAGCAACAGAGGCGCGTAGCTCAGTTGGTAGAGCATTGCTTTGACGTAGCAAGGGTCAGCGGTTCGAGTCCGCTCGCGCCTACCAGAAGATTAAGTTATAAGTAACCTTAGCAATTATGAGGTCCACAAAAAAATGATAACCAAAGAAGTAAAAGAACAGCTCATCAAAGGATTTGCACAATCACCACGTGATGTTGGATCGGTTGAAGTACAAATAGCTCTTCTTTCCGAACGAATTCGTCAAATTTCAGAACACTTGAAAAAATCGCCAAAAGATGTTCATTCTCAAAGAGGTCTTTTGCAACTCGTCGGTAAGCGCCGACGTTTTGCGGCATATCTTGAGAAAAACGATAAAGAAAGCTTTGAGAAAGTCCAAAAGACCCTCAAAGAACATAGGTATATATAAAAATGCATAAAGTATTTAGTCTCCCAGAACAGGGTCTCAGTATTGAAATAGGCAAGTATGCCAGACTAGCCGATGGTGCTGTGTGGGTTAAAGCAGGTAACAGCATTGTTCTTGCTACCGCGGTCGCATCGAAGCAGGCTCGTGAATTTCCTGGATTTTTCCCGCTCACGGTTGAATATCGCGAGCGCACCTCTGCTGCAGGCAAAATTCCAGGCGGTTACATTAAACGAGAGGGTAAACTTTCTGATTTAGAAGTTCTCACCTCCAGGCTCATCGATCGCCCTATTCGCCCTCTTTTTCCTTCGAATTATTTTAGCGAAGTTCAAATTCTTGCAACGGTTTACTCTTCGGATGGCAAATTTCCAACGAGTATTCTAGGCATTCTCGGCTCATCTCTGGCGTTAACGCTGTCCCCTATCCCGTTTTTGGGGCCAGTTGGCGCCGTTCAAGCCGGCCATATCAATGGCAAGTGGGTTTTCAATCCAACCTTTGAAGAACTCAGTCAATCTGACGCTCAAATAACCATTGCTGGGACTAAGGCTGGTATATGCATGGTTGAAGGCCATTGCAATAACGCCTCAGAAAAGGAACTTGCTGATCTTTTCTCCTCCGCACATGAAATTATCAAAAAACAAGTAGATTGGCAGATCGAGATTCAGAACGAGCTCAAGATCAAAAAAATAGAAATTGTTGATGAAATCGACTGGACTTCGTGGAAGAAACGCGTTACAGAAGCACTTCCAGCAGATTTTCTTGAACAAATTTTTGCTGCAACCAAGGTTGAGCGCAGTGAAGGCGTCGATGCCATTAGACGTTCAATCATTGAAAAGTTCTCTGATACAATCAAGGCTGAAGAAATTAACGAATCAGTAATAAGTTATATCTTTGATTCTATTGTCAAAGAACAGCTTCCTGATTACATCATTAAAAAACAGACTCGTGTTGACGGTCGACGCTTTGATGAAATACGCAAAATTTTCGCCGAAGTTTCCCCGTTGCCTTGCGTCCATGGATCTGCGGTATTTCAACGCGGTGAAACACAGGCTATGGCAAGCTTGACACTGGGAACCGGACAAGATGCTCAACGCGTTGAGACTCTTTTGGGCGGAGAAAAAGAACGCTCATTCATGCTTCATTACAACTTCCCACCATTTGCAACTGGTGAAGCAAAACCCATCCGCGGAGCAAGTCGTCGCGACATAGGCCACGGTTATCTTGCAGAAAGCACTTTTCTCAATGTTCTTCCACCTCAAGAGACATTCCCTTATGTTATTCGCTCCGTTGTCGACATTCTTGAATCCAACGGTTCGTCATCGATGGCAACTGTATGCGCCACGGCACTTGCACTCATGGACGCTGGCGTTCCTATTAAGGACGTTGTTGGCGGTATCGCTATGGGTCTCATGCGTGACGCGTCCGGCAAACTTCATGTATTGACCGATATCCTTGGCATGGAAGATGCCTATGGGCTTATGGACTTCAAAGTGGCCGGTACTGAAAAAGGTATCATGTCATTCCAGCTCGACATCAAAGATAAAATTGGACTTCCTCAAGAACTTTTTATCGATGCACTTGAACGCGCACGCAAAGCTCGTTTGCACATTATTGCTGAAATGAAAAAAGCACTTTCCGCTCCACGACCTCAGGTTTCTGAGCTTGCTCCACGCGTCTTTATACTCAAAGTACCAACCGACAAAATCGGTATGATTATTGGCCCATCAGGTAAAAACATTCGTGAAATCGTTGCACGAACAGGCACCCAAATTGATATTGAAGACGACGGTACTGTTAAGATTTATGCCAAGAGCAAAGAAGCTGCACTTGAGGCAGAAACATGGATAAAGACCATTTCTGGAGACATCGAGCTTGGTTCGATTTTTAACGGCATCATCAGACGTATCGCAGAATTCGGTTTGATCGTCGAACTTGTTGCCGGAAAAGAAGGCATGGTACACGTTTCAACCATCTCACGCACCAAACAACGTGATTTTGATAAGCTTTACAAAATTGGTGATAAGTTGGCGGTTAAAGTTATGGCCGTTGACCGTGAAACTGGCAGAATTCGGCTCATAGCTCCTGATCTCGAAAAAGACTAATATGACTTCATTTCGTCGCGCGGATAACCGTGCGTCTGAACAGATCCGCCCTGTTTCAATTCAGTATGACGTATTTGGCTGTGCTGATGCGTCAATACTTTACGAGCAGGGCAATACCAAAGTTCTTGTTGGCGTAACGTTACAACCAATGGTTCCCCCTTTCCTCAAGGGGCAGCGAACCGGCTGGCTCTCAGCAGAGTATGCTATGCTCCCAACTGCAACCAAGCAACGCACGCAGCGTGAATCATCACAAAACCAGCGCAACGCACGCAGTGTTGAGATTTCGCGGCTTATTGGCAGATGTCTTCGAACAACTATCAATCTTGCATCACTGGGCGAACGTAGCATCTATATCGATTGTGACGTCTTGCAGGCAGACGGCGGCACACGCACCGCATGTATTACCGCAGCCAGCTTAGCTCTCGAACTTGCATGTCAACGTTGGCATGCTGCAGGAGTAACTACGGTTAACGTATTTAAAGAACAGTTGGCTGCTATTTCGGTTGGGGTGGTACAAGGAATTCCACTTGTTGATTTGGTCTATAGCGAAGATAGCAATGCCGACGCTGATTTTAATTTTGTTTTCACCAAGCACATGGCTATTGTTGAGATTCAAGGTACAAGCGAAAAAACTCCGGTCAGTAATGATTGCTTTGACCAGATCAAGAACCTTGCTATTGCTGGAACAAAAGATCTCTTTGCACAGTGTCAATTACTGGCAAGTGCAAAGATCATCAATCAACCGTTTCAAGAAAAGCAAAGTCCCTTTAGTCTGGGCGCCCGCTTAGGAAAAAATTTAGAAACTAGACAATAACCGCCTTCCTCGCGTACACCAAAAATGTACGGACGGAGGAGGGGGAATGAGGTCAGTCACTATCGGTATCTGCTTACTCATTGCGCTTACAAGTGCTAGTGGGTGCGGAAAAAGAGAACCACGAGTAACGCGTGAAAAAGTTGCTTCGCGTCATAAAAATTCCTTATGTGACAATATGGCCGATTTCTGGTTTTACCGGCTTCGCACTGTTCAGAAGGAAAAATGCTACCGATCCGGACAGCTTTCCTCCAAACGGTTGCACAATTGCATTGAACGGTACGGCATCAAAAGTATTATTAATTTGCGTGGATATCACCCTGAATTAGCCTGGTGGCAGAAAGAAAAAGGGATTGCTGACGAACACGGTGTTTTACTTTACAATATCGCTATGAACTCAAAAACGCTGCACTCAAAAGAACTTATTACGGCTCTTCTTTCCATCTTCGATACAGCCCCGCATCCTATTTTGGTACATTGTGCCAGCGGAGTTGACCGTGCGGGTGAGGCCGCTGCTTTGTGGCTTTTGGCTCATGAAAATGCACACAAGAAGAAAGCCGCGCAACAGCTCTCATACCAATACTTTCATGTTCCAGCCCTATGGGGTGGTGGTACCATGGATTTTTTTATTAAAATATGGCGAAATAAAGAGTGGGCCTTGCAAGAATACAATCCCACTGATTACCTTAAACAACTCGCTCATGTCCATCGCTGATGTATATGCATTATAGATTGAAAATTTTTATTATTTTTTTACTTGCCCTAACAAGCTGTGCCAAAAAATCTACTATTTCTGATGTAGCAATCCGTAATGCTAACATTCCTATTTTCTTGGAAATACCGCACAATCCACTTGTCTTTGATAATGTATCGCCCCTCATCACTGAAGCTCTCCATCACCATTATTTGCGCATTGGTTATTGCATTGTTAACACGTCCCACGATGGCTATACGCTGCGCTTACGGGTCAAGGCGCTTGACCCAACAAGCAAACTGGTATCTCCTGACATTGTACTCATGCACACGAAGATTCGCTGCGAACTTGAATGTATACTCCTCGACTTTGGACATCAGATTGTGGCTCAAAAGACCTTTTCATTCTTCACCTTGATCTCCAAATCAAAAAATCCTATTCTCAACAGCGATTTTATTGATTTTGAATACCGTCGCCTCTTTGAACGAGCCGCGCCACAAATCGAACGATTTTTTAGGCCATATCTCGTTGAGGCGTTTACCAAAGATGAGCAGGATAAAAATAAAGTTTTATGAATTTCCAGGAGTTTCTCACCGCATCACTCACACCAGCCTTTTGGCGAGCATACCGTTCCTACTGTTTTGTCGGTACATCATATCCATTGCTCTGGTTCTCAAAGCTATTCGCCATCCTGAAAGAACGCGATATTCTTCCGTTTCCCTTGCAACGTATCAACGTGGAGTCTATTGAAAAAAAAGTCCTCGACGCAACCCTTAACCAATCAATTTTGGGCAATTACTCATTTTTTTGGTTTGGGGCTATTGCCGCTGAGCGAGAAAATAAAACCGTTCAACAACGTGCTGCCGATTTATGCTCGTACCGCGGTCCACACAGCGTTGCGTTTTTTACTACCAAGCAGCCTAAAGATCTCGCAGCTTCAACGATAGTAATTACCATTCCCAATGAACTTAAGACAGATGATATCGCTATGGTTTCAGACATTTTGTTACCGTCAGGCGATCCTTCCACTAAAAATTTTATAAAAAGAAGCATTCAACACATTGGAAATCTTGAGATTGAATCTTTCTGCCTACTCTTGAGTTACATAGAACTCATTGGCCCTGCGCATTTGAATGGCGCCAAAGATTTTTTGGAAACAGTAACCGGATCAACCCATTCGCTTTCACAGCTTTCTGAGCAATTTTTTGCCAAAAATGCCCCAAACTTCTTTCAACTATGGAGTAAGATCAACAATCAATATCCTGACATTTTTTGGATATTTTTTTGGACAGAGCAAACCTGGCGCGCTCACCACGTCTTACGTTTTTTAGCAGAAAAAAATTTTGTACAAGCAAAAAAAATAGGCTTCAGACTTCCCTATGCCTTTATGAATCGGGATTGGCAAAAATCGTCAACAAAAGAGTTGGCAAACGCGTATAAATTTTTGTATCACCTAGATTATGCGCTCAAAACAGGATCAACGTTTTGCTCACTTGATCTTTTTTACGCAAAATATTTTACTGGGGCGTTTGCACAAAGGCATGAATCATGATGACACTTTATGAATTTCTTCGGCAACAAGTAAAACGTATGATTGCAGGAACTGGGAGTCTCAATAAGGGAAACATCCATCCTCTTATCATGAATGAAATCGAAAAATACATCATTGAAATTACCCTGCAAGAAACGCATAACAACTATGTTGCCACCGCCCGCGTCCTCGGCATTTCCCGCAGCACGTTGTACCGTAAAATACGTGAACATGGCATTGAAGATACGCATAATATTGAATAATTAAGGCGTGCACATTAAACTGCGTGTTGATTGGTTTTTACATGAAAGAAGCTGATATGAAACACGTAGTAACCCGTACGTTATTCATCCTGACGCTGGCTATCGTACCGATCCAAATAAGCGCAATGCAACCCGATTCAAGCACAATTACGCAAAAAAACTTTATTGCTCAACTTAAAGAAGCCATAAGCTCGAATAATGCAATGCAACTTCGTAGTATGCTCATTAGTGCCCTAGAAAAAAAAGATAACGATTTTGAATCATGCAAAAAAGACGTATTGTGCATGATTGATTATATCGGCTATGAAACAACACGCCTGCTTATCCTAGCATGGGTACCCGATACAGATTGTCCGTTGGACGCCAAATTTGAGTCAAAAATAGATACGTGGCTGAATTTTTTGAGCACCTTTGCGCCACTTCCCGATCCAACAGAAGAACCCTTTTGTACGTGGTAGTCTTTGCACCACTTTCAGATTTTGTTTAATCACAATATTTGCAGTAACCTATAAGATTATTTTTTACTTACACAGGCAATAAAAGGATATCCATGGCTGATCAACAAAAAACCGTTCAAGAACTCAAAGACTTTGTGAATAATTTTGTCAAAGAACGCGAATGGAACCAGTTCCATAACGCTAAAAGCTTGAGCATGGCCATCGCCATAGAAGCAGCAGAGCTCATGGAGCACTTTCTTTGGATAAACAGTCATGACAGCGAAAACATCGTTACTGCAAACCGCAGCGATATAGAGGACGAAATGGCTGATGTCATGATCACTCTTTTGTGCCTGTGCAACGCATATAATGTCGATATTTCTGATGCCATGGAGCGAAAAATGGTCATTAATAAGAAAAAATATCCGGTCGAAAAGGCCAAAGGCCGTTACGATAAATACACAAAATTATAGAATTATGTCCCCTCACCAGAACCGGCATTCTTACTCACGTTTTACTTATTTCAAACCAAAGACTTGCTTAACGAGCCTTCGTTACTTTATGCATAGTTGATAGTGAGACTTTTTATTAACCTAATACAAGGAGTTTATCATGAACAAAATGCTCGTGATTTTTCTCATACTGACGGCGGTCGCCGTTTTTATTTATATGCGTTACCCAAACATCATTACGGACATCAAAGATCACGTCATTCCGACAAAAGTCCAGGCCAGTGAAAAATTACCAGCCCCGACTGAAGACAATCTCATTACCCACCTCAATAAAGCGCTCGCTGATGAATGGCTTGCTTATTATCAATACTGGGTTGGCGCGCACATTGTTAAAGGTCCTGTTGATGAAAAAGTTAAAAAAGAATTACTGGAACACGCCGGAGAAGAGCTCAAACATGCTGATATGCTTGCACAACGAATCCTTGAGCTTGGCGGCAAACCCTTACTCGAGCCTAAAGAATGGTATGACTTTAAAGTTTGTGGCTATATCAGACCAACAAGTACTGACACCAAACCAATTTTGCAAGAGAATCTCACGGGAGAACATTGCGCAGTTGTTGAGTACAAAAAACTTATAGCATTGGTCGAAAAAACTGATCCCAAAACACACACAATGCTCATTTCAATACTTGCCGACGAAGAAAAACACGTCAAAGATTTAAATGAATTACTCGATGAGGTAGCACAAGCTAAGTAACGCAAACATGTTTCTACGGGTGCCCTGCGGCATCCGTAGCCCTCAAAAATTCTTTCCTTCCCTCAAGCGCCCAAACGACGCCTTTATCCCATTTATATATCTTTGCATAAATAAGAACATGATCAACGACAGCACTTTCAAATTCATATTCAAATTTCCGCAAAATAAAACGCGCTACATCAAGACGATTGTCCTCAGCCGCAAGCTGAAGGACTCTGGCGACAAATTTATGCTCTAAAGACGACAATAGAGCAACAGGCAGGGGCTTTGTTGCAAATTTCACTACTAGGTCTTCAGGCGTCGAAGCATCACAAAAAATTGTAAACTCAAGCGTTTCAAAAGGCGCTCTTATCGCCGCCCTGATATAACATGAAACGTTCATTAAAATTACAACAAAAAAAATAACGTTATAGTGCTTTATCATTTTTTCACCGTATATCACAACAACTACTTTTATTTCTTATGCTCTTTAAGCGCCATGTCCAAAGCCACGCGCAGTGAAGCTTTGTTCTCAGCCCACCAAAGAAGTTTCTGCGCTTCATCAAAAGTAACCCAACGATATTCGGAATGCTCATCGGTAAGCGTGATATTTTCGCATCCAGAATCAAGCTCCGCAACAAATACATATTCCGTAATCTCAGTAACTTCTGAGGCAAATTTGTGTTTGTTGTATACAGGAATGGGATAAGAATAATGATATGAGCTTTGCACAATCGACATCGGCTGCAAGCCTGTCTCTTCGAGCAACTCTCGTCGCGCGGCATCACCCAATGATTCATCTTCAAAAGGAGCACCTGTAACCCCCTGCCAACATGGATTGGTTAGCGTCGCACGCTTGAGCATAAGCCATAAAAATTTGCCATTAATATTACGATAGCAATACACGGCAACTTGAATGGGAACACGGTAAGGATTAATTTTTTTATTCATAAAAAACTACACTATGCTTTTTTGAATTCACTATCATCAAGACGAGGCTCATCACCATGCACACCATCTCGAGATAACCAACGCAAATCCTCTAAGGCGCTCAAACGCTGCTCCATAAGCTTCTGATCAAATACCACATAACGCTCACGTGCACCTTGATACAAAAACGCATCACAGGTTATAGATGCTGCATTCATACACCCAACTACCGAAAGCAGATTTTCTTGATGGTCATCAAAAAAAATTATATTGTCGGGAAGCCATTTGAACGTTTCATAGATGTAGAGCAAGAAAGAACGCAGCGCGTCTCCCTTCGCATTACGACACGTAAAAAATATTCCTTTATAGAATGCTTGAAACGCCTCATCACAAGTGCCTGTAGGGAGAAATCTTACCTCGCTATCAAGCGCAAAACTTGAGCTAAAATCGATACCCAAGGCTTTGAGACTTTCGTAACAAATAGTACTCCGAACCATTTCTCCAAATTTTCCCAAACTCGATGATGTAAGAGCAATTATTTTTATATTGCGCTTTTGTAAGTCCTTAATAATGTGAACAATACGTGGCTCAATCAAACATGTATATCCATACTTAATAATTTTGAGTCCATAAAATTTCCATGGATTAGGCTCTACATATTGGCAATATTTTTGGTGTACACGCTCGAAAAATTCGCTGCGCATTGTAGCTACTACATCTCTATCTTGAGGAGCAAAACGATCATCATTACTACTCAACAAAAGAACCAATGGGTCATCCGGGTATGTTAAAACAAAATCTATATCATAAATAACCAACGTCTTTGGACCAGCATGTGCCAATGCCTGAGTTACGGCATCATCAGAAAATGAGTCTACCACGGTAAAACAAGGTTTTTGTTCCATAGAAGAAACATAAAAAAATATGCAGAAGCACCACAGTAAAGCATGTAGCATCGATAGAAAAATATGTTTCATTACCCCTCCTTAAAAAAAAGGAGGCTAACACAACGTCAGCCTCCGATAATTTCGGCCACAACAGTGACTCTTTATTTCATCAAAGCTTCCCTAAAGAAGTCAATTTCTTCAAGAACCTTGCCCGCTCCAAGCACCACACAAAGAAGAGGATCCGGAGCAAGTTTGACCGGCAAACCGGTTTCTTTGGAAATAAGTACATCAAGATTTTTGAGTAGCGATCCGCCACCGGACATCGTAATGCCTCGATCGACCAAATCCGATGAAAGTTCTGGCGGTGCATTCTCAAGAGCAGCTCGTACGGCATCAACAATGATTGATATCGGCTCAGTAAGCGACTCAAACACCTCGGCATCGGTCATGCGCACCGTTTTTGGAACACCGGTAACAAGGTCACGGCCTTTGATTTCAGCGCTGTTACGAGTTTCATCAGCAGACAGCATTGCTGTGCCAATGTTAATCTTCAGATCTTCTGCTGTTTTTTCACCAATCAGCAAATTGTATTTACGCTTAACGTACTGCACAATTGCACGATCCATTTCATCGCCGCCAACACGCACCGATTTGCAATATACGATATCTTTAAGAGAGATTATGGCTACCTCGGTTGTACCGCCACCAATATCAACAATCATATTGCCGGTAGGATCTTCTACCGGAAGCCCCGCGCCAATGGCTGCGGCCATTGGCTCCATAATGGTGTAAATTTCACGGGCACCAGCCTGTTTTGCCGAATCCTCAACCGCACGTTTTTCAACCTGGGTGATGCCGGAGGGAACGCCGATAATCATGCGTGGGCGGACAAACGTACGTCTGTTGTGGTGCACTTCACGGATAAAATAGCGCAACATGCTTTCAGTCAATTCAAAATTAGCAATAACGCCATCACGCATTGGTCGACACGCAATAATGCTCTCTGGAGTTTTACCCAGCATGCACTTTGCTTTGTTACCTGCAGCAAGAACCTCGTTACTCGAATTTTTTACCGCAACAACCGATGGCTCATCAAGGACAACGCCACGATTTTTTACATAAATAACTGTGTTTGCTGTGCCCAAATCGATAGCCATATCGTTTGAAAACACACTAAATAATTTTTTCGCTGGCCAAAATTTCATCGCAACACCCTTCAGGTGCTAGAAATGGAGCTCTACACCAACTGTAACCTGATGTGTCTTTGACACACCATTACCACCAACCGGAATATCATATCCAACAAATACCACTGGTCGCATAAAATACTTTTTCATCGCCGCTTCAGCATCATATGACACCTGCATTGTGACATACTGGTTAGTCCACTTGGACAAACTTTCTTTGCGGCCAACCAAATCATTCACGGCAAGATAAGTAGGAGACAATTGCTGCGCCTCAGCGCTGCGCATGTCTTTCCAATGATCAATCTGATGATGGAGGTAAGTATATCGAACGTGAAAATCAAGTCCATCAGTAAGATTCGCTAAAATAAAATAGGTAGAAAATTTAAATATTACGCCGGGATCGCAACGCACATCGCCCCTAATTGCGCTATAAATTGCTGGCTCTCCTGCCATCGATGGAATGCGCACATTGCGTGTGTGAGAAAAAAGGCCGGCACATCCTAACATAAAGCCCAATGTCCAATCCTGCCGTAGCTCAAGAGCTGTTACAAAATCTCCATACAATCCCCAATGACCATCACTTCCAATCGAAAGTGACGGAGGAATGTCAGGATTTGATGTAAAGCCAGTTGGCACGATGCCTCCAAGTTGGAAATTAATGTCCACCGAACGCATCAACAATACATGATCAAAGTTACGGTTCCAACGAAGGTGAAGGTCGAGATCGCCAAAGCCACCTTGATTAAGTTCATTGCCCTGAAAACCGATCATTTTGTGCGTGGTACGTCGAATTTTGTCAACCAAAAGCGACTGCTGGAAGGAGTCTTGTTCGGTCATGGGCACCTGAAAATAGTCATCAGAGCTACCCGGACTAAACTCAAAATAACTGGTTGTCTGAAGCGCCATAAGTGGAATCGAGGCTCCACATTGAAACCCATGCCAACCAAGCTCTTGTTCATAGTTAAGTTGAATGCCCTGCCCGCGATTTTTACCCTTAACATTAAATACCATCGACTTGCCATCAAGCTCATGGCTGCCAGTAACTCTAAAAATAGGATCCGCACTTGGTTGCACTTCTTGAAGGCTTGAAATTACGTCCTTAAGATCATATCGCCCCCATAATTCTGGGATTCCACACGTTCCACCCCCGCGGCGGAATGCTGTCGAGGCGTTAAGGTAAATAAATGACGGCGTAATGTGAGAACGTTTTTTGATGGTATACTCTTCAGGACGTTCTAGAAAAGGAAAATATCTACTAACGTTGTGCGTTGCATAGACTGAAGAGGCACACAAAACGCTGATAAAAAAGAGCCGAATAATGTTATTAAGTCGAATCTTCATGCGCTGCTTCTTCCCAACAAAAAATATGATGTGAAAACGCTATCAGAAAGGCAAACTTGATGATACGTTAATTTTCCGTTTAGTCAAGAAAGCTCAAGCCCAGAAGGGTCGTTCCATATGAACAAAAAACGTTTTTATATCGCCAACTGGAAAATGCAATGGACATTTGATGAAACAATCACATTTGCTACACATCATTATGATGCATTGATACAGATTGCCAACGACAGGTCTTGCCAGATTATTCTTTGCCCATCATATCCTGTTCTTTATCCATTAGCTGAAATGTTCAAAACAACCAATGTTATGCTTGGGGCACAAGATTGTTCCGATCACACCATAGGGGCATTCACCGGACAAGTTTCAGCTGCGCATCTCAAATCTGTCGGCTGTACACACTGCATCGTCGGACACAGTGAACGACGTTGTTATAACCATGAAACGAACTCAACGATTGCTCAAAAATGCTTGCATCTCATCACCGCCAACATTACGCCAATTTTATGCATTGGAGAAACCAAAGAACAACAACAATCCGGAAAAACATTGGCTATTCTTGAAGATCAGCTTCACGATATCTTCGATATGCTCAAACAAAATCCACTTAATCATAGAACCGCTTTTTTCGTTGCGTATGAACCGGTATGGGCAATTGGTTCCTCTATTACGCCACCCAAAGAACATCTTGAAACAGTTTACGCCTGGCTCACCCAAGCAACTCAACACGCAACTTCCGCTATCAACTGGCATTTTTTATATGGTGGAAGTGTTAATTCACACGTAAGCCGAGAGATTATGACAATGCCATCGGTCGAAGGTCTTTTGATGGGCGGCGCAAGTTTGGACTTTCAAGAATTCGAAAAAATTGTAAAATATGACAATTAATAAGCATGGTTGTCGGCATTGCTATTTATAGATATTATAAGGGCGATGATCAAAAAGAACTTTCAAAAAACGTGAGGCATCATGTACGCTTTTTTAATGACACTTTTTATTGTTTTATGTTTCTTCCTTGCACTTTTCATCTTGATTCAACAAGGCAAAGGCGATCTAGGCTTGGGAAGTATGGGTGGCAGTCAAATGCTTTTTGGCGGCTCAGGCGGTCAGGAATTTTTTGAAAAAGCCACGTGGATTATGGGTGCTGTTTTTATGTTCGGCGCACTTGGGCTCTCAATTCTCAAAGCAAAAGAGATGCGCAGTTCCGTTCTTGAAGGAGCACAGGCACCTATTCAAGCTCCTCTACAGACACCTGTAGCGCCACAACCACCCGCACAGGCTCCTCAACTGCCTTTACCAACCGAAGCACACAACGTTGATAGCGCACCTGAAGCTCCTGTACAAGCAAAGGACATTTAAGCCAATAAAGGCGATCGGTGTTTATACGATTCTTGGATTCCCTTGGCAGTATCGTTCTTGAAAATTGTCTCTACCTCGGACGCATCGGAATTTTTGCCTACGAAGCAATCGTCACCCTGTTCACGACCAAGCTCAAGGTAAAAAAAGTCTTCTATCAGATGCAATACATCGGAGTCAGTTCACTTCTTATTGTATTTTTGGTCGGCGTCGCCGTTGGTGCCGTTCTTGCAATCCATAGTTACACCGGACTTCACCGTTTCGGCGCAACTGATTTCATTGGGCCTATCGTTTTTTTGGCAATGACGCGTGAGTTTGGGCCTATATTTGCCGCCATTATGGTCATTGGCAGGGCAGGTTCTGCGATGACAGCTGAGCTTGGTAGTATGCGCATCAGTGAACAAATTGATGCGCTCCAAACGCTCTGCATTAATCCAATACAATATCTTGTCGTTCCGCGCATCGTTGCCAGTACAATTATTTTGCCATTTCTTTCAATATTCTGTTCCTTTTTCGGTATTTTGGCCGGCTACCTCACCTCAGTATATTTGCTCGACATTAACGCTGAAACGTATATGCAATCGATTCGATCGTATGTTGAATTGTCCGACATTATTAACGGTCTTTATAAAGCAATTATTTTTGGCTTCATATTGTCCGTCATTTCTACGTATAAAGGATATGTTACCAGGGGCGGGGCAAAGGGGTTGGGTCTTTCAACAACCCAAAGCGTGGTATACTCGAACGTTACCATTATTATTGCTGACTATATTTTAACCTCATTGATGTTTACAAAATGATTAAGCTGATTGATCTTAAAAAGTCGTTCGGCGACAAGGCTATCACCAAGGGACTCGATCTTACCGTTGACGACGGTGAGTTTTTGGCCATCATAGGGAGATCTGGTGAAGGAAAATCAGTCCTCCTTAAGCAAATGATAGGCATCATCCAGCCAGATTCTGGCACCGTGCTCATCGATGGTGAAGATATCACCAAGTTACGACGTAAGGCACGACAAGAAATTTTCCATAAATGCGGATATGTTTTTCAATTTGCGGCATTGCTCGACTCGCTCAATGTGCTTGAAAATGTTGGCATTACACTCATTGAAAACAACGTTGACCCAGAAACCGCCAAACCCCTTGTCATTGAAAAGCTCAAAAGCGTCGGGCTTGCCGAAGACGTACTTGATAAATTTCCCGATGAACTTTCGGGCGGTATGAAAAAAAGAGTTGGATTGGCGCGTACACTTATGTTGAGCCCAAAGATTCTCATTTACGATGAGCCAACAACGGGACTTGATCCTATTACGGTACGACTGATTCACGAGCTCATACAAAAAACACATATCGAGCAAAAGCTTACGTCAATCGTCATCTCACATGATGTTGAAATTTTTAAGTACGCAACTCATGTTGCGATGCTCCACGAAGGAAAGATTGTCTACAAAGGACCTGCAAAAACAATCTGGGAGTGTGATAATCCTTACATATATCAATTTATTAGGGGGCTTCCTGAAGGACCAATCAAACAAATCGGCTTTGTGTCATAACATGCAATTACTATGAATAACGTTGAACAACCGCTTCTACTTGTTATTGATGATGAAACTGCAATTTTGACAACGCTTAAAGAGGCGCTTGAAGATGAACAGTTTCGAGTCGAAACGCTTATTGATGCCAGCAAAGCGCTCGAAAAAATAGGGGAACTTCTTCCCGATATCGTTTTGCTTGATATTTTTATGCCCCCACACAACGGTATAAAAATTCTTGAACAGATTAAGCGTGAATATCCAACACAAAAAGTAATTATGATCTCTGGGTATGGCACCATACCAATTGCTATAGAGGCAGTCCAAAAAGGCGCCTTTGATTTTATTGAAAAGCCGCTTAATCTTGATGAAATTCTTAACAAAATAGCGTTCTTAAAACACCAAGGGCTCATCAACTCCCGCCCTCCTGTTGAATATGAAATAAGCATGCCTGGTTTAATTGGACAAAGCGCTTTATTTGGGGAACTTATCCGTCACGCAAACCTAGTAGCCCCACTCAGAGTGCCACTCTTAATTTATGGCGGCCCTGGTTCGGGTAAAACGTTATTTGCTCGCTATATACATCATAAGAATAACTTTGACCCAATAAGTTTTATGACACTCACCTGCGCTACGCTGCAAGCGCTACCTCATAATCTGAGCGCACACAGGGGATCTGTTTTTTTGAAACACATCCACGAGCTTGATAGCAGACTACAAAATGATGTCTACGAGTATCTGAAAGAAGATCATCCGGACCAAAAATTCATAGTATCAAGTTCGGTGAATCTTTTTGAGAAAGTCAAAAACAAAACATTCAACCGCTCACTTTTTTGTATGCTCCATGCGTCATCATTAGAAATTCCACCTCTTATCAAACGCCGCTGCGATATTCCACTCCTGGCAAACCATTTTATGTATGAAACAAATAAAAAATATGGGGTCTCGGTCTCCTTATCTGCAAAAGCGTTACGCTTCTTGCGCAATTTTGAGTGGAAGGGAGATGTTGCTCATCTTAAAGCCTGTATAAATGTTGTCGTGGGAGCAGTTGGTCCAACGCAATCGGTACTTGATGCTAGCGATTTTTATGACTTTATGCCCTCACAACCTGCAGAGCACCTTGAGCAACAAATGTATACGCGTTTTCATTCACTTGATGATGCAACTGTCTCGTTTCAGCAACGATATCTTCATCATCTCCTTAAGATCCACCGTTATGATAAAGCGCAGCTTGCCGAATTTCTTCAGATGCCACTTGCAAAACTGCACATAAAAATGAATGAACTTAATATCAACCAATGATTAAACAGATTTAACGAGGAATGAGATCATGGAACCAACATCCTCTTTTATAAGCGAACAAATCAAAGAGAAAAGTCTTAAATGGCTTGAGCTCAAAAACGAAATTAAAAAAGTTATCGTCGGCCAAGATTATGCTGTTGAACGAGTTTTTATTGGCCTTCTTTGCAACGGACACATCTTACTTGAAGGTGTCCCAGGGCTTGCAAAAACAACGCTGATAAAAACTATCGCAAAGGCTATAGGGCTTTCTTTCCAACGTATTCAATTTACACCCGACCTTCTGCCCGCCGATCTTGTCGGAACACTCGTTTACAATCCAAAAAATCAGGATTTTCAGGTCAAACGAGGTCCAATTTTTGCCAACATGATTTTGGCAGATGAAATTAACCGTGCACCGGCAAAGGTTCAATCGGCGCTCTTGGAGGCAATGCAAGAACATCAAGTAACTATCGGCGATACAACCTATGTGCTCGACGAACCATTCTTCGTTCTGGCAACACAAAATCCCATAGACCAAGAAGGCACATACAGGCTTCCCGAAGCACAGGTTGACCGTTTCATGTTTAAACTGGTGGTCACCTATCCTAAAATGACCGAGGAACGTGAAATCATCACCAAGGTTTTTGCGCCCCAAGACGTATATAGCGTGATGGATAAAGACACAATAACTTCAAGTCAAAAATTGGTATCTGAGATTTATATTGATGATAAAGTTACCGACTATATTCTGCACATAGTCTTTGCTTCGCGAAACCCTAAAGACTATAAACTCGGTGATATTGCACCATTTATTGAATATGGAGCATCACCACGCGCAACACTCGCACTTACCGCAGCAGCCAAGGCTCATGCATTTCTGCGTAAACGGCATTTTGTCATGCCCGACGACATCAAAGCAGTTGCTCCTGATATTTTACGGCATCGTATCTTATTAACGTATGAGGCAGAAGCTGAAAATATTTCCCCTGATCTCATCGTGCAAAAAATTTTGCACGCTATCACAGCGCCATAACGAAACCTTTTTGAATTTTATAATCTCCTGTCTTGACAGTTCGGCTACGGAGAAAGTATCTTCGTAGTCTATGAAGGGATTTTAAGCCATGAAACAGGATCTGTGGTTGGTAAACAGCTCACTCCTGATAATTTTTGTAACATCGTTGCTCGCTTACGAACTTTCGCGACAAAATGTTCCTTCGCTGGCTATGCAACAAATCGCACAACCTGCTGAATCTGAAAAAAAAAAAGAAGCAGCTGAGGCTGATACGTTGTGGAATGAGATTTATCAAGATGATATTTTTGCTACCTCTGCTCAGGATGAGCAAAAGCCTTCTAAGCAAAGTCTTATATCCCCCATACCAGAACCTCCCATCCCCCTCACCCCTCCTGCTCCAGCAATTCAAAAAGTTGAATTTATCGCGCCGCTTACTATTACATTGCACGGCATTATCGCCGGTGGTGACGAGGCAAGAAACGTTGCAATGGTTGCCGATGAAACAAATGCTGAAAGCATCTATCGGGTAGGCGAGAAAATCAAAGACGCCCAAATTATCAAAATCGCCCAAAACCGTATAATTCTTTTGCGTTCAAATGGTCAACAAGAAACATTTTATCTGCGCAAAGACGACGTACCAAACGAACAAAGTTTTGTCGATCGCTGGAAATATACCGTTAAAAAAGTCGACGACCAAAATTTTGAAATCGATCCGCAACGATTCGCGAAAGAAATTCAAACACTTGGTCATCTTATTGAAGAGATTGGTCTTATTGGCGCAACATACCGTAATGGTAAAGCCATAGGACTTCGTCTTGGAAAACCGGAAAAAGATCTTATCGCTTCGTCATTGGGACTTTCCGAAAACGATATCATCACTACTATTAATGGAACCTCAACAGCGGAGTTTGAAAACCGATTAAGTATCTACGATACGCTCACACAACTTCCTTTAGGAAGCACTATCAAAGTTGGTCTTCAACGCGCAGATAAAGATATTTCATTATCATATAAACTTGTTAAACTTGAACCCCCTCGAAGAACGGTGTTTCCAGGAATTTCAACTCCAACAAAACCAGCAGCACCTTTGCCTATGAATCGTATACAACAACGAGAACAAACTTTGAGGGATTTTGAAAAACTTCACCCTGATAGAGAACGGCATCAAGACTCAATAATGGCTATACGACAACGAATACTTGAAAACTTACAACGACGCTTCCAAAATCGCCGGTAAGGGGTTGACCAGGGAAGAGAGGCTATGAGACAGCTTTTTATAAAATCATCTATCACCACGCTGCTTTTGTTGACATGTCTATGCATGCCATCGCAGCTGCTGGTTGCACCAACAGAAGAAACGCTTGTTCAACCAGCCCCCATGGTTGGCCAACAACCGGGAGTACCTACTAATAACGTTCCGGCAACGGCTGGAGTCACTGCGCCTCAATCGCAAACGCAGCCTCAAACAACGGTGGCTCAAGTAACGCAACCAAGCGCCCCACCAACAGCCCCGGATCTTCCAACAGAGCCGCCAAAAACTCCGTCGTCACCAATAACTCAAGCAACCGCAGAAACACCTTCACCAGAAAAAACAACTGCAAAAAACGACGAAAAAAAAGATATTTATTTAAACTTTGAAAACGCAGACCTCACTGGTTTTGTTAATTGGCTCGCAGAAATTAAAAAACTTAATATTATTCCAGATAAAAGCCTTGAGGGATCAAAGATCTCACTTACTATTCGCAATCCTCTTTCAATCGAAGGCGCATGGAATATATCGCAAACCGTTCTTGATATGGCCGGGTTTTGTATCATTCAAAAAGGTGACGTTTACGTCGTCATACCCAAAGATAAAAAAATAAATCAACCGTTACCGGCTTACATCAATACCCCATACGCACAGTTACCCGATAGTGACGAGACCATCCGCTATGTCATGTTTTTGACCAATATTCAGGCCTCCTCGGTAAGGCCTATTGTGGAAAGCATGATGAGCGCTCAGGGCGTCATCCATGATCAGGCTGATATGAATGCGTTTATCCTTGTTGATAAATCATATAATGTAAAAGCTGCCGCAAAGCTTTTGACTGAACTTGACCAGATGGGGCTACCCGAAACCGTCACTGTGTTGCGCCTTAAGCGCGTCAATGCAACCGATGCAAAAACATTGCTCGATTCTTTGATCAAAGATACAACGGATACCAATCCACTCGCACGGCTTCTGGGTAAAGCAGCAGAAGGCGGCACCAAATATTTTTCTTCAACAACACGTGTTATAGCAGAGGAAAGAACCAATTCGCTTATCCTTTTGGGTAATAATAAATCGATTGAAAAGATCATCGAGTTTATGACCAAACACATTGACACCGACCTCGAATCAGCTGCATCACCATTGCATGTCTACGAGCTTCAACACATCGATGCTAAACAGGCCGCTGAAGTGCTCACCGAGGTTACCAAAATGCCTGACTCGGCATCCGGCTCAACAGCAGGGAAATTTGGGTCAATTCGCGGCGGCGTAAAATATTTTAGAAATATGACCTTCCAGGTTGACACCGACGGCAACCGCTTACTCGTTTCCTGCGTCGACAAACAGGACTGGAAACTCTTAAAGAAAACGTTAGCCGACCTTGATAAGCCCCAACCACAAGTCGCTATTGAAATTTTTATTGTCAGTATTGATGCTGATGATCAAAAAACACTCGGTGGCTTAATACGCAATAAACGGCATGGGTTACTTGGCAAAAACCTTGATGCTCACGGCGCCATTCCAACTGAAACCCCGTTTCTGGAATACGATTCAAACAATACGCCTATCAGCATTCTTGGCAACTTGCTCCAACAACTTCCTTCGCAAGTAGGTCAAACGGTATTGACCTTCGGCCCACAAAAAAATATTTGGGCTTTCCTAGAAGCTGTGAGGCAAGAAACAAATACTTCGATTTTGTCGCAACCATTCATCGTCGCCGCTAACAAAACAGCGGCAACACTGGTACTCGGTGAAACTCGACGTGTCGTACAAGATGAAGCCCAAGCAACACTTAAAGGTTATGGAGATCTTGGAGCTGAAACCACCATTTCGCTCATTCCTCAGATAAATCTCGATGGAATCATACGACTTGATGTCACCGTCGATATGAACGAATTTGAACCCAATACTGATAACGCACGCAACCAAAGAAAAGTGAAAACTAACGTAAGTGTTGCCGATGGCCAGGTCCTTGTACTCGGTGGATTTGTGCAAACACGCGTTGATGAATTTAAAGCGAAAACACCGATTCTTGGGGACATCCCCATTCTTGGGTGGTTTTTCAAACACCAGGAACGCAGGGTTACCAAACAATATATTTTTGTGTTCATGGCACCAACGATTATCAAACCACGCCAAACTCCTGGCATGCAGCTATATACCAAGATGAAACTTCATCAAGCAACAGAAAATATTGAGGCCGCCATCGAAACCAAAACAACCCTTGATCCAATTCACAACTGGTTCTTTAATCCAAAAGTTTCGCCAGGGAACAAGCCAGAAAATTATTCTCACAAGGTCATCGACTTTGCTAATGCTCGTTATCAACCAACGACTGTTGATATTAAGCAGGATCCTTATTATCGAGCACTCTCAAGCAAAGAAGAAGATGAGGGGGTCGAATCAAAACCAGTAGAACTACCATCAACGCAACCACCCCCACAAGCACCTCAACAAGTTGCCACCGAAGCTCCCGCAATTACACAACCTATAAATTTGGAGGAATCTGATCTTAATGAGCGACGCAAAAAGCTCAAAGATCTCCTCTCGAATACACCTCTTAACGACGGCAAAAAAGCAAATCCGGAAAACACCCCTACACCGGCTCCAGTAATGAGCGAAAAAACGCCGCCCTCTCAAAGCGCTGAACAGATAACGGCAGAAAAGCGCAATGTGCTCAAAGAATTTTTATCCGGCAAACCTGAAACAACGAAGGTTGCTGCATGATCAAGGAAATATTTTTACCCGAAATGATCGGCTCACATAGAATTCTTGCGCAGCGTATTGTTGGCCTGGCATGTCACGCAACACATATCACCCTCGCCCAGGTCTACGCGAAACATAACAAAAATATCATCGAGGTTCTCAAAACCGAGCCCATTATCAAAGGCGGCGAAGAAGATTTTAATGAACGCTCATCACAGGCAGTTAAACAGATTATGACCGGTATAAAGTCATACGATTTGATAAGAGCGTGTATTCCTGCATCAATTGTCGTTTTTAAAGAAATTCAGCTGCAATTCAGCGACCCTGAAAAAATTCGCATGGTACTCGATTATGAAATCGAAACTATGTTGCCCTTCTCCATTAATGAAGCAATTGTTGATTTTATCATCACCAAAAAACAATCCGATCAAAAAGCAACTCAAGTACTTGTTGCAGCGGTCAGAAGCCAAGATCTTCAAAATCATTTGGCCATTTATGAAAAGGCGGGTATTGAGCCATCGGTCATTACCATTGATCTTTTCGCCCTTTACAGTCTCTATCAACAAATTCCTGAATATCGTACATTGCCCAATGCAAGTGCGTTGGTCGAGTTCGATGAACAAACAACACGTATTACGCTTGTGCAAGAGGGACAATTACGCCTTACGCGCTATATTCCACGTGGCATGGCAACTGTACTCAAGCTTATTAGTGACGAATCACTATTACCCGTCAATGATGTTCTGAAAAAAATTACTGAGCATGGGCTTAATAGCAGCGGAGATGAAACATTCACACGCATCGCGCAAAAACATTTCGTTCTTCTCCTCAACGAAATACAATTCACGCTCAACTCTTTCAGCCTCAAGCTTGGTTTTTATGATGGCGTCGGAAAAATTCTTTTTACGGGCCAAGGCAGCAGCATACCCAACATGATGAAGTTCTGCAGCGATACCATGCAAATTCCTTGTGAATTTTTTGACTGCAAAAAACTTTTTGGCAGCAATCGTTTTAAAGAAAAAATCAAAGACAAGATCAATGACTGGGATCTCTATGCAACAGCACTTGGCGTTGCAATGCCGTCACCCGATCAGTATAATTTTGACCTACGACGCAAGCAATTCGCATTCCATTATAAGAACATCATGGGCAGAAAAATCATTACCGCTGCGGCCCTTACATTGGCCATATTTGCTGCAATCGGCATCAACGGCTATTTAGATATCTCAAAATTGATTTCGCGCGCCCATACCTTTGAAACCAAAGAAATCGATCGCATGCGCGCTGAAAACATTTTAGCGCCCGCACAACTTGCTCAAAAAGCAACATTGGCAAGCGTGGTCAAAGAAGCTGAACGTGTGGTACAGCAAAAATACGAAACGTGGGCTCCTATAATTCAACCTCCTATGCAACCACTTGAACTATGGCTCGAAATCACGCGTATTATCAGTAAAAAGCAATTTGATATAACTATTAAAGAAGTAACGTTCACCACACAAGAAAAGCAGTGGGGGCGTACCGAAGCAGAAGCAGATAAGATTGATATCGGCATACCTAAAGTTGAAATAGAAGGTCTTTTTCGTTCAAAAAATGGCGATCATTTCACCGCCTTTGCGCCATTTGAAAATCGATTCAAAGAATCAAATATACTTCGGCTTGTTGAGGCAATAGAGGAAAACCCTTCTCCAGATGGTGGTGTTGATTTTGCAGCAAAAATGATATTAAAAGAAGTTTAGGGCATGGAAGCTATAAATAAATTTGCAAATTATCTTCAAGGCCTACCGCGTAAAAAATTTCAACAATATCTTTTGATGAGCCTAGGTTGCATCGCAGCAAGCGCCGGCCTCTTGATCTATGTTGTCCACGAAAAAAAAGCCACTCTTATTCAATACACTATTAACTTGGGCAAATTGTCAGCAAAAGCGGCGCATATCATTGGCGAAAATCGTAAGATGACGATCGAGGAGCAACGCATCCGCGAAATTATTGATAAAAATAAAGGTTTTGCGATAAAAAGTTTCTTTGAACAATTTTGTCGGGAAAAAAATTTAAATCCTGAGCCTGGATGGGGCGATACCCACATCGAACCAATCAATGAACGCTTCGATGAAGTAATTTTGTCAGCTACATTCAAAGATCTGACCACTAAAAATTTAATTAAAATTCTTTCAGCACTTGCGCCCAAAGATATTGTTACTATTAAAGAATTGCGCATTCGCACGCAGCAGGACAAAAAAATAACGGTTGATATTACATTGGCATCAAAAAAACTTAAAATACCTGTGGAATAGCCTATGTCGAAAGTTTTAATTCATATATCATGCTTACTCCTTGTAGCTTATTCTTTGGTATTTTATTGCAATGCCGTGCCAACAGATGCAACTGCACAAACACTCACGGTAGGAGATTTTGCCACTCCCCAAGAAACTCAAGAAGCCCTTGATGAGGCCAATATAAATTTTGACAACGCTTCGCTTTCATCAGTGGTGTACTGCCTAGGACAACAAAAAAATATCGACATCATCCCTAATAAAGACCTTGAGGCTGTTAAGGTCAGTCTTACCACCCACAATCCACTTACACTTGACCGCGCATGGGGCGTACTCCTCACCCTGCTCGAAATGAATGGCTTCACGTTGCTCGAAAAAGAAAACACCAAAGAAAAAACCGTGATGCATTACATTGTGTCCAACCAGAATAACGGCCAGGAAGCCCTTCCTCTTTATTCTTCTGAACAAATAAAGCCTGAAGATTTACCCGACAGTGATCAAGTTCTTCGCTATATCTACGTATTTAAAAATATAAAGGTTGAGGCTGCTCGTGCCATTCTAGAAAAAATGATCGAGCCCAAAAATATTGTCGACAATAAAGACCTTAATCTGTGCACTATCAAGGACCAAAGTCGCAACATTAAAGCAGCAATGCGCATTATGAAAGAGTTAGACGAGGGTGGCTTGCGTGAGGCAATTGAGGTCATACCGCTCAAAAATGCAAGCGCCGACAACGTAGCAAAGCTCTTTACTGACGTTCTAGGCGCAGAATCAACAACAGACCAACAGCGTGTTATTCGCATCTCCGCGCTTCAGTCCAAAGAGGCAACCTACTTCGCCGCAGGAACCAAAGTACTTTCAGAACCAATCACCAACTCGATTATTCTCTTAGGCGCTGCCAAGAACGTTGAAAAAATTAAAAACTTTATTCTTAAATACATCGATGTCCCCATCGACAATGCGGAATCGCGCCTTCACATCAGAGAACTTCGTTATATGAAGGCTCAAGACCTTGAACCGGTGCTGCTCAAAATAATTCAACCACCAAGCGGAACGGCAACAGAAAAAGCACTTATCATGGAAGGTGGATACAAAGTTTTTGAAGATGTTTTTATCAAAGCCGAAACCGAAACATCTGGTGAAGGTCAAACAACAAAGCATGGCAATGGCAACCGACTTGCTGTTGCCTGTAACCGCGAAGATTGGAAGCGCATATCAGCATTTATCGACAAACTCGACAAACCACAACCTCAAGTTGCCATGGAAATTATGGTTGTTGACGTTAACCTCGATCAATCGCGCGCGTTGGGCTTTCAGATGCGCAATCTTAAGGGCAAGTCATTAGGTAAAAACATCAATGCCGAATTTGCCCACCTTTTGGCAATGCCTGTTTTCCGATCAAATGTTGACGGTACTGATAACACCAATGCCTCACTCCTGAATATCAACAAAAGTTATGCTGAAAATTCTTTTTATCCTTCTTCTGCAACCTTTGGCCGAGCAGGAGATCAAACCACTCCTGACAACATTTGGGGCGTACTTATAGCATCGCTGCAATCCACTAATGCACAAGTCATATCCCAGCCCTATGTCATTGCCAATAACCATCAAACGTGCGAAATAGTTGTATCAAAAAAATTGCGCGTCCAGGGCGGCCTTGATTTCACCAAAAACGTTTCGACTGTCGTTCAAAAGCAAGTCGATCTTGAGGCAGCAATCACCATCAAACTTACCCCGCACATTAATCTTGTTGGAACCATTGATCTTGATATTGATATCAACATCAATCAGTTCAAAGAGGCTTCAACGGTACGAGCTCAGTCTGATCAAACCATTCTCAAGCGAACACTTAAAACAAAATCATCAATGGGCACCGGCGAAGTTCTTGGTCTTGGCGGCTTTACCACGAGCAAACAAATTGAGGGCATGCGCAAAACCCCAATTTTAGGCGATATTCCTATCATCGGTAATCTCTTTAAATACAAATCAAAAGATAAAACTGAACAAAATATTTATGTATTTATGCGCCCAAGTATCATTAAGCCACGCTTTGAAGGCGAGCCGGATGAATACACTCAACTCAAGCTTGATTATGCCAAACTACAGATTATGAAAAGTGACATGTATGTTGCTGATCGTGATCCAATCCAGCGCTGGTTCTTTAAGCCAACTAATCAAAGCATCAAACATCGCATAGACGATGCCGCACGCGGTATTTTAAGACCTCTGGATGACTTCACCTACGGCAAACGGCGTCCAAAGAGCGTCAGCATTCAGGACGATCCATATTATCAAGTCGGTGAGGCTATTACCGAACAGCGCACCAAAGAGGCGGCTATCAAGGAGCAACAAGAGGCGGTGCTCGCGCTAGAAGCAAACAAACAGGCGCAAGAAGATTCTGAGCCGACGGAAGATATACCGCAGCAAGAGCCGCTACAAAGCGCTGCAGCAGTCGAACAGGTTTCGCCACCACCGCCAGCTATGGTAGTTCCCCAACAAATAATACCTCTTGAACAGGTTGCACACGCATAGGCGTCTTTTTATTGCTCTTCCCATTCCTAATAAATAATCAAAAAAAGATAAGGCCCACCATGATAAGTAAAGAAACTATAGAAGAGGTCAAAAACCGTCTGGTCAAAATATACAACCCCGTCGCAATTTATCTTTTTGGGTCCTACGCCTGGGGAATGCCAACAGATGATAGCGATCTGGATCTGTTGATCGTGGTTGATAAATCTGATGAAAAATCATACAAACGGCCAATTCCTGGGTATGAAGTATTGCGCGGTTTAGATATATCCAAAGATATCATTGTTCATACTAAAGAGGTTTTTGATCGTAGATCAAACGAAATAACAACTCTCGAATATAAAATTAAAAGGGATGGGAAGGTTTTGTATGCAAGAGCATGAACGTTGGATAACGATAGCCAAAGAAGACCTGGCGGTCGCCAAAGCTTTGTTATCACAGGAATTTTTCACGCCTCTTACCTACCATTGTCAGCAAGCTGCAGAAAAAGCCTTAAAAAGTTATCTTATTTTCAAGAAACAAGAAATTTTGAAAACACATGACCTTGGCAAGCTTATTGAACTCTGCAAAAAGTTTGATAACAGTTTTGCAACACTTGATCATGCAGCAGCACAACTTAACCCATTCTCGAGTAAATTCAGATATCCATCAGAAGAAGAAATCCCCGATCTTACCGATGCCAAACTCGCCATTACACACGCACAAAGCATCATGGTTTTTGTGGTCAAAAAAATTGCAAATCCTGCGACCGGACAATCAAACATTTTTTAAGTGATTGAATGTCCACCCACTAATTACTACCAACTTCGCGCGTCTACACGCATACACAACCCTTAGATCGGCGCCCAAGATAAAAAAATATTGATTTGATTGATCCACACACGTTACGCTTATTTTTAAGCTTAAAAAACATAACGGTGGATTAATGAATACTCACACAATTGCTCTCAGCATACTCTGCAGTACTGGATTTTTTACACTACGTTCAATGTCACTGGCTGATGCCTGCACACAACTTGACGTCGGCACCGTCGAATCATTGCTCAGCCAGGCCAATCCAATAGGCGTCGTACTCAACGCAGTACTGAAAAAAAACGCCCCGCCGCCGCAACAACAAATACCGTCACTTAAGGAGTTCGTTCCAAACGAGGACCCCGCCGCCGCAACTATCCTAGACGCCCTCTTCAGAGCCGGTGCAAATCCTGTAGCTACAGCAGCATGCAAACAAGAGAATGTGCAACTTCTCACAGAACTTGAAAACGCATGGGCTCAAGAAAGAAGTGTTTTTATTCAGCATCCACTCTATGTTGCTCAACAGAAACTTCTTCATGCCTTATTAGTCTACGAAGTAAGTGAACCAGCTAACACACAACAGGCCCAGGATGCCCCGGTCTTAGGTGATTCAAAACTTGTTGCTCGTTACCTAAAATCAATCATCGCGCTATGCAACATTCTCTCCGACAAGAACAGTTTCGACCCACTCAACACCCCCCTTGCTCCTCATGCAAAGGGCATACCAGGCCAAACCCCTGTGCAACTTGCTGCACGCAACGGCCACTATTGGTGTCTTAAAGCAATGCTTGAAGCAAAAGATGCAACCGCTTTCAAACCACTCATCGTAAGTTGTCAGACAGCGTACGTTGCATCCTTAACCGCCAGTACACAAGGGACACTTTCAACCCTGTGGAAAAGCTGCAAAGATCTTTTGAGCGCTTTCATGAGTACATACTGCGAAAAAATCGAATGCCCTACAGCCGCCGTAATTACTACAGCTCAAAACAACGTTGCACGAACCGTGTGGAATAACCCCAAAGAAGTCTTCACTCCCGTAGACCAAACAGCTATTGCCGCAATACGTGAGGCAAAGAAACTATATATATGCACAAAGAAGCCGCGCTTCTGGTAACCATGGGCTCTATCAAACAAATTTTTAAAGGAGAAACCGTCGATGATGATCAAACTTCTCGCACTTATCGCAACCCTCTACAGCTCTGGCTTTTGCAGCGAGGAAGATCCAAATGAGACAACTGAAACTATTACGTATAAAGGAAAGAACGTCACGCTAGGCCCCTTGCAAAAACTGTGGCCAATATGGAGAGTTACCTGGTATACCGTAGAACCAAATACCACTGAAAAATTACAAGAGCTCCTTGACGCCGGCGCCGATCCCACACTCCACAGAAAAGAGAGTCTGATCATTCTGGACGAATATGAAAAATTTCTAGACAGCGATGGCTTTAAAGAACTTGAAGCTGATCAAAAAACAAATCTTCTCACGGCCCTTACCCTCTGGCTACATGCACTCAGTGTCTACGAAGTAAAAAATCGAGCACAACGTTTTGCGTCTCATGGAAATTCAAAAATCATTCACCAGCTCATGAAGTCAGTACGACACATAAAATCAATACCGGACCTGCAAACATATGTACCCAACTTCAATCCACTCAACACCCCATTGGGTTACGGCAGCGAAGACGCTGTAAAGAAACAAACCCCCGTCCAACTTGCGGCATCCAACAACCACTACCTCTGCCTTGATGAAATGCTCAAAGCTACCGATACCAGCAAAAAGCCTTTAGTTGCGACCGCAACAGCAAAAGATGCGGAGAAAAAAGCCTTCAACAGAGGCCTTTTTGGCAGCTGCAAAATGCGTTTGCAGAAATTTATCAGTAGATACCCGGACAATAAATAAAGGAGCGTAGTAATGAAGTTCAAATATATCAGTCTCACGTTGCTCTTGTGTATGGGGGGAGCGTATCACGTCGCGTTCACTATGCCACCGGGCATGTTAGCTGAAATAAAAGCGAGACAACAACGAAAAGCGGGAGCAGAAGCAAGAACTCAACAACAAATCCCAAAGCAACCAGCGCAACAAACCGCAAGCTCCAGATTATGGTCGCTGACAAAAAAAGGGAACCTCGAAAACGAAACTGCTGCTGTTAGGCGCTACATACAAAGCAAAAAGGGAACGACTATCAATGGCCACAAGATGTATTTTGATTGCTCACAGATATGGTCAGTTACAGATGCACGAAACTATATAACAAAAAAATCTAGCGATTTAGCCACCAGTAATACACTCGCATATGCGGAATATCGACAGGATTTGAACGCGATTAATAAGCTGGTTTCTGATATGCACACCGCCTATATTGAACATGAAATAACCCCACTCCTGCGAGAAAAAGCCGATACTACCTTTGTGAGCACTGATCCGACGACCGGCGCGACAACATCTTCTCTTGGCAATGCGCTCATTAACAGGGATTTCTATGCACTCAAAATATTGCTGGGGGAAAAAAATACCGGCATTAATATCCTGAATGCCATTAAGGGCCAACCACTTTTGATCTATGCATGTAAGCCTGAAATACAAGATACAGATGCTGTAAAATTTTTATTAAAACACGAAGCAAAGGCCAACATTGATGCAGACGGAAGCACGCCGCTAAGCGTTATTCTTTCCGACTGCAGCAAGATCGATGATGTGACCAACAACATTGTAATAAACCTACTCAACCACAACGCTAAGCCAACATTTAACCCAAAAGTTAACCTTGAAAATTTAATGGCGCTTGTTGCTGATGTAGAAAAAAACCCAATGCGCACCACCCAAGTTGCATCGGTTGAGGAAAATGAACCACCGTCCACCAAGCAAGAACCATCGCCCACCATTGAAACTGCACAACTATTGCTACAAGCGCTTTTAGTTTATGGAGAGGCCTTGTTAGCTGAATTAGCTAACATAGAAAATCACGCAGAAGTCGTTACAACATATCTTGATGCTTTGGCACGACTCAGAAAAATCGATCCAAGCTTTAACCCACTCAACACACCATTCCTTTACGGGAAAAAAGACTCAGCTGTGCGCAACAGAACACCCGTCGAGCTTGCTGCACAAAATGATCACTTCGCTTGTCTTACTGCAATGCTCGACGTTAAAGACGAAACCGGAAAGCCACTCGTAACTATCGAGACTGCATACACAGCACTCCGTGCAGCCCAACAAAACCCTGAGAGCCAAAAAGTTTTGCGCCAGTTCATCGTCACCAGTTACAAAAACTCGCTGCCCGATCAACAAAATTTAAAAAGAATCGTTATGAATTATCAGCAACATGCAGCACGCGCTTTGCAGACTGGAAAAGAAACGTCGGAAGCAATACTTACTGCAATAACGCAAGAATTGGCAGATGCACTCAAAAAATAGAGGCTCTTTTCATACACAACTCACAAACCAAAGGGAAATTAAAATGAAGACCAAATATCTCAGTCTCGCGTTACTCTTATGCATCGTGAGTTCACAGCATATCGCGTTCGGTGCCAAGGGCAAAGAGCAAACACCGCCAGCAGCTCAACAGAAATCAGGATTCTTGGGTTGGTTTCGAAAAGGCCCAAAAACCCCAAAAGTAATATCCGCAGATAAACAAACAGCCCTCGATAAACAATTATGGGATTTGACAGAAAAGGGAGAGGAAAAAACAACTAAGGCCGTTTTTGATTACATACAGCAAAAAATAGCTGAGTCGCAAGATTCACGATACCCATACTTTTTCCAACATTTAAACTCCGCAGAAGAAGCAAAAGAATATATTCGAAGTCACATCAAGATATTAACAGAGAGGGGCAATCAGGAAACAGCAATAGATTTTTATAACAAAGAGCTCACGGCAATTGATGGATTAATTACTGCACACACCGAAGATCACACTGCATATGTTAAAAAGTGCACATCCACAATAAAAACGCTGATGGGAAAAGGCGCAAATCCTACAGCTGTATTTGTTAATTCAATAGTGTGGACACTTTTTAGACTTCCATAAAATTGATTGTTCCGTAATTCACCACCTCCTTAAAAATGGCTGATGATTTTTTCAAGATTAGCCCTGGCGCTAATTTTGAAAAAAATCTCTCAAT
>JBAZSL010000006.1:0-79754 GCA_041662445.1 Candidatus Babeliales bacterium
AAGTCAGTTGAAGAAGTTTTAAAAGCATGGCGCTTGGCAAAAAAGATTCAAAATATTCCCGAAAACAACGATTCAGACATCATTTAGAATAGGTGGTCAAAGTCCTGAGCAGAGGAGATGGGAAGTGTTGTGCAGCACGACACATTGGGCAAGTAAAAGGTTGTTCTTGCTCAAACTGTTGGGCAAATTGGGTTACAAACCAGGTCTTGATACATTTTGTGTGAAAGTAATGGCCACAAGAACCAAGTTGTGTGAATTTTCCACCGTCTACGCTGCAAATAGAACATTCAACTGCTTTTGGGTCTATTGCTGCCGCGATCATGCAGGTGCAACGTATATTGTTGATTTCATGATCGACTGCCGCCAGCGTCAACGCTGTCTCGCCATACTTATTCCGAGCATTGAGATCAATATGGGCTTTGATATGTGCGTCAATAAGAAGGCGTAACGTATCAAGTTGTCCACATCTGGCAGCATGCATTAAAGCTGTCGTACCTTGCTTATCTACGGTCTGTAGCAAAGGGACCTCACCAGTTGAAAGAAGAAGGCGTACTATGTCAGAATGCCCACGTCTTGCAGCAATCATGAGGGCGGTCTGGCCGATATGCGGATCAAAAATATTGAGATCGCGATGAGAACTAATATGCTGCTCTACGACACTAATATCATTGTCCAGGGCAGCTTCTATTAGAGCAGGGGTATCGCTGCTATATCTGTTTGCGCCGACAGGGAACGCAATAGGAGCATTGTCAATGTCATACACAGGAGCGTCCCATTCATCTATTATGATGAAAGGGCGGTAAATAGGGTCCATACAAGAAAGCTCGTTGATACTGACTGTTATCCCACCGCATAGCGCGAGCAAGAGAAATAGTGGTTGCGTAAGTTTCTTCATAAAATCATTCCTTCGGGGCGTTTTTCTATACAGGACAATCGGCCAACGTGGGGCAGGATATTTTAAAAGTAATAACAAAAAAACTCAAAAACCTGCAGGACGTATGAGTAAATAGGGGGTTTTTATCCTTAATCTCAAGCCACTTGTTTGGTGCGCCAGGCACTTGGGTATATTTGACAGCTTGGAATGGTTTGTTAGGGTGGTGAGTGAAGGAATAAGTGCCATGAGTCCAACGATTTTTAGATACAAAAAGTTCAGATTTTTCTTTTTTTCACGCGAAGAAAAGAGAATGCATGTACATGTTGTTTCACCAGATGGGGTTGCCAAATTTTGGATTGAACCAATTGTGGCACTTGCAGACTACAGTGGATTTACAGAACGAGATCTTAAAAAATTAACGAGGATTACTGAAGAACATGTTAAAGAAATCGAAAAAAGCTGGAAAAGCTATTTCGGCAATTGAGATTCAAGCAGTAACTAAATGGGGCATTTGGTTACTTGTTAAGGAGCAAGAGTTCTTCTTGCCATTCACGAAATATCCCTGGTTCAAGAAAGCGACAATTGAACAAATTTGCGATGTACAATGTTTTCACGGAACCAATCTTCATTGGTCTAAGCTTGATATCGACCTTAACATTGATATTCTCAAGTCGCCCGACCAATTTCCCTTGGAATCTAAACACCATTCCCAGTCGTAATTCTTTTTGCGCGTACGTGGTTACATAATGCTTTTGTTGATATTAATAAAGAAAAGATGTCCAAAACATTTTTTCAACATGTGTGGCAACCTTTTTGGCGCCTTGTACGGAAGGAAGGAAGAATTCTTGGTCAAGCAGAGGAGATGGGAAGTGTTGTGCAGCACTGCACACTGGGCATTTAAGTGATAAATGTTGTGCTTGTTCAAACAAATTACTTTGTTTCTTTTGTTTCATCTGTATGTGCTGGTGGAATAGTGAATGTTCGATCATGAAAAGGTACATCCCTACGACAGAGCGGGCAGCTCTTCTTAACGCGAAGCCAATTATTAAGGCATCCCGTATGAAAATAGTGTCCACAAAGTTCAAGAAGCGTGAATTCACCACCATCTTCCTCACAACAGATTGCGCATTTTCTTTCTGGATTTTGTGGGAAGGGACGAAAACTGAGTGCGATCTGAAGCAACTCTTTCTGCCATGGAAGGAGATCACGTCTAACCTCAACCAAGTAATAGACATTATGGTGCTTGAAATTTTCTATATCTCTTTCAGCCCCTGCTAATATAAGGAGCCGCACAATTTCGAGACGATTCCAAATGGCAGCCTCCATTAAAGCAGTCCAACCATCTTTGTTTTTGGCATTAATATTAATATTTTGTTGAGCGAGAAGATGCTTCACAACGCTGGTATACCCCCAGGTTGCTGCCTCGCTCAAGGCTGTATTGCCACGAGCATCCTGAATGTTAACATCCGCGTGAGCATCGAGAAGAAGGTGTGCTATCTGTTCATTTTGAAAAGCTAAAGCCGTTATCAGAGCAGTCCGTCCATGCTTGTTCTGCGCGTTGAGATCTACCCCAGCATTTATTAATTGCGTAACAATACCTACCATAGCCTCTTCTTGAGCTGGGTCCAGATATCTTGGCATGAGACCGCATTCTGCTATCAAAGGCGTATTGCCATCATCGTCTCGGCCAAAACTTGCGGAAGCCTCAAGGCCGTCAATAGGGGCGCGCATGGCATGCAGCACGTCATTCTGTATAACAATCCCACCGCACAGCGCGAGCGAGAGCAGGAGTGGTTGCATAAGTTTTTTCATAAATCATTCCTTCGCTAGTATTGCTCTGCTGGAATAATCTTTATCGTCTTCGGCATTTTTAAACAGAAAAGACATTCATCTTCGTGTGTAACAGCCGCAAGACAGGCTGGACAAACAGCGTACAATTGAGGATTGATTGCGTGAGCATCAATGGCAATTGTACGATAGACGTCTTCATGAAAAAAGTGGCAACATTTGAAAAATATAAGATCAGAAGTCAGCTTGATCTGCATCGATTTTTTATCGATAGCTAAAACATCGTACATCCAGCCGTTGTAGTAATAACAAGCATTTATTTTCGTGGGATGATCTCGGAGAAGCAGACATTCTTTGTAATTGAGAAGAAAATAAAGAATCAAAAATTCTTGTTTTAAAATGTTATCAAGAAAGGGCCCAAAAATTTTTATGTCTTTGTGCGTTATACGTATGCTCCATTTATGATTATAAAAATCTATATCTCCATCTTTTTCTCCACGAATTATTAAAAAACTAAACGGTTGCTTTTGGTATGTTAAGGAGATTTTAACTTTTTTGGATTTATACTCCAGTCTGCCTTGTTCGTTGATTTTCTGTTCAAAAAGATTGTAATCGCATGATTGACTATCTGGTTGAGTATCTGGTTGTTGTGACGGTACGCTGAGAATAAATTTGAAACGCCCACCTAAGATTAGGATTTCTTGCGGCGGCTCATTCAGGAAAGATGCTATGGTATCCTGTGTTTCACGCTTTCGTTTTTTCTTTCCCGGTTTTTTTGTTTGAGCCTTTTCGATTTCATGTGTATCAGTAGTCATGGCACAGATGTTTGAGTGAACTGCGAATGAAATTGTGCACAGGAACGCAGTTAAAAACATGTTTTTCATGATGAATCTTTCAACATAAAGAATTACTATTTGTTGGGGTTTGAAGCTTGCCTGAAAAATGTAAAAAATCAACCCAAGCTCACCTTAAATTGTTGTGATGCGTAATTGACAACATGAGGCTTATACTTTATAAAATTCATCCGGAATAGAAATTCGATATATCTTTTATAAACCCGTGAAGGAGCTTCGTGGATATTTCAAAAAAACATCTTTTGATCGCAGGCCTTGCAGGATCACTAATTGCATGCAGTGCTAATGTTAGTCAGGCGATGCAACAGACAAATTCCGTAGAAGACTTCAATGATCAAGCTTTTGAGCTAGAGTTTCAGCGTGCGGCGCAAGAAGATTTAAAAATGGCGATCGGCGCATATCAAAAGGATTTTACGGCAGCAAACCTGAACATGCTTGCTCAAATTGCAGGGTTCTTTCAAAACGATCTCGGTGCCTTTTTCAAAAAGCTAGGACAATACCAACAAAACCCAATAAGTAGTAACTTTATAGAATGTGTAAAAACGTTAAACAGCATAAAAATCCAAGACAATGTTCTCGCGCAAGGTCTCTCAGAACTCCTCATGAGCATTGAGCCAGGTTTATATCTACAACATCACGATTACTATCCAAATACATTTGTCACAAGTCCACTTTTGCGTCCGGATCAAGTTTATAAGCAACAAAATTAAAAAGCATAAAGGGCTGTAACGATTCGTTACAGCCCTTGCTATTTCCACACTCTTTATTCGTATATGTAAGCTACTCGCTCCACCCGCATTCTTTATTGGAGCATGCGAGCTTCTCGCTTCCATCACTTTTATTTTTGATGACAACCACATACGGCAGTTTGCATTTTGGACATGGCGTTTCTTTAACCTCGCCAAAGATTGCAAACTTGCACTTTGGATAATTGGAACATCCCCAAAAAGAGCCCCCGCGCCAACGGCGTTTAACAACATCGCCGCCGCATGAAGGGCAGGGCATTTTAAGTTTGTCTTGATGAATATATTTGCATTCAGGATATCCGGGGCACGCAATAAACATACCAAACTTGCCCCGACGCTGTACCAGTTGCTTGCCGCATTGTGGACAGGTGAGATTCAACGAAGTCGCAACGCTTTCTTCCAAGGTGATTTTGCCATCGGTGCCACGATTGAAATTTGAGGTAAACGTACACTCAGGATATTTTGAGCAACCTATAAATTCGCCGTTTTTACTCCAGCGAATTACCAATATATTCTTGCATTTAGGGCACTTGAGATCAGTTTCAACCGCCTTTTTATCAATAACTTTACCGCCAAACTCAACAAGATCCTTGCTGAATTTTTCATAGAATTCATCGAGAACATCGTCTCGTTTGATATCACCCTGCGCAATTTTATCAAGATCTTCTTCCATCTTTGCGGTAAACGTCACATTAAAAATGTCAGGTAAATTTTTAACCAACATCTCATTGACCCGTTTGCCAAGATCGGTCGGCATAAATTTTTTGGCTTCCCTGGCAACGTAACCACGTTTCTGCACAGTCGACAAAATTGTTGCATAGGTACTAGGACGCCCGATCCCTCGTTTCTCAAGCTCCTTGACCAACGTCGCTTCGGTATAGCGTGGTGGCGGTTGGGTGAAGTGCTGCTTGGGGTCCAGCTTCTTGAGATCAAGTTGAGCTTTTTCTTTAACTTCTTTTGGAATTTTGACGGATTGTGCGTCTTCTTCGTCCTCTTCAACAAGGTAGACTTTTAAAAAACCGTCAAACATAAGGGTTGAACCAGTAGCCCTAAAAAGATAATTTCCGCCCTCAATAGAAACCTGACGCTGAAAGTACTCAGCCGATTCCATCTGACAGGCAACAAAACGTTTCCATATAAGATCATAAAGTTTGGCGTGGTCAGGTGCGAGATAGCGCGCTATAGCACCAGGCTGTCGTGTTACATCAATAGGCCGAATAGCTTCGTGGGCATCTTGTGCCCCTTTTTTGTCATAAACATTTGCCTGCTTAGGAACATAATTGTTTCCGTACTCAGTACCAATAAATGAGCGTACTGCCGTCAATGCTGTATCAGCAATACGTAAAGAGTCGGTACGCATGTAGGTAATTAAAGCTTCAGGATTATTTTTATCCCCTAACGAGACGCCTTCATACAGTTGCTGGGCGATGGACATGGTACGATCAACAGAAAAACCAAGCTTATTGTAGGCGTCCTGTTGCAACGTGCTCGTCATGAATGGTGGCGATGGATTTTTGGCACGTTTTTTGTCAGCAATTTTGGTAACAATAAACGTTTCTTTTTTCAGTGCCGCAAGAATTTTATCAACGTCAGATTTGCTCTTGAGGTTAATGTTTTTATTACCAACTTTGACCAACTCAGCAAGTAACTCTGCTCCGGGAGCCGCGCTAAAAAGCCCATGAATAGTCCAGTACTCGTCTGGTTTAAAGGCAACAATTTCGGCCTCACGGTCACATACCAACATCACGGCAACCGATTGCACGCGTCCAGCAGAGAGTCCTTTGCCAATTTTACGCCACAAAATTGGCGAGACTTCGTAGCCAACCCAACGATCCAAAATTCGTCGTGCCTGTTGGGCATTAACCAGATGCATATCAACATCAGATTTGTGTTCAATCGCTTGTGCTATGGCAGGCTTGGTGATTTCGTTGAAGGTAATACGATGAATACGATCTGGATCGGAAAAAACCTTCTCTATTTCTTGGCCAATGTGCCAGGAAATAATTTCCCCCTCGCGATCAGGGTCTGATGCCAAGAAGATTTCACTTGAGTTGCTCGCTTGTTTACAAATATCGGCAATGACTGACGCTTTGTCTTTAATAACGTCATATTTGATTTCAATATGACCTTTATCGTCACGAGTAACGCCAAGCCTTCGTGGCGGCAAATCTTTAATATGTCCAAACGTGGACATAATTCTGAAATCTTTGCCGAGAAACTTTGAAATAGTTTTAATCTTGGCTGGGGATTCAACAATGAGTAGTTTGGGTCCGTCTTCTCTCATAGCTTTTTTTCTTCGCATCCCTATTGCCCCCCAGGGTTATGACGTTGCAACGTAAGTTTTTTCTTTTACCAGTTGCCCAGCTTTTGTCAAAGCATTTATTGATAAGGCTACTCTCAGTCTAGGTTTAATATTTTTTATTTGTCAATATACGGCTAGTTAATAAACAACTATTGCCCATTAGAAATCAAATCACGTCGCTCTTTTTCATTTTCTACCGTGATGCTAAAGTAATCTGCTTTTGTTTTTTCATCCACGAAAGGATTTGTATGGCCGAAGTTTCACTCAGAGAATTGTGGCGTGAATCGCTTACGCCTTTTAGGAATGGTAATCTAAAACTTTATCTTTTGGGGTCGTTAGCAACCGGTATTCGTGCTCTCAAAACGTTAATGTTGAATTTTTGGTGGCTTCTACCATTACTCGCGGGCATAGCCCTGTTTTTTGCCTATTTTTTAGCGCGATTTATGCAACATGTCATTATGACAACCATCGTGGGCAGTTTCTTAATTATAGTAGGTATCATATCAGCCATCATGTTGTGGTATCTGATTATTCTTGCTACGCGTCCATCATTAGAACCAAAAACGCGCGATTATTTTAAGATTTACTTTCGCGGTTGGTGGAGCATTTTACTTCTTATGCTGCTTGTGCCAGGAAGTAATTTTGCCGGTGTCGTTACTATTCCTTTAATAACTACCATCACGCTCTTTTTTCTTGATACCGATCTTTCACTGGATGCCTTTGCTGCTTCATTTATGCGCGGAACCAAAGCGCTGGTGTATTTTCTTCCGGGATTTATAGCAATCTTTTTTGTGAGCATGTTGTGCTTTTTATTCGGTGTTACCGTTTCACTTGGTACGAGCTGGCTTACCAATTGGTTACTGACCCTGCTTCTTGGAAAAGCGAGCAATAGCGCGTTGATTCTTTCTTCTGTTATGGCCGTAGGTTTTATGACCTGTGTCGTTGTAAGCATGGTGATCCTTTTTGCCGCCGCGTTGACGGTCTATTATGTAAAGATGAAGCACGAGCATCAGGATTTCTTCTTCGCAAAATGAAAAAAGTAATGCTTATCACCACAACATGTATTACCTACAGCATCTGGGCGCTGTGCGTTCCTCCATTAATGTTGGTTTGTGCTCTTCTCGCACTTTTACCCTCTCCATTCCGTTACGATAATCGGCTGTACTTTGTGGTAAGCACGCTTATCAGCCATCTCATCATGAGGGCGACTGGTGTGAAGTATGCAATCTCAGGTCGTGAGAATTTGCCGCGCTATCCCCACCAACCGGCAATTATTATCATGAATCACAGCTCAGCGCTTGATATCCCTATGACCGAAGTTGTCGTTGGTACGTATCCTCATGTTTGGCTGAGTAAGGCAACCTACAGTAAGGTTCCAGTTTTGGGTTTTTTGCTTAAACGTATGCATGTTCTGGTTGACACAAAGACCTATAAAGACGCCTGCTCCGCGCTCCTTAAAACACATAATCTTCTTAAAAATTCTTCTCGCCATGCATTATTTTTCCCCGAAGGAACCCGTTCGGTCGATGGAAAGTTAGGCTCTTTTTCCCCTGGCTTTGTGCTTTTGGCAAAAAAACTTAATCGGCCAATTATTCCGGTTGTCATAGAAGGAATTCACAAGGTATATCCCAAAAATAGTTTCCTTATTGATTCCCTCTCCGCCAACGTTAAAATAATTATTGGTAAACCACTTTATTGCCCCGCAACAATGTCACCAGATGAGTTTGCGACAATGGTTCGCTGTCATTTTGAAAACATACTAAACCAACTTAGTTGATAACCATGATACTTCATTGCGCATATTTCAATCTCGTTTTTGTTTTCGGCCCTATTTTGGCAGCTGCCGTACTTTATCGATGGAAATTATATCGGCAGCCACGCTATAAATATCCACTTACCCAGCACCTTGCTCATAGTGGTCTTACGCAGAAAATCCCCTATGGCAAAATATTGTCATTGGTTCGTTTCCTTACCCTAGCAGGGCTCTTATTCCTCGTGCTACGGCCGCAATGGCTTGACGAGCGATCGCACATTAATGTTGATAGCGTTGACATTGTACTTGCCATCGATGTCTCTGCAAGTATGCAGTTTATGGACGATCTTCGTGAGCAGCGCACTCGTATTGATATCGCCAAAGAGGAAGCAATTCGTTTTATCGAGAAAAGAACCAATGATCCAGTTGGTATTGTCATTTTTGGGCGTGAAGCCATTTCGCGATGTCCTCTTACACTCGACAAAAATATTCTTAAAGAAATAGTAGGGGGCCTTGAACTTGGCATCATCGATCCACGTGGCACATGGCTTGGTACCGGTCTTGCAACGGCTGTAAATCGCCTACGAACCTCCCGAGCAAAAAGCAAGGTTATTATTCTGCTTACCGATGGCCAACCAACACCACCAGAAAAAATAGAGCCGCCGCTTGCTCTTGATATGGCAAAAAAATATGGCATCAAGGTATACACCATTGGTATCGGTAATGAGCAGGGTGGTTACGGTCGTGATGCATTCGGGTCTTTGCTCCCCGTACGAGAAGCAGGTCTTAATGTTGCTCTGCTCCAACAAATAGCAGATCAAACAGGTGGCATGTTTTTTAGGGCACAAAATCAACGCGATATGCGCATGATCTACGATAAAATCGACCAACTGGAGAAAACAAAACTTCAAACATCGGTCTTTCACCATTACTACGAAGCTTTTTTAAATTTTATATGGATCATTCTTCTCCTGTATGGGCTTGAATTATTCTTGCGGCTTTTTGTGTGGAGAGGGATCCTGTCATGATCACATTGGGAATTCACTGGGCCGGATTTGACCGGGTTGTGTTTTTGCCCATTTTTTTAGTGCTCATTTTTTTTATCATCAGAAACTATCGTCGTATAACGCATGCGGCTGCTCAACTTGTTCACCCAGCACATGGTACAACGCTCTTTGCTCATTTTTCCCCCCGTCGTCAGATGCTTAAAGCATTTTTATTGAGCGCAAGCGCTATTTTTATATTTCTCGCCATTCTGCAGCCTCAGTGGGGTAAAAAAGAACAGGTCATAGCGCAAGAAGGGCGCGATGTTCTTATTCTTCTGGATATCTCCCGCAGTATGAGAGCGGCTGACATTAAGCCAAATCGTCTTGATTTTGCCAAACTCAAAATTAAGGCTTTGCTTGATAAATTAACCTGCGATCGTGTTGGCCTTGTCGTATTTTCAGGTTCTGCTTTTGTACAGTGTCCTCTTACCGCCGATCACGCGGCTTTTTTAATGTTTCTCGATCATGTTGATACCGAAATTGTTTCATCAGGAACAACAGCGCTCGACACGGCATTGGCCAAAGCGCTTGAAGTTTTCTCATCCGCGCAAGGAAGAAAGAATAAGCTTGCAGTTCTTGTAACTGATGGCGAAGACTTTTCGTACAATCTTGATGCGGCGACCCATCAGGCGCTTAAAGAAAATTTGCATATTTTTGCCATTGGCATTGGTACTACTGAGGGAGCGCCTATACCAATTTTGAATGAAGAGGGGATACAAACAGGTCACGAAACCAATGAAAAAGGTGAAATCGTGCTTTCTCGTCTTGGCGAAAAAACACTTTCAACTTTATGCTCAAATGTGCACGGTAGCTATATTCCCATGACCTACGATGACACCGATATCGATACCATTGCATCACAGGTGGCACACTATGAAAAAGAGAAATTTGAAGATAAAAAAATATCGTTGTTTGAAGATCAATATCCCTGGTTATTGGGTGTTGCGTGGATCTGCTTACTTCTAGAATGGATGGTGTAATGGCTACAAGATACCAAACAGCTGTAGTTTTATTGTGCCTAGCTCTTCTCATGAGCACTCCCCTTGGAGCCTTCAGCTTTTTTGGTTCCCCAGAGTTAACACCAGAGCAAAAAATTGAGCAGTTGCAACGGCAACAAATTGATGCGCCACTAGATCCAGAAATTAACTACAATTTAGGCGTGGCTCTTTATCGTGCTGGCAGATTCGATGAAGCAAAAACACATTTTGCGCGCACACTTGCTCATACTCGCAAGCGTAGCAAGCTGGCAACACAAACATTTTTCAACAAGGCCAATGCCGGACTCAAAAACGCCTTAAGTATTTTGCCTCAACAGTGGGAAAAACAGGAAGTCCTCGAGCCCCAGATACTTGATAATGCGCTTGCAAACATTACTGAGGCTATTGATGATTACCAGAGTTTTCTTGCCCAAAAACCAAACCATGCCAATGCCCAAGCCAACAAAAAATATACCGAGGGCATAAAAAAGAAGCTCGAAAAGAAGCAACAAGAGCAACAGAAAAAGCAGCAAGAAAAAAATCAAAAAGACCAACAGGGTAAACAACAAGATTCATCACGTGAAGATCAAAAAAAACAGGATCAAAACAATAAGCAACAAGGGCAACAAAACAATCCTGCTGACAAAAAAAATGAAGAAAGAAAAGAAAACAATACACAACAGGCTCAGCAACAAGACATGTCGTCATCTCAGGGCAACGAAGAAAAACAAGCAGCCAAACAAGAAACAGCTCAAGCGGCACAGCAGAAAGAAAGTCCTGAAGATCGTCGCATGCGGGCGATGCTTGAAAATTTACAATCAGAAGAATCGGCACAGCAAAAAGCATTAATGCAACGACAGACCGCCGCACAGCCACATCAACCAGAGCGGGGGCAAAAACCATGGTAAGCAAAATTATTCGTAACGCGCTGATACCTCTGACGCTTTTTTTTTCATGCACTGCACAAGAAACAACAGTAAAACTTGAACTTGAGAATGTTGGAATGCTGCCCGGCTCACAACAACCAGCAGTTGCGCCAGGACAGCAATTCACCCTTGTTGTCAGTACCGAAGGCAAAGATCGTACGACCAACGATCCGGTAATCGAAGGTCTTGAAAAGTTCCAGCTTCAAGGGCAACGATCGACCAGTAGAATTCAAGTGGTTAACGGTAGCGTGACGGGTAATATACAACGCTTTCTTACTGTCAAGACCGATAACCCAGGCCGTTATACCATCGGTCCTGCAGTTATTACACAGGGTGATAAAAAAATTACGTCCAATAGCGTAAGCATCATGGTTGATGCCAAGGTGGTGCCATCGCAGCAAGCATCATCTGACCACGGACACGAAGACGCACAAACTGCCTCTGTTATTTGCAAGTTAGCTGCCGACAAACAGGTCGCAGTAATTGGCGAGCCGATAACCGTTAATCTCATGATCTATACACATGGACCTATTCTTGACATGGCAATTGATCAACCACACTTCGAAAAGTTTTTGGTCAAACAAATCAAAACTCCGGTAGTTAAAGACATCATGCTTGTAGGGAAATCTTACAAACTTCAGCAGTACACGTTTGTTCTCTTCCCGCAGCACATTGGAACAAATACCATAAAACCACTTAATCTTGTGTACATTACTCAGCGCCCACAACAAGCGCCCCACCACCAACGCGGTTTTCTTGATGAAGTGTTTTCAAGGTCATTCTTTGGCGCTCAGCCTGTTCAAAAACAAATACAATCAAATGGGCTCACTATTGTCGTCAAGCAAGTTCCTTCAAGCGATGGACCCGTAGATGGCGTTGGCTCATTTTCACAATTTAATGCAGAACTGAGTAAGCATGAGGCGGTTGTTGGCGAACCAGTTACGCTCAGCCTCTCACTTAAGGGATTAGGAAATTTTGAACAAATTTCCCTACCAAAGCCACAACTTTCCGATGGCTTTAGATGTTATGAATCCAAAACAGCACTCGACGAAAATCTTGAAACAGCCTATCAAGGTGGCACCAAAAAAACTGAATTTGTTATTCAAGCGATGAAGCCGGGGGCATGGACTATCCCAGCGCAAACATTTACTTTCTACGATACGCAACAACAAACGTTTAAAAAAATATCGACCAGCCCGCTATCACTTACCATCAAGCAGGGCGACCAGCCAACAACTTCTGCTCCCTCAATGCCACGTACGCAAAATGATCAAACAGGACGAACCATAGAACCTTTTTCTCAGGACATTAGCTTCATTCAAGAAAATTTCATGGACTCGTCACAGGAGGCGCTGCCGTGGTGGCTGTTCTTCGTACTTATGGTTACACCGCTTGTGTTTGTCTGCCGCGTAAAACTCCAGTTGCTGCGGACAGCATTTCGCCGTTTGGAAGGGGGTAGAGGTGCCCATCAGAAATTTGCACATTTTAAACGTGAGCTTGACCGTCTTACCACGCATAAAGAAGTCTCGGCCTTGCATCACTTTGTTATGCGCGTACTCGCGCAGTATGTGAAACGGCCAGTTGAACAATTAACCGAATCGGATATCGAAGCCCTTCTTGCGCACAAAGGCTGGCAGGTAGAAAAAATAAGCGAGTTGTTGGATTATTTAAATACCTGTGCTCAATTCAGATTTGCTACTACAAAAACTACATCATCACTTGAATGCGATGAACTTTTCAAAAAAGCCCACTATTGGCTTGTCATATTGAACCATTGAGGAACATCAATGCTGTCACGGATACAATTTCTACTCGTTGCTTTGCTGCTTTTTGCGCCTGGTTACGCGCAACAGACATCAGGTCCAGGAACTCTTTTTGTTAAAGCAAATGAATTCTACAGAAACGGTGCTATTAAGCATGCCTATGAGCTCTACCAAAAAATAACACCCCAAACGCCTGCTGTTCATTTTAATCTTGGCAATTGCGCCTATCGTATGGGAAATTTTGGCATGGCGTTTGTTCATTGGCGCCGGGCTGAATGGAATTGGGGATTTCACGATCGCGAAAGCCTTCAACACAATATAACGCTTGTGCAAGAAAAATTACGCGGAGTTCCAACGGCAGATGAGGAACAACCGTTTCTTACCATGCTTCGTGCAAGTACGCGTTCGCTTTATCACCGAACGCTATCATATGCGAAATCGTTACCAATCTTGTATGCCCAACTCATATTCTTGTTCTTGTGGCTTATCTGTTGTGTTGGGTATGCATATCGCAACACAACCAAAATCATACGTTATGTATGGTGCGGAAGCATCGTCGTTTTTATAGCCTTTGGTTGTCTTGTAGCTACCAAAATGGTTGCGGCTTCCCGCCAGCAACTTATCATCATAAAGACGCCTGCAAACCTCACATCCGGCCCACAAAAAAGCGGTTTTGCCGCTCTGGGGCAGTTGAAGGAGGGGCAAGAAGCTGATATTCTCGGTGAGTCGGGGGATTTCTACAAAATCCACATAAACAGTACAACGGGCTGGATCGACAAGCAGGTTGTTGAAAAAATATAGATTTTGCCCTTATTTTACCAAGGAATGTATATGAAAACATACAATGTCTTTGCACTCTATCTTTGGCCCTTAGCGCTATCGTTTGGAGCCGCTATTTTTTTGAGTAGCTGCGGGCATCAGGAAACGGCGGGTGGCCTCATAGGAGCTGGAACTGGAGCAGCAATTGGTGCTTCTGTTACTGGCCATAATGATCAAGGGACCGGTGCAGTTATTGGTGCCCTTGCGGGCGGTCTTCTGGGCGGGGCTATCGGTCGTGATGGCGACGAAGAAGAGAACCGCGAAGAGCGGGAATATCAGGATCGCATCCAAGCGCGTCGCAACGCCGAACATCAGCAAGAGATTGCCCGCATGAGAGCTGAAAATGAACGTCTCAAACAGCGTTGGTGCGCTCGTTGCAACCGCAAAGTTACGCTGACAGGAGCTAATAGCTGTCCTACTTGCGGCGGTGAGCTTATACATGAACGCTATTGTCGTGAGTGCGCAACTGTTTTTAGCCCAACAACAGGTTTTCATTACTGCCCTTATTGTAGGCAGGGGCAGGCGCTTGCGGCTCGTTAGAATTTTCGTTATATAACGCAAAATAAGGCTCGGCTATAAAAAACCGGGCCTTATTTTTTTAAAACCCTTCTCTTTTGTATTAAATTTCTATTAGAATAAAAACGTATACATGAAATTGTAGGTTCGTATTATAAAGGGGGGAGCATGAAAATAATTGCGTACTTCTTAGGGATTACCGCTCTGGGAACTCTTCTTCTATGTGCCGGATGCACAAAAGAAGAAAAGACTGTCGGAGGCGTGGTCATTGGTGCCGGTTCTGGCGCATTGATTGGTGGTCTTGCTGGCGGTCCTGGTGGCGCTGTTGCGGGTGGCGTTGTTGGTGGTGCGGCTGGTGGTGTTATCGGGCACGAAATGGGTGACGATAAAGGGCATCATAAACATCATCACGGCGAAAAATAACCCTGTTATTATCGCGTAAGTTAGGCTTAATGCAACACACGTTCGTGTGTTGCATTAAGCATTTTTACTCCTATACTAAACGTGTTGTGTTTTTTCAGGGGAATATGCAGTGAAATCGCTACTCGTAATCGAAAATCTTCATACAACCATTGACCATAAAAACATTCTCAATGGTATTAATTTGATTATCAATGAAGGCTCGACGCATGTCCTTATGGGGCCAAATGGTTCGGGCAAAAGTTCGCTTACACACGTTATTATGGGCCATCCACGGCATGTCATCACCCAAGGATCAATGATATTCCAGGATGTACCTATCAACACGCTTTCTCCTGATAAACGTGCCAAGCTTGGTATTTTTCTTGCATTTCAACATCCAAGCGAAATTGAAGGTATTCGGTTAGGGGATTTTTTGCGTGAGGCCTATAATGGCATATACGATAAAACCCCGCATCAGCTTAGTCTTAAAGAATTTGCCGCTCATTTAAAAAGTAAACTCAATCTGCTTAAGATGAGTGAATCATTTGTAGAGCGTTTTATTAACGTTGGATTTTCTGGCGGTGAGAAAAAATTAGCGGAAATGTTGCAACTTGCAGTTCTTCAACCCAAGCTTGCCATTCTTGATGAAATAGATTCAGGGCTTGATATCGATGCTCTTAAAACGGTGTGCGATACGATAAATACACTCCGCACCACCTATCCAAAAATGTCGTTTCTTATTATTACCCATTATCCACGCATTCTTAAGCATCTTCAGCTTGATGCCGTTCATGTGCTACGCAAAGGTGTTATTGTTACCTCTGGCGGGCCTGAAATTGTTGAGCATCTTGAGCAAAAGGGCTACAAATAACGATCATTTATCCAATAGGGGGATGATGAGCAAAAGGTGCCTGTAGGATGTTCGGGTGTTCTTTTGCATGAGCAAGTTGAAAAGCGATAAATTGAATGAGCCCTGTCATAGCAAGTGGGGCCAATAACGTCGTTACACTAGGAATAACGAATGAGTAATCGGCCAATGCAAGGAGCTCATGTTGATGGTCAAACGCTACAACGATAAGATGTCCGCCGTGTTTTTTGACGGTAGCAGCTATGGTAAGAAGGCGTCGGTATGTTACCTCATCAAGGACAGAGAAAAGCACTACAGGAACTTGTTGTGTAACCAGTGCATGCGACTCATGTTCTATTTCCCCAGCAGAAAGCCCGAATGCAAATATTTTTGCAATCTCTCTAAACTTAAGTGCTGCCTCAAGTGCCAATGGATAGCTCAGCTGTTTGCCAAGAAAAATAAACTGCTCATGTGTGCAGTAGCGCGGGATAAACTCTTGTATAATTCTAAGTTTGTTTGAATCAATAACTGCTTCAAGAATCTCAGCTGCGATAAAAAGAGCTTCTTCTGCATGATGTATCTGTTCAAGACTCTCTTTGCCGCGATCAAAGGCTATGCGGTGAGCAAGCCAGTATAGTGTTGCTACTTGAGTGGAAAAAGCCTTGGTTGATATATGTGCAATTTCTGGACCTGCTTGCATAGGTAAAAAGCCACTTGCTTCGCGCACCATAGTGCTTGATGCAACATTAGTAAGTGCCACCGTGTGATGGTCAAATGAATTTGCCAGTCTGAGTGCCGCAAGCGTATCTTGTGTTTCTCCTGACTCTGAGATAATGAAATAAAGACTATTCCGTTCAGGGAAAAGCGGCATTGAACAAAATTCCGAGGCAATATGGGCTTGGGTTGGAATATTAACAATCTCTCTGAAAAAAAATGACGCAATATGTGCTGCGTGCCACGATGATCCCGCCCCAATAAGATTGATTGATGTTATTTCTTGAATCTTTTCATTAGTTAGCCCCATGTGCCGCCACAATGATTCATTGTATTCAGAAGGATGATAGCCACGATGAAGCATGAATGTTTCGCTCAGTTCATTATCCATGCAAGGACCAACCGATTTGCAAAAAGCTATGGTACGGTTGATAGCACGCTTTTGTTCAAAAATTTCTTTGGGAAGGTGATGATCCTGCCAAGCCAGCTTGAAGGCCGATTTATCGGCATCGAACTCCTGAATGTAGTAGGGAATAGATTTGCCCTCGAAGTTGTACAAATCAATGCTGTCTTTATAGATACAGGCGTACGCATTGTCAGGGAGAAAAATGATGCGGTTAATGGTTGGTGGGAGAGCTTCTAGATCGGATACAACAAACATTTCGCCCTCGCCGATACCAATACTTAATGGTGAATGTCGACGAAGGACCATGATCTTTTCTGGATCGGCTTCACTCAAAAAAACAAGCGCATATGCACCGTTGATCTGTTTGGCAAGATCGGCAAGCGCGCGTTTCTCATCTCCATAGCGGCCAAGAAGTGAACTGAAAAGGTGAACAACAGCCTCTGCATCAGTTGCTGTCGTAAACTCATGATCTTGATCGATCAATCTTTGACGTAACTCTTGGCCTCCTTCAATAGTGCCATTGAGTATTCCGGCAAGCGTTTTGGCGCAATTGAAATGGGGTTGGGCGTAATGAGGGTCAGCGATACCATGAGCAGTCCACCTCAAGTGGGCCATTCCGACGGTTCCATCAAAAGGTATCGAATGAGCAAGCCGCCGAACAGGGGATATGCCGCCAGCTTCCTTGTGGAAAGAAAAATGTGGGTATCTACTATCGATACAAACAAATCCTGCAGAATCGTACTCATAGCGTTCAAGTCGCGTTAGACCATCAAGAACAAGCTGCCGACAGGATCTGTTGCCAATATAGGCTACAATTCCGCACATCTAAACTCTCTCCAACGCCACAGCTGTGGAGAACTGGACGCACGAAGGAAGGTGAAAAAGATTAACGTTTGACAAACTGAAAGCGTCTGCGAGCGGCTTTTTGACCATATTTTTTACGTTCTTTGATGCGAGCATCAACAGTGAGGAGGCCGTGTTGACGAAGTACGCTTTTTAAGGTTTGGTTTGAGGCGAGAAGAGCGCGTGAAATACCAAGTTTAACGGCATCGGCCTGACCACTCATGCCACCGCCGACAACAGCGATTTTGGCATCAAAGTTTTTTTCCATGCCGCAGATTTTGAAAGGGAATACAACAGCACTACGCGTAAGTCCGGTATCGAAATACGTTTTATAGTCTTTGCCATTGACGACGACTTTGCCGGTACCCGGTTTAAGCCATACGCGTGCAACAGAAGATTTACGGCGACCAACGCCATGTTTTGTAAGTGCTGTTCCTGCTTTATCCATAAATGTCTCAGCCTAACGCTTTAAACTGGTAAGGTGTATAGAAGATGAAAAAATACGATACACAGGGGGTATTCTACAAAATGAGTATGTGTTTGTCAAAATACGTCGAGAATTTGCGAATGGAGCCGGCGATCGGAGTCGAACCGACGACCTACTGATTACGAATCAGTTGCTCTACCACTGAGCTACGCCGGCCTGAGGCTACTGTTCGAAAGCTTCCTGACAGATGATGCATCGCGCGGCATAAGGGAAGCTCTCTAGACGTTTTTCCGAAATAGGTTCTCCGCAGTCGACACAGATGCCATATTCCCCTCGTTCGATGCGGCCGAGGGCGTCTTCCATGAGGTGTAGTTCGTCAATTTCAGTGCGCTGGATTGAGCTTTGCAGATTCTGCATAGACAAGGATTGTACCTCATCTGCGGTGTCTTGTACAACTCCGTCAGTCACTTTTTCATGTGTCTGACGAGACAACTGAGTTTCAATATCATCTTTGCGCTTGAGGAGCGTTTTTTTAATCCGCTCAATAAGCTCTGCCCTCTGCTTCACGGTCTTCCTTTCTCTTTTTTTGCGCGAACCGTTTTAAAAAAAGCCCGCAAAAGAGTTACGCTTTCACCTGCTCCAACACCACCCGTTACGTCGAGGCCACGCGCATAAGCCGGGGATTTTGGACTTTCACCTAGGCCGCTTCCAAACAGACGAGACCGTGTCCCAAAAACGATGCTTTCGATCCGTGAAAGCTGAATAAGCCCGATGCACATCAAACAAGGCTCAAGGGTAACATAGATACAACATCCATTCAATCGCCAATCTCCCAGTTTTTTACAGGCTTTTTGTATAGCCAATGCCTCGGCGTGGGCGGTTTGGCAATGAAGTGTTTCTACCTTATTATAGGCGCGTGCGATGACGGCTCCATGCTGATTTACAATAATGGCACCAACGGGAACCTCGCCTTTATTGAGTGCTCGCTGCGCCTGCTTGAGTGCCAAGCTCATGTAATGTGCTTTTTTATCATCCATGTTACAAATCATCGCGTATTTTTGATGGATTCTGAGAGCTTTGTTATACTACTTTCATAAATTTATCCCGTTACAGCGTTGGTTATACTACACTAAATCACTGTGCTAAATAAAGTTTTTAATGACTTACGGACTGTAACGGCAGCAAATTGATGGGGTGTCTTCTATGGATACAAAAGATAAGAAGAAGTTTTTGGACGAGCAAAAAGCTGCTGATGAGTATGGTGCCAGCGCAATTAAAGTGCTCGAAGGCCTTGAAGCGGTTCGCAAACGACCCGCAATGTATATCGGTTCGACCGGTATTTCTGGTCTGCACCACATCGTCTATGAGGCCGTTGATAACTCTGTAGACGAGGCAATGAGTGGCTTCTGTACAGAGATTAACGTCATTCTTCATGCCGATGGCTCATGTTCGGTGGAAGATAATGGCCGCGGTATTCCGGTTGGTATGCATCCAACTGAGAAAAAATCTGCTGCAGAAGTTGTTATGACCAAGTTGCACGCAGGCGGTAAGTTTGAAAAAGATGCTTATCGTTACTCCGGCGGTTTGCATGGTGTTGGTATATCGGTTGTCAACGCGCTTTCAAAGACATTTGAGCTCAAAGTTTTCCGCGATGGCAAAATTTATGAACAGATTTACGAGCGCGGCGTTCCACGAGAACCACTCAAGGTGGTTGGTGTCACGGATAAACGTGGAACGTATGAACGCTTTGTTCCTGATGATAAAATATTTGAGGTAGTTGAATTCAGCTTTGATGTCCTCTCTTCTCGCATGCGTGAACTTGCCTTCTTGACGAAGGGGCTGCGCATTACGATTAAAGATGAACGAACCGGTGCTGAGCACGCATTCCACTTTGAAGGTGGTATTGCTTCATTCGTTGAGTATCTTAATGCCAAAAAGAATCCACTGTTCAAAGAAATTATTCAGATGAGCAAGGACGATGGTGTTTATGTGCTTGATTGTGCTTTGCAATATAACGATGGTTACAATGAACAGACATTTAGCTTTGTAAACCAGATTCACACCGTTGATGGCGGTACGCATGAAATAGGCTTTAAGTCTGCGCTGACCAAGGTTTGTAATCGTTACGCCCAAAAATATAACATGCTCAAAGATGAGTCTTTCTCAAGCGATGATGTGCGTGAGGGACTGGTCTGCGTTATCAGCATGAAAGTTCCAGATCCACAATTTGAGGGCCAGACCAAAGGTCGTCTTGGCAACAGCGACGTTAAAGGTGTTGTTGATTCATGGGTTTACTCATTTCTTGAAAGCTTTTTTGAAGAGAACCCAACGATTGCCAAAAAAATAATGCAGAAGGCTCTTTTGGCGCAACAGGCGCGTACTGCTGCCAAGCGAGCACGTGAGTTAACACGACGTAAGAGTGAGCTTGAGTTCTCGGTGTTACCGGGAAAACTTGCCGACTGCTCTGAAGAAGATCCGTCAAAAACAGAACTGTATATTGTTGAGGGTGATTCGGCAGGTGGTTCGGCAAAGGGCGGTCGTGATCGTTTCACGCAGGCTATTTTGCCGCTTCGCGGAAAAATCATTAACGTTGAAAAAACCCGTATTGATCGCATGCTTGCCAATAATGAAATTAGAGATCTTATTACTGCCATTGGCGCAGGCGTTGGAAATGCTGAATGCAACCCAGACAAAGCTCGTTATCACAAAATTGCTATTATGACCGATGCCGACGTTGATGGCTCGCATATTAGAATTTTGCTGCTGACCTTTTTCTTTAGATATATGTTGCCGCTGATTGAACGTGGGTTTATCTACGTTGCTCAGCCACCATTGTATAAAGTTAAAATTGGCAAAACCGAGCGCTATCTTAAAGATGATTCTGAACTCAAAGGTTTTCTGTTTGATTGGGCGGGGCAGAATGTTCAGCTCAAGATGCATGATACCCCACTGGCTGCTGATGTATGGCGACGTCTTTTGTCCGATCTTTCAAAATATGAAGAAGAACTTGAGCGTGTGAGCAATCAAATTGAAGCAACGCGTCAGCATGCGCATGAATTGGTGGTTTTTCTGAAGGATATTGGCTGGGAATTAAATAAATTCTCACCACAACAAATTCTTGAAAAGCTTTCCACATATTTTAAAAAGTATGCCATAACAACAACTAGTGCTGGCGCTGGCCTTGAAGGAAGCATGTCACTTGAGGGTGATGTGCAGACGGTGCAAACAATGTTGATCTTCAAGGAGCTCAAGAGAGAATGGGAAATCCCATTGCGCTTTTTTAGCTCTGAAGAAACGGTTAAGCTCGTGGCGCTTTACAACATTCTTGAATCCGTTGAAAAAGATCAATGGTTACTTATTGTGCAAGGTGAGGATGCAGGTAGCAGTATGTGTGGTGTCTTGAATCTTTGTGATGCCATTGTTACCACGGCCAAATCACTCATGACCGTTCAACGCTACAAAGGTCTTGGTGAAATGAACGCAGAGCAGTTGTGGGAAACCACGCTTGATCCTGCTCGACGTCATCTGTTGCAGGTGAGCATTGAAGATGCGCTTAAGGCGGATCAATGGTTTGCTTCATTGATGGGCGAAGATGTTGAAGAGCGACGAACGTATATTGAGAAGCATGCGCACTTCGTGAGAAATTTGGATATTTAAAACCTAGACGTATGCAAGAAGTAAGAGGCGGATTTTATTCCGCCTCTTACTTCTTTAGGCCGAATTTTTTAAAGCAAGCAATTTGTTTTACTCAATACCTGCAAGCTTTCTTTCAAGCAGGCTAATGATTTTAGCATTCTGTGCTTTGGCACTGGCCTTTATGGGATCTGTTTCTTTTTTCCCTGGTTGACTGATATCGCGTAAGCGAATTTCTTTAGTTCGTGCTATATCAAGCGCGGTGCTTTTACTCTTGTTGGGTAGTGAAAGATCGATTTTTTCGACTTCTAGAAGCGTGGTTACCGTTTCCAAACAATTACTATTAACGGCATACATAAGAGCAGTCCATCCTTTATTATCCTGCTTATTCACATCGGCAGCTGCGTTCAGTAGTTTTGATACTGTGCTATTCATGGTGATTGGATCTGGGTTTTGATATGCACCTTTGCAGGCCAACATGAGTGCTGTTAGGCCTGAGCTCTCCTGATTGTTAATGGTTACATCTTCAGTGCTTGCCAGGAGAACTTGAACGATATCAGGATGTCCATACTCGCAGGCGAGCATTAGAGGGGTTGTTGCATCCTCGGCTCCTGCAAAGTAGGCTCCGATTTTACGTTTTGCCCCTCTGAAAAATTTACCAATGGTGCTTTTTTCAGCTCTTAATACTTTGGGGAGGAGTTGTTTGACTACATTGGTATAGCCAAATTGAGCAGCAGCGCATAGGGCTGCCATACGTTGCTCGGGCGAGGCATTGTCCAGGAGCACGTCAATAACATCGGTGTGACCGCGTGACGCTGCTGTTATAAAAGGGGTGTTGCCATCGTCGTCATTGGCGTTTGCGTTAGCTCCTAGAGATAAACACCATCTTACTTGTCCAGCATTACCGTAGGCGGCTGCTTGTAAAAGATCTTTATCGACATTAGTAAGGTTTTGTGGTGGAAAAAGTTTACGCATTGCGGAGACATTTTTATTGCAAAAAAATGCAAAACTAATCATGAATAGCATCTGTAGCGCGTTCATACATACTCCTTTAAAAAAACTGCCACCTTATTTAACACATGCAGCAAGCATACGTCCAGCACGCTGGCCCAAGTCAAGTATTGTCTTAAGCAAGTGCGTTGGCGCGGCGTACAGGCGCCCATCTGGCGCTGATTATTGACCTTTGCGGTGCGAGTGTGCGACATTAAAACCTGTGTATGGTTTTATACCTTTGGGGAGAGGGGTCCATGAAAAAATACGGGTTCACGCTTATCGAGCTCATGATTGTTGTCGCCATCATTGTGTTTCTTGCAGTTCTTGCAGTACCTCAATTGTTTCACTACAAAGCCAAAGCATATCAGGCTGAAGTTGCTATGAATTTGGCATCATTACATACCGCTCAACAGATTTATTTTGCGCAACATGGTAAATATGCAACAGCACTTTCTGGTGAAGGAGGACTTGGTTGGAAGCCTGCAGGGTATCGTGGCAATGGTAAAGAGGAAGGCTTTTTTTATACCTACGGATTTAATGTTGATGGTGCCCAGGAGGGCGTGCATTATTTTACGGGCAAACTTAAAACGCCGAAAGAAGAGTTAGGAACAACGCCGGTAACTAATGAGGGTTTTGTTGCAGGTGCTGCCGGTGTTGCCATTGCTAGCAAGGGTGCCGATGTATGGCATATCGATGAAAATCGGCAGATGGAGCATATTAAAAACGGAGTTGACTAGGGAGGGGAATAAATGATCTCTCAAAATTCTGTTCTTACGTGGTGCGGTGCGTGTGTATGTGTATGGTTTTGTCCTCTTTCTGCTATGACGACACCGCTTCATGCTGCGGTATCTCAACGTGACTTTAAGGAGGTTATAAATCTAGTTAATCATGAAGCTGATGTTAATGCGTGTGATGCGGTGGGTAATACGCCTCTTCATACTGCCGCATGTTATGGGTGCGATGTTATTGCGCACGTGTTACTTGACGCCGGTGCCAATGTGAATGCACTTAATAATGATGGTGAACAACCATTGCACATAGCGGCATACTGGGGGCACCCAAAAGTCCTAGATGTTTTGCTTGAAGAAGGAGCTTTTGTCGATGCATGCAGTGATAGCGGAAGCACTCCTTTGCATTATGCGGCGCTGCATGGTTGGGTCGATGTGGTAGGCAAGCTTCTTGATGCCGGCGCTAATTGTACCCTGCGCAATGGTGGTGGAAATACTCCTTTGCATTATGCGGTAATAAATGGAACCGTTAGTGTTGTGAGATTATTTATCAATTTTTCTGGTGAGAAAAAATTGCTTGAACTTAGAAATAAATGCGGACAAACCGTCCTTGGGCTCGCATGTGAAGAGTTATTACGTCTTGAAAATGCTGGTGATGAACGGCGCTATCAGATTGTTGATTTACTTGAGAAGCATAGTAGAACATGGATTGTACAACAAAAGTCTGTGTTCTAGATATACACACCAACTAAAAACGCAGTTAAGTGTGCTCCCAACAGAAGATGTGCGATTGCTCCAAGAGCAAGAAATGGGCCAAACGGAATTCGCGTGGTGCGATCATGGCCACTCAAGGTAAGATAAAGTATCCCAACCACTAATCCTGTAAGCGAGCCAACGGCAAGACTTGTCCAAGCGCCAATGGGTCCCAAAAATGAACCAATCATTGCCAGGAGTTCCATATCACCAACACCAAGCCCATCTTTGCCGGTGCATCGCTTAAAAACCCATGCGATGATCCACAAAATGCCATAACCAATGATGGTTCCTAGCAAGCTTTGCTTGAGTGAAATGGTGGTGAAGTGTAGATACGATGCGCCTAACCCTAATGGAACCAGCCATAGCGTAAATAGTTGCGGGATAAGAAGTGATTCAAGATCGGTACGTGTGGCAACCATGAGTGCGCTGATAAAAATAAAGTACGCTGCAAATGACTTTCCTGTATCGGCTAGCAGAGCATCTTTGAGAAATGTTACATCCGTATCCAAAAATCCATAGGGTGCGATAACGATTTTGTTGAACAACAACGTTACGATGCAGGCAGTAACAATTTCGGTAAAGGGATAAAGCCATGAAATCGTGGCTTTACAGAAACGGCATTTACCGCGCAGTATAAGCCACGAAATAATAGGGATATTGTCGTACCACGCAATTGTGCGCGTGCATGAAGGGCAATGTGACCGCGGAATGAAAATATTGATGCGGTGGATACAACGATGTGCAACAACGTTTAAAAATGATCCCCAACAAAGCCCGCACAAAAATACGATACATAAAAGGGTGAAATTCATAAACCCGCCTTGATTAAATCATGAATATGAACGAGCCCCACAACTTTATTGTTCTCAACGACGACCAATGAGGTAATGTTGTGTTCTTCCATCATGCGTAAAGCCGTGAAGGCAAGTGCGTTGGGAGCAATGAACTTTGGATTTTTTGTTGCTATATCCAGTGCGCACGTTTCAAAAACGTGAGAACCTTGTTCACAGGCGCGTCGTAAATCGCCATCGGTAATGATGCCAAGCAGTGCGTGGTGTCCATCAACGACAACGCAAAGTCCGCGTTTTTTTGCGGTGATGGTAACCAAAATGTCTTTGAATGGTGTTGCGGGAAGGATGAGGGGTAAAGCTTCGTCTTTATGCATGATCGATGAGACGGTGAGTAGGAGCCGTTTTCCCAGAGCTCCTGCGGGGTGGTTGCGTGCAAAGTCTTTTTCGCCAAAACCTTTAAGGTTGCTCACAACAACAGCAATCGCATCACCAAATGCCATCATGGCAGTTGAGCTACTGGTGGGTGCAAGATTGAGAGGACAGGCTTCACGTTCGATGGGTAACGTAATGACGATATCTACTTTCTCGCTGAGTGCGCCACGCTTACAACACATGAGACAGGTTGTTATTCCGCGCGATGTAAGGAGCGGCAGAATTTGATTAAATTCATCGCCCGTTGCACTTTTGGAGAGGGCTATAAAAATATCGTCGGTTTGAACAGCTCCAAGATCGCCATGCAATGCATCACTTGGATGAAGTGAAAATGATGGGATCCCAAGGCTGGAGTGAGTTGCTGCAAGCTTTTGAGCTACAAGCCCTGACTTGCCAACTCCCGAAAAAATAACTTTACCTTGAGTTTGCAGAATGTGTTCAACAAGCTGTATGGCGTGAGGTGGAAAATGTTCGATGATAGAAAGAATTGCCTGGGCCTCGGCGCGCAAAATTGAGCACAATGACGCCTGCAGCGTTGTGTTATATTGCTGCTGTGCCTTGCAGCCTCCAGCACTTTGCTTATCGTGCTGTGCCTGCATAGAAAGTCCTATTTCTTTTCGTCTTGAACAAGCTCTGATTGGACCTTGTTCAAAAGATCATTAATACGGCGTTCTTTTTCTTTGGCTTTATCATAAAGAAATACAAGATCTGGCGCATAACGTGTTTGCACGCGTTTGGCAAAACTCGAACGTAGAGAAGGCTTGTAGAGTTTGAGCGTGTCAAGGGCTTTATTAAAAACTTCTTCGCCCGGTTCTGTATAGGTAGAAAAATACACATAGCACACGCCAGAGTTCGGAGAAATATCAACCTGCGAAACAAAGATATCGGCGATGGCCGATTCTTTTTCAGTAAGCGCTCGAATGAGCTGTACCATTTCACGAAGGTAAAGCGACTTGCGTCGTTCTTTTTTAATATCTGAAGCGGGCTTATGTGCCATTGAACGGATTTGCCTTACAGGAGTTCACTCTCGTACATTTTGATCATGTTGTTTTTGACAGCGCGCATCAAGCGTTTGCGACGCTTCTGTGTTGGTGGTTCAAAATAAACTTGGCGCTTAATATCGCGTGAAACACCTTCGCGTTCAAGTTTCTTTTTGAATTGTTTCAAGCTTCGTTCCAGATTGCCGATTACCTGGATTTCGATATTGTATGTTTTTGACATAACAGCTGAACACCATCCTTACAAGGGGAATAGAAGATTTAAAAACAACACACTATTCAAGAATTCTACGTAAAAAAGCCACTTTTGTCAAAAGTGCTTAAAAGATGAAGGTTAGGCTGCCGAGCAGGGTTGTTGAGGTAAAAACCCGTTCGCCACTAATGTGTGACTGGACGGCGCCTCCAATGGAGAGTGCCCTGGCCACTTGGTAATCGACGCCAAAGTTAAATTGCTGATTTTTCCATGCGGTTTGCCGTTTATAACGTGCAAGCCCGCCATTAAAAGATGCCAAACGTGTTGCATTTGGCTCTCTGAGCGAAATGCCGTCCCTTAGGTGTTGCGTGTAGATGTAATCGCCGTAAAAAGAGAGCCCGCCCAGAAACTGTCCAGCTTTAAGCGAGGCGTTAAAATACCAGGTAGTTCCTGGCCGTTGGCGAATGGTGGTACTCCAAGGAATGACACCACTTTGAAAATCGGTTGCCGGACCTGGTGGGATAGGCGGTATGACATCGCTTCTTCCGGTTGAAGGTATGCGGATGCCGTGTCGTGTTTTACTATCAAGTGGCGTGGTGGCTCCGCCGCCTATGCAGAACTGAAGTGACTGGTTGCTTTCGGGCGTGAGCGGAAAGTCGATGCCGATTGAAGCCTCAAACGTCAAAAGATAAAAGCCATCGTTACCGGTGGGGACTGAAAATGGATTGTTGGGATTAATTTTTTTGCCTGTTGGGAACCATGATCCAAATGCAACATAGGGAACGACTGTTGCGGCAAGATCGCCGGCGTCGTCTTTAAGTTCAACAGGGATGTGCCAGTATGCTTGAAGATGGATATCTTCTGCATCCGTACGGCGATACACAGCGGGCGTGGTAGCAAGGGGAAGATTAAGTTCATTGCCAATGGCGCGGAGTTTGTCATCACTAAAAAGCGCGGCATAGAGTTTTTTGGCGTCCATTTGTTGCTCGGTTATGGTGTCGCCAGCAGCATCAATATTCTCCCTAAATGTGCTTTCAAGCACAATTTGTCGCGGTTTGAATTTTACATCAACCACACCGCCTCGTGCTGAAAGCCCAAAGCCACAGTGCATATCAAAATTGAATTGGGTGCGAATGCCAGCCTTTTCGTAATAGGCAGGGGATGAATAGTAGGCGAAGGTATATTTATAGGGATCAAAGTTTGTTTCAAGGGTGAGATCAACAGAGTCACCTGTAAAGACGCCACCACGATAACGCGATGGGGGTGAGATTTGAGCATTTTTTGTGATGTCGCTTACTTGCATCTCTGCTATATCAATATTTGGTATTAATTTGCCAGCGGGAATTGCATTCGGTCCAAAAAAGACACCGAACATATTCCATTGGCCCAATCGGTCGCCGGCGGCCACTTTTTTGCCGCAATCATTGCGGACCGTCGATGTTTGTTGGTAAATCGGGGAAATATACCAACGGCCTTCGCATTTATTTCTTTCTTTATAGTATTTGTCGGCGCCCAAGACGGTATAGATTGGTTGTGTATCAAAAACGTTGTTGAGGGGTGTGCTTGAGCACGATGTAACGATCATTGAGATCAACGGCAGCAACATGCATAAGCGCTGCGTAGTTTGAATAAGTAGCTTCATACACCGTCTTTCTTTAAAGATAAGACCAAGAAAAAAAACCTGCTGGTGCTTTGACTCCTGCAATAAAACCTAAATACAATTGACTTATACCATCGCGCAAACAGCAAGGTCAAGAAGCCGACAAAGAAGCCTTAACGTTCCACAGAACAAGGGAGAGTTCATGAAGCACAAAAGACAACAACGAGCTCTTTTTATATTTCGTCGTGATTTACGCCTTGATGATAATACCGGGTTGATTGCTGCACTCAAAAAGTCGGAAGTTGTTATTCCCTGTTTTATTTTTGATCCGCTGCAAATATCTCAATGCAATAGGTTCAGAAGCTTGTCTGCGGTGCAGTTTATGGTTGAATCTCTTCGCGATCTTGATCTAAAACTTAAGCGCCGTGGTGGACGGTTGTACATGTTTTATGGTCCACCTGATACTGTTGTCAGAAAATTGCTCAATCGTTATCACATCGATCTTGTGTGTATGAATCGTGATTATACACCGTATAGTTGCGAGCGCGATCAACGGATCTTAGATGTATGCGCATCGCGTGGTGTTGCTTGTGAATCATATGATGATGTGTTGCTGCATGCTCCAGGATCAATAGTTAAGAATGATCAAACCCCGTACACTATTTTTACGCCGTTTTTTAAGCGAGCTGTACGTGCCAAGATCAGGCGTCCTGAATCTGTGCCATCGAGTAAGTTTTTTTCTCAAACTATGATAGGTAATAGCCCCTTGTTCATGGACACTGTTATGCCGTCGTATAACAAAAATATTTTTGTTCATGGAGGGCGCGGCCATGCGCGTACTATTTTTAAGCATTTTGAAAAATTTATGCATTATGCCGTAGAGCATGATTTTCCAGCATTAGAAAAAACAACAGGGCTTTCGGCTCATCTTAAATTTGGTACGTGCTCTGTGCGTGAAGTGTACTATGCCATGGTACAAAAGTTGGGTTCTTCGCATCCTTTGGTTCGCCAGTTATATTGGCGTGATTTTTTTACCCAGATCGCGTTTCATTTCCCACAGGTGTTTGGGGCTCCCTTTTATAAAAAATATGAAACACTCTCATGGCAAAATAATAAAAAGAAATTTGCCGCCTGGTGCGATGGAAAAACTGGGTTTCCCATTGTAGATGCAGGAATGCGGCAGCTTAATGCGACTGGATTTATGCATAATCGTGTGCGCATGATCGTAGCTTCATTTTTGGTAAAAGATCTTCATATTGATTGGCGATGGGGCGAGCGTTATTTTGCCACTAAACTTGTTGATTATGATCCGGCGGTTAACAACGGTAATTGGCAATGGGCGGCTTCAACTGGATGCGATGCTCAGCCCTATTTTCGTATCTTTAACCCCTGGTTACAGCAAAAGAAATTTGATCGTGATTGTGTGTATATACAACGGTGGGTTAGGGAGTTGCGCTCTTTGTCACCACGTATGATTCATGCCTTGTTTAAGCATCCTAAAGATGCTCCAGTTGGCTATCCGGCCCCAATAGTTGACCATGATTTTGAGGTTCGTGTTGCAAAAGCCTCGTATGCAAAGGCTATTTGTAAGGCCAAAAAGCTTGGTGTACACTAGAAACCGGGGTTTTTGTAGTTTCCTGCGCATAAAAATGAATGGTTCATGAAAGAGATATTTGACGTCATTGTTGTGGGTGGTGGGCATGCTGGTGTTGAAGCTGCCTGCGCCGCTGCTAAAATGGGGTCCAAGACAATCCTTTTAACGCTTGATGTCGACAAAGTTGCCACTATGCCGTGTAACCCATCAATTGGTGGACTGGGCAAGGGGCACATTGTTTTTGAGATTAGTGCGCTTGGCGGACTCATGCCACAGTTATGTTCCAAGACGTATCTTCAGGCCCGCATGCTCAACACGAGCAAAGGTCCGGCCGTTCAGGGCTTGCGACTTCAAATTGATAAATATGCCTACAGTTCATTGGCCAAAGAATATCTATTGAACACGCCAAACCTGTCAGTAGAATCTCACGCCGTTACCGAGCTTCTTGCTCACAATGGTGCTGTACGTGGCGTGCGCACCGACCAAGGGCGTGAATTTTATGCGCCGAGTGTTGTTATAACAACGGGAACATTCCTGAACGGTCTCATGCACATTGGCCGTACGCGTTACAAAGCCGGGCGGCGAGGTGAGCAGGCTGTTTATGGCCTTTCAGCATCGTTGGGACGGGCTATGGGAGTTCCTATTGCGCGTCTTAAAACAGGGACGCCTCCTCGTTTGCGCACATCAACCATTGACTATACTCAGCTGGAAAAACAGCCGAATGAGCCGCTCGAGTATCTTTACGAATTCGATCCGGTACAGGTGACTGAAAAAATTCCATGTTACGTTACGATGACTAATGAAAAGACTCATGATATTATTCGTAACAATTTGCATCTCTCCGCCCTGTATAGCGGCAATATTAAAGGCATAGGTCCACGTTACTGCCCCTCAATTGAAGATAAAGTTGGGCGCTATCCCGATAGGACGTCTCATCACATTTTTATTGAGCCAGAAGGTTTGCAGATTGATGAAGTATATCCTGCCGGACTTTCGACCTCGCTTCCACTTGAGGTGCAAAAGGCGTATATACAGAGCATTAAGGGGCTTGAAAATGCCGTCATTACCAAATGCGGTTATGCAATTGAGTATGATTTTATACAACCCACCAATTTAACTTCTTGGCTTGAGGCCAAAACCGTCCAGGGTCTCTTTTTGGCAGGACAGATCAATGGTACTACCGGGTATGAAGAAGCCGCGGGACAGGGTTTAATTGCAGGTATTAATGCCCATCTCAAACACAGCGGCAAAGAACCTTTTGTGGTGAGCCGTAACGAAAGTTATATCGGTGTTATGATTGATGACTTGGTGACGCTTGGGGCTGATGAGCCCTACCGCATGTTCACCTCTCGCGCCGAGCGTCGACTTTTATTACGCCAAGATAATGTTTTTCTTCGTCTTATGCCCTATGGACATCAACTTGGTTTGATTGATGATGCTTTATATCAAAAATTTTTAGGTGAAAAAGAGAGTATTGAGCGTGGTGTTGCATTAGTTCGAGCTGCAGGTACATCAAGCATGCTTTTTAAAATATTTCATGGAACTGATTTTACGCAGGAAACACGATCCAGTGTAAAACAGCTCATGCATCCGTTATGTGCGCAGCATCACGTGTCAACTGATGATTTATCAGCGCGTGTTTTGTTGGGAATACACGCAGAAATCAAATATGATGGATACTTGGACAAAGAGCGACGCGAAGTTGAAAAAACTCAGCGTTATCAGGGACTTAAAATTCCGTTAGATTTTGTCTACAAGGATGTGCCAGGGTTAAGTAAAGAGCTTCAACAGAAATTGAATTTTTATAGGCCAGCATCAATTGCGCATGCACAACTTATTCCGGGTATGACTCCGGCCGCGATATCGGTTCTTATTTTTCAGGTGAGGATGCGTGAAAAACAATAATTTTTCCGGCAACGGTCTTAATGAATCTATTGTTCGTGATATTTCAGCGCGCAAAAAAGAGCCTTCATGGATGCTTGAGCGTCGCTTAGAGGGTCTTGCGCATTTTCAGCAAACGCCGCTTCCCTCGTGGGGTCCTGATCTTACTGCGCTTGATCCCAATGATATTTGTTATTATCTCAAGCCGGTTGAGCGTCAAGCACATAAGTGGAGTGATGTTCCAAGCGACATTAAAGAAACGTTTGAAAAGCTTGGTGTGCCGGAGGCAGAAAAAGAGTATCTTGCAGGCTTAAGTGCTCAATACGAATCAGAAGTTGTTTACCACAACCTTAAGGCTGAATGGGCGGAGAAGGGCGTTGTTTTTGTTGATACAGAAACCGGTCTTCGTGAGCATCCCGATCTTTTTAAGAAATTTTTTGGATCAGTGGTTGCTGTTAATGACAATAAGTTTGCTGCGCTTAATACCGCATTATGGAGTGGCGGTAGCTTTATTTATGTGCCAGCAGGGGTGCAGGTAACTATTCCTCTTCCAGCGTTCTTTCGTATTAATGCGGAGAAAATGGGTCAGTTTGAACGAACGCTCATTATTGCTGATGAAGGGAGCTTGGTGACCTATATTGAGGGATGCACCGCTCCTGCATATGCCTCTCATGCATTGCATAGTGCCGTTGTTGAAATTATTGCGCATAAAAATTCGCGCGTGCGGTATTACACCATCCAGAATTGGTCAAAAAATGTCTATAACCTTGTTACCAAGCGTGCAGTAGCGCATGAGCATGCTTTGGTTGAATGGATAGATGGCAATTTTGGTAGCAAAGTTACTATGAAATATCCGGCGGTTGTTTTACAGGGAGAGGGCGCCCGTGCCGACATTTTGTCAATTGCACTTGCAGGTAGCCAGGGGCAGATTCAAGACGCCGGAAGCAAAGTTATCCATAAAGCACCGCATACGAGTTCACGCATTATTTCAAAGTCGATAAGTTCGCACGGAGGGCGCACAAGTTACCGTGGCCTTGTTGCTATTGATTGCGCGGCCTCCTTTTCAAAATCTTATGTGCAATGTAACGCGCTCATGCTTGATAGTATGTCGCGGTCTGATGCGTATCCAGTGATTGACGTGCACAATAACCAGATTGATGTTGGGCACGAAGCAACGGTAAGTAAATTAGATGATGAACGATTATTTTATCTCATGAGTCGTGGCTTTGATGCCAATGCGGCACGAACGCTTATCATTAATGGTTTTATTGAGCCATTTGTTAAGCAACTGCCCATGGAATTTGCGATTGAAATGAATCGTCTTATAGAACTTGAAATGGAAGGTTGTGTTGGATGAGTATGGCCGAACCGGGACAACAAAAGCTTACCATCTATATTGGTGCGACTACAGATGAGACACTTTCATTACGATCTTTGCTCGCAGAACAAATGGGTGTTGCTTCTTTTAGTGATTTGGCGGTATCAATCATTATTGCACCATCAGTTGAGGTCACTGTTTGCGATGATGTGCACGAAGAGCTTGTAAGTGAGTATGTGCGTCATGAGATTGAATTTGTGATACACCGCTATGGCGTGCTTAATTATCGCAGTTCTGTTGTTACTTCAACGATCAAGAAGTTTCATAAAAATATTATTGTTCGTCTTATGGGACAACGTTCATCTGCTGATATGAAATACGCTTGGTATGGTGATGGCGAAAATGCGCTTGCTTTTTCAGCCGTACAAGACCACCAGGCAGCATCAAGCCGTAGCCGTATAGAAATCCGTGGTGTTCTTGATGGGCACGCGGAATTTTCTTGTAAAGGATTAATCAAAGTTGCGCGCACTGCTGTGGGAACAATCGCAGAGCAATTGAGCAAAAATCTTATGCTGAGCAAAAATGCTCATGTTGTTACTACACCGCAACTTGAAATTGAAACAAATGATGTTCAATGTCGTCACGGCGCAGCCATAAGCACGTTATCTGAAGATCAACTGTTTTATTTGCAGGGACGAGGCTTAACGTTGCAGCATGCGCGACAAATGTTTGTTCAGGGTTTTCTTCTTAATGGCCGTTAAGCACGTAGCAACGGATAGGCAATGTGAAATTGGCTAGATCAATGAGCCAACCGGTTTCGATTTTGCACCGAGCGCTGTTGTAGTTTTGTCGTGTTCCATAATCGATTTCAAGCAATGAGACGTAATCGTCCCCTATTTTAACTAAGAGATCAAGCTCTCTAAATTTTGGAGAAACAATGGTGCATGATTGTTTATTAATACAGAGGGGTTCGGTATTCTTTGCGGCATTTTCGATATATGCCTCGTGATTAATAACGATATCCATGCATTGCTTGATGACCTGGTCATTGCTGTGCGTAAGCCGCGTCCACACATCGTCATCTGACATGGCGTAGGTAAAATCATTTTCTTTGATGATACCGATTTGGAAGGCTCGTTCTAACGCATGCTTGGTGTATTCGTATACGACAGTATTCCACGGCGCGCTCATATTGATTTTGATTGTTTCCAGGTAGAGCGTGACAAGCCGTTGTGCGCTTTTAACTGTTTTGAAATACCAGAATTCTTTTGAGGTTTTTGCATCAGCGTTATGAAAATCTAAATCAGCAAAAACTTCTGTGAGCTCCTGATCAGTAATTTTTCCGGCAAGTAGGCCGCCAACAAGCGTATAATCAATGCGATCTAAAAAAGGCTTTTGGCAAATATCGTCAAGCTGAAAATTGTATTTTTTGAGAATGGTTGCTACTTCATGATCAATCAAAAAGCGGTTCAGGATGTCATCTTGATAAGAGCAACCTGATTTTTTATTACCATGAAATAAAAAATCAGCGACGTGTGAAAATGCAGTGTGCGAAATGTCGTGGAGGAGCGCCGAAATTTGGTCGGCCAGAGGTCTGCCCTTGAGCCGATACATTGCCCATAAACATATTGAATGATCAAAGCGCGTATAGTTATTTCCGTTGGCATACAAAGTTTTTGCTTTTACGTAATGTGAAGGTCCATATTGATGGATGTTGATAAGCCGTTGCATTGCAGGACACGTAACAAGGTCATGGAGTATGGGTTCAGTGCAGGTAAAGCTGCCGTAGGGTGTTTGAACGTGCATGCCATCCGCCGTATTGTTGATTGAAACAACTGGCGCATGGACCGCACTCAGAGATGATGTTAAGAACACCGTAAAGAAAAAAAATAATTTTTGTATATGGGTTTGAGAAAGTGAGATCATCGGAAATCTTTCGTGAAATAATGAATAGATCTACAGATCAAAATACAAGAAATATGAATCAACGAATGCTCTTCATATGGGTTTCATATTTTAGGTATTTTTGTGTGTTTGTAAAGAATCCTTTGCTGTATGTGATGATGATTTCAAGCTTTTTCCTCATAAGCTTGTTGTCATTGCAGGGTGTTACTTATAGTGATTTATGTGTTTTTACAAAATTTAAGAATGGGAGCTGTAATGAAGTGGTCTGAGTTGGCAAGTTGCGTTTCCTGCATTGTTTTATCGCTATCGTTCGTTGTAGATCTTTGCGCGCTGCAGCCCAAAAAAAATCACGGTGAATTGCGCAAACCTTATGTCAAAGCAGGCATCAATGGCCTGCAACGTGATGTTGCTCAAGACGTATGGGGGCAGGGCTTAAAGCAGCCGCAAAATATTATTAAAGAACAACTCAATTCTCCAGAATTTCAGGCGACCATAGGCAGGATGCAAGAAAATTTGGGGATTACCGAGGTGGTTCTTAATAAGAAAGCCAAGAGCCTCAGCGATCAGATGCAGCTTAAAAACACAGATGAATTCGAAACATGGTTGCCCGCCGTGAAGCTGCTTTTGCCTCGATATAGCCAACTTGTTTGTGATATAAGTCAGATATATCTAGAAAATAATGAGCACGTTTTGCAGGCTGCTATAGGTGAAAAGTATAAAAAAAATTTGGAAGCTCTTAATCCTCAATGGATTACTTCGTATTCAGCGCAAGATGTAAGCGCTGCACATGAATTAAGACGCGATTTAGATGCGCTATATGTTCGCATTGACACATTATTTAATGAATTTTTTCCATTAACGTTGAAACTTGATGACAACGTGGTGGTGGCAAACATAAAAGGACTGATAGCACAATTTGAAGGTTTTTTGTTGCAGAGTATTGCTGGTACGCCATTTACACACCAAACCACCTCGTATCAATATTTTTTTTTAAAATTACAGGAGCCTTCTTCTGCCAAAATTATCGGCATAATGCCGAAGAAATTTCAGGAGAAATTGTTTGATAAAACTGTTGTTCTTATGTATCACGTGGCGCAGCAATCTAAGCAGATGACTTATTTTGATAGCGATTTTTTGGGTTATGTAGGTAAAATTCATGATCCAGAGATGAAAAAGTTGATTGAGAACTAATTACTGACGATGTCCCTTTCTCTCAAGCTGTTCAACAGTTTCAGACCGACCAGCGAAAACAATAGACCTTCATTAATGATCAAGTTGTCGCATGACCCGCAACAAGAAAGAGGTTGTTGCACTTTGTTTGCCAAGAATACTTTGATTTTTGTTAAATAGTGGTTATGCTTCTTCCCCTTTTTGAGCTCTAAATAATTATCGCTAGCGAGTATTTATTCTACTTCGCCAGAAAACCCCGGGCTTTTAAACCCGCGGGATGAATGGCGAGTAGAACCCTTCGTAGCTCTGCAAGAGCGAAGTAGGGTTAGGCTTCGAAGAATTTCGCGCGGCACACCGGCTTCCGACTTCGCTCTACGAGCTTCGACGGACAGGTAAAAGCCGATGTGCGCTGCATTTTGCTGCTGTATCGTTCGACTGGTTGCGGTGAGTATTATTTTTAGAAATAGTAGGAGATCTTTCTTATGAAACGTTTAATTCGTAGTTCCTGCGCGTTCCTTGTGTTGATCAGTGGTATCATTTTTGATGGAAATTATGTTTTTGGTATGCATGCATGTGATTATAAATTAGCTGCTCAGTCTTATTATGAAGAGTTGGCCGAATCTCAATTAGCACAACGACAAATTATGATAATGCTCAACAGCAGAAATCCAAATTTCGCCAGATTAAATTGGCTTGTTGAACAAAAAGCCGCACGAGCCTTGCAGCCAAAACAACAAATTCTTAACAATTATCTCATTGCGTGTCTGAGCAATCAGTTGCTAACAAGTGCCCGTGCACCAGAAAATCTACTTGGACTTGGCGCCAATCCTTGTTGCCGTTACCCACAACGAGCGGGAGATAGGCTGAGCAATAGAACCGCGTTGATGATGGCGGTTAGCCATAGGCGATTTTTCCCGGTTGTTGATTTTCTTTTATATAAAGGAGCGGATGCAACGGCGCACGATGATAATGGCGATACGGCTTTAATAATCGCTGCTCAAAAAGATAGTTTAGACATGGTTACATCTATTGTTCAAGCATTAGTAAATACAACATATGTACAGGCGCACAGTGAGGCACAAACGGTAGAGAATACATGGTTAACATGCCCAACAGAGGTGATCTCTACATGTATAGAGCCATTTCTTTCTACCCGCTATTGCATCAATTACCAAAATAGTTTTGGGAATACTGCGCTTACATATGCGTCCGCCCGTAATGACGCTGCAATGGTTCGCTATTTACTCGAAAATGGTGCAGATGCAACACTGAAAAATGCAGCCAGGCAAACGGCTTTTGACCTTGCCACCGATGCTGCCGTTAAGACGTTGTTGCAACAGTATATGCAACTCTAGTTTTTTATACGCCACTAATACTTTGATTTTTGTTAAATAAGCGCTATGCTCTCTGCCCTTTGAGCTCTGAATAGTGGTCACTAGTGATTCTCGTTTTTGTCGTCGTTGTACATTTTTTGAACAGGAAATTTTACTTGTATAAGGTTTTTTATATGAACAAACTTATTCGAATCTGCTTGGCATCATGCGCATTGTCAGTGATTGCCCCAAATGACAACTCGCTATTCGCGCTTTTTCCCGACTTTCCCGAAGGTTTTTTGCCGACACCTTTAACCATAACTGAAGCTGGTCCAAGTTCTTTTGCGCAAAAAAATGCCGAAAATGCATTTTATAGCGAACTATTTAGGCTAAGACCAAATTACGGTACATTGCGTGTTCTACTTGATACTTGGCTCGATTCCCTGCAAACAACTGGCGGGTATCCTGACCGTGTACGATATCTTCGCAATGCATCTGATGGGATATTAGTCAGCTGTGAAGATAGAAACGAAGCCCAACAAACCCTGCTGGATGCTATTGTCGGTCGAGAGCTTAAAAACGCAAATCCATCTTATATTATTGTAGACATGCTCATGGACTTAGGCGCGGACTCTGGTCGTGCACTTGAAGCCGCAGTTGAAGCACAAAATACGGATATCGCGTATTTAATTCTTTCCACCGATCCTGTTGCCATTAACTTTCAAAATGAATGCACGAGAGAAACAGCAATTATTCTTGCAGCACAAAAGAATGATTTTGCAATGCTTCAGATTTTGACCAAGCCAGAACCTTGTTCAGGTGTTGATGCTGCGCGTGCAGCGCTTGCCGAGTGGCAAGCTTGTCCAGTGGATGTATTTTCAGTGTGTATACAGCCGTTTTTTGATCTTATTAATATGCAAGATATTTATGGAAGCACAGCGCTCATGCATGCAGCAAACCACAACAACCTTGAGATGGTCGAATATTTATTGCAATGCGGTGCCGATACAACAATCCAAAATGTAGATGGTCGAAGAGCTGCTGACTTTACCACCTGTCCGGCGCTGAAAGCAGTTATCACCAATTATGAAAAACAAAATTGAAAAATTGATTTTTCTTGCGCACACGCTATAGTCTCCCTCCCTTTTTACCTGTAGATAACGATCACTAGTGATTTTTACTTTCATTGCCGTAGGTTGCGTTGACTTTTTACGTCATCCCCGCCTCAGCGCGGGGATCCAGAGCTTTTGTTTTAACTTGCGATAATAAAAGTTGATAGCAAAACGTATGTTTTTCTGGATTCCCTCTTCCGCGGCCTGTCCGCCGAAGCTAGCCCCAGCGTAGGAGGGCCTGCCCTTCGTAGCTAGTTTCAGCGTAGGAGGGGAATGACATCGTTGTCATAAAAGTCAACAGAGCCGTAGTACATTTGCGAAATAGATAACACTATCTTTATGAGGTTTTTATATGAATCATCTTGCTCGAATTTGCTGCTTGTCATTTGCAGTACTTACTATTATTCCCAATGGGAATACGCTTTTTGGAATGAAAAGAAAATTTTCTCCGCCAACTTTGACGATCCCTAAAGATGTCAGTAAGGCCACACAAAAAGCAGCTGAAGAAGCATTTTATGCAGAACTGTATGGTGAAAATCCAACTGCTGATAAGTTGAGACAATTGCTTGATGATTGGCTTGATACTTTAAATTGTGTCACCGAAGGCGTTTCTCCTTCTGTGCACTATCATCGTGACGCAACTGCCGGTATCTTGGTTTTTGCTCACACGAGAGAAGCTGCCCAACAAATGCTACTCAATGGTATAGTTCGCGAGGTGCTTGCAGATTGCGACGCATCTTCTGAGATTCTAACAAGACTGATAGCTTTGGGTGCAGATACTAAGTCTGCATTGCTAGATGCAGCGAGGCATAATAATCTCCGGCTTGTTAACGTAATCATTTCCAGGGATCCGTATGCAGTTAACTATCAAAATGAAATGTACAAAACAACCGCATTTATTTATGCAGCGAAGCATAATAACTATGATATGCTTTATGCCTTGGATAGAGCATTTGTGGAAGTATCGCAATTAGTTCTTGCTGAATGGGAACAATGCCCACTCGATGTATTTAAATTTTGTATACAACCATTTTTTGATCCTATGAATGCGCAAGATTCTCGCGGAAATACACCACTCATGTATGCAGCTGAAAATGATGACTTGCCTATGGTGCGTTATTTATTGCAACGTGGAGCTGACAAATCAATCCAAAATAACGCAAAGCAAACAGCTGATCAAATGGCTATCACTGTTTTGATGAGAGATTTTATAGTCGAGTACGGTAATCGAAAAAATCAAGAATAACTATTTAGGGGCCCCTGTTCTTGGGGCCCCATTTCATGCATTATCATCATGCCTCAACCAACGTTGGGGTTATGAAAATCAAAAGTTGTTCATCAGAATTTTGATGTCGTGATGCTTTAAAGAGCCATCCAATTACCGGGATATCTTTGAGAAATGGTATGCCGTTGGTGTCTTTCGCCTTAGATTCAGTGATCAAGCCTCCAATCAGTGTCGTCTGCCCGCTGCGCAATAAAACACGATTTGTCGATCTTGATGTCCGCACCGTATAGTTAAATTCTGATTCTCTGCTGCCTTGCTCGCGCTTGACTTTCAGATCAACAACATACGAATTCTCGACAAATATTTCGAGCAAAACTGAACCGTGATCTGGGGCAACGGTTGGCTTAACTTTGAGCATGATCCCGATATCTTTGTAATTTACCGTAGTTACGTTGGTTGGTTTGCTCTCTACCACCTCATCAAGACGTACCGCATGGGGCATGGTTTCACCAATCAAAATTTCGGCAGATTCTTCGTTACATACCAAAAGCGATGGTTTGAGAATTGTTTTTACATCGTTGCGATATTCGGCGGCGTTGAGCGTCATATTCAGGCGCTTGGTATTCATATCGTTATTACCAAAAATGAAGGGCACCGTTGAGAGGGTTGATTTGATTACACTCGGAACTAAATTGAGCGCCCATCCAGTAATTTCGTCATAGGGGGTATTCTTGTCGGTTGGGTTTCCATTTCCCTTTGAATTTTCAAATGGTCCAAGACCAACAAAATCAACATGCTTAACACTTTCGCGTCGGTTGTACACGCCGGACCAGTTGATGCCCAGCACATCTTCAAAATCTTTGGTGGTACGGACTACTCGTGCATCAATTCTTATTTGGGGAATCTTAATATCCATTTCCGCAAGGGCATGAGAAAATTCTTCTATTTGATCTTTATGAGCCTTACAGAAGATTTTGCGATTGACGTCGTCAAGGACAAGATACATATTTTGCTTGTCGCTGCTTGCTTGCGTAATTCCCTGCCATAATTTTTCGATACGCGCTTTGAATGCATCGTTCCATTTAACGTAGAGCAAAGATTTGGTCAGTGTTGAAAAATCTCTTTCGCGCTCACGCGAGGCAATACTCGTAAAAAGTTCACGTGCTGTTTGCATTTTCATCACGCGCCATACCCCAAAATCTTTGAGGAGCGCCAGCCGTGGCTCATTGCTTCCTAAGATACTGTTGAGCGCGGCAGCAAGCGGCACGTCATCAAGGCGAAGTTCCTGGACTGAACCGGTGATATCAGAATCTACTACCAACTGCACGCCGGAGCTTTTACTGATAAGGGCAAGAGCCTCTTTCGTTGGCATTGTTTTGAGGTGAAGCGATACAGTTTTTTCTTGAAGCTCAGGTGCTTCGAGTTGTTTTTGCACAATATCAATAATTCCTTGGGATGCAGTATTTTGCTGAATGAGCATTGATGCAAGTGCTGTTTTGATTGATCGTGGCTGAGCCGGATTTTTAGTCCCATGTTTTGTTTTGTGGCGGTGATGATGTAGCGAATCTTGTACAACATGCTTGAAGGCATCAAGTGTTTCAGTATCGCGTTTCTCAAGATCTTTCTTAAAAAGATCGAGTGTTGTCGGCGGAACTTGAGAAAGATCATAATCTTGTGGTTTTGGTAACAAGGCCGAGTCTGCGTATACATAACAGGTAAAAAATAACGAAGCTGTAAGTGCAGCAGCAAGAAACCGTTTCATGTTCCCCCCTACTCAACGGTAAGCTTTCTTCTTGTTTTTCCCTTGGTTAGAACAACTGATGTTTTGTCTATTGATGCTAAGCGATATCCGTGAAATATATCACCTAGCGCCACGATCTCTCTGAGCCCACCGCATGACATAAGCGCAGAGGCCGTGCCGGTTTCTCCTGCGCTCACAATACCTTCAAGTACAACAGCTTGTTGAGCCGATAGCGTTTTCTGGCTGCTCATAACAAAAGGATTGCGCAGGTTGGCATATAGCGGCACTACTGACGCCTTACTATCAATAAGAGGCGCCCGTTGTAGATCATTTCCATGCACAACGGCTACACGTAAGGTGATAGCCATACGAATTTTTTGTTTTTTTGATGCATGTAGAACCATTGATTCACAACAGAGACAGGTAGGAATTTGGTGTACGTGATGTAATAAAGTAAGAATGCTGCCAAATTCACCCTTGCCCTCTATGGCCAAACAATATTCGGTAAAAAATTCTTGCGTCGTAGACGATTCCTGCTTAATCCCTCGGCATACAACACCGGATTGTCGCATACACCACAAAACAGCCTCAATTATTTCTTGCAATGATGTTTGGACAAAAGAGTTTTTGGCAAGTTCCCCGCGGAGCTCATTGCGCAACTGCACAAGATTGTCATAGGTGGCAGCAGTTTTTTGTAACTGTTCATTTTGTTGTGCCAAAACAACTGATTCGCGCTCTTTGAGCGCTAAATGGCGACGAACGGGCATGTAATATAGGCAGAACCAGATGAGAGCGGAAAGAAGTGGTATGAGAAGCGTGAAGAATAGTTTATAGCGCTGAGGCATTTTTTTAAAAGTGTTCGTGACACCAGACTCATGCAACCAAAATGGCATGGTCTCCGACTCCTCCCCCCTGCGATCAAGAATTTCAGAAAACATAAACGACCATCACTGTAATACGATGATGTGTGCAGAGTAAAGAGATTAGAGAATTAGGAGAAAGTTCTTTTGAAACCATGGAATCAAAAGATTAGACAACTTCAATTTCAAGCGGCTCTTCGGCATAGGCAACAGTCAAAACTTCTTCAATGGTTGTAGTGCCTGCCTTGATTTGACGAATGCCATCAGCGCTTAATAACTTCATGCCTTGTTCGATCGCCTTGCGTCTGATCACCGTTGCATCGGCACGTTGTACAATAAGTTTTGAAATGCGTTCATCAATTTCCATGATTTCAAAAATAGCCAATCGGCCTCTATAGCCCATTTTAAGGCAGTCATCACAGCCTTTGGCGCGATAAAAGATGATTTTTGCGGCTTCTTCGACAGTCAGTCCAAGACGTTTAATCATTTCAGCATCGGGAGTGTATTTTTCTTTGCAGGAATCGCAAAGCTTGCGGACCAAACGTTGAGAAATAACACAAATCAACGATGACGCAATTAGGTATGACTCAACGCCCATATCGAGTAAACGTGTCACTGTTGTCGGTGCGCTACTTGTGTGAATGGTGCTGAGTACCAAATGACCGGTGAGCGATGCCTGCGCTGCTATTTGCGCTGTTTCTGGATCACGTATTTCACCAATGAGCATAATGTCAGGGTCTTGACGTAAAAATGAACGCAATGCTGTTGAAAAAGTTAAGCCGGCCTTTTCATTAACCTGTACTTGATTGATGCCGTGTACGGTGTATTCAACCGGATCTTCAACGGTAAGAATCGCAACATCGGGCTGGTTAAGACGGTTTAAAATAGCATAAAGCGTTGTTGTTTTACCCGAACCGGTTGGACCACTTACCAGAATAATGCCATTGGGACGCGTGATAATACGAGTCAGGACCTTATAATCTGCCTCGCTTAGATTAAGGTTTTCAATTTCAAGGATGCCTTTTGTTTTATCAAACAAACGCATCGCAACGCACTCACCAAAACTTGTTGGCAATGTTGAAACACGAATGTCGATTGGACGGTCAGCAATTTTAATCTGAATTCTGCCGTCCTGAGGCAACCTTTTTTCAGCAATATTAAGATTAGCCATGATTTTTATACGCGACACAATTGCGCTTTGATAGCGCTTGGGAGGCGTAACGCGCAAATACATGTTGCCATCAACGCGGAAACGAACCCTCAGTTCACGTTCAAATGGTTCGATATGAATATCCGAAGCGCCCTCTTTTACCGCTTGAACCAAAAGATGGTTGACCAACTTAACTATCGGAGCATCATTGGCCATTTCCATGATGTCTTTTTCTTCGATGGGTGCCGCACCAAATTCAAGCTCCTCAACCTCACCGCCCTCTTTAAGCTCCTCCATCATTTCTTTGCTCGTTTCAAGAGGATAAAAACGGTTGATGGCATCATTAATAATGTCATCGGTCGAGACGGCGTAGAGCACCTCGCCTGCCATCAGAAGAGAGAGATCGTCCAGCGGTTGAAGATCACGCGGGTTCTGAGTGACTATGGTTTTTTGCCCCTCATACATAAGGGGAATAACGCAATGCTGACGTAAAAATTTGAGTGGAACTTTCCCCAAGAGTACGGGGTCGATCATCTGTTCGGTAATTTTTTCAACAAATGCTACACCAACTTGTTTTGCCAGGGCACGTGCGATGTCATTTTTTGTTACCAAACCACGCTCAAGCAAAACCTGCCCAATAAGTTTGCCCGTCTCCTGTTGTTCTGGGAGTACCGATGCCAATTGTTGTGGCGTCAGAACATTGAGTTCGACGAGAATATCACCGAGTTTTTTCCTGAGCATAAGGTGATGCTCCTTTATTGACGATGAGAACAGATTGTTCCCATGATATCAGACCGGTAGCAGCGCAGCAATATTTTTCCGAAATGCCCCAGACTGTCAAACGTCAAGCCACTTTCTATGATCTTAGGCTGCCGGTCAAAGCGGTTACGTAAGCACATCTACGCGCTCTAGCTGCTACATTTGCAACGAACTAGCGCGATTATTGCAGTATGAGAGTCTTTTTTTCTAGGATTATGCTGTAAATGATGCGTACGACCCAATAAGGAAAGAAGGCCATGCAAAGAATTTGGGCTTCAAAATACTTCAAACGCTCGATCGTTGTGGCAATTATTATGATCATAATAATTCCATCGCTTGTCCTGCTTATCAAAAAAGCATCAATTGTATCATCCAGCAGCATTCAAGAATTGTTTGTTCCTCGTGTGATAACGTATGAGCTCAATTCCGTTTTTGATGCCTCCTTGCGTATATCTATTCAAAAATTTATTGAATCACGCATCAATAAAAAAAGTTTATTGGCCTTTGATAGGGCAATGTTTTATAAAGAGCTGAAGCATCATTTCCCCATTATAAAATCTATTGAATACGAATTGCGGCCGTCAGAAGTACTGCATTGTAATATTGTCGGAGTTACTCCGTTATGCCGAATTAACGAGTGCTTTATTCTTGGCAATAAACGACGTCTCTTTCCGTGTTCATTATTTAGTGAAATTAATCAAGAAGCATTGCCAAATGTAGTTATGGATAGACGATGGCTTGGCAAAAAGATCTCACCTCATCTTTATTACGTCATACATTCCATAACTAAAGAGCAGTGGGCAAGCTACCACATAGCATATTACGCGCCCTGGAACATACAGCTCATGCCACGCACGTCAATATGCCGATGTCGCATCATTACTGATGAACATAATCTTTTTAATCAGCAAAAATTTGGTGCGCTCAGTTCCATATTCAATGATCTTTGCAATCGCGGACTTATATCGAAGAAGATGCTTGGATCAAAAGGGGTTCCACTGGCCTTCGATTTCCGTATAAAAAATCAGGTCATCGTCCAATTTCATGAATCGTCCAAAAGGGGGAGGGGATTATGAACAAAAAAACGTCGGGAGGGTTAGTAACGGCAATTGACATAGGCACAACAAAAATCGTTGCCATTATTGCCCAAAAAAATACTCGTGGGGCTATTGATATTGTTGGTATTGGCCAACATCCATCACATGGACTTAAAAAAGGAGTCATCGTCAATATTAATTCTACAGTTGATTCGATAAAAGCTGCGGTTCATGAAGCTCAAGCCATGGCTGGTGTTACCGTCGAATCGGCATGTGTTGGTATTTCAGGCGGCCACATCAAATCGATCAATTCAACCGGTGTGGTTGCCGTAAAAGGTCGTGAGGTATCGCAATATGATATCGATCGCGTTATCGAAGCGGCTCAGGCTATTCCAATTCCCAAAGATCAATACGTACTTCACGTTCTTCCTCAATATTTTCGTGTTGACGGACAGGAATACGTTTTTGATTCGCTTGGCATGTATGGAGTCCGCCTCGAATCACAAGTACACATTGTTACAGGGGCTGTAGCCTCGGCGCAAAATATCATTAAGTCATGTGAGCTTGCAGGCCTTCGTGTCTCAGATATTGTTCTTGAGCAGCTTGCATCAGCCGCCGCTGTTTTGACCCCCGCTGAACAGGAGATGGGTGTTGGAATTCTTGATATTGGTGGTGGAACATCGGACTTCGCCATCTATAAGGATGCACGTATCAGGCATTCTAAAGTCCTTCCTATCGCCGGAAACCATTTCACCAATGATCTTGCGGTTGGTTTGCATATACCTTTTGCCAAGGCAGAGGAATTGAAAAAACTTTATGGTGCTGTATCGAAAAACAATATTCGAGACCTTCAAGGAAGCTATGTCGATGTTAATCTCGGCTATGAAGGTGGCATAAAAACAATTGAGCTGGATGTGCTTTCCGATATTATTCGTTTCAGAGCTGAAGAAATCTTTGATCTTTTCCTTGATGAATTCAATCAATTCAGACTTCGTGCGCTTATGCCTACAGGCCTTGTGCTAACCGGTGGGGGCTCACTTCTTTTCGGCATGCAGGAAATGGCGAGTGAGAAGCTTGGTATTCCGGTAAGAATGGGGCAGCCAGAAGTTCTCAACCAAGAAACACCATATATTATTCCAGATGTTCTTAAGAGTCCCGTTTACTCGACCGTTTATGGGCTCATTCTTCATGCAAGTGGCGGATGCAATTTTGGTGATATCTCTGCGACAAGTGATGCTGTTTTTGCCCGTGTCTTGAAAAGAATGCGCTCCTGGGTCTATGATCTTTTTTAATCTCAATGACCAATGAGTGAGGAAAATAAGGAGAATCCCATGATTGAATTTGCAGTTGAGGAAGAGATAACACCAAGCACTGGTGGCATAAGCCTTAAGGTTATAGGCATTGGCGGCGCTGGCGGCAACGCCGTCAACAGTATGATTTCGGCGTGCGATCTCACTAACGTGCAATTCATTGCCGCTAACACCGATGCCCAAGCACTTAATAATTCGTCAGCACAAAATAAGATACAACTTGGTAAAAAAATAACTAAAGGGTTGGGGGCCGGATCAAACCCAGAAGTTGGACGTCAAGCAGCAGAGGAAGATCTCAACGCCATCTTGGACTATTTGGTCAACACCGACATTTTATTTCTCACGGCAGGGTTGGGCGGAGGCACGGGATCAGGAGCACTTCCTGTAATAGCACGAGCAGCAAAAGAGTTAGGGATTTTGACCATCGCTGTTGTTAGTAAGCCATTTCTTTTTGAAGGGAAACGACGTCAGAAACACGCCGAAGACGCCTTGCAAAATTTGGATGGAGCGGTTGATACTCTTCTTGTTGTACCCAACCAACGGCTCATTGAAATTTCAGACCCCAATATTTCAATGTTGAATGCATTTGCACTTGCCAACGATATTTTAAAGCAGGCCATTAAGGGAATTTCGGACATCATTACCAAAGCCGGACACATTAATGTTGATCTGGCCGATGTCAGAACCATCATGACCAACACGGGCGTAGCAATTATGGGTACAGGGCGTGCAACAGGTATAGACCGTGCACGGCAGGCTGCGGTACGTGCCATAAGTTCGCCACTCATTGAAAATGCCAGCATCAATGGAGCAAAAGGGGTCCTTGTTAACATTACCGGTGCAAATAATCTTGAATTACAGGAAATAAATCAAGCCGCCTCAATGATTTACGAGATGGTAAGTCCTGAGGCCAATATTATTTTGGGTTCGGTAATTGATGATAGTATGGGTGATGAAATAAGCATTACAGTCATTGCTACCGGGCTTGATCGAACGTATTCTACCACCAAAACTGTGTCTGTCGTGCCTGCGGCTACTTCGATGCCTATGCCAGCACCAGAACCGCTCATACAACCTGAAGTGACTAGCCAAGCCGTTATACAGGCAGCATCAAGCGTAGATCCGATAATTGATACTCCACAGGCTGTAGAACCTCAATCGTTAACTCCGGATGAGTCATTTGATATGGACAGCTTCGATACGCCAACCTTTATGCGCAAAAAGGCTGCGGATCAGACTGAATCGGGTAACGAGGAGAGCCAAGAGTTATAGCACAATGCGGCTACCGCAGACGTGTTCTAATTTTTCAATTGGATAGGCTCCTGGTCGCACCAGCTTAATTTTTGATGATGTAACATCGATAATGGTTGATGGCAGCTGCGCAGGTACGTCTTGATGGTCAAGTACCACATAATCGATATTCATCAAGAGCTCAGGGCTGAGTTCTTGAGATGTTTTTGATACAGGCGCACCACTTTTGTTGGCACTTGTTGAAAAAACTCCTTCAAAATGAGCAAGCAAATTCAAAAGGCCCGTATGACGAGGACATCGAATGGCAACTGTTCCATCTTTTGACTGAATGAAGCGCGGAAGATTTTTTTTAGCGTTAAATATAATAGTCAGCGGACCGGGCCAGCATTTTTTAGTAATACACTTCACCTCTTCGCTCAATTTTTCAACATCAACAAATGCTGAAAGCTTTTGTGGCGAACCAATCAAAATGAGATATGGTTTATCTGGCTTTGAGCCTTTAATGGTATCGATTATAGTGTGAGTTTTCTCGCTCGGGCGTGCCAAAAAGCCTAAAACTGTATCGGTAGCAGTAATGGAAACGTAATCCTCTTCGAGTGATTTTTTCATAAGATTGATCGTTAACTCGTCACGCCACCATAAAATTTTTGCATTATGGACTGCTGACATATAAAAACCCTTCCTCTATACTTGGCAAAAAACTAAGACTTTTTCTATGAATGATCTACAACAATTTCAACGCCTTATAAAAGATTATTATGCCAATAACCAACGATGTTTTCCATGGCGGGAGCAGATAACGCCTTATTGTATTGTCGTATCAGAAATTATGTTGCAACAAACGCAAACTGATAGGGTTGTACAAAAATTCGATACATTTGTAAAAAAGTTTCCAACTTTTAATGCGCTGGCTGCAGCATCTTTCCATGAGGTGCTTTTGCTGTGGAAAGGGCTGGGATACAATCGTCGCGCTATGGCACTTCAGAATACCGCCCGGCGGGTTGTGGAGGAGTTCCATGGCATCTTGCCAACAGAGCCGGAAATTCTTGAATCTTTTCCTGGTATTGGCCCCGCAACTGCTCGATCGATAGTAGCTTTTGCCTTTAATCAGCCAACAGTGTTTATCGAAACCAACATTCGAACCGTGTTTATTCATTTTTTCTTCAATAATCGAACCAATATCAGCGATAAAGAAATTGAACCATTAGTTGCGCAGACAGTAGACAAATCTAACCCTCGTGAATGGTATTATGCGCTTATGGATTATGGCGTCATGCTTAAAAAATCTATTGGCAATGTCAGTCGGCTGAGCAAGCATTATCATAAGCAATCACCGTTCAAAGGTTCTGAACGACAGCTTCGTGGGCTTATTTTGCAGTATTTACTCGAATATCCTGATGGACTTGGTGAGCTTGAGCTTGTTACGCTTGTCGGTCGTGATGAGAAATTAGTTGGGAAAGTTATAACAGACCTTCAAAATGAGTGTTTTATTAGCTATGAAAAAAATATGTGGCGTATCGGGTCCTAATTGCACCATCTTCTTCGGCGACGCAACCTCGTGTCCAATTAACCGTTACACACCAGAATTTATGCCATGGGCCGACCAACTCAGACAAAATTGTGGGCTCACGCATCTTGTGTTTCAACAGCAGGTTCACGGCGTTGATGGCTGGCATATTACGAGCGCAACGCAACTTGCGGGTCCAGTTGATTGTTTTACGCATACCGGAGATTTTTTGATAACAAACCAGTCGCGTATTGGCATTGGCGTTTTGACTGCAGATTGCTTACCCCTGGTTTTTTGTGCGCCCTCGCACCATGTTGTCGCAATAGCGCATGCTGGTTGGCAGGGATCGGTAAAAAATATTGCATCAAAAGTACTTACTACTTTGAATGAAAACTACGGTACAAATCCTGCTGACGTACACGTATTCTTTGGCCCTGCAGCACAAAATTGTTGCTACGAAGTCACAGCAGAATTTGATGCCAATTTGAACGATTGTCCGCACAAAAAAGATGTCCTGATTATGCGAGATGGTCGGCTGTACTTTGATAACCCAAAACTTAACGTACTTCAACTTGTCGCGTGTGGCGTGAAGCCAGAGAACATAAACATGGCGCATCATGCATGTACTATGTGCAACCATCGTTTTCATTCATATAGACGCGCAGCGGATAAAAAGAACTATGGTACGCAGGCAACAGTTGTGTGGATTACAGCGTAAAACGTAGAAAATTATGACTGCAACTTTCTGGTATGTAGCGTCTCTCTCCGTATGACAAATGGCATGTTTTTATCCAGGAATTGGGATAACGCCTCTCGTCTAGGCTATACTTTTGAGTGGGCAGGTTTAATTATAAAGGGGGGGGAGGATGAACCAAAAGTCTGTTCGATTACCACTATTTTTTGCGACATTTCTTGCGTTGAGCAAGCTTTCAGCGATGCAAGAGCCAAAAATAATCAGTGTCAAAGAGTTTGCGCAAAAGTCGGTGCCAAAAAATTGGCGGTTGAACGATATCAAGGTAACGCCTAAAACTCAAGAATTAGCTTTTTTGGGTCAGCGCTTTTGCTTTGAGTCAATCGAAGTAATAAAACCCGACGGTCAACATCGCAGAGTTATATGCGTAGCAAACATCGATGCCAAGCGATATATCCTTACACTGCTCATAAAAAAAGTAATTCTAGACAAAGAAAGAACGTTACTTTGGGCAGATTGGGATATCTACATACTTGGAGGAGATTTCGAAAAAGATGAGACTTTTAGCAATCCAGTCTACGATTATGATTCCGACGTTCTTTGGTTCAAACCAATTCTTGGGTGCAAGAATTCTCTTCTTCCTCAGCTGTTTTATGTATTTGTAGGACGGTATCTTATTCACAAGGAAGGCCGTACAATCCTGTATCAACATTGTTGTTTCTGTAAGGGTAATATTGCATATCAAGCAGATGCAGGGCTCACTATCTTGCTCCATTATAGGACAGCAAGCGGACATTTTGTATGTGAAAAATGCGCGCATTTTTTAGCTATACTAAAATCACCAGTTATACGCGTGGATCAGGTAATATTGAAACCATGCGAAACTGCAAGTGTCTAATGCCAGAAAAAACAAATAAGTGCAAAGAATTATGCGCCTTAATAAAAAACGTAACTATTTGTAAGTTATGTTTTTTATGTGTGAGGAGGATGACGAAAGAGAGGGGGAAATGATGAATCGGGATTGTGTCTCACTACATATATTTTTTATAACATCTTTTATACTGGGCTCTCTTACAGCAATACAACAGCCCAAAATAGTCAATGTCGAAGAGACCGAACAGAAAGTGGCATCACAAGAATGGAATCTTAACGACGTCAAAAAAAGAAAAAAGAGAGCACGGTTCAGTTTTTTGGATGATAATTTTGTTTTTAAATCGATCAAAACAAAGGACATCGATTACCAGCGCCGCAAGATCGTTTGTTCAGCAATTCTTGATGGAAAAAAAAGCGCAGTCACCTTCCTTTTAGAACAAGAACAAGATTTGCTTCATGTATTTTGGACTGTCGTCTTCGTTATAGACGATGTTAAAAAAAGTAAGGATTTCATTAATCCTATTTACAATGCTGAATTAAACGACTTTTGGTTTAAACCTATGTTAGGCCTGAAAAAGTCAATTTTGTTCCAAATTTTTTATGAGTTTGTTGGCATATACACTATCTATTTGGATGGCCCCAAGATCATTGACCAAAAATGTCATTCGTGTGAAGAAATGATTACGAGCCAAAAAGATGCAAATCTCATCGTTTCGGCGCATTACCGATTAAGCAACGGAAGCATTTTGTGCAAAAAATGTGGTTTTCACTTATTTGCTACAAAGGCAGCCCGCAATATTTTGTATGTAAACTCCTGGAAAGTACTCAAATGTCACACATAATTTAAAAAAATCACACCAAAAATTATAAAAATTATTATACTTTTGGAGGTTTGAAATGTTTGTTAAGAGGTGAAGGGAAACAATGAATCCAAAGTTTGTACTGTTTGGTATGGCTCTTGCAGCCTCAATTGTTTGTACTCAAGTTGTGGCGATGGGTGTAGATCCAGATGAACAAAAAACCGCACAAAACAACTGGAGCCTTAACGATATTGAACTATTGGATTCGTACGATTTTTTTGATAAGGCATTGGTTCTTACCACAGAAAGCTGGAGTTATTTCCCAAAAAGTTGTTCCGGATCTGTGTGCTTTTCTTTTTCCAGCACGTATCCCAACCATTTTTTGTTGAAGCGTGTTACAGAGCTTACGATTGCCTTGTACAAAACAGACGGTGGCGTATTTATTGATGCTGAATTTTCCATTTCAAAAGCTGAAAACAATGTGCCGTTTCAATTCTTGATTCCTGACAACGAACTATCAGATAATCCGCCACAAAAACTTATTTTTGCATGTTTAAATCAACTGCTGGGCATATTCATGTCATGCGAGCAGGGAACGCTTGTGCTTGACGAAAGATGTACTCGGTGTGGCAAGCCGATAGGTCATCCTAATTATGGAAAGCAAGCAGGTAGGCAAAACGACGATGAGTCTCTCATTGTTGTAAAAAATCATTGCCGTACAAAATGCGACCACATTTTGTGCAAGCGCTGTTTTGGCCCAATCTATACGGCGTGTCCATGCTGTTCAACCAATTTGGGTTCTCCTAATGATGTGATACGTGTAGTGCGACATAGTAATCCTCTCAGTTTGCTGCGAATGATCGATAGCATGAAAATTAAACCACGCCATTATAAGAAGGGCCATAAGAGATGCAAAAAATAGCGGTCGTTTTTCTATCTTTTCTGACGTTGTTGTCCTCAACGATACAACCGATGGGCAAGCCTGAACCAGGGGCATTGAGTGCTGGTAATAGCGTAAAAAATGAGTTCTTTTTCGTGTGGCATCAACCATTTGTGGAACTTTTCACATTGGTCAATATAGAATCCACTTGTAGTGACGGTGGGAAGTTGTATGTGTTCAAGTTTTGTGGCACCACAAAAGATAGTCGTTGTAAGCGAGATCATCCAATCCTTGGCAAATTTACTCTAACGGTAGATCTAGCTCCACGATCAAAATCCCTGGTATTTGTTGAAGCACGTTTGCATGCTGATGGTGTTGTGCAAACCGTTTCTGGACAAGAACCCATAGGCATAGACATTCCTCCCTTTAAGGCAACCTATTGCTCTCGCAGCGGTAGCGATCTAACGCTCTTTGTCCTTGATGATACTATAGCGCAGCTCATTGACGTGGCGCTTTTCTTTGAGCGCGGTCTATCACAATGGGCTTGTTCACAATGTAGCCGACCTCTCTGGTGTGAAAGAGGAGAAGCTTGCAAAACACTTGTTGTTGATACTCACTACATCACAAAGTTTGGAAGCTTGTGGTGTTGGAAATGTTCTCGAAAGCCTGCGTACAGTTGCGAGGCTATTCACGTTGATGCGTTGGAGGTTCCGCGAGTATTCTCAACAAGAATTACCAATAAACTTGTACATGCACAGCAATATGGTGGCGTTTGGTAACGCACGATATCAATCAAGGGTGCATGATTCCTTAAACATTGCTGAATATATTCCATTTGATTAGGTCGTTGCCGTACACTCTATGTTAGTGATGCCTGGGGGGCTAAAAAAAGGGGGTATGGTAATGCAATATTTTCCGGCATTTTTATCAATAATCATTGTCCTATGCGCAAATCTACGTGCCATGGATCCAGAGCCACAGCAGCCAATGGATGCAGATGCACGGCTCTCGCCATCGCCATTCGATATAGTCGCGGATCCGTTATTTGATAACGATGACAAACTTTTCTCCGCAGATAGCGCGCAGCCACTACAGCAAAGTAACCAAGCCTATATCTTTGACGCTTTTCCTGATATGCATGTACCACTTTTAAAGAATCAGTATTTTTTTTGCCTTGTCGATGATTTGCCTTCAAAAATGCTTAATCGACGCTTGCTTGCATATGATCTTTGGCGTGTTGAAAAAGAAAGTCAGCGTCACCTTAAGGTGAGAACCATTATTGCATGCGAGATCGCAGAAGAAAAATTGTATGTAGAAGTGGCGTGCTTTGACAATAATGAACAAAGTATCAAGAAAGTATCTCATCAGTGGGCAACTGTTGTAGAAAAGCCATTTCCACCTCTTGCTACCATAATTAGGTACGCCTTGGAAGACGATTTGATCAAAACTCTTCAACTATTCGATTCGCAAATCATTAATTGCATCAGACGATGATGATGCAATTAATTCGATAAAAAGTATGGGTTACGTAGCGGAATGTTATATGAAGCCAAATATGAAAAAGCTTTTCACGCAAATTTGTATCATTGCATGTGCCACTTTAACAGACGGCATAGCAATGGGGCAAGATGATGGAATGCATGATCGAGATTGGCTTTTGCCAGAAAATTCTCAAAAAAATGAAGCAGCAGATTCCGGGATGAGCCTACTGCGTAAAGAGGTACTAAATTTTTTTGTTGATGCTTTGCCGCGCGACATTCCTTTATTGGGAGGTCTCTTTAATTTTCATCTTGTTACTGCCGATACGCATTTTGGGAATAAAACGATTATCCGCACGATACAATATCGGCTTTACATGCAAACTATGTGCCAACGACAACCTCTGAATGTCTTAACTCATAAATTGGTTACGATGATACTCAGAAATAAATGCGGCAGCCCTTATCTTAAAATTATAGTTTATGGATACAACTCAGAATTTAATGCTGCCCCGCCTTTTTTGCTTCATAGATGGGGTGTTCTTACACGCAGGAGTACGCTCAAAACTGTTAAAGACGTTATTGAGGGCGCTCTGAAAACTGAATTATTTATAATCATTTGCATGCGAAATTATCGACAGCACTCTCCTTTGGTGTGTGCGAGAATATTCGGTTGTAAGTTTGGGATGTTTGAAGCAAGACCGCGTACTTTGCGCATATCACCAGTATTTGTCCTATTAAAGTGTGGACATTGTTTCCACAAGCTCTGCCTTCAACAATCGGCTCCAGTTTGTGGATGCTATGCATGCCCACTATGTCTGACGCCGATTGTTGAAGGCGAAATACTTATGCCTTCTATGCCGATACCTAAAAACATAGCTATCACCGCGCAAGACATTGGTGATGATCTTGTTGAGGCACGGATTTAATTTTGGGGGATCTAGGCCGCTATCAAATTTTAAAGGGGGAAACTGTGGCAAAGCATTCAAGAGCATCAATTTTATGGTGTGCAATCTCTGTCAGTGTTATGTCATCCATACACGCAATGCCACATGAAAATTATGGCGATTTTTTTACAGAACCGCTTGAATCTTTTTATTCTCCTCTTCTATCAACACCCTCTCTCAATAATATTAATGACGAGGTTGACACCATAATAAAATTTATAAATGGGCGTTATGTTTTTAAGCTTGTTAACGATTTTGTATCATGTGACGGCAAACAGGAACGAATGTTAGTCTATCAACTGATGTTGCCAGATTTCCCCGCAATCAATCACGCGCGACTCTCTATTAATATTGAGCAGAAGCAAGAACGATTTTGTAGTTGTGTATTGGGAAGCTTTGACAAAAGAATACTTGCAAGCAAGGTTTTCCAGCCAGCGTTTTCAACGTGGTCTGAACAAGTTCCATTGTCAGCAAAACTTTCAGATATTGTTTATAACGCGCTTAAACAACAATTGACGCTTGTACTTTTGGCTGACGGCCGCATTGATTTTGATTGTCCTATCTGCAGCAATATGGTGTTATGGCAAGGCGAATTGTGGACTAAGGATAGGGTAGAATTAGGTGTTTTTTTAGGGTGTGGTCATATTGTGCATATGAGGTGTGCTGCTCCTGTAGTAATGGCCCAATCTGATTTTAATATGCCTGAAGCAGCAACTTTTTTTTGTCCATGGTGTAATAAACCTGGAACCATTGACGATAGTTTTTTTGTTTCATTTAGTTCAACAGTAGATACTTTTCGGTGATCAGAAAAATACTCAGGTTTTATTCAGATTTATCATATAATAAGCCGTCAAAATAAGCTGCATCAATAAGGAGCATATCGATAATGGCACATGCAACGCATTTCAGATTAAGTATTTTCGCAATTTTTATGCTAGGCGCCCCTCTGTACGCAATGCAGGACGGAGAGACTGATTATGTGCATGATCTGTTGTTGCCAGAGGTCGATTCAGATGCTTTGCGATCATCGGATAGCGGCTCTTTATTGCTGCCGCTCAGTCCTTTGTCCCCATTAGAAGATTCATCAACAGAAAGCACAGAGGATGAGGAGTCATCACCAAAGCGCATACGATTAAATCCGAATTATTTTGCAGAAACAAATCCCGATAAATACGTTGGCTTTTCTGCACATTACCGTTTTTTTCAACTTAAAGAATCTCCCTTTAAAGAATTTCCACGTTCAGATATATCGGAACAACATACACTTGTGTATGAGCTCATGTGTATTAAAGAAGGAGCGATTGTTCCATGCAAAAAAGAAGTAAATTTTGTTTTTGAAATCATTGAGAATCAGCTGGATATCATAGTGACCTGCAAAGATGTTGATGCTGCCAATTCGATTGAGTGTTCTCATGAATGGGTGGTTATACAGCAGGCACCTTTTGATCCTCTTCCAACGATAATTAGAAAAATTTTGGCACACGAACTTATTTGTATCATGATGCTTGACCAATGCGAACAACCCCGTTGTTGTGTATGTCCCCATCCTATTTGCCAGTTAGCGGGTGCGTGCTTAGAAATTTCTAAGACGGTTCTTCTCAAATGCAATCATATGGCACATGTAGCTTGTCTGAAAGAATCCATAAGCGATGGGAAAATAGGTACACCTTTTCTATGTCCAGTCCCAGACTGCCAGACTATGATTGCATCAGATGATGATTATGCGCTTACGTGAGTAATAAAGCAGTAACTGGGATTTTTAGATTGACTGTTTCTAGGCTCTTAGTCTGCAAAACCTACCTGTTGCGTTTCAGTCGTGTCATCTTTATCCATCATCGCCGCAGCTTCTTCATCAGCAAGAACGGTGTCATGTTTTCTGAGATAATCCATCTGAAAACGAACCAATGACTCATCAAGCGAATCTTTTGCCGGTATAAATGCTGCCCGATACAAAAAAGCAACGCAAGGAATTGCATGTTTGCGCATCTCATCGACAACTGAGATAGCATTGTCCTTGCTGTCATCAAAAAAGATAACTTTTTTTGGCGTCCATTTTATGGCATCGAAAAATGCTATGAGCGCGGTGCCCTTGGTATTACCCGCATTTAGCGCAGGGCAGATGATGCCTTTGTAATAAGTGGGATAATTGCCGCGATAGGTTTTGAGGCCCCTAAGCTCAACTCCCTGGTCTTTGAAACTTGTACTAAAATCGATGCCAACTGACTTTAAATTTCTAGAACGTTCTATGTCCATGCGGTCGACGATCCCAAAGCGGCCGGGCTGAGTGCTCGTCAAGGCGACGATTTTGATGCCGCGGGTTTGAAGGTTTTTAATGATGTCCAACGTCTTTGGCTCAACAAGCTCGAATGACGATTGCCATATTTTGCTTTCAAAAATCTCACCATAGAAAGGATCTATTTTACGCCTTTCTGCCAGGTATTGTTCGAGTTCTGCCCGATATTTTTGAAAAATTTTGTCCTGTTGGTAGCGTGGCTGCCCGCATTTCATTGCAGGATCTATAAGCGTTTGATCGATATCAAAGACAATAAGCGTATTCTGGTCTGCCTGGCGCAAAGTATCTTCTGCTTGAGTGATCGAGGTGATTTCGATAAATTCTGATTTGAATAAAGAGCAAGAAGCGAAGAGTACCATCAGGCTCAATAGCATTACATATCGTTTAGATTGGATCATCGTACCGCCTTTTCTTTTTGTGTTCCTATTTCCAACATGAATACATCAAAAAACGAGCATAACATTCTGAGAAGGCAAGAGTAAAACAATTTGCGGCCCGTTTGTTACAGCTCTTGTCGACTCAAAAAATCAGGAATGATTTTTTCGCAAAATAGTTCATAACGCTTCCATATGAGCAAACTCATCCCAAATCGATCCACACTTTTGGGATATAGGTGAGTACCCAAAATCTGATGCGCATTCTCTTTGGTGATGTAGGGTACATAAAAATGATCATTATGCTGTTCCCACAAAACAAAAGTGTGACATGGGTTTTTTCGTGCTAATACTGCGCCCATATCAGCTTCTGCCTCGCGGTTATTCCCCGTCATAATACTTATTGCGCTGTCCGCGGATCCGGTACATTCCTGCTGCTTTATATGGTGTACTTCATGCGCGAGCATGTCGGTGAGTTCTTCATCGGAATAGGAGAACAGAGAATAGAATGGAAGAGCTATTCCTTGAATATGTTTTTGGGCTCCACTGGCGGATTTTATATTGAATTGAATAAACTGAGCATTATTACGACAAAATGCGTCACAAGGCTCATTGCTGTAAATAAAGATTCTTGGCATTTCGCGTAAATTAAATATTTCTGCTAAACGTTCAATTCTTGCGATAAGAGAGGGAATAGCGTTTGTCCGGCTGATCTCAATAAGGGTGAGCCTGCAACGTGATGTGCATGCTTTAACACCAGCGTAATAGTGGACATTCAAGGCGTTGAGCTGCGCTAATGCCACTGCACTTTCATCTGCGATCTGATGAGAATCGATCCTGTTGTGGCAAAATTCTTTTGCCTCATGAAATGCGTCGGCGATGACTTCAATATTAGTTTGTCCGCCGAGATCAAAGGAGCCACAAAGAGAGGTTTTTGCTTCGGTAAGAAGTCCAGCAAGCCCATCAACACGCAGCGTGCATTGATCTGGCGCAGTTGGAATGCAACGATCACGTTCGGGAGTCGGGGCAGGATAAACGCAGCATTCTACGGTATAGTTTGGTTGAATACCGCAACAAAATTTTGATCCATCTACTAATGTTTCACACGGGCCAAATGTTTCATCTCCAAGCCCATCAGCGTAGGGTGCTACATGAAGTAATGATGGTGCCTGATTGGTTGAAAATGGATTTAGTACCATTGCGGTTGGCACAAGAAGCATCAGGGTGAATAAGGTGAGGAGTGTGCGTTGGCGCTCAGACAAGCATGTTCGTGTATGCGGATGTCGTTGTTCAAATCTTGATGTTGGTTCTTGGTTTATGTGTTGAAGATGTTCTGCGGTATGTAGAGCCTGCTGTTGTTGCTGACGTCGGTTCAGCTTTTTGTAGCTTGGTAGTGCATGAGAAAAACTAAGTGCGATAACTGTGAAAAGTGCGATTGTGCGTAACGTCTTCATATACCCTCCTGCTAACAGCGTTATTTTTTTTGACGGGTTATTATAGCAAAAAGCCGAAGCCTGTTCTTGCTGCCATAAAAAACTTGGTTTGTGCAAATTCACTATTGAAAGCTGCATTTGCACAAACGCCATGTATTCGTGGTGACAAGTGGAGAGGTTTGGTTGCGGTTTTAGGCTGAGTATTGATGAAGTTGATCTTTGTTGTTGCTTTTCATTACTAAGGGCGTGCTATTAAAATTTCCCCTGCTTTAACAATTTAAAAGACCCTTCTTTGAGTGAGCCAGGCCCGACGATGTTGGCTATCATATCTTTTATTGCATTATTAACTGCCACTCTTAAATCTTTGGAGTCTACGCCTACCCCAAGAAGCGCTATTGTTGTTCCCAGTTGGTCTGCATGTGCCGACAATCCGCTGACTATTGCAAAAACCCCGTGCGATATTGTGAAGTCGCCGGTGTAGATTGATGGATAGCGTATTGAGACTGAGCAGATTTGTCCTTGTTCGATGCACCATCGTATCAAATTTTGTTGAACAGACGCTTCGAGCTTGTCCAGGGCAACAAGTCCTTTATCGGAGTTGTGTGAAAAATTAAATGCTGATTGATTTGGTAAACCTTGTTTATCATAAGCAACAGCAAATGCAAAAACGGCATCCAATTTGGAGAACGTTACTACCATAAGACACATACCAAGCAACATGATAAGTTTTTTCATAGAATATCTCCCTTTTGTTTAGATTTTTTTCTGAGACGGTGTTATGAGGTGTCCTCCTTTCACTAGGTTTTTGTTTGTGTTTTCTTTGTAAGATGCGTTTAATCGTCGCATCCAAACGAACATCGTCAAAAATAACAACAAAAATTTTCTAGCATGTCAACAAAATGACGCATACAAGTTTATGAGCTTTTTGGGGAATTATAAGATGAATAATTGATAGATGATGAAAATAAAGATTGTAGCTTTACGCTCCGTTAACTCCCATTAACCTTCTATTCGATGAATCTTTGGTTGGTACTAAACCAGGCCAAAAGGTTTTGATATTTTCGTATAAATTCTTGGATGTAGGCGCAGCGGAAATTGTGTGATGCGTGTGAATCGAGGAGTTGAATAAGATTTTGACTCCCCCCAAAAAACAAGCTTGCCGTGTCGAAATTCGTTACATCGAATAAAGACGGGTCCCTAAAAACTATCTCTTTACGGAACATTTCCAACTGATGGCGCGATCGTCCATAAAAAACACTTCGATTTTATCGTAAGCCTCCCAGCTTCTTTCTGTTCCAAATCCTGACAAACCACCAGAATCCCACTTAGTTACATAACCATCTTTTGATGTACGTGTGCCATAACTCTTGTGGTACTGATAAACCTTAAGTGTGCCAATGTTTTGAATGCTTTGAGGCGCGCCTAATTCCAGTGCAACTTCTTCTTCTGAACACCCCATAAGATTGGTGCACGTGCGTTCGATCGATTTTTTAGCCGCACGTTCTTGTTGCGCGGCACAGCCGACAAGTAATGGTAGACAGAGCAGTAAAAAGAATGCTTTATTTTTTATCATAGATACCCTAATTTCAACAAACTGAAATGCAATCAGATAAGTCTACATGAGTAGAGATTAGATTCAAACGCAGAGCAAGGTTCAAATAGAAATTGTTTTGCTATGCTGTTTCTTGCGATTGGGGTTCTGGGAGATAAATATTTATATTGTACGGCATCTGTATTTGATAAAGCCAATCATCCTCTGTTGTAACGCAGGTATGGCATTCTGGACATATGGGGTAAAGTCGAATCCCGGTTGGTAGCAAATCGATGATGTTTTCGTGAAATGCCGCTGCAAGACAACGTGGATGGAAAAAATGTTTACATTTGAAGAATATAAGCTGAGATGATACAACCATATGCATTGATTTTGTATCTACGTAAAAAACAGTGTGACGACAGCTTTTTGCATTACTGCAGTGACCTTTTTCTCGCTGGGGACAGAACGTATCTTGTGGTTGGATGAGATTTTTGCGATTGAGAAGAAAGTAAATAATAAGAGCTTCTTTTTTAAAAATAGCGTTGATGGCACTGGAAAAGTCTGAAGTTACCGCGTGTGTCACACGAACAAACCATTCATGATCATAGAATTCCGCATCTTTCAATTTATGCCCCTGAATTATCAACATAGTAAACCCTTTACTGCGCATGAGTGTTATGGTGATCACGACGTTGGTGAAAACATTAACTACCGCACCATACTCATCGGTTACCTGCTCAAAAAAATTATAAGCAACTACCTGCTTCTCTTGATTTTCTGAATGAGCTATGTAGGTAAAATTAAAGCATCCGCCCAATATGGGAACATTTTTAGGTAGATTATCAACAAGAGGAGTGAGTAATTTGAGAGCTTCTCCTCGTTTTCGCTTTTTTTGCGGTTTTTGAGTGGGTGCTTTGGACGGTTGTGTCTCATTTTTGACGTCATCTACGCTCATAGGAAAAATGCGTGGAAGTGATACGAGTGAAAATATAAGCGCAAAAAATATTAAAAATATTTTTTTCATAGCCAACCTCATGGCAAACCCTTTTTTTAACTCGATTAACTTTCTGTTGTGTGCAATTCCATCTGCTTTTTGAGCGCTTCAGAGGTTGCGAAAAATTCTTCAGGTGTCATCTGCTTAAGAAAGCAAAAGCCATGTGCAGCGCGTATGCGGGGATCTTCATTGTGCACAAAATAATCGCTTCCCAAACAGGTCTTGAGTGCCGTGTATTGCTCGGCCATAATTTTTTGTGCTAGATCGCTAAACGGTCCGTCATACTCGTGGCTTGGAAATGATGCTTCACGTTGCGACCCAAAGCAGGTGATAAATGCATTTTTAAGCGTGGCAAATGAGTTGAGTGACACCGGGACAAAGATAGTGGTATGTGCAGGATGAAAACGATACCAGACATTGCGATAACCAATTATTTTCAGATTTTTTTTATTGCTGCGTGACACATGGTAGTGGAGTGCCTGTGCAACGGCTTGAAGTACTTTGTAATGGGTATCTGGACCGCTTGCTTCAGGATCCATTGCCACGGTGATGATATCGGGATCAATTTTTTCGAGCAGATTAATGATAGGTTTTGCATCGCGTTCAAATTCTGGTGGTTGTGTAAAAATATCGCCGGTATAAAAGCCAAGGCGTAGATGGAATACATGCTCGCGCCCAAATCCAAAATGCGCCCAGAGTAATTCCTCTTCCCATTCTCTGATCATGCCCTTAAGTGTTTGTACAAGTGTTGTGTCTTTTTTGCCTGGATAACTATTGAGGAAATAATTTTTGAGCTGTTCAAGCTCGTGAGCAATCACCGTACTATCGTGGGTAGCAAAAAGAGTATAAAGATCGCTTAAGAGTCGTGATGCATGGACTTCTTGTTGTCGGTACTGATCTCGCTGGGCGGTTGCATCAAGATATTTGTACACCGTTGAATACTTGTCATCATCATGTGACGCATTGAGCGTTGGCAGTATGTGTTGGAGCTTGGTGATGAGTGCAAGCACGTAATTGTTGGATACCGAGGTAAAACCACTCGTCATCGTTGCAAAGTAATGCGCATTATCGTGGCTGAGAAGATGTTCGATGTAAGGCAGATAGCCGAGCATGATATCGTCGTGATGCGGTGCTGTGTGAAGGAATGTTGTATTGCGTAGTGGTTCACGTCCGTGTGTAATGCGTTGTGCAAAAGTGTTACAAATGTTTTTGCACTGGGCGCTGACGTCAAATGCGACGTTTTTGGCAAGGAGGAGCGATCCAACATAATCATCTTCAAGATCGCGTTTTGTGAGCTTGCATAATGGTTTATTTTTTTCTACAGCAATATCAACAAGGACTTCATCCGAAAGTTCCTGAGGGATGTTTTCACATTCACTGAGTCGATGATATCGGCGTTCAATGAGTTTGCACGCTGCCCCCTGGGTAAGATAAAAGCGAGCCCCTGGCAATGCCTGGAGCGCCGTAGCTGGATAGAGGACCGATGGGTCGTTTTCGACGGCGTCTTTAACAATATGTGCTTTGCTTTGGCCAGCGGCAATAATGATGGCTGTGGCGGTTTTGTTGTGGGTAATACTGCTGAGGCCAATGGTGATGACGAGGCGTTGCCGGGCCAGTTCCATCCCTCCAAGGTCGGTAGCCGCGCTTGCTGCTGTTTCGTAATTGATAGGAATAAGCCGTGTTGTGCTCAGGTGATCCGATCCACGAATATTAAATCCTATATGACCGTCTGGGCCAATACCACCCAAAAAGAAACCGATGCCCCCACAGTCACGAATTTTTGTTTCGTATTCCATAGCAGCTTGGTCTGCGGCAATAAGTGCATCAAATTGGCGGCGTTCAAGTTCGGTAGTGGGGCGTCGAAAGCGTAAAGAGACATCAACGTGGCCAGTGGGGAATATGTCTCCCAAATTTTTACCTGCTTGAATGCCGGTGGTCCAGGTATTCATGAGAAGAGCTTTGACAGGGTCGAGGCCAAAATCTCTGAAATAGAAATGATTAATGTAATGTGCAAAACTGTTTTCGTGCGATGGATCCATGGGAAAAAATTCATCGATTTGTACAAATCGATATGAGCGCATATCCGGTTTTTTGAGCGGATCCAACCCCCAGGTAGCAAGTTCACGTTGAGCGTCGGTGCTTGACCATTGGTTGAGAAAAAACAGGGTCCATTTGATGAAATATTCAGGAGTTTTACCCGTTGGAAGCGCAATCACGCCTCCGGGGTTAAGTTGTAACCATTCCAAAAATCGCAACGCAATGATTTTCCCCAAACTTGGGAAATCTTGTACTTCAATAATGCTTATTTTTTCAGTTGGTTGATAACGGATTTGGCGGTTACTCAGACGTCGTGCATTTTCTTCGACAAGCGAGAGAGAGTTGTAGGTACGCATAAGTGTGACTTTCTTATATTCAATCAAAACGTTATACAGTGCCATGCTTCATGTGTAAAATTGCTTACATAATTTAAGCCAATTATTAATCAATGTCCTGTATATGGGTTGTAGCGTTATGAACATAGATAAAAAATTACTAACGATAGTCGTCTGTTTGGTTATTTTGAGCCAGAACTTAATGCGCGCTGCGCCGCTGCAACAAAATGGCAGCATTGCCGTCTGCAGCGTGTCCGCTGCAAGTGCGTGGTCTGAACCTAATCCGCAAGAACTTGGTGCTTGTCAGGGTGAGCCGGCAAAAATATTACCGCCATTACCGCTGCTTGGTTCTGTTAACGTGCCTCATCATGTTACGCAGTTATTGTATGGTGAGCGCGTCAAGGTATGTGCAGAGCCTGAATGTAATGGATGGGTTAAGATTCAAACTCTTGAACAGATTGGTTTTGATCAATTAAAACGGCATTGGTGTTATGTGTATGCATGGGTTCGTGGTGACAATGTGCTTCCCGTTACTGCCTTTACGCAACCCAACGTGGTGGTAACCCATCAGTGGGCTACTGTGTATGCCAGGCCTGATCCTACAAGTTGCGTGTACATGCACATTCCATTTGCATCTTTACTATGTGGATCAAAGGTTGAGCAATCATCGGGATGGTATTGTATTGAGCTTTATGATGGTCGCATCGGGTTTGTTCACGCTGGGCAGCTGGCCGAACTTTCTGCCGTGGTACGTGACGCTAATATTGCCACCATCCGCACAGCGCTTGTTAATTTTGCGCACGATTTTGTACAGGTAAAAAGCCTGTATCTATGGGGTGGGAGGAGTCCAGCAAATCCAGAAAATTTTCAAGATGTTGCCATGGCCGTTGGATCTGCAGCAAGTGTTGATTGTTCCGGTTTGATAAATCTTGTGTACCGAGCCTGTGGATTGAGTGTGCCCCGTAACTCATATGCCCAGTTTCTTAAAGCAACTCCTGTAGAGCCAGCACGCGTGCAACCGGGTGATTTAATTTTTCTTGAAATTGCTAATGCTTTCGGCATCTCAAGAGTTCGTCATGTGCTTATGTATATTGGTACTGATGCCGCTGATAATGCGTTACTGATTGAGTCGACCGGTGGCGATGCTGTCAAAGAAAAATGTACGCGTGTTACAACGATGCAGGCAAACTTTGGCGTGAAAAATCTGAAGCATGTTACCAATGGTCAAACCATAGCGCGATTTGAAAAAGGCCAGAAGTTGAGCTCTGCAAAGATCTATTGCGGAACGTTTCTTGATCGTGAGCATCTCCAAGAGCGACGGACTGAGTTACTTGTAACAGATCACATAAGTTAAAATTTCTAATGTGTTGATTAGCCATCGCGCTTTTGGTTGCAAAAGGTTGCAAATGGTTTACTATGGTTATGTTCAGTTTTTTGTTTCAAGGAGCCAGACATAGGAGTCAATGATGCCTGTAGCGGTAAAACTATCTGATGAGATTATTTCTGATGCAAAAATTATATCCAAAGCACTTAATCGCTCGGTTGCAGGACAAATAGAGCACTGGGCGACAATAGGGAAAATCGCAGAGGAAAATCCAGATCTGACGTATGAATTCATCAAAGATCTTCTTGTATCAAAACAAGAACTTGCTGCCGGCAAGCTTGAATCATACACGTTTGATAAAAAACGATCATGAAGATTCTTCAAACGCCGACCTTTGGCAAACAGGTCAAAAAACTTCATAAAAATCAGAAAAGTGATCTTGATCAGGCGATTGGGGCAATTTCCAGAAATCCCGGTCTTGGAACGCTGAAGAAGGGTGATCTTAGTGGTATTCAAGTTTACAAGTTTCCCATGGCGCGACAGCTCTCCCTGCTTGCCTATGAGCTCAATGAATCCGAAGAAGAGTTGATTCTGCTCGCATTGGGATTGCACGAAAATTTTTATCGGGATCTGAAAAAATAACAATATCATGTTTTGTGACCGCCGTGTAAAGGGCTCCAAGTACTATTGCGATTTGAAGCTGGCCAGCAGTTGGATTATGTAAAGATCTATTGCGGGACGTTTCTTGACCGTGATCATCTCCAAGAGCGACGGACTGAGTTGCTCTTAGCGGGGAAGTAAGACTAATCTGGGCTTTGTGGGGCATTTTGATCCGCAAAACGTTATTTTTGTGAGATTTATTTACTCATATTGCTTTAACATGATAAAAGGATTTTGTGCCGCCTTGCACATGATGCCTAACTTTTATCACTGGCGTGCACATGCAGGCGCAGAAGTGGATATTATTGTTGAACTTGATGGGATTTTTTATCCTATCGAAGTGAAGGCTGCAACGACGGTAAACAAAAATGATATTCGCGGTATTGCCGCTTTCAAAGAAACATATCCGCAATTGCGCATTGCACATGGTATTGTTATTTATGCAGGTGATGAATGTTTCCGCATAACAAAAGACATCATTGCAGTTCCGTGGAACTTACAGTAGAGCGGTACGTGTGCCTTAAAAATGTCGAACGAAGGAGCGCTTTGTATGAAGTCTATGAAATCACTGTTGTTGTTATGTGTTATGTCCACTGCGCTGATTAATCATCATATGCTTTGGGGCATGGAACTGCATAAAAAACCATCACCCTCTGATGAATTTTGGAACGCCTTGAAAGCTGATAATACAGCGACAGTTAAGCGTTTATATCAAAAGTTTAACCTCAATGTTGATCAAGATGGTTATACCCCACTAATGTGGGCTACATATAATGGTAATGTTGAGCTTGTAAAACTATTTCTTAAGGGTGGTGCTTATGTTAATACCCGAAATAGGAATAATGGATTTACTGTATTGATGTATGTTACCGGTCCAGGGGGGATTCGGGATTGTAATCCGCAAATAGCAGAGATACTTCTTGAGGCAGGAGCTGATCCAAATGTTCATGCCGCTAATAGTCTTACAGCAATGGAAGTTGTTGTTGGTGATAAGCGTTTAGTTCTTTTGCTTATTAAATATGGCGCAAATTCATTTTATAAAGATGACGCAATACATCGTGCTCTTGGCGGAAGCCGCCTTGAGACGCTTGCTCTTCTTGCAGATAACACCGACTATAGCATTCGAACGCTATCTTTTGTTCGACAGAGTGGAAAACAAGCCGATAAAAAGGTTCTTGCTCTTGCTGCACAAAAGAATGTTGCGCGCAAAGTGTTGCAGGAAGCACAACGTCAGGGTATCGGTGCGGTTGATGTGACGGGCATTATTAAAAAGCAGTTTGGTCAAAAATAACTGGTGTCACCATAATAACAATCAACAGGGTCTAAGATCTTTCGAACTACGCATAGCTCGCTTCTAAACGTGCCACATTTTTCAAGAACTTCTCAATAAGAAAAATTAATGGTATATCATTTTCCCTGTGTACATCATTGTTACTAAAAAATTATTGCCAGATAGTAAGATATGAATGCTAAAGTTTGTTCTGCAACAACAATTGGTATATCAGCGCACACCGTTGACGTTGAAGTTGACCTCTCTCTCGGTATGATTCAATTCCATATTGTCGGATTGCCCGATAAAGCTATTAATGAGAGCAAGGATCGCATTCGCGCTGCGTTCAAAAATAGTGGGTTACGACTTCCCGAGCGTCTCATCACCGTCAATCTTGCCCCGGCAAGCTTGAAAAAAGAAGATGTCCTTTTTGACGTGCCTATTGCCGTTGCCATTTTGCAGGCGGCAAAGCTGATCGAAATCCCTGCTGATTTCCTTAACGAAACTTTTTTCCTTGGCGAATTATCCCTTGATGGCGCCATTCGTCCCGTGCGTGGTGTCCTTTCAGTCGCACACAATGCCCGATTATCTGGCAAAAAGCGTCTTGTTATACCCATAGAAAATACTCAAGAAGCAAGTCTGATTAAAGATCTTGAAGTCATTGGTGTAGCAAACATAGTTCAGCTTGTTGGCTACTTGCGTGGTGAAATAAAAATTGAATCAACTCCTTCACACTTTGATCACTTTTGTTCTAAGCTCCAAGAAACCGTACTTAATTTTGATCAAGTTAAAGGTCAGGCGCTTGCCAAACGTGCGTTGCAGATAGCGGCAGCAGGCCGACACAATATTCTTTTTATAGGTTCTCCCGGTTCGGGCAAAACCATGCTTGCACGGCGGTTGGCTACTATTTTACCGCCAATGTCATTTGATGAAGTTATTGAAACGACCAAGGTTTATTCAGTTGCGGGTTTACTCAGTGGTGGACCGCTTGTAGTTCAGCGTCCGTTTCGGAGCCCGCATCACACCATTTCACAAGCTGGGCTGGTTGGTGGTGGCACCATGCCACGTCCTGGTGAGATCAGCTTGGCGCACAATGGCGTACTCTTTCTTGATGAGCTGCCAGAATTTTCACGCCCCACGCTCGAAGTATTGCGCGAACCGCTTGAAAGTGGCCGTGTACTTATTTCACGTGCCTCCTGTGCCATTGATTATCCATCATCATTTTTATTAGTTGCCGCTATGAACCCGTGTCCTTGCGGTTATTATGGCGATCGCAAAAAACAGTGCGTCTGCGGCCAAAATAAAGTTGCGCATTATTTGGCAAAAATTTCCGGGCCGCTTCTTGATCGTATCGATTTACATGTACACGTTTCATCGATTGAGTATGCAGAGCTCAAAAATGGCGATCGAAAAGAGAAGACTTCGGCTGAACTTTTTGTCGAAGTTGAGCAGGCAGTCCGCATGCAGGAGCAGCGCTTTGGTGCACAACGCAATGCATTTATGGCATCAGACCAGGTCGAAAAATATTGTGCACTATCGCCAGATGCCGATCAAGTTATGAAACTTGCTTTTGATAAACTTGGGCTGAGCATGCGTGGCTACCATAAAATTCTTAAAATTGCGCGAACTATTGCTGATATGGCATGCTGTGAGCATATTGAGAAACGGCATGTACAGGAGGCTATTATGTATCGCTCACTTGATAAAAAAATTGATGACGTATGATCCGTGGCGTAGGCGTTGATATTGTTTCCATTCAACGTTTCCAACGATGGAAGACATTTCCGCCCGAACGATTGAATACCATTTTTTCAGCGCAAGAGATTAGCGATTGTCGTGCAGATGACAAGACGTTGCTTAGTGATAAACTTGCTGCACGTTTTGCCGCCAAAGAAGCATTCTACAAAGCTCTCTCTGTTGTTTGTGTTTCATATGGTCTTACCGCTACCACATTTTCTCTGCGCTCGATATGCACTCATGTTGAAGTGCGCTATGGTACGTGGGGCGTGCCGGTGTTGCATGTAGCGTGGGATCGCATTGAGCAGATTATGGGTGCGCGCGTGCCTCGTGTTGATGTACATCTTTCATTGAGTCATGAACGGGATATGGCGGTAGCTTTTGTGGTGTTAGAGGAGAAGTGATGCAACGCAAAAAAATAGGACATATACTGGCCGGCTCACTTGTTGAAGGCTTGACCATGCGCCTTGACGCTGAATGTTCTCTTGATGACATCAAAACAGGCAAATTCGTCTGCATTGATGGTGAGGCGTATCGCTTTTTTTCGCTTGTTACCGATGTATCACTCCATGTAACACATCCCGATATTTTAGTATTTCCACCGACCGAGAACGAGAAAATACTCAGTCATATTATTAAGAAAAAAGACACATATGCCCATGTTATGTTGCGGCCAATGTTGATGTTGGATCGTTATGGACATCGCATGCCGGTTAAAACTATTCCATCGCATTTTGCCGTGGTATATGAGGCGACTAAGTCGGATGTTGCCGAAATATTTGGAGATGAGGAGCGTGATAAAAAATATTTCAATATTGGTGCTCCCTTGGATATGGAAACGCCCGTATGCGTTGATTTGGATCGGCTCATTGAGCGCAGTAATGGTATTTTTGGCAAATCGGGTACTGGTAAAACATTTATCACACGTCTAGTTCTTGCAGGGCTTATCAAAAACAGTAAAGCATCATGTCTTATCTTTGATATGCATAGTGAGTATGGGTTTCAGGCGCGCAGCGAAGGTTCTGGGCAAAAATTTGTTAAAGGTCTTAAGACATTGTTCCCTAGTAACGTTGCAATTTTCTCACTCGATCCTGCGTCAACGCGTCGTCGTGGTGGAAGCCCCGACGTTGAGGTGGTGTTGAGTTTGCAGGATATACGTGTTGATGATGTAATGCCGCTTCAGGATGAATTAAATTTGCATCCAACAGCACTTGAAGCTGCATATTTGATTGCAAGTAAATATGGTCGTAAATGGCTTGAGATACTTTTGAGTCAGGACGGCACGATCAAAGAGTTTGCTGATTCAGTTGGTGCACATGCCGAATCGGTTGGTGCATTGTATCGTAAGCTTAAACGGCTCGAAAAGTTTCAATTTCTGCAGCAAAGTTCTGCAGCAACGACGCCAGCCTTCGACCGCATGCTTGAATATCTCGAGCGTGGTCAGCATGTGATTCTGGAATTTGGCAACCAGACTTCAATGTTATGTTATCTGCTTGTGGCCAATATTATTTCGCGGCGTGTTCACGAAGCGTATGTTGCGCGAACTGAAAAGTTTTTAGCAACGCAGGATAAAAAAGATCAGCCACGCCCGCTGGTTATGGTGATTGAAGAGGCGCATAAATTCCTTAATCCAGTAGCAGCAAAGCAGACTATTTTTGGTATTATTGCACGCGAAATGCGCAAGTATTGCGTTTCGCTTTTGGTGGTTGATCAGCGGCCATCGGGTATTGATGAAGAAATCCTTTCGCAAATTGGTACCAAAATTATTGCGCAGCTTAATGACGAAAAAGACATTCAGGCAATTTTGACGGGAGCCAATAATTCTGCAGGATTGCGTTCCGTGCTTGCCACGCTTGATTCAAAAAAACAGGCGTTGGTGATGGGCCATGCGGTTTCTATGCCGGTGGTCATCAAAACGCGAGAATATGATGAAGCTTTTTATACGGCCATGCGGCCAAGCGATACGGCGCAGAATGTCAAAACAATGATTGATGAAATTTTTTAGCTTCAGGGTAGACGGGCCTGTGTAAAATGGCTACGATGGTCTCCTGTTGATGGTCGAAGTTTTTCGAGAAGGAGTTTTCGATGAAAAAGATGATGATGGGATTCGCAACAGTGGCATTGCTTGGAAGTGGTCTTTGTGCAGACACTGGTGAATGGGTTTCAGTTGACAGCCTAGCCATTATGCAAAAATCAATTGAAGGCAAAGAACTTGCTGAAAAAATTAGAAAAGAAATTGATCAGTTCCAAGAAGAATTAAAGTTTGCGCAACAAGATTTGAGCCAAGCTGGGGAATCGCTTAACAAACAATCAAAAGTGTTGAGCAAAGAGTCACTGCAAGATAAAGCGGAAGAGATTACACAACGACGCAAAGAGATGGAACGCAAGTTCGCTGATAAAGAAGAAACACTGCGTGCGCGTATCCAAAAGTACCAAGTAGCTTTGCATGAAAAACAACGTGGTGTAATTAACGAAGTGCTTGAAAAAGATAATTGCATAGGTGCTATTGATAAAAATACTCCAGGCTTGCTCTTTGTTTCTAATACAATCGATAGAACTGAAAAAGTTCTGAAAGCAGTTGATGCAAAGTATCTTGCGTCGAACAGCAAAAAATCAACAACGGTTGCTAAGGCAGCGTCAAAGCCAGCGGCAAAACCCGAACTCAAAATTGCCTAAGGGATATGCGCCATGGAGCTTAATGTAACGCTTTGTCAGCTCCAGGACGCCCTTAAAAATATAAGCTTTTGTAAAGGCGATGGATCGTTTATGGTCCGTCGCCTTTCTTCTTTGCAGAATGCAGGGCCGCAGGATATGGCGATCGTGCTCGATCGTGGCGATGCCTCGGTCTTTGATCCCATTTCAGATGAGGCTGTCAAAAAAAGCAAAGCAGGTCTTTTTGTGGTTTCGCGACCGCTCTCGCACGACAGGATGCATATAGTTGTTCCTGATACGTTGACTGCATTTGATGAAATTGTTGCATTGGCGCAGGCGTTGCGCGCTGAAGCCTCTGTTCCACCGCACATTGCGTCAACGGCTACCGTGCATGCGTCAGCAGTCATTTCAGCGGGGACTTTTATCGGTGAGCATGCGCGCATAGGAGCCCATGTTTTTGTTGGCAGCAACTGCCATATTGGCAACAATGTGGTTCTGCTCCCCGGCGCAAAAATTCTTGATGATTGTATCATTGGCGATGCCACAAGCATTGACCCAGGTGCGGTAATTGGATCGGATGGCTTTGGTTATCAGGTGAGCAAAACAGGCCTGAGAAAAATTCCGCAGGTTGGTATTGTACGGATTGGGTTGGGTGTTGAGATCGGCGCGAATTGTACAATCGATCGTGCAGCCTTTGATGAAACCGTTATTGGTGACGGCGTCAAAATTGATAACAACGTTCACATTGCGCACAATGTTAAAGTTGGTGCGCATACCATTATTCTTGCACTGACGGGTATTGCCGGAAGTGTCGAAATTGGCCAAGGTTGCCAGATTGGCGGACAAGTTGCTATCAAAGATCATCTGCTTATTGGTAATGGGGTTAAAATTGTTTCCAAAAGTGCTGTAATTAGTTCTGTTAAAGATGGTGAAACAGTTGCTGGAATTCCTGCAATTCCCTTTAACCAGTGGAAACGGCTCATGGTATCCTTGAACAAAGTTCCCGATATTTTAAAAAGAATGGATGGACGGAAAACGACATTTGTCGGAGCAACGCGATCATGGATAAAAAGGTTGTGGAGTTAAGTACTTCTCTGATTGTTATTGGCCAGCCGTGGTCTTTACTGACCAACGCTCTTGCACAACGCACCTCTTCTGATCTTGTACCTCTCACCGTTGCAACATTTGCAGATACCGAGACATTTGTTTCTCTTGAGAATGGCTCTCGCTGCGCGGGAAAGCATGTCATCTTGGTGTATCAATTTATGCACTTTGATCAGCATAAAGAGGCCTTTGTATGCAATGGTATCAATGATCAATTATTAGGTGTTCTTCAAGCAATTGATTTGTTACACCAAATGAAGGCATCTTCAATTGACGTGGTGATGCCCTATTTCCCTTACGCACGCCAAGAAATATCAGTAGATAAAAATTATCAGGGTGCTGTTTTTATGCTCGGCAGGTGTTACAAAGCATTGGGGGTAAGAACAGTAATAGCCTGCGATGTGCATGCACCGATCATTCAACGATCATTTCCCGTTGCCATTAACCATATTCAACTGACAGAATTTTGGTTTCGTGTTGTGCGTGACCATATTTTACAGGGTCAACCAAGTGATCAATTGTGCGTAGCCTCGCCTGATGCCGGTGGCCATGATCGTGCGCAAGCGCTTGCGGCGTTGCTCAATGTGCCATGTGTTATGGTCAATAAAAAGCGAATTGCCAATGATCAGGCGGTGAGTTACGAACTTACAGGAGATGTTAATCATAAGCGCGTGATTATACTGGATGACATTATCGATACAGCACACACTGCTCTTGGCGCTTGTGATCTTCTTCTTGAGCATGGTGCTCGTGCGATATATGGTTGCTTTACACACGCTATTTTTTCGCAAGGAGCTGGCGAACGCCTTGACCATAGCAACTTTGAGAAAATTTTTGTGAGCGATTCAATCTTTGGTCTTGATGCTGAACAGTATAAAAAAATTCAAATCGTCTCTTTGCATGACTATCTTGCAAAAATACTTGAGCCGTTGCTGAGGGGCCTATGAACTCAGATTTTGATCTACATTCCATTAAAGCAATTATTGGCCTTGGGAACCCTGGATCTTCCTATGCGCGTAACCGTCACTCGATTGGTTTTAGGGTTGTTGATGCTCTTGCCAACACGTTTCATGCTTCGTGGCAGAGTGGCGATCTTATGGAACATGCGACGATAGCGATCATGGATACAGCGGGGCGGTCGCATACAATGTATCTCATCAAACCCCAGACATTTATGAATAACTCAGGACGAGTTCTGCCATGGCTTACCAAAAAGGGCATCAAGCCTGATCAGATACTCGTGCTTCACGATGAACTCGAAAAGCCATTTGGCAAACTGATACTGAAGTTTGGCGGGAGTCATAAAGGGCACAACGGCCTTAAGTCGATTATTGGGGTGATCGGGGCTGAGTTCTGGCGACTTGGCTTGGGTATCGGGCGTCCAGTAGATAAAAACGCAGTTTCTGAATATGTGTTATCAAATTTTTCTCCGGACGAAGAGGCTCGGGTGCCGGAGCTTATCGATCAAGCGGTAGCTTTGATTGTCAAATAAATTTCCAATTCCCAAATCGTGGCAGCGTCGACCGCGTCTGTGATAATGTTGCAAAATACAGTTCATAAGGCTTCTGTACGTAGATATTCAAAATTTTTAGCTTTTCTGCAGTACATTAGACCTCTTCTGAAACCTGTTTAACCCTAGCTATCTTGCTTGGCTCTGACTATCTTGGCTGCGGGTTTTGCAATCAGGTTTTTGTAATCACGGACGCATGTTTTTGTCATCCCGGGCAAGGACCCGGGAACCAGAATTACCAAATCTTGGATCAATCAAAAACGCCACCTCTTAGGTTGTTTTTCTCGTCGCGAAGCATCGTTGACATAGTTGTACGATTCAACATGAACAAGCCGTTTCTCAATACCTGCACTAAAATAACCATGGATTCCGGGTCCTTGCCCGGAATGACAAAGCTTTCGCATTCTAAAATCTTTCTTACAGACTGCCACGCGCAAATAGGTTTCGAAAGAGGTCTATTTAATAGAATGTGCGATAGAACAGAAGCTTACAACGGTCACCTAACAATTTGGAGAGCCATGGAAGCGTTATTGAAAAGAATCTCTGAAAAAAAACAAAAGTTTGATTCACGCAAATCATTAGATAAAGAGCTAGAAGCCGCATTATTTGATTGGATGAGTGTTGCTTTTACGTACTCCTCAAATGCCATTGAAGGCAATAAGTTGTCATTTCAAGAGACCGCACGGATTCTTGGGAAAGATACTATCGCTGATTGTACGTCGCTGGCCGAGTATCTTGAAGCAATTAAGCGCGAGAAAGCCATCAAGCGTGCTGCTCAGAAAGAAATTAATGGCCATCGAAAAGAGCTTGGATGTCTACTTAGAGGCTCTTGAAGAGGTAGAAAATCCTTGAATTACCCCCGATAGCCGCCAATATGATCATGTCGCCCTTGTAAAAAAACCCTTTTTTACGCTATTTTTCTCAAGTTTTATACTTTTATGGTATAGTTAAAAACTCGTTGAAATGAGTTTTTAATGGCGTAAATAACAATAAGGAGTCTGCGGTGATTTCGACGTCTGATTTCAGAAAGGGATCCACAAAGATTTTGTGGAACAATGAGCCGTGGGTGGTATTGGATTACCAATTAGTCAAGCCTGGTAAGGGCGGTACTTATTTACGTACCAAAATGAAAAATCTTCTTACCGGCCGCATTCTTGAGCAGACGTTTCGTTCTGCAGAAAAGTTTGAAGAACCGGATCTCGAATACAAGCAAATGCAATTTTTGTACTCCGATGACCATTACCATTTTATGGATCAAGAGAATTATGAGCAGGTTGCATTTAACGAAGATCAAGTTGAAGCATCAAAAAAATATCTCAAAGATGGCATCATCTATAATATCCTGCACTTTGCAGGCAGTCCGATTGCCGTTGAACCACCAACCTTTATGATTCTTGAAGTCAAATCGACCGTTCCTGGTGTGCGTGGTGATACTGCGCAGGGCGGAAGCAAGCCAGCAACATTAGAAACAGGGTTGGTTGTTCAGGTGCCTCTGTTTATTAGTGAGGGACATAAAGTTAAGGTCGATACGCGTGAGGACAAATACATTGAAAAAGTTGACTAACAATGCCGATGTTCCAAATCTGACGCCCATTGATGCCGAACTTAATGAGCAACAGCAGCAAGCTCCTGTTGAGGAAGACTTTGGGCCGTGGAGTCCAGAATTTTCGCTTAATACGCGTCGCGAAGAGCGACAACTTGCTTTTAGCATTTTGTATGCGCTTGATCGTGCTGAATATTCAGTAACGCTTGACGATATTGTGCATAGCTTTGAAAAAGGCTTTGATCTTAAAATACCCAAAAAATCTTTTGTTCTGACCCTTGTGCGGGGTGTACTTGAGCATGCACAAAAATTGGATGAGGATCTCAAGCCATACCTGAAAAATTGGCGGCTTGAACGTCTTGGTTGTTGCACCCATCTTGCATTGCGGTTAGCCCTATGGGAGTTACAACAGCCAGAAGCAATTCCCTCAATCATCATCAATGAAGCTGTTGAGTTGGCCAAAACGTTTGCTGAAAAGGATGCCTATCGTTTTGTTAATGGGATTCTTGATGAAATAGCAAAAAGCACCGAAAAACGTGATGATGCCACTCCGACTGCTGCGCCAGAGAATGAGACTAAAGATGAAAAATAATTCAGCTCTACAATGGGTCGAACACGTAACGGGTAATAACGAGCCGCTCTTTTTTATTCTTGGCCCTTGTGTCATGGAAAATGAAGCGGATACGATGCGTTCTGCAGAGTTTTTAAAAACATTATCCGAAAAACTCAACTTCAAACTTATTTTCAAGGGTTCATTTGATAAAGCCAATCGAACTGCCTTGCAAGGCTTTCGTGGCATAGGCATCGATGAGGGACTCAAGATTCTTACTCGTGTCAAAGATACGTTTAATGTTCCCGTGATAACCGATGTGCATGAAACGGTGCATGTGAATGCTGTTGCGGACGTTGTTGATGTTTTACAGATCCCAGCTTTTCTGTGCCGCCAAACCGATTTGTTGTTTGCTGCAGGCACGACGAAAAAACCGGTGCATGTAAAAAAAGGCCAATTCGAAACGCCCGAGAGTATGCACCACGTTATTGGTAAAATCGAGTCGACCGGTAATACCAACGTGTGGCTATGCGAACGTGGATTTTCGTTTGGCTACAACAATCTTGTAGTTGATTATCGCAATTTTCCTATTATGAAAAATCTTAATAAGCCGGTTGTATTTGATGTGACTCATTCGGTGCAACGTCCCGGTGGGCTTGGTTGCGCTTCGGGTGGCGACAGTGCATTTATTACAAGTCTTGCTGCTGCAGCTATTGTGCAGGGCATAGCAGGACTGTTTTTGATGGTGCATCCCGAGCCTTCAAAGGCTCGTTGTTGCGGTCCGGTAAGTGTGACGTTTCAGCGACTTGAGCCGGTGCTTACGTATTTAATTGAGTTGGACGCGTGGGCGAAGAGTAGGGTGATTCCCGAAATTCAGTAGGACATCATGAAATACGTGTTTAATATTTTTCTCAGCCTCATATTCCTCTTCCAGCCACTCCAGCCGGTGGTCATTCTTGTGCATGGATCATTTGCGCAGAGTGTGGCATGGTGGCGGCCAGGGGGCGATTTTTTTAATCAGATTGCCCTGCAAGCTGCGCAACTTGGGCATGAGACGGTGCCCTTTGGCTGGTCAGGAAATCCGACCGAAGCAGACATTTCCTTGTCGGGTGAACTACTTGCGTGGTTGATTTTGAGTTATCCGATAACTGAGCGCATTGTGCTCATTGGTCATAGCCACGGCGGCAATGTTGTTACGTATGCAACACAAGTGCTGCATAAAGAGATCGCAAGGCGATTGCAGAATGAAATTCCTGATAATCAGACATTTATGGATCTTGTTGCGACGGCACGTAGTGATGTAAAGGCAATGACGCCTTGTACGCAACTCAAGCCTTATCTCATTGATAAAGTTTATCTGTTGGGAGCCCCTGCAGGGGTTAAGGGTTGTTTTCCGCAAATGGATGTCATTGGTTCTGTTTTGAACTTTTATTCAAACAATGATCGCGTACAGCAAGTGCTTGGTTTATATGGGCGTACACTTGCAACGCATGATCGCATTGCAAATCTTGAAGTTACGTTTACCTTTACACGGTCCGGGAAAAAGATTAATCAAAAACCGGGGCATTCTGACTTGCACAATGATTGCATTGGCCGTTGGTTGTTACAAATTCCTGAGGTAATGGCTGCCGGAAGTCAGGGTAATTTTGAAAATTTTGCATTTGGTAATGGCTTAATTGATTTTGATTGTCACGGTTGTCCGAGTTACAAAGTGAAAACGACCCCGGGAGCCTAACGGCATTCCCAGGGTCGTTTTTTATGCCAAAGTGATTCTTATTCAGCAGCCTCAATCGTTTCTAGATTTTTGGACTTTTCGGGCATTTGTTTAATGCGTTTTGTTTCTTCTTGAGCCTCCCAATCCTTGGCTTCTTTTTCTGCCTCACTGGTATCCGTGTTAGCAGCTGTTTCTGCCTTTTCTTCAAGTTCGTTAGATCGTTCTTTTACCGTTTTCTGGAACTCAGCAATTTTCTCATCAGTTACTTCAGAAGGGTCTCCCTCTTCTTGTTTGTCAGGAGCTTCTGTTGGGTCGATCACCGAATAAGTATCTTTTGATTTTGCTTCATCCTCGTAGATAGTATCGCGCAAATCAGCTTTGTCTTTTGCCACGATAATGATGTTGTTGCTGCGATCGCTTATCTCAATCTTTGTTTTTTCATTCGGATCAATGCTGCCGGTTTGGCCGGTCTTCACGTAACCATCATCACTGCGTTCATAAACTGCATAATAATTTACGCGATCTTGGCCAAGCACAACGACATAAGGTTGTCGATTATTATAAAGTCCTGTATAGAAAACTGAGAGCGCAAATCCTGGCCAGTACCATGCCCAATATGAGGGGAAATCCCAGTACCAATACGACGGTGCAAACCAACCATAGCCAAGTCCTAGACCGAAACCAAAGCACCAACCCGACCATGGGTAGAACCAGCCGCCCCAGCCCCCATACCAGTGGCCGTAGCCCCAGTAACCGTTATGGTGATTATGGCCATGATTACCATGATTGCCATGATGTCTTCCATGCCCACCGTGATGGCCACCGCCACCGCCACCACCTCTACCACCACCGCCCCTGCCGCCTTTGTGCATTGCCTGTGTTTTGCCACGAGTACCACCTTTGCCGGCTCCCTTGGCGCCTACTTTTGATCCTGTGCGTGTGCCGGCAACTTTCGAACTTTTTGCGCGAGTACCGGAACCTTTCGATGTTTTCGATCGCGCACTCACACCCTTGGAGCCACTTCTGCCTCTGGTAAAGCTTGAGGAACTTTTTCTGCTTCCTGATGACCGACTATATGAGCTGCGAGAGGAACTTCGAGCTCCACTTACGCGGCCCGAGCTGCCACGAACTGAGCTTGCACGTCCGCCTCCTCCATGGTAACCACCGCCGCCTCTACTGCCACCACCTCCGCGTCCACCACCACCACCATGGCCGCCGCCACCGCCGCCACGACCTGCTAAAAGAATTTTGTCCGATTGTTGCGCAAGATTTGTTGGAATATCATCAGGCTCATGTGCCTTTTGGCTGGTGTCTGCAAGAAGCATACTGTTGCCGTTCATCATCATACCGACGGCCAGACCGATAACGCGTTTGCGTAATGCTTTTGGATTGAATTTCATTAACCCCTCCCCAAAAATGCCGAATGATCAACAAATTTCTATAAGCTACATTTAATTTAGCAAGTAGAAACCGGCAAAATCAAGAGATTGGGTAATAGACCTCTTCCGAAACCTACTTGTGCGTAACATTCTGTAAGAAAGATTTTAGAACACAAAACCTTTGTCATCCCGGGCAAGGACCCACTGTTGTCCGGGGAATTTTTAAGAAGCGAAAACCCTTCTCTGGGTTAAACTAACCCAAGGTGGTAAAGCATTAAGAAAGGAGAAGGGAATTCGCATGAACAAGATTACCATGTTTGATAAAATTATGACATTGATGAGCGAAAAAGTGATCGTAGAGAAAATTGCAGATGACAAATCG
>JBAZSL010000007.1:0-73076 GCA_041662445.1 Candidatus Babeliales bacterium
TGGGAAAAAGTCAGTTGAAGAAGTTTTAAAAGCATGGCGCTTGGCAAAAAAGATTCAAAATATTCCCGAAAACAACGATTCAGACATCATTTAGAATAGGTGGTCAAAGTCCTGGTAAAGGCATGTAATGTGCTTTGTAGTATGTATAAAGACAAAATACCCACAACCGCTTTTGCCGAGTGCTTCAACATGTGTAACATTCCTATTCGCTGAAAAAAATGACAACTGGTGAACGAATCGGAAGTGTAGCGGCAGTGGCTACTTTGTCAATGTAAGCCGGACATTAACGCGTAGCGTATGCCATGAGCCCCGTATGAAAATTTTTCTGCGCCTGTACCAGTTTATCGTGATATGCGCCCCGTTGTTGCAGGTGCCGTAAGCATTGTTGTGTTTCAGGGGCACAAGAGATTGGAGATACCTTGTTGGCAAGTAGATCCAGGGCGAAAAGAATGAGATTCGAAAACTCGAGAAGCACATATGCATTAAAGGTATCCGTGTATGTTGGCGACCTTGGGTATGCCATGAGGCGAGCTAAATTAATGAGTTTAATCCTGAAATTGGGGCGTTCGGTCTCGGCGCTGTTGTGTTTACCTTGTGTCGCAATGAGGGTGTTTTGAACGATATTGGTTGCGTGGCGCATAAGTTCGATTTGGAAATCGCTTATACTGTCAGGCAAAATACCTTCCACCGTGGGGACCGAAGGTTGGCTATCGATAAATGCATTATAGACGCTGAGGCCGCTGAGCAGTTCGTTTGTTGGAAGTAGATGGTTATTGCAATGATTCCCTATAAGATCAAACACACACATGATTTGATTTTCCAAAATAAGCACTAAAAAATTTTGGTCGCTTGGCGCCAACGTTGAGACAAGTTCTGAAATTTCGGCTTTCTGTACCTCATAGTGAGATGCAACGAAAATGGATTCTTCTAAGTGTGTGTCAATTTGATCCAGATCCATTGATGCCATACTCAAAAGCTGTGGTATGCAAAATTGGCTTACAAGTGCACAAAGAGCGATCTGCTTTTTCATGAGAATCTCCTTTTTGTGAAGAATAACTTTTGTGGCAACTGACTTTTGGTGGGAGCTTAACGCCCTGATGCCCTTTGTCAACGTATGGTGATGAAAGCGTTATTCGGTTCCAAAATAGCGGTCACCAAAGTCACCAAGCCCTGGAATAATAAATTTTTGTGGATTGAGCTCTTTATCAATCGCGGCAACAAGAATTGTTATCCCGGGGAACGCTTTCTTAACTACATCAAGCCCTTGTTGCGCTGCAATGACGGCGACAAAAAGAATGCTGCGCTGAGCAATGCCCTTTTTAGTCAAGATATCAAGCGTTGCACATGAACTTCCACCTGTGGCGATCATGGGATCAAGCATGATAACTTGTTCAGTTCCGGTGAGCTTTGGAATGTTATTGTAATAAAGCGTTGCAATTGCAGTCTTTTCGTCACGGCGCAGACCGACACAGCCAATTCCCGCGCTGGGGAAAAGTTCTACAAACGCAGGTAGCAACGCAAGACCCGAGCGTAATATTGGTACAAGTACTATGGGTTGAGTGAGCGTGATGCCATCCGATTTACCAAAAGGAGTGGCGACGGTTATTGGCGTAGCGGTGAGGTGGTCGATTGCTTGTTGGGCCAAACATTGGGCGAGCTGGTGCGCATGTGCGCGAAATTCAGCACGTGTCAGTTCTTTGCGGCGCAGCTGCGTAATCAGTATGTTGGTGAGTGTATTCATAATGTCCCCATTGGAAGAAAACTAGTTTTAACAACTTGTATTACGGTAAGATTGGCAAATTGAAGATGTCAACAAAATGAAAGGGAACGACGGTGCATAGAATTCGTTTTAAAGATCGTGAAGAGGCCGGAGAAAAATTGGTGCATAGGCTTAAACAATATAAACAAAAAACCGGAGTGGTTGTTCTTGGGCTTGCTCGTGGCGGTGTTATTACAGCATCTGCGATTGCACGTGCCTTGCAGGTTCCATTGGACGTTATCGTAGTTCGTAAAATTGGTGCTCCTGGTAATGCAGAGTTGGCTATTGGTGCCATAACTGCTCATGGAGCGCAGGCTTTTAATATGGTACTCATCAAGCAGGTTGAGATTCCTCAGTCATATATTGATGACTCGGTGGCTCGAGAGAAAGCAGAGTGTGCACAGCGAGAGCATCTTTATCGTGTACATAAATCGGTCATGGATCTTACCGATAAAACAGTGATTTTGGTTGATGATGGAATTGCCACCGGCCTAACGATGGAAGCCGCAATCAAGGACGTGCGCAAGCGAGGATCAAAGACGGTTGTAGTAGCAGCGCCTGTAATGCCGGCAGATGTTGTTGATCAGATAAAGCCATTGTGCGATGAACTGTTTTTTTTAATCGCGCCAGAAGATTTTTTGGCGATCGGAGCTTTTTACGTAGATTTTACTCAGGTTACTCATGACAAGGTGATTGCCGCGCTTAAGGCACAGAATTAATATGTGAGGCAAAAAATATCGGGGCTGAATAACTTCAGCCCCGATATTTTTTAACGATTTGTGCTTAGCACTTACATTCTTTATCCGTACAAGGACATTTTTTCCCGTTGCACGAGCAGCTTCCGCCTTTATTGCATTTGCAATTGGGGCATTTGCAGTGGCAACGGAGCGGCTTGCAGCCTTGACATCCTCCGCAGCCTTTGGTCTCTTTGTTATCCATGTGATCCTCCTTTGGATTAATGGGTTGATGGGATCAATTGGTGATTAAGATTGCGTGTGTCGTAACGAGTTATCGGCTCTGGTTTACTCTTTCGGTATTCTCGTTCGGGCCAATATGTTCTTTCCTTACCACAGCCTGCCAGAAATAACAAACCCATAACTAGAGAACCCACAAACATCCACAAATTATGGCACATAACTTCCCCTCCCCCAGCGCGTATTAAATGTTTTGAATGATTTGTTGCGTGGCGGCATCGGTTGGCGTTTTCCTATCTTTGGTAATTGGCTCAAAGAAACGTCGTATGCCCAGAGCGTAGGACACTGCTGCTTCATTATCGTTGCGGCCAACAACGTAAAAAGGTGGCAATACCATTTGTCCCCCATTGGTACACATAGCATCGCCCTGGCTTATATAGATGTTGTTGGGATGCGAAATGATTACCAGCGCAAGTGGATTGATTATCAGGTTGGCTGGTATTTTTTCAGTGGTAACATGCCAATATAGATTATTTTTTGTGTCTGTTTTGCGTTCGCATGTATAAATAATTGCGGGCACTCCAGGGACGAACTTGCGATGAGAAAACGTGTTTTCTTTGATATTTACCAACTCAATTCGTGGCGTGATAACGATATATACTTTTGGCGTTGTGTGTCGCAAGGGAAATGATATAAGGCCGTCGGGATCTGAAAAATCCATATAGCCACCATAGATGCAGGCAAATCCGCTGAGCGAAAGATCTTTGTAATCTTTTAGTTTCTGCCCAGCTCCCGCGACAACCTCTCGTTTAGGGTGGGTCAAATATATAACTATGCGGCTGTCTCCGACCGCCATTACCATGACATTGGTGAATAATAGTGTAAGAATGCAATATAATAAACGTGCGAACCACTTCATAATTCCCTCCCCGTGTGATTTCCCGTTTAAAACCCCTTATACTACTACTTTATCAAAGCACGCAGCTTAAAAGCTATTAACCATTCAGACATAGGGCAACACTATGAAGATACGACAAAAGCCTTCAGAAAAAGTGTGGGCTGAATTTCAGGAACAGGTACAGCCTACCAAAGAGCAATTAGTGCAATTCCAGCGCTATGCGGCATACCTTTTGGAATGTAATGAATTTTTTAACATTACGGCGCTTACAGAGCTTTCTGGGGTTGTGCGGCAACATTTTCATGATTCATTGGCACTTGCCAGTTTTATTGATCTGAAAACGGTGACCTCGATCGCCGATATTGGAACTGGTGGCGGTTTTCCTGGTTTGCCTTTAAAAATTATGTTCCCTCATCTCAAGGTTATCTTGTTAGAAGTGAACAAGAAGAAGCAAGGCTTCCTCGCCGATGTTGTTAAGATTCTTGGCTTGACCGATGTTGAAATTTATGGCGTTGACTGGCGAACGTTTTTACGTACCACTGATTATAATGTTGACCTTTTTGTGACGCGCGCGGCGCTTGCTGATCTTGAACTTATTCGTATGTTCAAACCCGCGTGTCCTTACAATAAAGCAACATTGGCGTATTGGGCAGCAAAGGAATGGGAACCACATCTTAAAGCGCAACCATTTATACGGCGCAGCGAGTCATATCGACTTGGCCATAAAGACCGTAAATTAATATTTATGGGATTACCATAAAAAAAGGCCGCCTTCATTTTAGTGAAGGCGGCCTTTTTTAGTCAGAACAGTTTTTATCTAGATATCGTCCTTGTCATCGTCTGCACCATCAAGATCGAAATCAAAATCATGTGGTTCATCGCTTAAGTCGCCGCATGCACATGCAATGGTCTCTTCATGAGATGCAAGTACATTTTTGGCTTCAGCTGTTGCTTCTTTTGCCATGCCTGGTGTAGCACTGTTTTCCGCTACAACCGCTGTTTCTGGAGCTGCTGGCTTGCTTTCTTCTGGCGTGGTTGCAAAACCTACCGAGCATACTCCTAACATGAGTGCCAATACCGTGGCGCTTGTGGAATTGTGGGACATATAATCCTCCTGGTAAAAAGATGAAATTAAAAAAAATATTTTTAAGATGAATTCGTTTTTTTATCGGTAGTAAGGTGGATCAAAAAAGGCATTTTGTCAATATTGACTGAGTTCCGCTATGATGCATCTTTGCTTTTGGATCGGCTGGTTGCTAAGCTACTCGGGACAAGGCTAAGGGAACCATTGAAGGGTATGAAGCATGAAGACGTTTTCTATACGCATGTATATTGTAATGGCACTTCTTGCGTGCACCTGTGGATTATTTCGCTTGGTGCATGCGCTTGATTTACCACAATTTTATCGTGCAACATTTTTTCAGACTGAGCCGACGGATAAGACTAAAAACTGGGCTACGCTTGTTTCGGCGCGACTAGCAACGGGCAGAACTCGTGATTCATTTGATGTTCACGATCATAAGCGTCCATTGTATAGTCTCCACGGACCATTTAACTTGGTGCGGCTTGGATTTGGTCTTGAAAATCCTGGCGTAGTTACCACACAATACTGGAACAAGCGGCCACTGGAAGCCGGTCTTTTTGATAATTTAACCAATTTGGGGCCTGATGATGGTACGGCCGATTACTCAGGGCGTTTTAAGATCAATGCGTATGATTTTGAGCTTAAGCAAAATCTTTTTTGGGGTTTTTATGCGCATGTGTATATGCCGGTGCGCGATGTGAAGGTAGATCAAATAGCGGTCCATAGACGAGGGGCCCAGTTTATTAATACTCCTGGCGGTCCGGAAAATATGGATACTTTTATTGCAGAGAAGCTTCCGCTTATTTGTCAAGAAGCGGGGCTCGAACCTTTCTCAAGCAGGTTCAAAAAATCTGGGATAAGCGATGTGGTGGTATCTGCTGGCTGGCAGAAATGTGCCGAATTGTCGCGCAAAGAGTTGCTTACATCGCTGAGTGGCTTTGCTCAGGTCGGACTTCTCATTCCTGCTGCATCCGAACATGATCTTGATAATGTTTTTGCAATCCCCCTCGGATATGACAACAACTATGGTGTGCTCATACAAGGTGGCGCTGAGACCTGCGTTTTGAATTTTGTCAGCGTTGGATTGCAGGCTGAGGCAACAATATTTTTCAGAGATAACCGGCAACGCCGCATGATGACCGATCCTGCTGAGCAACAAAATGGATGGATTGTATTGGAAAATAAAGCGTGGATCGGGTTCGATCAAGGCACCGTGTGGGATGTTGGGGTTTATGCCAAATTCGATAAATTGTTTAAAGGTTTTTACGCTACGATTGGTTACTCATATGCCAAGCAGGAGCCAACTAAATATCACGTTAAGTCAGACTGGTTTTTAGAAAATATCACTAACTATAGAGAGCAGTATACGCCCGGCGATACGGATTGGGGTTTTGATTACTACTTTACGTCCAAAGATGATATAGCAAATAGTGATAGCCGGTTGCGGGGATGGGATATCCAAACCTTGCACTTTTTGGTTGGGTATGATGCAGCCGTTGTACTTAAGTCGTGGGGACCTTTTGTTCAAATTGAATACGATTACCCAATCGCAGGCAAGTTCGTTTGGCCAACCGATATGATAGGTGGTACCGTTGGCGCGAGCGCAACGTGGAAGTTTTAGCCCTGGATGCTGCTTTTTTTGCAATGGTCTGGCTCCATGGTAAACTATAAGGCATTTATCACTTTTTGATCGATTGGTGTTTGTATGAATGTACTTGGACGTCTGCGACTTTTGCTTTTGGAAAGAACCAAAAAGCTTTTTGAGGTGAGCGATGAAAATCTTGCTCACTTTGAATTCAAAATTAATGTTGGAACCGATGATAGCTTTGGTGACGTGAGTTGCAACGTTGCTATGGTTATTGCCAAAACTGTTGGTTTGGCCCCCCGCGAAATAGCAACACGCCTCCAACATGAGCTGACCACAGCTGATATTGCCGATATTGTTGCCGCATCTACTGTTGCGGGCCCAGGCTTTTTAAATCTGACTTTGACGCCCAAGGCATGGCGCGTATTAATTGGCGAGTTGTGCGCCCAAGGCGATAGCTTTTTTGCCAATGAGCCAGATGCTCCTCAACACAAATACCTTATTGAATTTGTGAGCGCTAATCCAACCGGGCCTCTTCATCTTGGTCATGGACGAGGTGGCATTATTGGCGATGTGCTGGCACGCGTCGTATCATTTGTAGGCCACACGGTAAATAAAGAATTTTATGTCAATGATGCCGGCAATCAGATAAAACTGCTTGGCCAATCATTTAAAGTGCGTTGCTTGCAGCAATTGGGACAGACTGTTGCGCTACCTGAGGGCGGATACGCCGGGGCTTACTTGGTTGAAATGGCCAAGGACTGTGTTGCTGAACAGGGTGACAAAATCAACGAGAAGAGCGATCAGTTTTTTGAGCTCTATGCCAAAGAAAAACTTTTGAATCTTATTAAAGCAACACTTGCTGAATATCGCGTTACCTTTGATCGTTGGTATTCAGAAAAAACGTTACATGACAGCGGGGCGATTGACCGTGTACTTGGCCTCATGAAAGATAAAGATCTTGTGTATGAGCGCGATGGCGCCTTGTGGTTTAGGTCTACCTCTTTTGGCGATGACAAAGACCGTGTAGTGCGTAAAAGCAACGGTGAATTGACGTACATTGCCTCAGACATTGCCTACCACAAAGAAAAATTCGATCGTGGCTATGACATTCTCATCGATATTCTTGGCCATGATCATCATGGTTATGTAAAGCGCCTCAAGGCTACCATGGCATCACTTGGGTACAACGATGATCACCTGAAGGTCATTCTGTATCAATTAGTGACGATTAAAGAAGGGGACGTGGTCGTCAAAATGTCCAAGCGTGCGGGTACGTTTACTGAACTTGCCGATGTTATGCACACCGTTGGCGTTGATGTTGCTCGTTTCTTCTTTCTCAACCGCAAGAGTGATGCACCGCTTGATTTTGATCTTGCTACTGCACTCAAAAAAACTGATGAAAACCCCGTATATTACATTCAATATGCCTACGTTCGTATCAATAGTCTTTTGGTTAAGGCATCCGAACAAGGTTTTTCTGAATGGATTGCGCAGGTAAAAAAAGGGCAACTGACTGAACAAGATCTTGATGCTGCCATGGCGTATGTTGGTCCTGAAGAACAAGCTTTAATTAAAAAAATTGTTGCACTGCGTGATGTGCTTGTCTCCATGGTGACAACCCATCAAACGCATTTGCTGTCCTATTATGCGCTCGATTTGGCGCAAAAATTGCACGCCTATTACACAAAAAACAAGGTGATTGATCCTGCTCAACCGCAGATGACCAAAACGCGTTTACTTGTTGTAAGCATGGTGCATCGCACGTTGGGTACGGCTTTTGATCTGTTAGGGATCGATAAACCGGAAAAGATGTGAGGTAAGGAGGGCACATGCAAGCATTGTATGTATGGATGATAGTATGCGGAGGCATCGGAAGCTTGCTGCGCTATATGATCACGCAGGGGATTACCTCTTGGTACGGTACGTCCACTATGGGAACCTTATTGGTTAACGTGGTAGGATGTTTTCTTTTTGGATTCTTTTACGCGTGGTTTGTGCGTGGGGGGCTTACTCCGTATGCGCGTGCGTTGGTACTGAGTGGATTTCTTGGGGGATTTACGACGATGTCAGCGTTTGCGGGCGATGTTTTTGTTGCCTTTAATCAGCAACGTTTTTTTGACGGTTCTGTGTATTTTATTGCCACCAATGTGGGGGCTGTAATGGCGGTGTGGGTTGGGTTTGCAACCTTTAATACAATTTTGAAATAGCGATGACCATTCATGAATATTGATCAGATAACTCATTTTGATTTAAAAAAATTTATTCCCAAAAATATTCGTAACTTTTCAATTGTTGCGCATATCGATCACGGTAAATCGACGCTTGCCGATCGTATGCTCGAGATGGCAGGAACACTATCGGGCCGTCAAAAAGTCGAACAATTTTTAGATAAATTACAAGTCGAGCGCGAACGTGGCATTACCGTCAAAGCGCAAACGGCCTCGCTTTTTTATGAATATCTCGGCGAGACCTATCTGCTCAATTTGATTGATACTCCCGGACACGTTGATTTTGCCTATGAGGTATCGCGTTCATTGTATGCCTGCCAAGGTGCAGTGCTTCTGGTTGATGCGGCACAGGGCGTTCAAGCGCAGACAATGGCAAACTTTTTTCTCGCTTTTGATCAGGATCTGACCATAATTCCTGCGATTAATAAAATTGATATGGCCAATGCCGATCCCGAACGTGTTGCCAAAGAAATGAACAAGGCATTTGATATTCAACGCGATGAAATTTTGCTCATCTCGGCTAAGACCGGTGTTGGGATAGAAGATCTCTTTAAGGCGATCATCGAACATGTTAAGTCTCCCCAGGGAACAGAAGAGCAATCGCTTAAAGCGCTTTTGTTTGATTCTTGGTTTGATGAATATCGTGGGGTAATTTGTTTGATTGAAGTTATTGACGGTTCGCTCAAAAAAGGCGATATGGTCATGGCGGCACATACGGGGCGCCAGTACGAAGTGCTTGATATCGGTCTTATGTATCCAGAGCCATATTCTACCGGGGCCTTGTATACGGGCCAGGTGGGATATTTAGTTGCCGGCATGAAGACGGTCAAAGAAGCCTGCATTGGTGATACGTTTTATCACTCCAAAAAGCCGGTGCAAGCATTGCCTGGTTTTAGGCCTGCAAAGCCGATGGTGTTTGCCGGTATTTATCCTATTGATACATCCGACTTTGATCATGTGCGTGATGCGATCGAAAAACTTACGCTTAATGATCCAAGTGTACATGTTGAAAAAGAAAGTTCTGCTGCACTGGGACTTGGGTTTCGCTGTGGCTTTCTCGGGCTTCTTCATATGGACGTTTTTAAACAACGCCTTGAACAAGAATATGACGCGTCAATTATCGTGACATCGCCAACGGTGCTTTACAAAGTGCGTTTGACCAATGGGGAAGAAATTGATATCGAAAACCCGTCAAAATTTCCTGATGAAGTTAAAATAGGCGAAGTGTTTGAACCTATTGTTAATGCAACGGTTATCACTCCCAAAGAGTATTTGGGAACAATTATGACGCTCTGCCAAGAACGCCGTGGCGAGCAAAAAGAGATGCAGTATATTGATGAGTCGCGCATAGTTTTGCGTTACCGATTACCACTCAATGAAATTATTACTGACTTTTACGACAAACTTAAATCGCTCAGTGCTGGCTACGCGAGCTTTGATTATGAGCAGGCGGGATACGAACCGGCCGATTTGGTCAAAATGAATATCCTGCTTAACGGCAAACCGGTCGATGCACTTTCAGTCATTGTTCATCGTGAAAAGGCTTTTTTTATCGGCCGTCAATTAGTGCAAAAATTGCGCACGGTGATTCACCGCCAGATGTTTGAAGTCGCTATTCAGGCTGCGATTGGTGCAAAGATTATTGCACGTGAAAGTGTTTCTGCTATGCGTAAAAACGTTATTGCAAAATGTTATGGCGGTGACGTTACGCGTAAAAGAAAGTTATTGGAGAAGCAGAAGGAGGGTAAGAAGAAGCTTAAGCAGATCGGCACCGTTGAGCTTCCTCACGAAGCCTTTCTCACCGTCCTTAAACATGAGTGAGCAAAAGGAGCAGGGTATGAGACGCAGGAAGGGGTTTTACTCGATATCGGTTGTTGCAAAAATGTTTTCAGTTCATCAGCAAACGATTCGTATGTACGAAAAACAAGGCCTGATTTCGCCTAAGCGTTCCTCTGGCAATACCCGACTTTTTTCAGAAGAAGATGTTGACCGGCTGGAAGAAGTTATTTATTTAACACATAAGCTTGGGGTTAACCTTTCTGGCGTCGAAATGATTCTGAAGCTTCAGAAGAAAATTAGGCGTATGCAAGAGGAAATGAACAAGATTTTTGATGCCACCGAAGGCGATATGGAGCTTCACAGCCAAAAATTCAAAGAGGACATTAAACAGCAAGCCGAGCGCTTGGCGGCCATTCGTAAAGAAAATTTGGTAAAAAAACACGAAAATCTCATCGAAATCGCACCTCCCCGAGTTGACGAAATGTCCAAAAGGCCCCAGACTAAAAAAGGGGCAGAAAAGGCGGTTACAAAGGCAAAAACGGTTTCTTTGCTTCCTGACCCTGATGAAGAAGAGATTGAAGACATTGAAATTGAGTATGACAAATAAGGTGGCGGTTTATGAAACTCAGCGCTTTTGCACAAAAATTTTTGCTTCGTATTGCCCTGATGGCACTTGGTGGTGCAACAATTATAGGGTCCTGTTCTAGGATGAATGTTGGCCTTTACGTTTGTATGATTGCATTAGGTGCTATGTTCATCACGTTGCAATTGCTTGATATTTTTGTTGATAGAACCCAGAAGAGATTGCAGCAGGATGATGACACGATGAAAGCGAAAATGATCAAGTTGTTAGCGGTTGCTTTTGGGGGTATGGATAATGATATTTAATCAAATTAAAACAGCATTGCTTCTTGGCACACTAAGCGGGTTGTTCTTTTTACTGGGCTATTGGCTTGGTGGTAACAACGGGCTGGTGATTGCGTTCATCATTTCGATACTTATGAATTTTGGTGCCTACTTTTTTGCCGACAAGATTGTGTTACGTATGTATGACGCCCATCCTCTTGATCGTACGCGTTATGCAAATATTTACGAAATGGTCGAAGAGCTTTGCTATCAAGCACGTCTTCCTATGCCAAAGTTGTGGTACATTCCCACGAATATGGCAAATGCATTTGCAACGGGGCGTAATCCCCAGCATGCATCGGTTGCCGTGACGCAGGGTATCCTGGATATTCTTGATGAACACGAACTGCGCGGTGTATTAGCACATGAACTTTCACATGTCAGAAATCGCGACATTCTTATTTCTACGATTGCTGCAACCATTGCAACTGCTATCGGCTATATTGCACACATGATGCAATGGGCGGTAATGTTTGGTGGTATGCGTAGTGATCGTGATGGCGAACGTTCAAGCGGCCTGGGTGCTTTGCTTGTGGCAATTTTTATGCCTATTATTGCAACACTTCTTCAGTTAGCAGTTTCACGCTCTCGCGAATATTTGGCAGATGAAACAGGGGCAAAAATGTGTCACGATCCCTTGGCACTCGCTTCTGCGCTTGAAAAATTACATGCCAATGCTGCGGTGCGCCACGTGCAACCTGAGTCCACGGCTCAGGTATCGACAGCAAGTCTTTTTATTGTTAACCCATTCACACTTGAAGGTCTCATGACCTTGCTTTCAACCCATCCACCTGTGCGTAAACGCATTGAGCGTCTGCGTGCGATGGCTCGTTAATCACCATCATCTAAATTTGTATGCTGAAGCTTAGGAGCATGTGCTCTTGATAATGTAATTGCGGTTTCTGCCGTGATTGTTTCATGGTGTCTTGTTGTTTGGTGCCAAAATACTTGAACTTTTGAGCTTTGTAGCTATCATAGCTTCTTTGTTGGGAAAAGGGGTGTGTGATGTTGTTTAATTAATCATGAGAAAGAAAGGTGCATTGTGCCGCTTTGTGTGCATAAGCATGTATTTTTTTTGATTTCAGCTATTTGGTCATTTGGTGGTTGCGCTCGCGGATCACAACCGTTACCGGCAACGTTGCCACATTCAAAAGCTCTCGAAGTTTTACTGAACGATGTGGATCATTACAAAACAACCAATCCTGTCCATGCGGGACATTTGCTTGCGCATCTTATGTGGACAGAGCAGTGGATTAGTATCTGGGCGGAACAGCAGTCAGGTCCTTGCCGTGGGCTTGTGGAACGAGAGAAAACAGTGCTTGCTTTTGCAGGCCTTATTCATGATGTTGGCAAGGCAGGATCTGTACATAACCTTAAATATTATCGCATTCCTGACCACGAGCGTATTGGATTTGAATTTGTTATGCACGGCATACGTATTGATTGTGCCTACACCAATGAATATCGTACCACTGATGGTAAACTGTTTTGCTTTGAAGATGTTTTCCAAGAACTAGGCTTCTCTTTTGATGAACAGAAGCGTATTGCTCTTTTGATAGCCATGCATTCGGCGTTCATTGGATTGCTTATGAAGGGCATTGAAAGCGATCTACATATTGAACAATTTTTAAAAATGTTGTTTGACGTTGCCACCGAAATCGACTGCGAGCTCACTGAATCACTTATTCACATGGTTATGGTAATCAATCTTGCCGATGTTCATGCCGTTTATCGTCCGGTTGCTCAAGGGGTCTCGCGTGTTTTTGGTACGTTTAGACAATATCAGACAAGCGAAGCTTGGGGGCATTGTGATTGGAAGCTCAAAGATGCAGTATTCGCGTATCTTGATGCTGAAAAATTTGATGCACTTAAAAAACGTATCTGCGTTTTAGCTCATTCCACATCATATATCAAGTAAATAATAATAGTCTGCTGCTACGTTGTGCTATTTTTATTGCGGAAACATCTGTTTGTAGCACATACTTAAGTACGTCATTTGGGGTAGTTATTGGTGAGGGGTATATGTTGTGGACATTATGTTTCATCTTTCTGATGTTATGCCAATGCGGCTTTGGTATGAGTGATGATTCTGTTGTTCCTGTTTCTCTTTCTCAGAGCCAAGAAGATGGTGCTTTGCCGGGGCTTCCCGATGACTGCTGTGCTATTTGCTTTGAGCAAGTTGATAATGGTCTTGTACGCAACGCTCTGGCGTGTTGCCATAACCAGGCGGCACGAATAAAATGCCCGACGTGTACTGCTGTCTATCATAGAAAATGTTTGGAAAAATTTTTTTTACAACCGGATAATCGACTGGCGCGGGAGCGTCAATGTGTACGTCATTGCGGGACCGAATTGCTGGGGCCAACATATATGCAATATTTTAGGCAATGGTGTCGCAAACACTTGTTAGCGCTTTATGCTCTGCTTGTGCTCGATTTTGTTGTTATATCTGTAGCGGCACAATATTCTCTGTCTGGAACTTTTGGCGGTAGTGCGTTTGCGGCGGGTGTAATTGTTCCGATGATTGCCATTGGTGTAAATCAGCTTGTCCGTGATCTGCATAGTGGCATCGATCTCACTGATGAGTTGACGCGAGATCGTAAAAAAGCCCTCGGGTTGACCATTGTCGGCATGACAGCGATTTCTGGAATATTGATAGCGTATAGTTTTTTGTAGATACGCATTGGTAGACCTCTTTGATGTGGTAATTCTAGATCCCGGGTCCTTGCCCGGGATGACAAAAAACGCGCTCGGGATGACAAAGACATGCGTTCGGCATGACAAAAACCGCGTCCAAAATAGCTAGGTTAAACAGGTTTCGAAAGAGGTCTAATGAACTAACGGCTGCTCGGCTGATTGCATAAGAATTTTGGCAAATAACAAGAGAGGGCGAATTTTCGCCCTCTCTTGTTATTTATCGCGTTGTTCTACGGGTCTATTTTTCTTTGAACTCAGCGTCGATTGGGCCTTGATCGCCATCTTTTTTATTGTCTTTATTGTCGCTTTTCTGTTCGCCAGCATCTGTTCCGGGTTGTCCCTTTTGCTGTTGCTCTTTATAAAGAATCTCTGCGACTTTGTATGATGCCTGCATCAGGTCGTCATGAGCCTTTTTGAGCGCTTCGCCATCGCCTTCTTTTTCTTTAAGGACTTTTTTTGCTTCTTCAATTGCTTTCTCAAGTGTATTGACGTCGGCAATCGGCAGCTTCTCTTTGTTTTCTTGAAGCGTTTTTTCGATTTGATTGATGGCATTATCAAGACTGTTGCGTTGTTCGACAACTTCTCGACGTTTTTTATCTTCTGATTCGTTGAGCTGAGCTTCTTTTACCATGCGTTCGACTTCGTCTTTAGAAAGTCCAGATGAATTGGTAATAGTGATTTTTTGCTCTTTTCCCGTGCCCAGATCTTTTGCAGATACATGTACAATGCCGTTTGCGTCGATGTCGAAGGTCACCTCGATTTGTGGAATACCTCGTGGTGCGGCTGGAATGCCGTCGAGTCTGAATTTACCCAGTGTTTTATTGTCATGGGCAAATTCGCGCTCACCCTGTACTACATGAATATCAACGGCAGTTTGGCTATTTTCTGCTGTTGAAAAAATCTGCGATTTTTTCGTTGGAATGGTGGTGTTGCGCTCAATGATGCGTGCAACGACTGCGCCCATGGTTTCGATGCCAAGGGAAAGTGGTGTTACGTCGAGCAAGAGGACGTTGGTTACTTCCCCGGCAAGTACGCCACCTTGGATAGCAGCTCCGACGGCGACTACTTCATCCGGGTTGACCGACCTGTTTGGCTCTTTGCCAAAGAATTCTTTGACCATCTGCTGAACTTTAGGAATACGCGTTGATCCACCGACTAAAATAACCTCATCGATATTTTTGAGGTCAATGCCTGAGTCAGCTACCGCTTGTTTGCATGGTTCAAACAGTCTTTTAAAAATGTCAGAGCATAAATTTTCAAGTTTTGCTCTACTAATTTTGGTGACAAGGTGCTTTGGCCCTGTGGCATCTGCAGTGATATACGGCAGATTTATTTCTGCTTCCATCGTTGATGAAAGCTCAATTTTAGCTTTCTCAGATGCCTCTTTGAGCCTTTGGACGGCCATTTTGTCGTTTCGTAGATCCATGCCGTGCTCTTTTTTAAATTCTTCTACTAAGAAGCTTATAAGCTTCTCATCGATGTTGTCGCCACCGAGCATGGTGTCGCCGTTAGTTGATTTTACTTCGGTAACGCCATCACCTACTTCGAGTATGGAGATATCAAACGTTCCTCCGCCGAAGTCGAATACGGCGATTGTTTCATTATTTTTCTTATCAAGTCCATAGGCCAGTGCTGCTGCGGTTGGTTCGTTGATGATACGTTTGACTTCCAGTCCTGCAATTTTTCCCGCGTCTTTGGTTGCTTGACGTTGTGCATCATTGAAATACGCAGGGACCGTGATAACAGCATCAGAAATCTTTTCGCCCAGATAGTCTTCTGCGGCCTGCTTAAGCTTTTGTAAAACGGCGGCAGAAATTTCTTGCGGCGTATATTCTTTTCCTTCAATTTCTATTGCGGCGTCGCCATTTTTTCCTTGTACAACTTTATACGGAACAAGCTTGAGTTCATCGGCCTTTAGTTCTGCATATTTTTTACCGATGAATCGTTTAATTGAGGCAATGGTATTTATAGGATTAGTTACCGCTTGGCGTTTAGCGATGGCGCCGACCAATCGTTGCCCGTCTTTGGCGAATGCTACGACTGATGGAGTGGTATTAGCACCCTCTTGGTTGGGGATAACCTTAGCCGTGCCGCCTTCCATGAATGCGACTACTGAGTTGGTGGTTCCAAGGTCTATACCTATGATTTTTGCCATTCTTTTCCCTTTGTTAAATGTACTGTATTTTCCGTTATTTTCTTTTGTAAACCTACATTGCAACACTCAGATTTTATACTAACGTAATTTTAAAGTCTTACAGTCGGACTGTCAAGTTTGTTTCGCCCGCCGCGCGCCGACTCCGTCTCCGCCCCGCCTGCCTTGAGCCGGGGGCTTGAGAGCTTGAATGTAGGCCTCTGGGGGCATTTTAACGTAAGCTTGGGGGTATGAAACGGGGGTTTAAAAAGAACGAGGCAGGGGGGCATCGCCTCCGTCGGCCAAACTACCAATCGAACGCCGAGGAGCAGAAACGATGGAGTACTAATAACAAAGCGGCAACTGATGAAGAGATAAGCAACCACCACCCTAGATAGCCAAGACGCCGTCTCAACCGTGGGATAACACCCCATCGATAATAGGCATCAGTGACAATAATGAAAAGCGTCATACAACGCATTACAACCAACCCTACCAAAAGAGCTATGGGAGATGAGAAAGCAGCGGAAGATATAAAGCCATAGAAGACAGCGCACTCTAATAGCTTAAAAAGACATAACTTATCGGCAGCCTCTTCAATCACATAAAACTGCTCATACAAAACAAAGAAGAAATCGGCGAAAGAGATGACAAGATATAAGAACAAAACCGACAACGTATACGTAGCGACCTCTTCCTTATTAGCCACTTGAAGAAGAGCTCTAAAATTAACCCCAAAAAAGATAAAAATGGGGAAGACAACAGTGACAAACTTCTGACACAAAACATCGAACGCCTCTTTTTTTACCGATTGCCCAGCATTCTTTACTTCGGCCAGAAGCGCGTTTCCCGAATAACCAACAATAGCCTTAACAACTGCCTGTAAAGCACTAACGGTAACACTGGCAATATAAAATAACCCGGCCGCAGCAAGCCCAAACCTGACGGCGAAAAGAGGAGTAAGGAAATTACCGGTAAAAAAGTTTCTCCCTACCCGTAAAACGTAATTAAAAAGTCGAGTAGTGACTAACCGCTTAACCATTCCCGCGGGAAATACACCTACGCCATCCCTATCACGTGGCAACCGTTGATAATAACGATACGTAAAAACTATAAAAACAATGACCGCTACCAACGAATCAATAAGATGTGGAATGAAAATGAGATTAGGGGTCAATACAAACGCTCCTGTTGTATAGAACGTAACAAGAAACGGTATCCATATGCCACCCAAATAGACCCCAATAAAGAGAAATAATTCGACGATAACAACGTAGCGTGCTTGAAACGTTACGTGGAGGAAAAAACGAAGGAAGCTTCTGATTGCTTCTAAGAATACCAGCACCCCGATAAGACCAAATGCAGGAACCATAGTAAAACGACTTTGGACAATAAGCGATGTGACCACCGCACATATAATGACAAAAGGGATGTGCGGGATGAGCGCATAACGCACCATGAACGTGCGGAATGTTTTTTTGCTTTGCGTAAAAATATGCAGAAAAGGCGGGATTGAGTTAGTTGCCCCAAGATCAGCTACATACGATGCAAAGTAAAGCATGGCAAGAAGACTGCCTATCGTACCAAAAAGAGCAGGTGACATTACTTGAAGCAGGAGAAAGCAGTGCGCGACTTTACACGTCTCATACACAATGCTACCGGCAAGTGCCCAATGTGCATTTTTATGAAATTTGCGCTGCACTTCAGGCGCAATGGCTGAGACAATATTGGCATTGATGGACATGAAGATCTCTCACAATTTCAAGTAGTACAAACAAGCATTAAAAGAACTAGTATGCGGTAACTACGGGCTTTTTGAAATCAAAAAAAGCAAATTGTTCAAGCTGACAACATTTTTGCCTATACTCACAATATCAATACCTGGATAAGGGTTGTGGGGGACAGGGGAAGCAGGCTTACAAGTTATCCTAAAATGCATAGCTTGTAAGCCATTTCCTTTTTTAAGATCAAAAAAGCCCAAGTCTATCCATATTTTAGAGCGCGCTTGAGACACCTGCCGGTTTTTTGTAGTATGGACTGTAGCAACGAATACGGTGGTTAATAGCAGTTGGGTGTTTGATGAGAATCTCTATGCCACGTTTCGAGACAATTATTCTTAGTGTTGGGCTTGCGGGGACATCTTTTTTAGTGCCCTCATCAATCATTTTCGCTGCAGATAACAACTCCCCGTGTTGCTGTTTATCTCCAGATGATATTCACCGTAGTACGAGCGAACTCAAAACTCATATACGGGTTCTGCACCCGCATATTTCATTTATCGCTGCGCTTAATGGACCAGCAACGGTTGATGGTGCCATTTCATGGTTCGACAACCGCATCAACACCATGAGTAAAGAAGTTGAAACTATCAAAAACACCGCCGACACTCAAAAACTTCACACTTTAGTAGATCAAGTTTCCTGGCTTATAGCCACAAAGAATACGCTTATTGAGCACAAGGCGCAGCTTAATGCAGCAGTTACATCAACACTAACTCAGTTCCCGTTTGCTCAGGTAAGTAAGAAAATACACTCTGTTGCTTTGCAACGCGCACTAACACAATTAGGATCCCACCGTAGATCAGACTTGTTGCTTCAGTGCTGGGAGGTGCTTGTTAATTTTGTCGAAAAAGGTGCACAGGATGAACGGTTCATTGCTCTATTCGCTGATGATATTGCACGGCAAAAGGGGGGCACCATCCAGGAACGATCACAGCGTTGTGCCGTGGGGGCACTTAAGGATATATCAATTTTCGTCTACATCTTTTATATCTTTCTCGCACAAAAATGCGCCCATTCATTTTTCAACGAGCAGGAATTCGCGGCGCTCAGCGCGCAACTCTTACCAATAACTGATCATCACAAGTCTTTATTTAATATATTGTCCGATATTATTCAGATTATCGCCATCATAGAGAAACTTCCCATTGAACAAACACTTGATGCAATGAAACGATTCGTTAAAACATTTATTGCTCTTATCAATAAAATTGAACAAACCTCTGAGGGTGGTTTTGTTACTTGGTTACGCAGTAGGTGGCTGCTTGTTCCACTCTCCGTAAGCATTATAGCCATTAAGGCTATTCACCACTTTGTTACTAAAGACTCAGTTGTTGGGGCGGGAAGTGTTTATAGCGGCGGGTATTTGTTTTAGAACACAACTGGTAATCACTTACCCCCCGAGCGAAGGACGCGTATGTTTAAACTCAAAGATCACGTGATCTATCCCGGGCATGGCGTTGCTCTAGTCGAAGCTATTATTAAAAAAGTTGTTGCTGGAACAACAATTGACTTTCTCAAACTAACCTTCGTATTTAAGGATATGACTATTCTCGTGCCACTCTATAATGCACAGTCTATCGGCATTCGCTATCCATGCCGTGAGCGCGAAATTGAGGCTGTGATGAGTGAGCTTGCCAAAAGGCCAGAGCGGAAACTTGCCGGTGTTGATTTTACACCAAGCGGGTGGAATCGTCGTAATCGTGATTATCAAGTAAAAATCTTGAGCGGAAACCTTTTAGAAATTGCTAGAATATATCGTGATCTGATGTATGTTGCACAACAAAAAGATTTATCATTTGGCGAACGCGCTGTATTACAGGCAACCGAGGATTTAATCCTACAAGAAATTCAAATCATACGTAACGAAAAACGCGAAGTCATTATGCAAGAACTGCGCAGCCCATTCAAACGATTTGAGTTTCATGACCGGTCTTTCCTTCAACAAGAAACATCATCAGCGATATAAATAATTATGGCTTCGTCAGTTATCATTATCATTGGTCCTACAGCTTCAGGGAAAACATTTCTCGCTGAGCATGCGGCTATTCATTATAACGGCCATATAATCAATGCCGATATGGGACAGTTCTATACACCACTTACCATCGGTACCGCAAAACCAGCATGGCGCGATAAGCCATTTAAGTGCCACCTGTTTGATGTTATAGATACTCCAGAAACAATAGATGTGAAACGTTATCGGCATATGGTACAGACAACAGTTAATGATTGCCTGGCACAACATACACTACCAATTATTGTCGGAGGCTCACTTTTCTACGTACAATCACTCTTCTTTCCACCACACGATATTGAATGTAACGGCGAAGAATTACCCATCGACTTTGAGACGGATACTGAGACGTTGTGGAATATGCTCAATGCCATCGATAGCGAACGCGCTCAAGCATTACACCCCAATGACCGCTATCGCATTGTCCGCGCACTTAAAATTTGGCAAACAACACACCAAAAACCATCAACGCTTAAACCTTGCTATAATGCGCCATTCACCACACCTACGCATATTATTGCGCTTGAGCCTTCACGCGAAGAATTATGCGAACGCATTCAACAACGAACAACCAATATGATCTACCAAGAAGGTTGGCTCGAAGAAACTGAGACACTTCTGGACACACCATGGGAGCTTTTTGTACAACAACGCGGATTTATTGGTTACACCGAGATAATCTCATGGATTCGCGCGGGGAAAAATCGCGATAGCCTACCAGAGCTTATTGCTTTAATCAGCCAAAAAACACAACAGTATGCAAAGCGACAAGTAACCTTCTGGCATAAGCTTGAAAAACTACTGGTACCACACCGTGACACCACGTTGAACATTGACACACTTCCAACAACCGGCGAAACATCTCTTGCAATCTTGGACGATCTTTGTCAAAAGTTAAATATTTTCAAATAACAACTAAAATAATTTATTGCCAAGCAGAATGATAGCGCTTTGGCGATATTGCTTATTAATTAATAACAAAAAAGCGTCCCCGTTGAGTTTGCCGTGTAAAACCATTATGCGATTCGAAAAAGTTCAGCCTGGGGCAAATTTATTTGTCATGCTTCATTTGCTCGATCTGGAGAGGCTTTCCAGCTACCGCTTCGGCAAACGAGAATTGTTGTTGGAAAAAAAGGGTGTTATAGAGTAAACTTCAATACCGTATGAGAAATCAAAAAAGAGCTTTTCTCAAGGGAAAAAGGAAGTCTTCCATCGAAAGGATCTAACGTGATTTATATTTTTCGCAAAGAGATGAAAAAATGGCATACCGTTTTGTGGGTTGTGTTTGTTGCTCTTGGTGTTAGTACCGGTTCATTTTTCTTTTTTCGTTCGCGAAATCCTTCAGAAATGGCCATTGCAACCGTCAATGGGAGAGCTGTTTACTTTGATGCATACAAGCATCAACTCGCCGATGTGCATGCACGCATCGAATATTTACGACCACTTGCTCGCATGTACGGAATGTCAGAAGAAGCATTTTTAAGCACGTTTCTTGGGGCTGTCAAACCAGAAGAACTTGCACTTGATATGTGCGTTAGAGACGCCTTAATCGACTATATCAGAGAGCCTCTTAATCTTGAGCTAGATGATACATGGTTCAAAGACGAATTGGTCAAGACGGTGCCTTATCTTGCCGATGGACAAGGTCGCATCAATATGGAAGCTTATCATAACTACTTGCAACGTCTTTCAACCTCTCCTTCACAGTATGAAAAATTCAAACGCGAAGCTTTCAAGAGAGATGTCGCGCAACATCTTGTGCAGGGGTCGCTCTATATTCCACGTTTTGAGGCACAAGAAATTTTTGATACGACACGTTCCGCAAAAAGTTTTGCTCTTGTTGAATTTCCTATGAGTTATTTCATAGATCAGGCAAAAAAGACGGGCGCAACTGATGCGGCGTTGGAGAAATTTTATCTAACCAATAAATCTTGGTACGAGGTTGGTGAAAAACGTAGTGCAAAGTACTGGCTGCTCTCACCATCAACCTATGCACAGACTGTTGAGGTTGATGAACAATCAGTGCGTAACTTTTATGAAAAAAACAAAAGCAAACTCTATCGCATCCCTCCCAAGATTAAAGTTCGCCACATTTTGATCACCTCAACGCAGGACAAAGCAGAGTCCATCCAGAAACAGGCCGTACAACAGCCAGGCTCGTTTGCCAATCTTGCCAAACAGCATTCACAGGACAGCAAGACAGCTGCAGCCGGCGGATTGACCGAAATGTTTGGACATGGAACATATGATCCTGATTTTGAACGCGCTGCTTTCCGTTTACATACCGAGGGAGAAATTTCACCGGTTGTTAAAACTAAACGTGGTTATGAAGTGATTCAGTTGGCACAGCGCATTCAAGCAACTGAAAAACCATTTGATTCGGTAAAAAATGATATCGCCCAACAATTACGCGCTAAACGGTCACTTGCTGTCTTGCGTGGCGATTTAGAACAGTTGGTTCATGCTGCGCGTGAAGATGGTCAGGCAATTTCTCGTTTTGTAACCCAGCATCAGTTGCAAACCAAAGAATCAGGATGGTTGCTTGAAACAGAGACACGAAAAGATGACACGCTCGGCAAACTTGCTCAACAACTCTTTTCACCTACTAAACGGCTTCGTACTATCGGATATTTTACGCACGATGATAATTTTGTGCTCTACCAACCTCAAGGCGTTGAAAAAAGCTATACGCCATCCCTCGCTCAGATCAAGGAGACAGTTCTACAAGATTACCTTGCTGAACAGGCAGACAACCTTGCTCACAATACCCTTAAGAGTATGCGCGCTCGAATCTTGACCAAAAAGGCAACGCTTGAGGACGTCGCTCGTGAATGCGGCGGTTCGCTTAAGATAACTAAGCAAACTGACCCAGCCCAACCGGTTGTCGAACTTGGTAAAGATGGGGCTGCTCTGAGCAGTAAACTGTTTGCCATTACCGATCCATCCCAGGTTCTTGAGCTGGCGACAAAGACCGGATTCTACCTTGCCCAACTCCGCCAAGCCACCCCTCTTGAAGGGGTATCTTTCGCCTCAGAAGCCTCAAAAATTATTAAACAAGAGAAATATAAAGAAAATATGCTCTGTCTTACTGCATTTATTGCTTCGTTATATAGAAATGCTAAAATAGAAACTGATCGTGAAATTATGAAAATGCGACACGTTGATGTCGATACTACACCGGAAGATTAATACACATGGAAGAGTTCACGTTTAAGACGTCAGCTGAACGAAACAAAGCCCTCGAGGTAGCGCTTGCCCAAATTGATAAGCAGTTTGGCAAGGGTTCGGTTATGCTCTTGGGACAAAAAAGTGATTGTAAATACGATACCATCTCAACGGGATCAATTTTAGTTGATCAGGCCCTTGGAATTGGTGGCTTTCCTCGTGGCAGAATAGTTGAGGTCTATGGACCTGAAGCTTCGGGAAAAACTACGGTTACCTTGCACGCCGTTGCCCAGGCTCAAAAAGCCGGGGGCGTATGCGCCTTTATCGATGCTGAACATGCGCTTGATCCAACATACGCTGCGGGCATCGGTATTAATATTAATGATTTGATTATTTCACAGCCGGATTATGGTGAACAGGCTTTGGATATCGCGGAGATGCTCGTCCGCTCCGGCGCTGTTGATTTGATTATTATCGACTCGGTGGCTGCGCTTGTTCCTAAAGCAGAACTCGAAGGTGATATGGGAGATGTTCACGTTGGTCTTCAGGCCCGCTTGATGTCTCAGGCCCTTCGCAAGTTGACACCGGTTGTGCATAAATCAAAGACGGTTTTGATTTTTATCAACCAGATTCGTAGCAAAATTAACTCGATGCCTTTCGGCGACCACGAAACAACAACAGGCGGCAATGCCCTTAAGTTTTATGCGTCGATACGTCTTGAGATCCGTCGAGTTGCCACACTTAAGAAAAACGATAGAGCGATTGGCAATCGTGTTGTCATTAAGGTAGCAAAAAATAAAGTAGCACCGCCTTTCAGACGGGTTGAGGTTGATCTTCTTTTTGGCGAAGGCATTAGTAAGGAGCTTGATCTTCTTGATGCTGCAGTTGCCAATGGTGTTGTTCAGCAGACCGGAGCATGGTTTGTGTACGGCGAAGAGAAGCTTGCCCAGGGGCGTGATAATTGCTTGAAAAAGCTAAAAGAAGAGAGTGGTCTTTTTGATAAACTGTATGCGGCTGTTCGTACAGCAATGGCGCAGCCAATAAAACAGGGATTAGAGGGTGAATAAGAATTTGAAAGAAAAGAGTACTCCAGAAGCATTGAAATATTCTGTTAATGAACGCATTCGAGCTGAGCGTGTCATGGTCATTGATCATGAAGGGCAGAGCCTTGGCGTAATACCAAAGTTCCAAGCGATGATGCGAGCCACCGAAGTTGGCTTGGATCTTGTTCAAGTTGGCGAAAAGGATGGCGTTCCTGTTGCCAAGCTGATGGACTTTGGTAAATTTTTGTACACCAAGAAAAAACAGCTTGCCGATGCAAAAAAGCATCAAAAAGTTATTGTCGTTAAAGAAATTAAAATGCGCCCACATATCGGTGAGCAAGATTATAAGACCAAAATTAATCAAGCCGAACAGTTCTTTAAGGATGGTAATAAAGTGAAATTTACGCTTCAGTTTCGCGGACGTGAAATGGCGACGGCTGAAGACACTGGACAGAAATTTTTTGTACGCGTTATCAACGATTTGACCGCACGTAATGTTGGTGCCTTGGCTGAAGAAAAAGATGCTCGAGGTGGTGTGCTGTGGTCAAAGATATTTTATATTAAGGGAAAATAACAATGCCTAAAGTTAAGACACATTCCGCTTGTAAAAAACGCTTTAAAAAGACAGCCTCAGGGTGCATCAAACGTTCGTCAGCATTCAGGCGGCATCATGCATGGGCCAAGTCCCATAGAGTAATGCGCGACTTGCGTAAGGGTCGGTATATTGATACAACGCAAGTTGACAAAATAGCAACGTTGATGCCTTATTAATCTGCTTAATCTGTGTTAAGGAATTATAATGAGTAGAATAAAACGCGGTGTTATATCCAGAAGACGTCATAAACGTCTCTTAAAACAAACCAAAGGTTTTTGGGGACAACGTAGCAACGTATTCAAACGCGCCAATGAAACATTGATGCGCGCGATGCGTTTTGCATATATTGGTCGTCGCCAAAAGAAACGTGATTTCCGTGGTCTTTTTGTTATGCGTATTAATGCTGCATGTAGGCTGAGTAACATTAATTATTCCGGTTTTATCCATGGTCTTAAACAGGCTAAGGTTGAATTGAACCGCAAGATGTTGAGCCAACTTGCTATTGTTGATCCTGCAGCTTTTGCCCAATTAGCAAAGATTGCTATTTCAGCACAGAAATAAAATTCTTGATTTTTGATATAGCCAGCCGCTAGCCTTAAAGGGAACGCGGTAATAGATTTGGTTATAAAGGAAAAAAGGAAAGAGAAATGAGGTATTTGGAAGAGCTTGAACAAAAAGTTCTTCGCCTGATTCAAAGAAATCAGGAGCTGCAAACACGACTTGATGCATTGAGCAATGAGATCGAGCAGCTGCGTGAAAGAAACAGACAGTTTGAAAGTTCCTTGGATAAGGAGGCTCAAACGTCGCAGTCGCTCGAGCAAGAAAAAGCAGCGATTGTAAATAGTATCGAGGCACTCTTGAAGAGTATTAATACCCTTGAAAGTAATGCTGGCTGATAATACTATGCAAAAGCACATACGGATAACTATAAACGGAAAGCAATATTCCATTGCTACCGATGAAGATGAAACGGATGTACAAAATGCCGCCCAACTTTTGGATGGGCTTCTTCGCGATAAAACGGAGAAGTTACCGCCAGGAGACGAACAAAAGGCCATGTTTGCCATTGCCTTGCAACTCGCAACTGAGCTTGTTCGTAATAGGCGAAAACTCCAGATTTATGACGAGCGTGTTGAACGCCTCATAACGGTTATCGACACTCCGGCATAGTATGCACGATCGACTTTTTACAATCTTTCGCATCGGACGTGGCTGAGGCTTCATACCTCGCTTATCTTTTCTCGTTTTCCACTTACATTTTTGCTTAGATACCGATCGCGGCGCGTCGCAGCGTCGATGATCGTTTTTATTGTGGAGCGTTAAACGAAAGAATGATAATGACGATGCTAATATTAAGTGCGTTGGTCGGGGTGCTTGCAGGCATTTTGACAACACTTTTCTTTTTTTATAATCGTAAACGACAACTTTTTAATGCCAAAACCGAGGCTTTACAACAATTGCGCTCAGCGCGTGATGAGATAGATCGCGAGCGTCGCGACGCCATGAATGAACTCAAAAATGAAGTGGGCCGGAAACGCAATGATCTTGATCTTGAAATTAAGCGGGCAAAAATAGAACTCCAGCAGCTTCAGAACAAGGCCCAAAAGAAGCAGGATATGCTCGATCAACGAGAAGTCTTGCTCGATGAGTTGCGCAAAGACCTTCAACAAAAAGATCGTGAGCTTGCAAAACGGCTCGATCTTCTCAACACCGATGAAATCAGGCTCAAAAAGATTTATGAAGAGTTTGTTGCCAAGCTCGAGCGCTTGAGCAATATGAAGCAGGATGAAGCAAAGCGAATCTTGCTTGAATCCCTTGAAAAAGAAGTTAAACTCGCCAACCAAAAATTACTCTCAAAAATTGAAGAAGAAGCACGCGAAACCGCCAAGGATAAGGCAGTCGAAATTGTGTGCACCGCTATGCAACGTCATCTGTCCGATACCGTAACGTTACATTCTTCAAGCATTGTGCATCTTCCCAATGAAGAAATGAAGGGAAGAATCATAGGAAAAGAGGGGCGTAATATTAAAGCTCTTGAAATGGCGACGGGAATGGAATTTGTCATCGGAGATACCCCTGAAGTTATTACGATATCCGGCTTTAATCCCATTCGACGTGAAGTTGCTAAGCGCGCATTGGCTAAATTGATTCAGGACGGCCGCATTAATCCAACGCGTATCGAAGAAACGGTTGCCAAGTGCGAAGAAGAGCTTGATCAAAGTATTCTTGAAATAGGCCAACAAACGGTCTTGGAATTTGGTTTTCGTGGTATGCACCCAGATTTGGTGAAGTTACTCGGCAAGTTGCATTTTAGAGCAAGCTATACCCAAAACAATCTGGTACACAGCAAGGAAGTCGCCTATTTTTCTCGTATGATTGCGCAGGAACTTGGCTTTAATGGTGAATTGGCCGCACGTTGTGGATTGTTACATGATATTGGTAAGGCAATATCGGCCGAAGTTGAGGGGCCACACGCCCTTGTCGGCGCCGATTTTGCACGTGAACATGGCGAAGATCCTGTTGTCGTTAATTCCATCGCAAGCCATCACGAAGAAGTTCCACCGGCAAGCATTTATGGCATTATTGTACATATAGCCGATGCTCTTTCAGCCTCGCGTCCAGGCGCACGCAAAGAAACGCTCTCAACCTACATCAAGCGACTTGAGCAGCTCGAAGAAATAGCAAATAGCTTTGATGGGGTAAAAAAGGCGTACGCTCTGCAGGCCGGCCGTGAAATTCGCGTTATTGTTGACGAAGACCGCCTTGATGATCAAAAGGCTGAAATGCTTGCGTCTGATCTTGCCAAACGCGTTGAAGAAGAAATGGCATTTCCCGGAGAAATTAAAGTTAATGTTATTCGCGAAAAACGCTTTATTCAAGCGGCGCGCTAGCAGATGTGGATGGATGCACGATGACAGAGACGTTGCGCTTTTTATGTATTGGTGATGTTGTTGGTCAGCCCGGGGTCTCCGTTTTTCAACGATGGGTTCCTAAGCTTAAACAAAAATATGCCATTGATGCTGTTATTGTTAATGGTGAAAATGCGGCCAAGAACGGCAAAGGCCTTACCGCTAAAACTATAGATTTTTTCAAACACAATGGTGCCAACATCGTAACTACCGGCAACCATGTCTGGGAACAACGGGAGGTATACACGGCACTTAATGAGCGTGACGATGTAACGCGTCCCGCCAATTATCCACCCGGTTGCCCTGGTAAAGGGTATGCATTTTGCCTTGTTAAGGGTGTGACGGTTGCGGTTGTTAATCTTCATGGGCGTGTATTCATTCATGACTTGCTTGATTGTCCTTTTAGGGCTGTTGAGTCGCTTTTGACGTTTATTACCACCAAGACGAACATCATTTTTGTTGATTTTCATGCTGAGGCCTCATCGGAAAAAAATGCCATGGGGCTTTATCTTGATGGCAAAGTTTCTTGCGTCTTTGGTACACATACTCATGTTCAGACAGCTGATGAGCGGATTTTGCCCCAGGGAACCGGCTTTATAACCGATCTTGGGAGTTGCTCTGCGCAGAATTCAATCATTGGTATGCAGCAGACAGAGGTTTTGCAAAAATTTTTATTTCATCCACGCATGGGCAAATTTGTAGTTGAACACAGAGGCCCCATCGTTTTTTCTGGTGCATTGGTGGAGGTTGATGTGACAACCGGCAAAACAGTCAAAATTGAACGTGTCCATATTGTTGACGAAGAGATGAGTCCATCAACGAGCAGCGATGTAGCGTTCTAAAGAGGCGTCATGCTCGTTGGTTACTTTCTTAAATCTTTCTTTTATCAGTGGTGCGTTTTCTTTATGGTACTCACGGGGGTCTTTGCCTCGTGTAACCTTTTTCTACGTCTTCCCTTTATTGCAGATGCGGGAGCTATTCCGTTACTTGTTTTAACCATGCTGCCACTGATGACGCTTTTTTCGCTCCCAATTTCATCATCTCTGGCCATTGCAACGGTACGAGCCCAACATGTTATCCATCAGGAGTTCTTAGTATTATCGTTTTTTAAAAATGCGCGCCGTGCTCTGATGCAGGCCATTTTGATATTTTCAGTGCTTGCAACTCTGTTATACGTCATTCTTGTTTTTCAACTGGCACCTCAAAGTTACCAAAAAGGTAAGCAGTTGCTTATTAAAGCTGCCCAGGAACGTCTTTTATCGTTGGAGCCAAATAAATTCCATGCTCCGTTTTCTTCGTTAACATTTTTCTTCCGTGAAAAAGATAAACGTGATCCAGAGAATCCTGCATTCAATAAACTTTTTTTAGTGTTTATCCCTGCACGCGAACGTAACGAACGGTACTTTTTTACTGCAGACCGAGGATGGATAAAGCGCGATAGACTGTTTCTGTGTAATGGATCAATGCATACATTTAAGGGTGGCCATATCCACAGCGCGACATTTCAGGAAACAGAAATAGACTTTCAACGTTTTATTGATGCTGAAAAGAATCGTACCCAGCTTTCAAATCTTAAATTTTCTACGTGGGATAAACTTCTTGCCTCATGGAGGACTGAGCGTGATGCTCGTATTGAGTTTCATAAACGGATTGCACAGTCGTTGTGGCAGTTCTTTTCTCCCTTTATCGTTTTTTTTCTTGCAAGCGCGTTGTGTCTGACCTCGCTGATAGCCAATGTAATGCTCTGTGGCGTTGTGTATCTTTTTTCTTATATTTCGATGACGGGAGCGCAAACGCAGGGGACTGCACCCTGGCTTGCCTTATTGTTTTTGTATTTACCTTTGTTATGTTCAGTTGGTTGTAGCTTTTATGTGTATATGCGCCACGGGCGACTATAAAAGGATGGTATGTTTCTTGTTGTTGTTTTGTATGCCCTTCTCGCGTTGACATTCCCATTGGCAAAAAAAGCGGTCTGCTATGCGCATCCCAGCTTTTTAATTGGCTTTCGCATGCTTATTGCCGGGACATTTCTTTTAAGTTATCAGTACCTGTTTAAACGTGCGCGATGTTCTATTAACCGTTCTGACTGGTGGCTTTTTTTCAAAACATCGTTGTTTCACATCTTTTTTGCGTTTACGCTTGAATTTTGGGCGCTGCAATATGTTACGGCGCTTAAAACAACGCTTATTTATGCCTCAACGCCATTTATCGCCGCCATATTGAGTTATCTGCTTATCAAAGAGCATCTTTCACTGCATAAAATTATTGGCATCGTTATTGGACTTTGCAGCCTTCTACCAGTAATTGCTGCTGCGACAACGGGGCCAGAGTCGGCCATGGAGGTTGCGCGGATTTCATTGCCGGAGATATGTCTTTTGGGCTCTGTTATTTCTGCAACCTATGCATGGTTTTTGGTCAAAGAGCTTATGATAAAAAACTATTCGCTCAGCCTCATTAATGGTGTGGCGATGTTTATTGGTGGCGTGTTAAGTATGATTTTGGCTGCTTTTGTCGGCGGATTTAACCACCCGGTGTCTGCATGGATGCCTTTTTTAGGATGGGTTGGGTTATTGATTCTGGTTGCCAATATTGTTGTTTACAATCTTTACGGCTGGCTGTTGCACCGTTATTCAATAACATTTTTAACTTTTGCCGGTTTCTTGTGTCCAAGTTTTGGCATGCTCTATGAATGGCTTTTTATGGGTGGGGTAGTGACCTGGAATCATCTCATAAGCTTGGTGCTTGTCACCTTCGGCTTGTATATCTTTTATCGTGGCGAGTTGCGGGTACGAGGTCGATGATGTCTATGTCAGCTGCAGCGTTAATGAGCGTTCCCTATTAAAGTAATTCCTCATACTTTATCGGAAAAATTAATGCGTCTTTGAAGTCTGTTGGTTCAGCTTCAGGTTTTACCGCAGGGCCAAAAAGATCAACATCAGCGTGAGCTTTGGCTTTTGCAGTTTGTTCATCGTTATTTTTTTTATAAAACGCAATAAGATTCTCCGGGAATGCGGCGATGATTCTTTCCCTGTAGTTTATATAATTTCCCCAACTGTCAATCGCAGAGTCTTTTGCCGCAGTAGCCCCATTATAAGACACACGGAGGTTCTGATCTGAAGTTTCTTCAAAAGTGAAAAGGGGATACGTTGGAGCCGCATAAAAAAAGAATGGAGATTTATGATTCAAAAGGGCGATAAAAGGAGAATCTTTAAAGGGGAAATCTTTTCTCTCTTTGGTATATATTACACCACGGAAAGTAAAAGTGAAAAAGCGCTGCGCAACCGGTGCTTCATTGATCTGTGTACGCCGGTCAATACCTCCTGATGATAATCTGACATAGGTAAGCAGCTTGAATCGCTCGAGAGGATCATAAACTGCATTCCAGCTATAGAGAAAAAAGTTATCAGGATACAACTTTTTATAATCCAAATATGCATGGGCAAGTCCCGACGGTGTGTCATAGCAATTTTTGTCCACAAAATAACCGATAAAAACGATTTTTTTATTTTCTGCTTTTTGAGCAAAAAAAGCTCTTAAAAATCCAAAAAATGAATGGTAATAATAAATTGGAATCATGGTTGCAAAAAGTTTAAGCGTAATATTTGAAAACCCTGTTTCGTGAGTAAAGTTGATGGTGTTGTTGTTTGAAACTACAATTTTGCCATCAAATGTTACCTGCTTTTCAGTTATTTCCTTTTTGGTTGGGTTAAAAGGAAGTTTGAGCTGGCGGGCAAGCGCAGAAATAAAATCTTCGCTTAATAATATTTTGGTGTGTCTGGATCCTTCAATAATAATTCCTTCTTTGAGAGGGTATTGAGAATAAAGTGGATCAATGAGAAAAATTGAAACACTTTTTTGTGGAAAGTTTTTTGTCAGCGTGTCGAAAATAAACTCTGGAGCAATTTGTTCATGGACTATGTTGGGGCCAATGACCAGTACGACTACATCGCTTTTATCTTTTGCAAATTCGTCGACAAGCAGTTTTATTTCAGGGAAAAAGCGCTCTTTGCCGCCGATAAACGAGCTTTCTTCGCCTAGTTCTTTTTCATCGTCACCGTTGAATGCCAGCCCTTCAAACCACTTGTTTTTATGCGTTTGAATATGCCATAAGGTGCTTATTGCCGACGATGCATCTTGAAGATGGTCTTGAAGTATTGATGCAACATTTTGCATGTGTTGCTGAGTGGCATTACGGGCAACCGTACGTTGGAGATCTTTGGTCAGCCCTTTGAAGAGGGCGGTGTTTGTTGCTTCTGATACACCTTGTCCTCCCATCGCATTGAGCGATGAAAGATAGCAACTGATAATACAAAATGTTGCAAATACAGTGATTCTAGCTCTCCTCATGGGGACTCCTTTATCGCTTAATTTCATCAATCACAATTCGTACCGTAGCATCAATTGCCTTTTGCAAATCATCATTCATCACATGATGAGAAAAAAAATGTTCTTTTTTTTCTTCTGCAATTTCTTGCGCAGCAAGCTTAATGCGTCGCTGAATGACTGCTTCAGCATCTGTTCCGCGTTTGCGTAACCGTTGTGCTATAACCGCGGCGTCAGGAACGGTAAGCCAAATAAGTACCGCATCAGGAATATTTTTCTTCCATGCATGTGCGCCATTGCGATCAGTAACAGCAATAAATGATTTTCCCAGTTCAAGGTCGGTACAGATTGAGCGTGGTGAGCCATACCACTTACCGTCATAATTATTGGTTTCTAGAAAAAAGTTGGCCTCTTTTTTCTCAAGAAAGTCTTTTTCAGTAACAAAGTGATAGTCGATACCGTTCTTTTCGCCAGGGCGTCGGGGACGGGTGGTGTAGGTGATGACGCGTGAGAAGGGATATTGTTTCCCAACAATACTTAATACGTTGGTAGCGATGGTTGTTTTCCCGCCGCCGGTTGGCGCGGAGAGGATAAAAAGGACGCCTTTACTTTGCATATGTTTCTGCCCGTTTATAAGATGCTGCTAATTTTCCCTCAATTACGCTGAGCTGAGCCGTATCACACTGCTGCTTAGTGATTTCTCCCGTGGAGACTTTGGCGGCGCTTGGTGGCCATGCAGCCCGAGTAGCCTCTCTGCTTAAAGTTTAAAATTGGACACCCTTTAAAGAATTATTTCACTTTTTCTGCAAATTCTCTATATCTTTGTGTCCTGTGCGTTATATACAAGGATAACTGGTGCTAAACCTTCGACAGATTCTTTCTGCAACGTTACTTACAGTTACCGTGCTGTTCTGCCAGGCCGGTACACCAAAACTTTCTGCAGCATTGCACACCGAACCGGTAGTTAAAATATGGTCGATGGTAGCGCCGCATAGATCAATTGTGGTGGCTGACCTTTCATTGCACAAGTTTCTTCTGATTGTGCGCTTTAATATCGGGGCGTATCTCAAAGAAACCGCAGGTAAAGATAGTAGCAATTATCATAAAATGCAGGCGTGCGCAGCTGCGCTTGGTATCGTAGACAAGGCCATTGAGCTGCTCCGTGAAAGCGTCAACGCCTTTAATAATCACTGCGTATCATACAATCCTGATATTGAAGCACGATTTTATAACCTATGTACCTACTTTGATGATGTTGGCATCGCAAATCTTGAGCCGCGGCATGTGAGAGCTTTTGGCAAATCGGTTGCCGAATTTAATAGGTATATCTCGACCTATTATATGGACCGCAAAAGATTTTTATGCAAAGAAGATAGTGAGCTGTTTGAACGACTCATCAGACTTAATCTGATTTTGTCCGTTAGCCTGGTGAGTTCTGACTATATTGATGTTGCCTGGTATGACAAAGTTATGGATTGGTTGCTGTATAGACCACTTGAATTTGCCAGCGATCATCCGTGGGTTGTAACGGCTGCATGTGTCGCTGTTATATGTGCTGGCGCCTATTATCTTCACCAATCGCATCAGAAATCCTTGTATGCTATTTCTTATAAAGAAGTTCCGGGGCAGAAATGCAGGGAATGTGGGGTTAACGCTGTTGTTAATGCGCTGGTTCTTGCTCATCCTGAACTTGAATCACGCCATGCAGAACTTGTTGCTTCCGGGCGGCAGTACGTTGAGGATACGCGTAAAGCTAAGGTAGCCCCACCAGTACAGCAGGGTACTGCCAACCAGACACCAGAAGTCAAAGTGCAACCTCAAATCCCCGTTCGTGCGCAGGATCTTGATTTTCAGGAAGTGCAGGATTTGCTACAACACATTGCCGACCATGCCATTGCTGGTCAAAAGTTAAATGTTGCTAATATTGTTGCGGTGCAGGATGCGCGCATATCAACGCCAAGCATAGTGACTAAAGAATTGTTTGAGAGCTTTAAAGGTTTTCATAACCAACAATCGCAGGTGTGTGTGCTCTACCTTGGGTCTTTGCAGGTTGGTGGGTATGGCCATTGGATTGCCGTTCGTATTGAGCCATCGCCACAAGCTCCTGGCGGAATTCGAGCGCTTGTAGCCGATTCGCTTGGCGGTTGTTCGTTCCTGGACTCGTTCTTTGGTGGCGTCAACCCTAACCTTAAGTTATTGCTTGATTTCTACCATGCGCACAACCCGCTACTTGCACCTCTTCTGCCCCAAAACTTTAATTTTCAGGAGTTTATCCACGCTTTTCAGGAAGTAGAAAACGTTGCTGGCATTCTGGGCGCTGATGCGCAGGGATCAGTGCAAGACAAGGCAACTCGTGGTTGTGGAGCATTTGCTAACGGCTTTAATGGTTTATCGGTCATGGGTTTTGATGCTACCGCCTACCCAACGTGGAAGCAATCATTTGAACAGGCGTTTGCGACACTTAAGGCATATTGCCTTGAGAACAAAATAAATCTGAATATTCCCAACCAGGCACCATTTGCCATGACGCAAGCAACAAGTTTTGAACAATTTATTGGTTGGTGTCGAGGTTTGGGCGGAAATTAGGTATATTCTTATTCCCAATATTCAGATAAAAAGTTTTCTCTTTTACGAAAGTTAACCCATGACAAAGCTGCCTGATATTCATACACATTTTGCTGAGTGGTACCAAGAGGTTCTTGTTCAGGCTGAAGTTATTGACGCCAGCCCGACGCGAGGCTGCTTCGTCATCCGTCCTTATGGTTATGCCCTATGGGAAAACATTCAAAAAGAATTGGATAAACGCATTAAAGAGCTTGGGGCTCAAAATGCCTATTTCCCTCTTCTGATTCCAAAATCATTTCTTGAACGGGAAGAAAAACATATCGAGGGATTTTCTCCCGAACTCGCCGTTGTTACCATCGGTGGGGGAAAAGAGTTGGAGGAGCCACTTGTTGTCCGTCCTACCTCTGAAACAATTATTTATTCCATGTTTGCCAAATGGATCTCTTCATGGCGCGATCTGCCTATGGCGGTCAATCAATGGGCTAATGTAGTTCGCTGGGAAATGAGAACGCGTCCATTTGTCCGTAGCTTAGAATTTTTGTGGCAAGAAGGGCATACGGCGCACCGTACCCATGAGGAAGCGGTTGCGATGGCAACAGCAGCTCTTGCTATCTACAAAGATGTCTATGAAAACTTTTTGGCAGTGCCGGCTATCGAAGGCATTAAAACCGAGAGTGAACGTTTTGCTGGCGCCGAACAAACCTATACCGTCGAAGGCCTGATGCCCGATGGCAAGGCGCTTCAAATGGCAACGTCACATCTTCTAGCGCTCAGCTTCCCTGAATCTTTTGAGGTGCATTACCAAGATCAGGATGGCACGGTTCGTGTTCCTTATTGTACCAGTTGGGGTATGACAACGCGTTCGGTTGGAGCGGTTATCATGGCACACGGAGATGAGCAGGGGTTGGTAATGCCACCACGTGTTGCGCCTGTTCAGGCTGTTTTGATTCCGATCTACAAAACACCAGAAGAGCGCTCTGCAATTCTTGAAAAGCTTGAAAATTTACGGTGCGATCTGGTTGCTGCCGGACTACGCGTTATTATTGATGATAACCAAGCAACAACACCTGGCGCTAAGTTTTTTCATTGGGAACTGCGCGGTGTGCCGGTGCGTATTGAAATGGGCCCAAAAGATATGGCTGCTGATCAGGTGGTCATGGTAAATCGTACCGAACGCGATAAAGCCAAAAAGAAAACTGCCGTTGCTCGTGAGCAAGCAAAGTCCCATCTGCTGAGCCTTCTTGACACCATTCAGAACAATCTCTTGTCAAATGCTCGAACCCGGATGCAGAGTCAGTGGTACCAAGCCGAAAAAATTGCCGAGTTTGGGAGTCGGCTTGATAAAGACAATGGGTTGTATCAGACAGGGTGGTGTGGTAAGGCGGAATGTGAAGCTGCAGTCAAGGAGTACAAAGGTACCGTTCGTTGCATCCTCCAAGAGCGCCGTCACAAAGAGTGTCTACATTGTTCGGCTGCAAGTCACGCCGATATCCTGGTGGCAAAAGCATACTGATTCTTTGGGGAGATAAGGGTGAATGGCGTAGGGCAAGCACTTGCTCAATTTCATGCGTATTTGATAACTGAAAAGCGCGTTGCGAATAATACTTTTATGGCGTATCGACGCGATATTGACCATCTTAATGCTTTTTTACTGCGTGAGAAAGTTCCTTTTGATAAAATCAGCAAACGGCATCTTACTGCCTATATAAAAACGCTCAAAGAGCAGGGGCTTTCGGCACGATCTTTATCTCGTAAAATCTCAACGTTTAAACTATTTTTTCGATTCATTACGACAAACTTTCATCATGCCAATGCGGCGCAAGGGTTGGTATTTCCCAAGCTTGAAAAAACACTGCCACGTTATTTAACTGAACAAGAAATTGAAAAACTTCTATCCGCCGCAAACCGTGATGGCTCACATAAAGGTGTTCGTAACAAAGTCATGCTCTATATGCTCTATGCTACGGGAATGCGGGTATCAGAGCTGGTCAATGTTACTATTGATCAAATTCTTTTCGACGAGGGCTTTATTTGTATTCATGGCAAAGGTGGCAAGGATCGTATGGTGCCACTGCCAAAAAATATTATCGAATTGTTACGCTACTATTTAACGCATGTGCATCCAAAAATGGTGCGTCCTAATATCGAAGAGGCTCAACAGCCGCGATATATGTTCGCAACCTGCCATCGCGGACACATTAAGCCCCTTTCGCGCCAATCGCTGTGGATAGCGCTCAAAAAAGTAGTGCGGCAGGCGGCTATTGTAAAGAATATATCGCCACATAGTTTACGGCACTCGCTTGCTACGCATTTACTCAGCAAAGGTGCGGATTTACGTTCGTTGCAGCTTCTTTTGGGGCATCAAAATTTATCTGCCGTTCAAATTTATACGCATCTTGGTGACGCTACGCTCAGGAAAATTTACGACGCCAAGCATCCCCGTGCATAAGACAATACACATCATGAAGAATACTGTATTGATGCTCATTGTGTGGTCTTGTTATCTTTTGAGTACGCACGCCGAATGTGCTCTTTCGGTCAATTGGGAAACACATGCGTTTGAGTGTGCCGATCTTATTGCCACTATGCCTGAAGATGATCCTGAATTTGATGAAGTAAGAAGTATCTTTTTGTGTTATATGCAACGCGCATTTGATGATGGTGAAACGCTTCTTCATGCACCCTATAAATATAAGTTTTGTGCCAAAGACACTCATCTCAAAACTATTGAAATTGCTTTATGTCGCGCGATTGGAAGGAATACAGACTTTTTTGAATCGGTCTTGCTGCAGCAAGATGATGCTGGCGATACTCCCTTTCACGCAGCTATATGGTATGGCCATGAAGATTGGTTGCAGCTGCTCATTCGTGTGGCGCTTGCCTGTACTTCGGCATGCTCTTTGGCTTATGTTGAGGAGATTTTGCTCATTAAAAATAAACAGGGTCAGTCAATTTTTGACCTTGCTCTTGCTGAAATCAAAAAGTTTACCACGCAAGGCGATCCGTTGAGAGCGTTTGCATGTAGCACCATGTTTGTGTCGTTAGTCCAATTTCGGCATGATCTTGAGGAAAAGAGTTCAGAACTTTACTAAATCGTTAACCAACAGAATCTCCTGAAGGTTGCATTCATATTTTTGCCTATGTCATGATGCTGCATGGCGATATTCAAAATTATTAAAAATATTTTCTGGAGAAAACATGGCGACACGTTGGCTATGTATTGCAACTGTTGTAAGCATGTGTTTGAGCTTTTTGTGCATGCGGACTGTACATGGTATGAAGCAGCAACCGGTTTCCACCACGATCAATCTGATTATTTTGATTGAAACTGGAACTGAGCTTCTTAGTAGAATAGAAAAAATTCACGAGCTTAAGGTTTCGACCGGCTCCATTGCTGATAAGTTTATTTCTGCGCTTGAACAAGAATGTTCCTTCATCCTCATCCAGTCTGAAATGTGGGATTATTTTTTACACGCAGAATACAAATATAAAAAAGATAAATTTGTTGATTGTACCCAGCTTATTGATTGGAATAAATGGGAAATGTACAGGATTTATGTCGATCAAGAAGCGGAAGCGGCTTCTCAGGAGAAAAAAGAAGAGAAACAACCCCATGACAAGCTCGCGGATTTTTATATTTTTTGTCCGATAGCATATAAACAGATGCTTGTCCAAGCTTCGGCACTACCACCTATCAAAGAAGCCCTCAAAAAAATACCTGGTCCTGTTACAGCGCCGACGGCATTGGCGATAGAGGCTATTAACAATCTCCCTGATATTGGCATTGCGCTGCCGGGAGATAATGACAAAGTTTCAAATCCTCTTCAAGAGCGTGGGAAGTTGCGTGATATTTTTGATAAGTATGCGCAATGGTTAGCCCAACAAGGCTCTAACAGAAATATTCAAGAGCAACAAAAATATTTACAAGACGCGTTGGAAGCTTATGAAGAAAAGTCGACAAAACTCCTCGGAGATAACTTTTTACAATGTTTGGAGAAGATTTGTGTTTTAAAAACGGTAAAGGTTACGTCTGATATACCACATCTGCCACGATACAATGTGTATATCAATGGTCATGGAAGTTCAACGGTTTACACCGCTCAGTTAGAAGATTTAATGGCTCAAGCTCAGAGATTTGGATATTGGCCAATGGGGAAAATTTCGTCATATGACGTAGGCGAGGTACACAAGTTCAAAGAAGCCCGCGATGCAGTTAAAACCACATTGGATGAGGAATCAGGATATATTGCCGGACTTTCCCCGGTTATCTATGGCAAGACATTGGATTTTTTTAACGGGATTGCCAACTTTGTGTTTGTTTCAACATGCTATGGGGCTGGGACACATCTAGCGCTACCCTTTGTCTTTATGAATGCCCAGTCGTTATCGTATACATTAATTACTGGAGCGTTGCTTGATGCAGAAAGTTCCTCAAAATCACCAAGTGTAACCGAAGAGAGCACCCAACCCAATAGTTATAGCGTTAAAAGCAATATTCATTTTAAAGAGTATTTTGAAGGAACGGGTAATTTTGAGAATTTTGTACGCAAAGAAGAACAGGAAATAGCCGCATCTGAAAAAGCACGTGGGAAACAAGAGCCAAGAAACTATTTTGCACGGTTGCTTAATTCTGTTGGTAATTTTTTGGATGAAGCAGGAACCATGAAAAAAGACTATCACATTCAAAATTTACCATGGATAAAACTACCAGGGCCTACCGATTGGCATGTTGTTATGCATATGGATAACCAAGTCTTGGTTATTAATGATGCGCTGTTAGCAGCTAAAAAATTAGAAAAGAAATTAAAATTCAAACCGTCCCCGCGAGAGCTCCAAAGCGACGAATTGGTTCCATGGGTATCACTGCCGCCAGAATTGACGGCTGCTTGGACGGAAAAATGGGGTGCCTGGGAAAAGAAGAGAAAACAGCCTGCATTTTCTTCCGCATGCATTGACGCACATAATAAAACATTAATTTTTGTTGCTACGGCTCAAACCATTATACCAACTATTGAATTTGGCTGTCCCAGTTCGCCTGTGGCGATAATTCCTCTGCATCGGCCACAAAGCCCTTCAGCGCCGATAATTATCTCTTTTGAAGCTATGCGTGTGGGGAGTGCGTTTGCTAGCTTTTTTAATTACGTTTTAAAGCCAGCAGAACCATTGGTGAAAATACCTCAAAAAACACTTATAGTAATAAAAAAAATTGAATACGGTACTGCTCGGGATTATGTAACAGATACAAAAGATCAACTTATTACGTTCATAAAATCTATATGCCCGCAGTTAGACGCTAAGAAAGAGCTCAGTAACTGCATCGTTGTTTTTGGCGCTGACAACATGCGGTCCTACGATTGTTATGTTTCATGTGATGATCACTATTTTGGGATTAAGCACAAAATAGATAGAATGATTGAAATCAAGGAGATATCACTTAATGAGGCGTTCGAGCTTGCCGCTAAGGATTGGAATGCTGGGTTGCTTGGTGAATTAATGAAGCTTGGCGCCAAGTCAGGTCCAGATGCGCGAGGTGATACTGCACTTATGAAAGCAGCTGAAGTAGGAAGCGTAGCTGTCGTTAAAAAGTTGATTGACGCAGGAGTTGATCTTGATGCGCAAAATGATTTTAAAGAAACCGCACTTATCTATGCAGCAGAAAAAAATCAATTGGAGGTAATCAAGCTGTTAGTTGAAGCGGGGGTAAAGGTAAATTTACAGGCGACGTCAGGATGGACGGCTCTTTGCAAGGCGGTTTACAATAAAAATATGCCTGCGATCACCTATCTTCTTGATCATGGCGCTGATCCAAAATTGGGTATAACGTTAGTTGCATCCGCAAAAGACTTTCAGTTCATCGCCTCTCGCACAACCCACACATCACCACATTTCAAAAAAGCGCTTCAAACAACACAACAAACGTGTGCTAGAGAATTATGGCGCCAACAAAAGACTGGGGGCTCGCAAACAGCTCGTGATATTGTTACGCAACAAATGCAGAGGATGAATATCCCTAAACTTATCCAAGAGACTGAAGCTTGGCTGAAGGCGTGAGATATCATTTCATTAAAGCGTTAACAGACAAAATATCATGCTATATACTAGACTCTGTTGATTTTTACGACAACAAAGTCATTCCCTCGGAAGAGGGAATCCAGGAGCCTAGATCCCCGCTTTCGCGGGGACGACGTAAGAAGTCGGCGGCCTGCCCTTCGAAGCTAGCCTCAGCGTAGGAGGGGGATGACGTAAAAGTCAGGACGGTGGTGTAAAAAGTCAACGAAACCTAAGAAAGTTTTTTGATTGCATGGTCATCAGTTAGACCTTTAATAATGGTACCTATATGAATTGTACGTTTTCCGCTCCGCAAAAAGATTTATTGATGCTTCTTGGCTCAATGCAGCCAATTTGTAACAAACGAACAACACTTGATATTACCGAATCAATTTTGTTCCACATAACGCCTCGCGAGCTTGTTTTGAAGGCAACCGATATGGAGATAAGCCTTCAAGCAAATACCGATGTTGAAAGCGATGCAACAGAAAGTTTAGCATTCTTGATTTCAGGCAAGCGCATTTTTGAACTCATTAAGGAGCTTGATGGAATCATAACTTTTAAAGTAAGTGATGGACAAGTTCGCCTTCAAGTTGGAGCTGTTGATTTGGCCCTCAATATTAAAGACTCTCAAGAATTTCCACCATTTCCTGAACGTATCGAAAACTTCATGGATATGGAGGCACGATTCTTCCTTGATATGCTTAATAAAGTTGCCTTTGTTATTCCACAAAACAATGCCAACGCTGCCCTGAATGGCATGCTTCTTGAAATCAATCCCCATGAACTCTCTATTGTAGCTACTGATGGCCACAGCCTTGCACGTGTTACTACGACGAAATATGTTTTAAGCGAAGAAAAGAAATGGTTGATGCCTAAACGCGCCGTTCTTGAGCTTAAAAAATTGTTAGAAGCTTATCCTGATGACAAGGTTTTTGTGGGCGTTTGCGGTAATCAACTGGTTTTTTCAGGTAAAAACTTTAACTTTTTCACCAAACTCATTGCCGACCCATTTCCACAATACCAATCAGTACTCGCCAGGGAAGGCTTTATTCCGGCTCGTCTGAGTAAGGATCCTTTGGTGAGAACGCTCAAACGCACTAACTGCTTATTGGCTGGCCAATTTGTTTCAACGAATTTTGCGTTCGGTTCCGGCAAACTCAAAGTGAGCATGCGCAATAAAGAGGTTGGTGAGCTTGAAGAAGAGTTGTCTCTTGAAGCATATGATGGCGAAGGCATGGAAAGCCGTTTTTATGCACCGTATATCTTGAACGGCCTTCAAGCATTTTCGGACGAAGCGGTTAATTTCTATGTTAAAAACAACACCAAGCCAATTATTTTTGAAGCTTCACGTGACGATGTGCATATGACCTACCTGGTAATGCCTGTTTCTCTTGCGCAGCAAGAAGGATAATCAGACGGGTTGGCAGAGTGTTTGTTGAATCATTAACGTTACAAAACTTTCGGTGTTTTTCTGAGCGATCATTTACGTTCAATGGTCGTTTGGTAGTCATTGAGGGCCCTAATGGATCTGGTAAGAGTTGTTTGTTAGAGGCCCTTCATTATTGTTGCTACCTGCGTTCGTTTCGCACACGTTTGAACCGCGATCTTGTTCAGTTGGGCAAGGAACACTTTTTTGTGCAGGCCAATGTGCGGCAAGAGGCTGCAGCGCTGACTGATGACATTCAGGTAGGTTTTTCGGGCACTGAAGGCAAGGTCGTCCGTTGGAATCGCAACCTTGTTCAATCATACAAAGATTTAATGGCGCATTTTAAAGTGATCACGTTGGTTGCCGATGATATCAATGTGGTACAGGGTGAGCCTGAAATACGGCGTGATTTTTTGAATTATGCTATGACGCTTGGCAATCCTTCGCTGTTGGGACAATTTAAAACCTATCGACAAATTCTTGACCAGCGCAACAGCCTGCTTACGCGTGGGAGTGGGGTGGACGACACGTTTATGACCTGGACCGAAAAATTATGGATTGAGGCAACACTTCTTCGGCAGCAGCGTGAAAGTTACCTGGGCACGCTTGAAGTGACTATTAATAAACTTTTAGAGACGTATTTTGCGGATGATAAGGATTCAGACTTTCGCATTGAGCTCGTTTATGCAACTAAACATGGGGCTGATACTGCAACCTTTGATGCGTTTTGGTGTGCTTTTGAAAAATCTCATGTAGCAACGGAGTGGTTGTGGCGGCGGAGCCTTTTTGGTGTCCATCTTGATGATGTAGTAATTAATTTTCAGAAGAAGAGGGCGCGGGTGTATGCATCACGAGGGCAACAGAAGTTGTTAGCGTTTTTGTTGAAAGTTGCGCAGCTTGAACAGCTATCGGCGCAGAGTAGTGAACCTGGAGTTTTGCTGCTTGATGATTTTATGACCGATTTTGATAGGGGTAGGGTGGAGCGGTGTTTGAGGATTTTGCAAAACTTTAATGTTCAGATTTTTTTGAGCACGCCCATCGATCCGCGCGCGTTTTTAAACGGGTTTGATGATGTGATGTGTCATATTCAATTATAAGCCATAATCTCATACAATACTTTTTAGCCCCCTCTCAGTCCCCTTATTACAATGAACCCGTTCAGTGTTTTGCAAGCCTTGTGAGCAAAACGTATCGAGCCGCGAACACATTTATACGTTAAAACCTTGCTTTTTCCTGGCAATACAGTATATTTTCCACTCTTTTCTCTAGATCTTTGACGAATATATAAGTATTTCTACTTGAAACTTTGTTTTAAAAAGCGTTGGTTTTTGACATATTTTTGAAATGAATATTGATTTTCTTGTAGAATCGCTTATAGTTTAGTCACATCGAGTTTGGGAACAGTCACCGCTCGATTTTAAATAAGACTTCATTACTACTCTCCTTTCTCCTTTTTCCGCCATGCAGTCCTTGCATGGCGGTTTTTTTTATGCGTGCGAGGGAAAATATTTTTTGCTTTTTGGTTGAAAAACGGGGTTGTTTGGAGATATTTTTGGTTAAAAATCGGGGTCGAGCTTGGAGGTTTTTGGTTGAAATTGCAAGTGAAGCGCTAGGAATGTAGGAAAATGGAGGAAAACAGCAGTCGTCGCATGGCGGTTTTTTTTTATTCTACCCAGCTGCCGCCCCCCCCATGGACATTCGTCGTCCCCATAAACATTTGTCGTCCCCGCGAATGCGGGGACCCATTACACAAATAGGTTTCGAAAAAGTCTATGTTACTGCTTTTTTAGGATGAGAAGTGACGAGGTGATTGTTGTATTCTGTGCATTGGTAAAACCGCGCGCAAACTCCTTGGCGGAAGTAAGCATTTTTTTGAAGTTCTCAAAGCTTATGCTGTTTTTATAAGCAGGCTTAATAGTTAATTTCTTTTTATTACTAGTGCGTATGCCCACCGTAGCTATGAGATTTGTGATAACGGTGCCAAGTTTTTGAGCATTTGTCTTATATACAGTATTGTCGAGTTCTGCAGTTTTTGGCAGATACCCTTCGTTCGCCAAAAGTTGATTAATGGCCGTCACGGCATTGGCATATTCGCCTGCGGTAAAAAGTCCCTGTATGGCAATAACTTTAACGATGAAATTTTTCTGTAACGCAGTGACGCGGTCGGCTAGATCTTGTTTGGCGGGGTTTGTAGTTCCTTCTGATAGTATGCTAGTTTTTTGCGATGTACTTGCGGTTCCTGCTGATGATGTTTGGCTTGGTTTTGTTATCGCAGATGAAGTCGATGGAGTTTGTACTGAAATGGCACTTGTTGAAGTAGGTCGGACGATGAGTGTTCCCCCCGCTTGGCTACTCGTGCCTGATGGATTTACCCCTCCGCCTATTCGTGGTGATACCATGCAGAAAGGCGCAAAGATAGTGATCGTGAGCAAGGTTATGTGTTGGTTGTTCATTTGAGCTCCTATTTTTTGTTCCTATGGTGAAAACTGAGGGGGCGCCGCCGTTCGTTCGGTCACCCCTTTTGAATTCAGGCTTATCCGAAGGTTTCTTCTTTTTCATTAATTTCGTTGAGCAGTTTTTCAAGTCTTGTCTGCTCTTTTTCAAGCACTTTGACGACATCAGGTTTGCCCTCGGCTTGGGCCTTGAGTGTTTCTATTTCTTTTTTTGCGTTATTAACAGTACGCCGTGCTGAGCCAGTATCAGTCGTTGCCGTAACTTTTATTGCATGAATATCGGCATATTTTGTTTCAACAAGATATTTGACGACTTTGGCGTGGCCTTTGTCTATGGCAGCGGTGATGGCGTCGCCAATTCTGTTATACTGTGTTTGAATAATATCTGGATTATCTTTGATAATTTTTTTTACTTCTTTAAGATCTCCATTCGTTGCCGCAACAATGAGCTCGTTTGCTGTCTTTTCTTCAACTTCAGCATAATGCTCTGTTAGAAGCACCCCGTATCCATACGGCATCACCATCACCGCCGCTAGCGCTATAAATAGTATCTTGCGCATAAAATCTCCTTTCAGTTTTTGGTTTATCTATAAAATATTGCGGTGCGCTGCTCTCTATCAATATTCCTATCGATCATCTTCTGAAGTCGCGCTCGTTCTTTTTTAATAACTTTGACAACTTTGTCATAACGTTTGTAGTCGCTTGTTTTCTTGTCATTGCCACGCTTAGTTTGTGCTTGTTCTAAGAATGGGGTTAATTCATTTTTTGCGTATTGTAGGTCTGTATTAGTTTTTGTATTGATTTTGGCGTTTTTTGTTGTGATAAGATATTCGACGACTTTGGCATGGCCGCTGTCTATGGCAGCTTTGATTGCCTCATCGAGGACGCCGTATGTTGGGTCGGTGAGTTCGGGAGTTTCTTTTTTTAAATCTTCTTTGATGAGCTCTTTTACTTTGGATAGATTGCCGTTTTCTGCATTACTTATAAATTCGTTTTTTAAGAGTGCGAATTGATCTCGTTCTTCTCCACGCATCTGCGCCCCATATCCATACGGCATCACCACCGCCGCAGCTAGCGCTATACATAATATCTTACGCATAAAATCTCCTTTCAGTTTTGTGATTAGAGGTACGGATTGTAATCAGGTGCCGGCGCAACCTCTGGGTACCATGGTCCTCCAGCCTGATTTGGGTCTGGAGTATCCTTCCAGCCAATCCGCCGTTCACGCTCCATCAACTCGCGGTGTTCTCGTATCTGCTGCGCTTTTTCTAGCTTTTGAAATCGTGCTTGTTCTTTTTCAATCACTTTGACGACGACGTCGTAGCGTTTGTAGTCACTTGCAAGGCCAGCGTTCCATTTTTCACGTTGTTCTTGTGCTCGCGTTAGTAATTGTGATAACCATTGTATTGCATCTTCATCTATCTTTATTATGGTGCTTGCTGTTTTGATAAGATATTCGACGACTTTGGCGTGGCCATTGTCTATTGCAGCTGAAATGGCGGGAGTGATGTTGGCTCTAATACGATCTAGATATTTTCCTATGAAAAACTTTACTATTGGAAGATGGCCTTTAGCTGCGGCTGCTATGAAAGCGTCATCAAAATATTTTTGCTTTATAATCCAAGTAACTTGTTGTACGAAATTTTTTACATCGGATAACTTACCGTTCGTTACATATTCTTGGAAAACATCTACAGCTGCTTTGGGTTGCGCGCCAAGCTGTAAGAGCAAATTTACCATCTTGAGATCTTGATTTCGGATTGCTTGGATCAACGGTGTTGTACCGTCTATATCTTGTGCTTCCAGGTTTGCGCCCTTTCCCTTAAGATAGCTAACTATCTTATAATTCCCTTGAGCGACGGCCCAGATTAATGGGGTTCGTTTTTTGAAGTCTTGTGCTTCTAAATTTGCATTTTTCCCTACGAGGTATTCTACGATGTCACGTTTCCCGTCAATGACGGCCTCGGTTAGTGGGGTTGTTCCCCACTCATCACGTTTTTCTATGCCTACCGTATCAATTAAATTTTTCACTTCCTCTAGGTCACCAGCTTTAATCGCCGCGAAAAGTTGCTCTTGTCGGTATTTTTTTTCTTTAGCAATGGAAAATTTGCTTTTTGGCGCTTCTCCTTGCGCGGTGTGAAGCACGTCGCTGCTGCATACCATCACCATCGCCGTCGCAAGCGCTAGGCACACTATCTTACGCATCTCATCTCCTCATTGTTTTTCGTCGCTGCATGCTTTTTGGCACTCTTCCAGGTATTCTGTAATCTTAGTTTGTTCGTAATACCGCGCGTAATCTAAGGCGGTTGGCTTGTCTACAGACGATTGATCCTTCGCTGCGAGCGCTTCTGCCCGTTGACCTTGTGGTATTGCTTTGAAAAGCTTTTTTACAATTTCAAGATTTCTGGTTAGAACGGCCGTTATAAGTGGCGTGTGTCCGCTCACATAGTTGATTAATAAATCGTATTTTTTTTGTTTGACTATTTGGTCGATGAGATAAGCTGCTATTTTAGAACGGTGAAATCCAATAGCGTCGTCTAAAGCACTTGTCTGCAGCTCTGCTCCCTGGTCTACCAGATACTGTACTATTTTAAAATTACCTTTTAGAATTGCGGAATTTAACGGGAAGAGGTTCTTGCCGTATTTGCCCAGAAGCTCTGTTTTCTCCTTCGTGGTTTCAAGTAAGCGTTTAACATCTTTTAGTCGTCCCCGATCAATTGCCCTGAAAAGTTGTGCTTGTTCGTTGGGCTCGTCTGAACTTTCTACTTGCGCGGCGTTGACGTTCATGTTGCACATCATCAGGATGCTGGTTGTGAGAACTCCACACACTATTTTTTTCATTGAAAACCTCCTTTGGGTTTAATCTTTTTTGGCTGGAGCCTTTTTGTGTTGTGCTTTTTTTAGTAGCGATACAAATTTTTTGTAGTCTGGGTTCCATGTAGCACGCGCAGTTGCTGCACCTATATCCTTATCGGTGGGCTGAACGCCTAGGTCGACAAGCATCTTTGCCATCGATAGATTTTCTTTATCGATTGGAACCATAAACACACTAGTTCCATCCGATTGTACTGGATTCGCTTTATGCGTTAGGAGGTATTTTATGATGCCAGGGTTGTTTGCCTTGACGGCTAAGATTAATGGTGATCCCGCTCCTGAAACACCGTCTACATCTACATTACATGTTTCTATTAGATACTTTATGATTTTCATGTTGCCCATGGCGACAGCTTTGCTTAAAGGCGTATAGTCCGAATTAGGTTCGTTCGGGTCTGCCTTTTTTTCTATGAGATACGTAACGATATCAAGGTTACCGGTTCCAACAGCTTGGATTAAAGGGTTCTCATCATAGCCATGCTGTTTCCACGTATTTTCAAGTAAGTTTATTCCAAACAGCTCTGCCGCCTCTATGAGCTTTTTTATCAGGTCGAAGTTTCCTGTTTCTATCGCAAGCATTAAGACGGTGCGGCCTTCACACATATCGGTTAGCACATTACGGAGATCCGCAGCTGTTAGAATTTCACTCTTTCCGTGCTCGATCATCTTACCAATGAGGAACTGAGATATCGGTATATGACGTTCGGCGAGAGCATGGTATAAAGCTGTTTTCCCTTCAGTATCTTGGGCATCTAGTTTTGCTCCGTTGTCCACAAGACATTGTACTATCGCACCATACCCACGGCTGGCTGCTACCGTTAAAGGTGTTCCGCGGGACACAGCAGGGCCTAAAAGAGGTTGGGGGAGGAGTTTATTAAGAAGCTCATCTTGCTCGGCCTTGGGGGTAGCTGAGAGTAAACGTTTAACTTCTGCCAGGTCGCCGTTCTCAGTTGCTTCCAACATTCGATATAGGCAATCTTTTTTTGCTACTTGCTCCCCGTATCCATAAGGCAGCACCATCGCCGCCGCTAGCGCTATACATAGTATCTTACGCATCGAGTCACCTTTTTCAGCTCTTGTTAAGTTGTGTGATTATTTTCACGTGATTACTCGCACTTTTTCAAGAACCGGTACTTTTCCCTCTTCAAGTTTTTTTCCCTCAGGTCTGATAGGTCCGGAAGGTGCGTCTGGAGCCCCCTGTATAACCGCATAGGCTTCATCTTTTTTTTCTTCATCACCTGCTTTTTGGGCCTTTGCTGCTGCTGCATCTTCTTTAGCTTTGCCGGCAACCGTTGCTGCTTCTTTTTTCTCTTCAACAGCTACTGGTTTTTTCGCTAGTCTTTCTCGTGCTGCTTGTATGTGCTCACCTATCTCATAACGCTGAGGATGCCTGCCTAAGTCGGCTTGTGCTTCCCTCAGCTGATCATCTGTGAGGTCAACATTATCGATGATATATATGGCAAGCTTCTTTACACCTGTACACGTCTGAAAACCAGCTCTAAAGATAGCTTCGGAAAGTGCGAAACTTATTCCGTCCGCGCGTGGTTGATCAAGATAAGGCATCTCACCCGAACCCTTCTTCTCCTTCCATCGGGAGACTTTGTACAGTTTTTCCTTTAAAGCAGCGGCCATTTTAGGGTTTTTTTCTTTTACCATAAAATACGCTATTTCAGCTGGTACATCATCGAGGGAAGGCGCCTCATCGAAAGATAGAAATTGTTTATAGTATGTATCCATGAGATGCATCACTACTTCTTCGTGACCTTTTACCGTAGCAGCAAGCAACGCAACTTGGAAGGCTGATACAATGGTTTCCATGTGTTGGTCGATCGGACGCATCTGTTCTTTGCGCTGTGCGATATCTGCTTGGCAAGCGTCCCAAAAAGGCTGGCGAAATTCGAAATATTTTCTACGACCTTCTCTGCTATCGCGATCTTTTTCGATGCTGCCTATCTCCGCTGCAATCTTATCTGCCTTGATTTTTTGGACTGTGTATTTAGCGGCTAAACTAGCGCTTGATTTTATTACCGCGTCAAGGTCTCCTGCTTCCGCCGCTTGTATAAGATCTATTTTGAGTTTTTCAATATCTTGATCTTGTAAGCGAGCCCGTAAGCGGGCTTGTTTTATTTTTCCAGCCACATAATCACTGAGAGGATTGGTTTTCAAGCAATCCTCTGGAAAATCTTCCGGCGTTGACCCCAAGAAGTTATCGCCAATATATTGGGCGATTTCCTGCAAGCCCTTAGTCCGCAGTCGATCGTAATCAAGATAAGAGATAGCTTTGCGCAATACGTCACGCTTCCCGAACCCAAAGATTTTATTAATATCGTCATCACAACGTTTAAGTAATGCCCATATCAAATATTCCAGATTATAACCGCCACTACTATCGAACTGCTCTAATGGTTGAAACTTTACGTAAAGTGATCCAACATCTTTTTTAAAGATCTCTTTAATCACTGTTCGTAGCGCAGGCGTTGCAAGCATATAAGCTATTTCAAGTGGCGTATTGATGTAGTCGTGCCGCAATGAAAAAAAATATAGAAATTTTTCATAGTATGTATCCAAGAGATAGTGCACTATCTCTTTTTTGTCTTGTGCTGTAGCGGCAACTAAAGCAACTTCGAACGCACTTTGAATGATTTCTTTACTGACTTGATCGTCTGTTTTAACACGGGCTAGGCGTCCGCTTATAGTTCGTACCTCGTCTAACTCACCTGATTCTGCGGCCTGTATAAGTTGTCGCTTAAGTTGCCCAAGGATTTTCGCATCATCTTCTGTTGCTTCTTCATAGGAAGGTGGTGGTAACTCTTTATAGGGAGGAGGTGGTAGGACATAGGGCGGTGGTGGGACACTTTTTTGTATGGCTGCTTTGTAGGAAGGTAGTTGTTCCTTGTTAGCGTTTGTTAGTAGTTTTCTAATAGCTTTATAATTCTTGTCTTTAGGATCTAGCGTGGCAAGAGCTATAGATGGATCTGCTCCTTGTTTAAGGAGATATTCTACTATTTTGGTATCTCCAGCACGGACGGCGTGAATTAAAGGTGTATTGCCAATCTCCTTATAAGGTTTTTCAAGGAGACGTTTATCTTTTTCGTTAATCAATTTTTCAACCGCGTTGAGGTCTCCTTTATCTATCGCGGTAACAAGTTGTAGTTCTGGACTTTCTATTTGTGCAGCATTGAGTGGCGATGCGATAAATGTTGTGAGGATGGCCGTAATGAGGGCTATCGGGCGCGTATATTTCTTCATTACTTAGATCTCCCTTCTCCCTTTTTTGGTTAATACACACAAAGGTACGTGTGGTTAGTTACGCAGGAACTAGCACGCGCGCAGGTGCTACTTTCTCTGGTTTTTTCTCAACAGGCGGCACTTCTTCTGGCTTTTCGCCAAGCTTTCTCAGGCGATCTTCCGCGTTTGCGACAAATGCAGCGTCTGCTTCAGCTTTTTTGCGTTCGGCTTCTTCTCGAGCCAAACGGGCAGCTACTTGTTCTTGCGCTACTGGTACTGCTACAGGTGCCGCTTCTTTTTTCTCTTCTTCTCCTTTCTTTTCTTCTACTGCGTCCATCGCCGCTTTTTTTGTTGCGTATAGATATGCACGCAATTCTTTCTTGCGAAGCTCTATCTTTTCTATATCGATCTGTGCACGATCTTCCTTTGTGAAGAGCTCTTCCACAATATATGTAATAATGGGCCCTAGGTCATCCCAAAGATCATCCGAGCAAGCGCGTACAGCGCGATTAAAAGCAGCGATAAGAGGAGTCTCCCCAGTCCTTGCTGGATGGTCTTCTTTAGCAAGCTTTCTATTGAAAATTCTTTGCATTTCGCTTCCATATTGTGCAAACAAAGAGGCTATTTGAGTTGGCATGTCGCCACGACCTGCAAAAACGTTTGGGAGCGCTATGAAGTTATAGTAGTCCTCTCCCATGAGATGGGCTACTATTGCTTCGTGGCCTTTTGCGGCAGCTGCAACCAACGCAACTCGGAATGCTGCTTCCCGCATCCTTCGAAGCGGGATCTTGTCATAGGAACTAATGTCAAGGTTGGCTAGGCGGGCGCTTATAACTTTTACCGTTTCTAAATCCCCTGATGCTGCGGCTTGTATAAGTTGGTGTTTAAGTAAGTTAAGAATAGTTGTTTGAGATTCTTCAGACATTTCCTCTTTTTCTTCACTGGGGAGCAGTGGTGCTGATGGAACTTGTGGTGCTATTTTCGCTACTTTTGCTTCTGCATCATAAGGCGGTAGTTTGACATCTTTTTTTATGGCTTCTTCATAAGAAGGTGGTGGCGTGTCGTCTCCATAAGGCGGTAGTATGTCTCCTCTTATTGCTTGTTCGTATGAAGGAGGAGGTGTTTGTGGTCTCAAGCGACCAACGGGGACGCCGCGGCCGTCACGTCTCTTTTGAGGTGGTTCTTGCATTTGCGCGAATTTTTTTTCAACTTCGTTTTGTTCTTCCTGTAATAATTTTACGATGCCTGCATATTTTTTGGGAGTTAGAGATGTTGCAGCTAAGGCTTCGGCATAGTGCAGTGGCGTAATAACAACGCCGGGACGGGTGCTTTTAAGGTATAGCCAAATCGCCCCTTTTTCATCAACAAAGTCCTGTGGCATTTCGGCGAAGATATCAGCGCCTTGAACTAATAGTTTTTTTACGTCTTTAATATTCCCATCTCTGATCGCGACAAACAGGCGATCTCTTGGACTTTCTACTTGTGCCGCGTTGACGCTCGTGCTGCACATCAGCAGGATGCCGGTTACGATGGTTATCAGGTTCATATATTTCTTCATCTTCAAATATCCTTTCCCTCTTTATTTCTTTTTTGGGGTGAGCATCTTTACAATTTTTTTGTAGTTTGATGCATAGTCTGTACGTATTTCCAAAGCTTTGGCAATCTCGAGTGCAGTGTAAGAGCCAGTTCCTTCTTCTGCAAAGAGCCCGTCGAGACTGAATTCGCCTTCTTTTTCGATAACTGTTGTTTTTGTTGTGTCTGCGCCCATTTTGAGAAGATATTCAACTATTTTCGGATTGCCTCTTATAACGGCGTAGATGAGAGGGGTTGGGGAGTTTTCGCCGTCTTCTCGCACTTCGAGAAGGTGTTTATCTTTTTTGGTAATTAATGTTTTGACCGTTTTGGAGTCTTTTGGGGTTATCGCGTTAAATAATTTTTTGATTTGAAGGGATGCGTAACGGGAGGGTAGTTGGTGGTGGCGTGGAGGTTTGGGTAGGTTGAAATTTTTAGCTAGTGGTGGCGGTTGAGAAGTTTGAGCTACTAGGGGTGAGATGAAGATGGTACTGACGAGGAGTGGTAAATAAATAATTTTCTTTATTTTCACTATGTTTATCCTCATTCTTTGTTCTCCTTATTTTCCTTAACGTCCTTATTATTTATTCTTATATCCTTATCCTTATCTTTATTTGTTATTTGTATGTTTAATATCCTTATGTCTTTTTTATTCATCCTTTTTTTTAATTATTAAAGCCTTGTTTAGTTTAAATATTTATTTTTAATGCCTGGGAATAAGCATAGGCAAGATGGAATGATGAAAGCAATAATTTTGCTCGTCATGGCAATAAATTAACATAATAATCATTATCAGACGTTATGGATATGCACCCTTTCGCCGCGAAGCCCACCAGCAACACATCGCCTGAGAGATTTTTGATTGATCCAATATTTGGTGATTCTGGGTCGAGATCTATAACTACAACTTCATTTGATACAGTGATTGCCGCTGGCACGCCCAAACGCCACAGAGGCATATTGCAAGGGCATCGGTTACATCCGCTCGTTCGATAGCGCCAAATTCCGTCAGCCCCGGGAATAGCCGTAGTACCATCGCCGCAACCTGCTCTTTACTCGCCCCGCCAAAGCCCGTAGTTGCCATCTTAACTTCCCGCGGTGCAAATTCCGAAAGCGTCAACCCCTTTTGGTCGGCTAATAAATAAAGGATTCCCCGAAGATACCCCAACTTAAGAAACGTTTGCGCATTCTTACCCAAGAACGAAGTCTCAAGCGCAAGCGCCGTAACATTAAAGGTTGCAATTTTATCGTTCATGAAATTATAGAACTGCCCTACTCGCTGGGACAAGTGGTGCTGCGGGCTCATTTTTAAAAAGCCACAATCACGCAGAAGCACCCGACGGTCCTCTATGCTACTGACGGCATAGCCGGTTATATGAAAACCAGGATCAACGCCAAGAATAACCGTTGGCTTCATTACAACTCCCCAGGGCCAAGATCCTCAAAACGCGTTATCTCTCCGATAAAACGAACGTTAAAATTCCCCACCGGACCGTTACGCTGTTTTCCCACAATGACTTCGGCAATGTCGGGACGCTCAGTATCCGGGTTATATACTGCCTCACGATAAATGAAAAATATGACATCGCCATCCTGCTCAATAGCGCCAGATTCACGCAAGTCTGAAAGCAATGGCCGTTTATCCATCCTGTTTTCAAGCGATCGTGATAACTGCGAAAGGGCCAACACGGGAATATCAAGTTCTTTTGCCAGCGCCTTAAGCGCTCGCGAAATAGCAGAGATTTCTTGCGTTCTATTTTCATGCCGCTGATGAGAATGCAGCAATTGTAAATAGTCGATAACGATTAAGGAAACATTCTCTTGAGCCTTTAGTTTGCGAGCCTTTGCGCGCAACTCCATAATATTAAGTGACGGTGAATCATCGATAAAAATCTTTGCTTCAGCAAGCCTACCTGCAGCATTAGTCACCGTTATCCATTCATCAGGACTCACCAACGCATTACGTATTTTTTGGTGAGGAATTCGAGACTCGGCTGAAAGCATACGCAATACCAGCTGCTCGGCAGCCATTTCAAGCGAGAAGATTCCAACCGCCCCACCGGCTTGCCATGCCGAAAGTGCGATATTAAGAGCCAAGGCCGTTTTGCCCATCGAAGGGCGAGCCGCCAAAATTAAAAGATCACCCCGCTGCATTCCGGAGGTCATACGATCAAAAGCGACAAATCCCGTCGGCACACCCGTCACCCCCTCGTGAGTCGTTTTGACCAGCGCCAATTGCTGAAAAGTTTTTTTGAGCAGGTCATCAATACGAACAAACGCTGGAGCTACGAGTCGATTTGAAATTTGAAAAATTTTCTGTTCGGCACTATCAAGAACTGTATCAATTTGTTCACTCGAGCGATCGTAGCACGAGGTAATAATGCCAGCAGCTGAGTGAATCAGTTCACGCAGCACCGCCTTATCTTTGACAATGCGCGCATGTTGCGCCATTAATCCAAGAGCAGGAATATCTTCCTGCAACTCCATGAGGTAGGCAATGCCCCCTGCCGCTTCCAATAAGTTTTTGTTTTGGAGATGGTCCTGGAGAACCAGAAGATCAATTTTTTTATTGGCCTGCGTAAGCTCAAGTATCGCCTGATAAAGAGTACCGTGCTGATTGCTATAAAAATCGGCCGGCCTCAGAATATCTGCAACAAGTGTAATCAGTTGATCATCAAGCAAAAGCGCGGCAAGCACCGATTTCTCAGCCTCGATACTTGCCGGTAAACTTTTACCTAATAACCCCTCAGGCGATGCTGATTCCCTACGCCATTGCCCTACACGTGAAGGGTTCTCGGTCATATCAATAACCGTTATTTCTGAAGTGATGGCTCAACTTTGAGCGTCAACTGTGGTTGCAACTTTGACGTAAGTCGAATCGTAATTTTGTGTTCGCCGATGCTCTTAACAGATTTGTTGAACTCAACTTGTTTCTTGTTAATCACAATGTCTTTTTCGCGCAGAAGAGCAACAATTTCCTCGGCGCCTACTGACCCATACAATTTTCCATCATCGTGAACACGTTCTTTGATGAGAAGGTGAAGAGATTTAATACGCTCAGCAACCATGGCAACTTTGCTGCTCACAACTTCAACAGCCACCTGCTCACGATGCTTTTTCGTTTTATAAAAATCGGCATTGGCGGGTGTTATTTCAACCGCTAAATGGCGTGGGATAAGAAAATTTGTTGCGTAACCATCTGTTACGGTAATAATCTGCCCTGTCATCCCTACGCGTTCAACGTCTTTAAGCATGTAGACTTGCATGACACCCTCATTTGTTTTTTATATATAAGACTCTTGTTTTAGATTGCCACCAGTATAAAGCAAAAATTGGTCAATGGCACATCCCGTAGAAAAGAGCCAATAAACCCTTAGATCGTTTCAGGAATAATTTTGTGATATCCAAAATGCCCACAATATACAACGGGAAGATGAATGTAATTTGCTTTAAGTTGTGCTGATAGAAAAAGAATTTTTCTAAAAACACCGTCGAACCAACTATCATTAGCAAATAAAAAAACCCAAACATTACGCGTGCCCTTACGCACGTCATCAAAATCATGTGGCTGACAAAAGAAAAATTCTAGGCAAATACGCGGGACAACGCGCAGATTGTTTTCCATATCAAAAAAAGAGACCCCACACGTATCAACACCATCACAAAATTCAACCGTGTCGCCAATAAATGCCTTCTTAAGGGCAGAAACTCTTCTCCATGAAGGAGGCATCTTTTCAACAAATGGGGTAAGAAGTTTTTTAACATAAAATTTAATTATCAGACCTTTGTGCAACCAAAAAACAGCCTGAAAAAACCGTCCATCCCGCTCAATCACGCTTCCCATAAGCACATGCTCATTAAGCGCACACGCCCGATCCCATTGCGCAATAACACATGGATAATAATTCAACGGAAAACAAAACATGCTTTCTGGCGTAACCCATATCGTTGCTCGCGGCGCAGAGAGTTGCTGCGCATGCAACCGAACAAACTGTTCATAAATCTTCTGTCCAACACCGTAAGGATTCCTCCGCCACGCAGCATCTGCATTCATCACGCGGTTAACAACCGGAGGACAATATCCAAGACCCTCAACATCATGTACCGTTGTCTGTTTGCCAACCACCATCATCGCGCACAATGAAACAATACGAAGAAATGGACGATACGCCGCAAGCGGCACCAATGGGTTGATAAACGGATATCCAACAAATCCCAAGGGACGAACCACCCAATCAATGGCGACAAACCAATACACCAATGAAACACCTACAAACCAAAAAATTTTACGCGTGCCCGAAAAAAAACGTGCCGCGCTCCACAGCCAAAGACCACTTGAGAGCGAAAAGCAGGTCACAACGACACTATAAATGAGAACCGCCAGCAACCAATGCGCCGAAGAATGACGAAGCACCACTAACAACAACCACGAAAAATGCGGCCCGAAGGTGCATAACCCCCACATAAATCCATCACGCCCAGCGTGACGTGATGCGCGCGCAACGCCAACGAGTGGCACGAGAAAAAAAAGTATAAGCACGCCACAATATTCAGGACAAAAAAAAGCGAGATTAAACATCAACGCCGAAAGTCCAATGCGATACCACAAAGCGCTTCTCCTCAATCTGAGCCGTTGTACAAGATACTTTGGTCAGCATACAACGAAGGCTGCAAATGAGAATACCGCGTTCACACAATTGTATACCGCACAAAAGAGCAGGATCTTGCCGCTTTGCATCACGCGCACAGCGCAGCGATAATACTATCGATCGTTGCGCTGCCGATGGAAACCAGTAATGCAAAAGTTTGCTCATATCATATACAAGCACGTTGTCGGCACCCAACGTTTTTTTATACAGCGCATCAAAGTGATGTTGTATAAAAACAAGATCGGCATCAAAAATTGCTTCTGCTTGAGAAAAGTTGTGATGACATATGGCGCGTTGGCACGCAAGATCATGATACAAGCCCGCAACAAACCACGCATGGAGCACGAGCATTGTTAACAAAAGAGACATCACCATAACAATGAGCAACGCTGAACCTTGCTTACTCTTCATGTCAGCATCCGAGATCGTAACTTCACGGGGTGGTGGTAACAAACTTGTCCATCATGTGTCTCATAGCGTATGCGTGCACGTTTAATCATACGCCGATCGCGGCCCAGGAATAATTCAAGTCTCAATGTACTCAGAGCGCACCCCATAATACTTATGCCCCGCTTGGTCCATCGACGCGTATGGAAATTATACACACCCTCACTCCGCCGCACCCCACTTCTTCCATTAGCAAGCACCGTTGTCTCCCATCCAACCTGCACACGCACCGGAGCATAGGCAGCGTCTAAATATTCGCACGTCATCACAAAATTTTTAGTATCCCATGATGCAGGACTTGGTGAGGAGGACATAAGATCACGTGCAATGACATCAAGGATTGTTGCTGTCTCAACTGTTGCACATGCTGGCCGTTGAAGCTTAATAAGCGACGAATAGATTGTGGAACAAAAGCCGCCCACGCCAAGAGCAAGCAACGATACCAATGTGGCGTATACCAGCAGCTCAAGAAGCGTAAATGCTGACGCCTGCTTTATCATCATCATCAACCACCGTAACGTCGAATGACGTATGACGTACATCATTGTGTGGATGCACCACTATTCTATGCGCCATAACATGCTGGGCTATCCATGAAAAAACATCCTGCGCGGGAGCAACAGCGTTACTTGTAGTCAGGGGATGAACTGCAACGTCAAAACTCTCCGCAACGTCAGCATCGCGCTGTTCGTTACCACCCTCGTATACCGCTTGTGTTACACGCAACAACGACGTCGACACGATAACTTCGCGATACAAGATGGCAATATCGTTAACAAGATGTAACGTCACCACCACCACACTACTCATCAAGACAAGCGCTACCGCTAACTCAAGAAGCAAGAAACCGTCTGAACCCTTCATCCTTTCACCTTTCAACCCGGTAATACCAGAGTGTTGACACTCCATGGCAAAGAGCATAGATTTTATAATAGTAATATTTAAAAACTGAGGGGACCAATATGAAGAACATTTTTTCATGTAGTGCGTACATCGCCATCCTCCTCTTGTCCTGCAACGGCCCAGCTTTAGCACAACCGGCACAACCAACAGAAGAGTCATTTGATATTGAGTCGTTTTTCAAAGAGCTTGAGGCAGAACTTAAAAAAGCAGAAGAACAAGAAGCTACTCATAAAACACGCAAAGATTCAGATGGCGGCGCCTCGGTCGCTGGTACACCCCGGTTGCCAGAACAATTACCGCCGGCACCAGTTATCACGCAACTACCATTACCCGAAAAAACAGATCCTGAATCTATTTTTGTAACACCTGAGTTACAGACCGTAGAAATTGACCGTCAGAAAATCACCGAACCTACACTCGATTCTATTGCAGCATTCCGTACGGTCATGGATGACAATAACGCCGATCGCCCGGAGCCAACATACGATGGATTTATTACCCATCTCACCGAACTTAAAAATACGATAATGAGTCGTTCTTCAGCGCTCTCTGATCACTTTAGATCTGATTTCCGTACGCTGTATCAGAAATCTTTGGAGCACATCATTATCATGGTCAATCAAATTGGTGGAAACACAAACTACATAAAACTATTTTTGGTGCCACCGCAAACCATGGCCAAGGACATCGACGAAACACGCCGGAAAATTGTCGATTGTTTGAAAACGATAAAAAGAGTTCTCCCTCAAATCACCATACTTAATGAAGAAGAAGAACCCATTACATTACTTCAAGAGCTTGCGCGCAAAGGCGCGTCGTCAACAAAATCATCTGACGAGCACCAAGAAAAAGATCAACATCAGCACGATTCCCCTCTTGGCGTGTATCGTCACCAAGGCACGCTTTCGCAACTTGAGCGGTCAATTAACAATGCACTCAACTACCTGAGCTCCATTGAAAAAGGGCTCACTACATTTGTTACCTCAAAAGAAATTGAAGAAGCCACCCAAAAACTTGTTACTGTTCAAACCGCAAAAGAAAAAGCGGCACAAGCTAAGCGGGCACAGAAAACTTACCAAGGAAGCGCAGGAGATTGGTGGCGCAGCCCCTATCAACCTTCGCGTAGCCCTTATGCGCCATCTACGGCTCCCTATACCCCCTATCATGAGCCGCAGGCCGCTCCCTGGTGGAACAATCTCAACTCATTGTGGAATCCTGATACAACCGCACCGTCAGGCTATACACCTTCAGCGTCTGGATTATCTACATCTACATCGCAACCAGGCGGCACAAGCAAACAGGCTCCCGGAAAAGTCACCAAAGAAAAAGAAGCTGAGACGGCTCATGGCAGGTCGCCTGACCAAGCAGCAGGGCAAGATCCTGTTAGCCATGCCATAAACACCATAAATCGAACGGCTGAAACCGCAAAACAGGCGCTTGCTGCTACCAAAGCAATGGCACCAGATGAAGCAGCTCGCTACCTTCTTACCACGCAAACACTTTCAAAACTTGCCCACCAGCTTGAACGCATTGAACGGGCAAAAGAGAATTTACCCGAAGAAGCCACCGAAAAAACATCGCAGGCTGGAGGCATCAAGAAGCGAGGGCATATGGCTCGTCTTATGGAGCCAAGCTCCACAAAACAGCCCGACAAAATAAAAGCTGCCGAGAAAAATCTTAGCAAATTTTTTACAGAACTTGCGCCGCTCATCCTCAGAGCTGCTACGATTACTGCGCCGGGCAGAGAACAAGAACAAGCGGCAACGCTTAAACTTTACCCACAAGCGGACATACAGCATGCACTTACGCAAAATAATAACAAAATCGTTGAAGAGCGTGCGCGAGAGCTCTTAAATCAAGATCAAGCAGAATGGAAAAAACAGTTTGCCGCAGTGCGTGATATTGAAGCTCCGGCACAAGTCGACGCGATTCGCAGCGCTTTCAAAGAGCAAAAGAAACGGCTTGAGACGCTCGGGTCACAATTCCCCTTCCCCCCAGAAGCTTTTACGAAAAAACTTGAGCAGATTAACAAGAAGCTCAACAAGTTGGAGCCTGCGCCAAAACCTGCTGCGCCCGCTCCGGTAGCTGCTCCCGCGCCAGTTGCAGCACCAGCAGCAGCTGTAGCACCAGATCCCGCAGGAAAAGCAGCGGCCGTTTAGAATATTTTGCTTATAGCCCTCTGCCAGCCCTAGTATCAAAACAAATCTTAAACTCTTGCATTCCCATAAACCACCCAAATATGCTGCAGCCATGTCTTTGATAATTTCCACAAAAAGGAGATCATTCTCATGGCATTTAGCTATCGCTGCAAAAACACCATTACTATCATCGCGCCTTTTATTTTATTTTTCCCAACACCAACGCTTCATGCCGTAAGCTACGGTTCAGATACCGCGGTCTCCATCGTCAACCCCTTCAGCATTCCGGGTAGCACCGACAACATCATCAGAACATTTGGCGCCGCCAAAAACGGTTTTGCATTTGTTGATAGCTCCGTAAGCTGTACCTTCAATTCCATTTATCCCGTTGCAGGCCCGGTTTCACTACGTGGCGGCAAACTGTATCTTCAAAGCGACCTTACCCTTACCAATACCGGAACGTTTGCCGACCTTGGCAGCATTATCGGACAAGATCATGCGGTCAATCTTTCTCAAAGTTCCAACACTTTTGCAAGCCGCACCAACCCATCAGGAGCTCGCACGCTCGCCCTTGTTGCACGTACAACAGCAACACGAGCTATCTTTTCAGTCGACTGGTCATACAACAATCAATACTTAGCAGTCGTCATGAGCAGTGGAACGGGTAACGAGCTGCTTATCTACTCTTTTAACGGCACCGCGCTGAGCCTACTTAGAGGCGTCGAGTTGAGTGGTAGTGGCACCTCGGTTCGGTGGCGACCAAATAGTTATTATCTCGCGGTTGCATCATCCTACACATCCGGCAAAATTCGCGTATATCTCTTCACCCCTGGGCCGAATACGCTCACTCTTAAAAATACTCAAAACCCTCCCGGAACCATAGCATCAGTTGCATGGCAAGGACGCGGAAGCTATCTCGCAGTTGCTGGTTCTGTAGTGTATGCCTATCGCTTCAACACCGGCACAGAACTCCTGGATAATCGCTGCACCGCAACTAACAACGCCGCGCTTGGCGGAAGTTCCACTTATGACAATATTCACTGGGCGCCAGTAGGGAACAAAGATGACTTTATTGTTGGTACAAGTGGCGGAAGATTACATTTATATAATTTCGATAGCACCGCCTCGACAAGTCTTAGCCACTTAAAAAATTATAATATTGCCACAGGAATCAGATCTCTCGATTGGTCTCCAACCAGCACCTATATTGCTCTTGGTTTTACCAGCGGCAACATTAGAACCTATCAACACACCGCGGCGACCAATACCATAGGATTCAAAGCACTAGCAACCATCGCTGCAATAACAAATGCTCTCAGTTGGAAACCAAATGCAACAGAGCTCACTGCTGGATTCGGCTCATTTTCTGGCAGCGAACACCAATTTTTTCTCTTTAACACCACATCGTATGCGCTCACCAATGTATACAACATTGAAACAGGAAATCCGGTCAACGCCGTAAAATTTTCCAACACCGATGGCACCTACATAGCACGTGCTGATAACACAACCCGCTATCTTTCGATCTACAAAGAAAACTACTCACCTTTCATCTTCAACAATGTTAATCTTTTTCTTAACAGCAATCTCACCATTGGCACCCCTCTCACCTTTATTGGCAACTGCACCGTCAACGGCCGTGGCAATGGCATGACTTTTACTGGAGATGGTACCATCAACATTGCCACCAATAGTTTTCTCGGCGTTAGCAATAGTAATTTATTCTTTGAACGACCCAATGCCTTTGCCTTGCAGGGAAAAACATCACGACTAAGCCTCAATGATAGTAAAATAGGACTTAATAGCGACGTTGTTTTTGGTGACGGCTCGTGGGAAGTGTATAACGATGTTGTGGTAACCGGCCCCCATACGTTTGCTTATTCAACCGCAAACACCTCAACCATTCACAGCAACGCATTTCTTACGTTTAGTAACAAAGCCATATTTGAAATAGGCAAGTCCCAAGATACCGGACTAGGGGCATCCGCAAGCACAAGCCAACCGCTTGAATTTGAAAACAGTTCTGCACATCTGGTGATTGATAACGCCACGCTTCACGTCACCAACTCAGGGCTTGTCCTTAAAAAAGGTACTATTGATGTTTACAATAAATCAGACTTCGTTGTTGATTACACCGATACAAATCAAAGTAAAACAACACAAGCGCTTGTCTTTGGCGACGGCGTTTCCAGTATTAATAGCCCAACGCTCATACTTCATGGAAATGGCACCAACCTTACCATAAGCAACGGCGCTATTGTTCTTGATGCTTACCAAACACCCACATTGTTGCAATTCGACGGACAGGCAAAAATGACCCTCATTGAGACCGTATCGTTATATTTTAAACAACCAGTCTCGCTCATCGATGGATGGATGAGACCATCAATGGACAGCTCTTTTTATTCCGACCCTAATGTGTATGTAACCGCACACAACGTACGATTTGAGTACGCCGATATCTTCGCTGATTACAACGTAACCGGAACACTGCTCAATCCATTTAATACAATCCTCGGCTCTAATGATTACATTTTTGTTAATCGCGGCAACTCCGTCGAAAACCTCATCATTAACGGACAAGGCGCTTCAGTTTCTGGTCTCGGCGGTCCGCTCGGCACCATCACGCTTTATGATGCAAACGCAAGTTTCATATGGGACGTTGCAGGTGAGATTGGGGAAAGCGCTATTTATCTGAACGGAGGTATGCTTGCTATAACCCAAGACGTTAAAGCTACCACTGGTTTTACCTTTGGCGGAACGGGAACGGTAGATATAAGTGACAGAACATTCGAATTAGGATCAGCAGCCACCGAATGGGCTGGGAATATCTACTGGGCAAGCAATGGAGGATCTCTCAAGCTCAACAACAATGTGACCCTATCAGGAATTTGGACATTCAGCGGGAATCTTGCTGTCGATGGACAAGACTATCTCATTGATTTAGGCCAAACCGGTACCATTATTCTTGAGCGTGGTGCACACGTAACATTCAGCCATATGTCCTTGTACAACTTGTCGAGAAGGAACCAGATAGTATGCAAGGACAATAATTGCGAAATTAAACTTATAATTGCTGACCTGTTGCTTGCTGGAGATTACTTGTTTGATAAGGGTAGTCTTTATGTTTATTACAACTCTACCGTAGGAACCATTGATGGGTTTGATTACGGCTATACGTTTACCTACGCCAGTACGCAGACAAGCACCATCGATTCATTTTGTTATTTCAAGGTATTGGCTAACACGCGCTTTTCAATCGGGCGGCAAGATTCAACCAAGATCGATCCAGAGCAGCAACCACTGGTCTTTAATGATCCATTAACATCAAAATTAATTTTGGATGGCGGAACTTTACACATAACATCATCAGGAATGCTCCTGACAAAGGGAACGCTGCGAGTTGAAAATACGTCAAATCTAGAAATCGATACACCAAAATACGAATACGGCTTGGTACTTGGGGATGGAACATTAGAGAATGATTGTGTGTTACTACTTGACCCCGGCGTACAGCTCAATATTAAAACCGGAGCCATGTATTATCAGAACAATAACGCTAACCGCATTATTTTTGGTAGCCCAGCATCGGCACTGAACATCCAAAGCCCTGGCGGGTTTGTTGCAAAGACCGGCGTAACACTCACCGATGGTTGGTTTAGACCAAGGGTCGCTACACCATTTTCCATCGATCCAGGCGCCTATATAACCGCCGAAAATCTACGCTTTGATCACGCTGACATTCTGAGCGATTACAATGTCACGGGAACGCTCATCGATCCTTTAAATATAACGCTAGGGCCCAACGACAGTATTGCCGTAACTCGTGGCAACTCTATCGAAAACCTTTCCATCGTGGGACAAGGAGCACTTCTTTCTGGCGTTGGTGGACCACTTGGTACCATCACCCTTCAAGATGCAACTGCAAGCCTTACCTGGGATATCGCCAATACTATTGGAATAAATACCATTGCTCTTAATGGTGGCAGAATTGCACTCACTCAAAATGTTGTCGCAGCTCCCGGATTCACCCTTCAGGGAACTGGAACGGTCGACATAGGAAATCAATCACTTGAACTTGGAACTGAGGCTGCTGAATGGGATGGAAACATGTACTGGATAGGCAATGGTGGCAGCCTGAAATTTAACAACGATGTAACACTATCCGGCATTTGGACGTTTAGTGGAGCCATTGTGATGGATGGGCAGGGCTACATTATTGATTTTGATACTACCGGCACTGTTATTCTTGAACGTGGCGCAAAAGTAGAGTTTAAAAATACGTCTATCAACAATCTCTCAAGAACAAACCCAATCGCATGTAGTGACAATAATTGCGAAATTACATTCAACTTTGTTGACCTACTTCTTAGTGGCGACTACTTGTTTGATAAGGGTAGTATATATTTCTACTATGACACCAACTTTGGCACCCTTGATGGACTGGATGCTATCTTTACGTTTACGTATGCAAGCACGCAGACAAGCAGCATCGATTCACAATGTAGTATGGGGATATGGCCTAACACGCGCTTTTCAATCGGGCGGCAAGATTCAACTATTACTGATCCAGAACAACAACCATTGGTGCTCGCTGATCCTTTAACATCAAAAATAATTTTGAATGGTGGAACACTTCATATCACTTCATCCGGCATGCTCTTGACCAAGGGAATACTAGAAGTTCAGGACACATCAGCCATCGAAGTTGATACACCAAAATATGAATACGGATTGGTGCTTGGCGATGGAACATTGGATAATGACTTTGCTCTAGAAATCAATCCAGGAGTATCGGTCACGCTCAAAACTGGAAGTATTTATTATCAGAACAATCAAAATAATCGTCTTGTTTTTGGCAGCCCCGCATCATCGCTCATCATTCAAAGTCCAACTGGTTTGAGAGCCAAAACAGACTTAACGTTTCAAGATGGGACCGTCATAACCGAAAACCCTACCGATATTGGGGTGGTTCCTGATGCCGGCGTAGCGCTTGTTTCGCAAAATGTTACAAAAATTTCCCGCGGTGCCGGTTATTCTGTTAAAAAACTAAACGTACATGGTGGCGTACATCCCTACAAACTTCTTAATGGTGATCTTTACCAGATAATAGAAGGCTATACTACCGACGATGTCATCGCTACTGCAGGTACATCATATTTTGCAGGGGCCGCTGGATTCGGCGGATCGTTATCACTGAAAGATCATACGGTAACTTTGCAAACAGCATGCACTACCCCCTTATTCTGTAATATTTTGCTCAACGGCGGCACGCTCGTCTTGACCGCTGATGGGTTCTTCGCCGCGGATAAAACGATCACTGGCTCTGGTAAGGTTCAGTTCCTTGGAACCAAGGTATCTTTTGGTCCTGCTGAAACCAACATGACAAGTACCATTTACTGGCAAGGTCTGACATCTGGTGATATTTGTTTGAATTCAAAAGCAAGTCTTTCCAGCACCTGGACACTTGGTGGGTTGATGCACATTAATGGTAATGGCAACATTTTTGATTTATCAAATCGTGGCGCCTTGACCATTCGTCCCGGAGCAACATTGGCTCTGGACAATATAGGGATCAAAGGGCTCGGTTCTGGAAAAGGCAATATCAATTTCATGAGCGACACATCAACGCTCAAACTTTCAAATTCATATCTTGAGCTGGATAACAATTTCTCGACAACTATTGGCGGCATCATCGTCAATGGGCCAACTACCGTTGGCATGAAAAATTACAACTGGTTACTCGATCAAAAAGCTTCAATGACTGTCGATGGCGTTACGCTCTGGCAAGACCCACTCGACCAAACAAGTCACGGTAAATTCACGTTCGGCTCAGGGCCGATCAGCAAGTACTTGTCACTCGTTTCAAGCGGCACCATCAAAACAGCAACCAATCTTGATCTTGTCACGTCATCTACTGATGATCTTGAAACGCAGATTCGTACCAACAGCAATGCTCTCCTGTATTGCTGTAGAACTACCAGCAATGCATTGCTCTTCGGCGATCGTACCAACAGTAACGCGATTATCAGATTAGATCGCACTGTCAGGACCGACAGCAATGCCTTCGCCCGTGGTATTCGCAATAACAGCAACGCCATTATTCTTCTCTCTAATGAAACAGACGATCTTTCTCGTACAACCAGTAACGCTCTCTTATATTGCTGTAGAACTACCAGCAATGCCTTGCTCTTTGGCGATCGCAACAACAGTAACGCGATTATCAGATTAGACCGCACTGTCAGGACCGACAGTAACGCTTTCGCTCGTGGTATTCGTAACAACAGTAATGCCCTTCTCAATCTTGCTTCTCAAACTTCTGATCTCTCAAGAACCACAAGCAACGCTCTCTTATATTGCTGTAGAACTACCAGCAATGCCTTGCTCTTTGGCGATCGTACCAACAGTAACGCGATTATCAGATTAGACCGCACCGTCAGGACCGACAGCAACGCCTTCGCTCGTGGTATTCGCAATAACAGTAATGCGATTCTTAACCTCGCTTTCACTACCAGTAATCTTGTTATCAACAACAGCAATGCCATCATTAAACTCGATGTAACTGCCCGTACCAACAGTAACGCTCTCTTATACTGCTGCAGGACTACCAGCAACGCTCTTCTCTTCGGCGATCGCAACAACAGTAACGCGATTATCAGATTAGACCGCACTATCAGGACCGACAGTAACGCTTTCGCTCGTGGTATTCGTAACAACAGCAATGCTCTCTTGCTTGGTGATAGAATTAATAGCAATGCGCAGCTCTACTGTTGCAGAACTTCAAGTAACGCGATTATCAGATTAGATCGCACTGTCAGAACTGACAGCAACGCTTTCGCTCGTGGTATTCGTAACAACAGTAATGCCATTCTCAATCTTGCTTCTCAAACTTCTGATCTCTCAAGAACCACAAGCAACGCACTCCTCTTCGGTGATCGTATCAACAGTAACGCGATCATCAGATTAGATCGCACTGTCAGAACCGACAGTAACGCTTTCGCTCGTGGTATTCGCAATAACAGCAACGCCATTATTCTTCTCTCTAATGAAACAGATGATCTTTCTCGTACAACCAGTAACGCTCTCTTATATTGCTGTAGAACTACCAGCAATGCTCTTCTCTTCGGCGATCGTACCAACAGTAACGCCATTATCAGATTAGACCGCACCGTCAGGACCGACAGCAACGCCTTCGCTCGTGGCATACGCAATAACAGCAATGCTATTCTCAAACTCGCTTCAACCACCAGCAATCTCGTGATCAACAACAGTAATGCCATCATTAAACTCGATGTAACGGTCCGCACCAATAGCAACGCCCAGCTCTATTGTTGTAGAACTACCAGCAACTCATTGCTCTTTGGTGATCGCACCAACAGTAACGCTATTATCAGATTAGATCGCACTGTCAAGACCGACAGTAACGCCTTCGCTCGTGGTATTCGTAACAACAGTAACGCTATTCTTACGCTTGCTAGCGAAGGATCTGATCTTGTACGCGCCACTAGCAACGCTCTCCTGTATTGCTGTAGAACCACCAGCAACGCCCTGCTCTTCGGTGATCGCAATAACAGCAATGCCATTATTTCAATAACCGTTACCACTTCTAACCAATTTGTTATCAACAACAGCAACGCCATCGTCTGGCTCAATCAACAACTCCAAACCATTGATCATGGGCCTACCAACATCACCATCAACACGACCTCTTATCAGTTCTCTCACGACGTCTTTATATCTTCAGACCACCGCATGTACATTCAAAACAGCAGTGTTATTAATGGTCACGGACATTCTATTTATTGTGCGTGCCTTACAAATGGCGTTATCGATATCGCGACAGGAAGCACTGTTGTATTCCAAAACGTAGCATTCAGAAATTACACTGACGCTGTATTCAATCTCGGTGCTGGTGCTTCAGTTATATTCGGTGATGGCGTCCATCTTGAGCTCTTGCAAGCGCAAACGCTTGAACGCCAGTGGACATTCACAGGAGCTAGTGAAATTTGTGGTAACGGCAAGGAACTCGCCGTTGATCCTTATGCCATTGTCGTTGCACCTCATAGCAGACTCAACATACATGGCATTGCGCTTACCGGATTAAAGAGCAGCAACCTCTGTTGCGCTGGTAACACCGCATCACTTACACTCAGCGAAGTTGGCATCTACCTTGATCACAACTTCAACTTCACTGCTGGTGCTATCGTCTTCGATCCTGATGTTGTCATCGTCGGCACCAACACCTTTGTCTACGCTTCAGATATGACCTCGAGTATTGCCAGAGATTCTCAACTTTATCTTTCTGGCATCACCTTCAGCTACGCACCTCAAATTGCCAACCGTGACCTGTTCGCCATGGTCGATCAATCCTCCCGCTTCTTCATCGACGGCTGCACGCTCACTTCAACTACTACAGGCATGCGACTGACCCGTGGAATGCTCATTGCAGATCATAAGAACTTCTTGGATAACACCGGCGGCAACAGCCTTTCAGAAGGCTTTGCCTTTGGTGATGGTAATCCGGCTCATGATTTATCTATCGAAGTTAAGCCTGGTGGTTCTCTCAACCTGATTGCTGGATCTTGGGATTATGTGAACGCTTAATCAAATACGATGGGGCGCGAAGCGGCGCCCTTTTTCGTTATTCCAACTTCGTTTAAAACAAACACGACGGAACAGGTCGAACTTCAACATGACAAGCGAGCTTCTCGATAAGTCCAATCGAGGTTAGTAAAATATATTTTTTTTCAAAATCATTGAATGCATCAATGCGTTTCGTTAGGATTTTCTTAATTTACTTTAAGCAAAAAAATATACACACCTCATCTAATAAGGGAAAAAGAAGAAGTTCAAAACGACTAAAAAATGATAGTGCCAACAAGGAGAGGACCGCAGTCATGAATCATCGATCGTGTTTTTTATGGCGCACAATTTTGTTTTTTGCCTTCATAGGCTTAATGCACTTTTGCACCGCAGGTAATTTGACGTTCGTTAATCGCGAATCCGCATTCGTGCTAAATCCAAATGCACGTTTCTACATAAACCCAACACAAGTTGCAAGTGGGTGGGGAAGAAGCTCTATTATTAAGAAACGAACGGGTGAAGGGGATTATAATATCGCCGCATATGCCGGTGGCGATAAAATAGTAAGCTTCTCAGAAGCCCCTACCGATTTGGTCTACGATAACAGTAACGCCATTGCCAGCCTTGATAGTGATATTACTGCCAACAGCAACACGATCCTCTATTTAGATCGCATCGACAGCAATGCTAAGCTCTTTTTAACTAAGAACAATAGCAACACGCTGCTTTATCTATCCCGTACCAATAGCAACGCGCTTTTGTACTGCTGTAGGACTACCAGTAACGCTCTCTTATTCGGCAATCGCACCAATAGCAACGCTATTATCAGACTAGATCGCGCCGTCAGAACTGACAGCAATGCTTTCGCCTACGGTATTCGTAACAACAGTAATGCCATCATCAAACTTACTGAAACTGGGGCAGACCTCTCTCGCACTACCAGCAACGCTCTCTTGTATTGCTGTAGAACTACCAGCAACGCTTTGCTCTTTGGCAATCGCACCAATAGCAACGCTATTATCAGATTAGATCGCACGGTCAGAACCGACAGCAACGCTTTCGCCTACGGTATACGTAATAACAGTAATGCCATCATCAAACTTACTGAAACTGGAGCAGACCTCTCTCGCACTACCAGCAACGCTCTCCTCTATTGCTGTAGAACTACCAGCAATGCGCTGCTCTTCGGCGATCGTACCAATAGCAACGCAATCATCAGATTAGATCGCACGGTCAGAACCGACAGCAACGCATTCGCCCGTGGTATTCGTAACAACAGCAATGCCATTCTTAAACTCGCTTCCACCACCAGCAATCTTGTTATCAACAACAGTAACGCCATCGTTAAACTCGATGTAACTACTCGTACCAATAGCAACGCACTCCTCTACTGCTGCAGGACTACCAGCAACGCTTTGCTCTTCGGCAATCGTACCAATAGTAATGCGATCATCAGACTAGATCGCACGGTCAGAACTGACAGCAACGCCTTCGCTCGTGGTATTCGTAACAACAGCAACGCTATTCTCAAACTCGCTTTAACCACCAGCAATCTTGTTATTAACAACAGTAATGCCATCATTAAACTCGATGTAACGGTCCGCACCAATAGCAACGCACAACTCTATTGCTGCAGAACTACCAGCAACGCACTACTCTTCGGTGATCGTACCAATAGCAATGCCCAGCTCTATTGTTGTAGAAATTCAAGTAACGCGATCATCAAATTAGATCGTACTGTCAGAACCGACAGTAACGCCTTCGCTCGTGGCATTCGTAACAACAGCAATGCTATTCTCAAACTCGCTTCAACCACCAGCAATCTTGTTATCAACAATAGTAACGCCATCGTTAAACTCGATGTAACTGCACGCACCAACAGTAACGCTCTCTTGTATTGTTGCAGAACTACCAGCAACTCATTGCTCTTTGGTGATCGCACCAACAGCAACGCCATTATCAGATTAGATCGTACTGTCAGGACCGACAGCAACGCCTTCGCTCGTGGCATCCGTAACAACAGTAATGCCATTATTCATATCACCAGTGATCAAGATGAATTGTCTCGTACTACCAGTAACGCGCTCTTGTATTGCTGCAAAAATACCAGCAATGCCTTACTCTTCGGTGATCGCAATAATAGCAATGCGATTATCTCTATCGTCTCCACAACTTCCAACCAATTTGCCATTAATAACAGCAACGCTATCACTTGGATCAATCAACAACTACAAACTATTGATCATGGGCCTTCTAACATCACCATCGCTACAACATCGTATCAACTTATAAGCGACATTTTCTTGTCTTCAGACCACCGCATGTACATCCATAACAGCTGTGTTATTAACGGCAACGGACATTCTATTAACCTCACATATCCTGCCAAAGGCGTCATCGATATCACTGCCGGAAGTACTGTCGTCTTCCACCACGTAGCATTCAGAAATTACACTGACGCGATCTTTAATCTCAGTGCTGGCGCTTCCGTTATCTTTGGCGATGGCGTCCATCTTGAGCTCTTGCAAGCACAAACCCTTGAACGCCAGTGGACCTTTACCGGCTCTAGTGAAATTTGTGGTAACGGCAAAGAACTCGCCGTCGATCCTTACGCCATTGTCGTTGCACCGCATAGCAGACTCAACATACATGGCGTTGCGCTTACCGGATTAAAGAACACCAATCTCATATGTTCAGGCAGCACCGCTTCTCTCACCTTGAGCGAAGTTGGCATCTACCTTGATAACAGCTTCAACTTCACTGCTGGTGCTATCGTCTTCGATCCAGATGTCGTCATCGTCGGCACCAACACCTTCGTCTACGCTTCGGATATGACCTCGAGCATTGCCAGAGATTCACAACTTTATCTTTCTGGCATCACCTTCAGCTACGCTCCGCAAATTGCCAACCGCGACTTGTTTGCCATGGTCGATCAATCATCCCGATTCTTCATCGACGGCTGCACGCTCACTTCAACTACTACGGGCATGCGCCTGACCCGTGGAATGCTCATTGCAGATCATAAAAACTTCTTGGTTAACGCCGGCGGCGAAAGCCTTTCAGAAGGGTTCGCCTTTGGTGATGGCAATCCAGCTCATGATTTGTCGATTGAGGTTAAGCCTGGTGGTTCGCTGAATCTGGTTGCTGGATATTGGGATTATGTGAACAATTAAATGAGCAAGCGCCGCTGGGCGCGCACAGAAAAGCCCTCGCTTGATATTCCACAATATTATTGATATCAATTGCGACACTGGCTATAAACACGTAACATTCAAACGAAGGCCGCAGTTGCTACCCTACCAGATAACTGATTTACAGGAGGTGCTAAGAGATCATGGAATCGAAGAAAAAATATAAAAGCTTACAACATTATTTAAATTTACCTTGGACCTATACGGTTGAAAAGGTCTGCGGGAAGGGCAAAGAAAAATTATATGTTGTTCGTGTCAATGAGCTTCCTGGAATCTGCACCGATGCTCCATCACTTGATATGGGAATGGATCTTATTAAAGAGCCAATGAAAGCTGCTTTTGAATTTTACATGGAAAATGGCGAGGAAATTCCAGAGCCCGTAAACGAAGAAGATTTTAAAGGGAATATCGCCTATCGCACCACGAGCAGAAGACATTTCTTAATAAATAAAGAAGCGCAGAAAAAAGAAATCTCGCTCAGCCAGGTGATTGATAATTTAGTCGATACAGTTCTCATGCATAAACGCATGTGAGGTCAATCTTTAGGGGCGCGCAACGCGCCCCTCTTTTTTTGATTATTTTTTTTCAAGAACTTTTTGGCAACGGCCGCACAGATTGTCTGGATGGTCGACAGCATCAAAATGCCAACAACGTGGACACTTGGCGCCATGCACGCGCTGAATACCAACGCGAGCCCAGGTAACAAGCGAAGGACCAAGATCTTGTGGTTCTGTTGCAATAACTACTTTAGAGACCACAAACCAATCGGCCAAAAAGCGAAGCTCATCTTCACCTTTATCTTTCAGTCCATGTACAAGTGCAGTAAAAAGTGAAGATTCTGACGACGATGGATCAATGAACAAGGTCACTTCTGCTTCATAGGGATGCTTGATAATGCCCTGTTCACGCTGTTCCTCAATTGCTTTCAGAACAGCAGCGCGGAGGGATTCAAGCATAATCCATTGCCCTTGTCCTACCATATTCAGCCCACTCACGTGCGACCACATATCACGTATGGCAGGAAAAGCTTGAAGATGAATCGATTGTTTTTTGTCTTTTTGATAAAAATCAGAAACTTCTTCAGCAAGAAATGATAAAACTGGCGCCAGCCACCGCGTCGTAACATCCAGAATGTGATACAACGCTGTTTGTGCTGAACGACGAGCAATGCCGTCTGGCTGC